>CAKUDB010000003.1 GCA_934644775.1 uncultured bacterium | reverse complement strand
ATGGAGCTGAGAAACAGGCTCGAACTGTCGACCTCGTCCTTACCAAGGACGTGCTCTACCTACTGAGCTATCTCAGCGTAAGTGCTAAATGCTGTACAGGATCTTCGCTTTGGCATGGAGCTGAGAAACAGGCTCGAACTGTCGACCTCGTCCTTACCAAGGACGTGCTCTACCTACTGAGCTATCTCAGCATAAATCCTATGCAGCATTTGGCCTTTTGGAGCGAGGAACGGGGCTCGAACCCGCAACATCCAGCTTGGAAGGCTGGAGCTCTACCATTGAGCTATCCTCGCGAGAACTACGCTTGACCCCCGCCTTGCGCATAGAGAGTATATGCTTAGCTATTGTATATGTCAAGCACCGTAAGAAGAAAGAATGGCTATTTTTTTACTTTTTTCTGAGAAGATAGGGAAGGAAGGAGCTTGGCTAAAAACGAACTCTCGCCCTGTTCTGGTGGCGTCGGGCCGTGGAAACGGCTGCAGTTCGCACTGAATTAAGTTTTTTAGCTGAGCTTATCTGTGGCTTATTTTTTTAGCTAAGTTTAGCTACAAGACTTAGTTCGGAAGATTGCCCTTTATGGCTGCCATCGCGAGTCTAGTTTTGGAGATTATTTGTGCGTATAGCTAAGTTTTTTGCGGCTTTTTCCTTGTTGTGCTGTCTGGGCGCGGGACTAAGCGCTCACGCCGACGTCGTCTATTCTATTAGAAACAACGATACTATAGACAGAGTAGCCGCCAGATATAATGTCACCCCCGAGCAAATTACTAAGGTAAATCCCAAATTAAAACAATCTGGTTTTAAGCCCGGCGTCTTTATCGTCATACCTAACAGCCCCGATGATGTAGCTATTACCAAGGCTCAAGAGAGAGAAGTTTTGGCCAAATTGGAAAAAGATTTGCCTTCTCCCAGCTTGGTAAAGTTGGAAGTATCCGAGTTGAATCGCGCCGGTAATCGCCATCGCGGCCAGTTAGCTTATCGCGGTGGTATGGGAGTAAATGGGCGTCTTATAGATAATGCTCACAAATATTTAGGAACGCCTTACGTGTTTGGCGGAACTGGTAACGGCTCTTTCGATTGCTCCGGTTTTACTATGAGAATGTATCAAATGTCAGGCGTCGATTTGCCTCGTACAGCCGATGTCCAGTACGGTGTGGGAGTTAAGGTGCCTTTTGGAGCGGAAATGCCCGGCGATCTAGTCTTCTTTGAAACTTATCTTCCCGGCCCTTCTCATGTGGGTATCTATATTGGCGATGGAAAATTTATCCATGCTTCTTCTAGCAAAGGCGTCACCATTAGTCGCTTGAGCCAGCCCTATTACGCTGCTCGTTATTTAGGCGCTAAGAGAGTTTTTAAAGAGGCCCTTTAGTCTCTCTTTTAGAATAGAGCCTTTGGTTTTTTTAGGCAGCTTCTGGCAACTTTGTAAAGTTGTCGGGAGCCCTTTTTTTTATACAAAGAAGTTCTTTTTCTATAAAAAGAGCCGCCTTTCTCAAATTAAGTTTTTTATAAACCTTAATGGAGAGAAGAGCGGCTCTATTTTTTGAATAAACTGTCCCTCAAAACGGTTGCAAACCATCTTGCGAAAGTTGCAAACCATTTTGCGCGTTATAAGGAGTTAAAACTAGTAGCGATCCCGACGCTCTAAGCCTAAGAAAGAACGCATAGAGTTTTCCGAAAGACCCTCGGGATTGGCTTTTACCAAGTGGCTATCTAAGCCTACGGCCTGAAATTCGGCACCAGTTACGCCGAAGGGGCCGGTAGCATAGCCTCCGTTATAAGGATCGTAGGCCCAATTGTCCATAGTGCCGGTAGCTGCATTGTAAGAGTGCATCAGTTCGTGGTGGAAACCGACTAAAGGAGGACGATCTTGCCAAGCTGCTTCCGTATTTAAAGAGACGGAGGCCCGATTATAATAAATAGTAGAGTCGGAGCCGCTATTGGGCTTATTGTCTTCATGGTCAAAATAGCCGTCGGCACCGGAGCTGCATTGGTTGCCGCTGGGAGTTTCTGATACATTCACTTTTTTACCAGTCTCTGCGATAGCCGCGAAGGCTTTTTGGCCGATAGGAATGTCAGAAAGGGCTTCTAAATCGCTAGTGACACGGTTTTTAAATGAAGAGTCTCCGCTAATCTGGAAAAATTCAGGCACAGGAACAGAAACTGTCTCTTCTACCGAAGTGTTGGCTCCGGCTGCAACTTTAGTAGATGAGGAAGTATAGACGCAACTGGAACTATCGGCTGTAGAAATATTATTGCTGCCACTGCCATCTACAATAACATTGGAGCCACCCTTAACCTCGATAGTATCGTCGCCCCGTCCGCCAAAGAGCATATTACGCCCACCTTCGGCTTTGATAGTATCGTTGCCCTGACCGCCGTCTACATAGTTTTGGCCGGAAGTAACAGTTATAAGGTCGTCGCCACCTAAACCGTAAATGACTCCGCCTCCGCCTTCATCGATAATATAGTCGTTATTGTTACTCCCTTCGATATAGTCGCGTCCTAAACCGCCGGAGATGATATTGCCATTGATGCTGTGTCCCTCGATAGTTTTTAATGGAGGAGCATCGGAGGTTAAATCTAGACCGCCAGCTATAATAGTGTCGCTGCCCTGGCCGCCGTAAATTTCGTTTTGACCGTAGTTGTCAATAATAGTATCGTTGCCGGAGCCGCCTTGAATAAAGTCGTTGCCTTGGCCGCCGGTAATAAATAAAGGCACTCGGACGTCTTCCTGAACGATAATTCTGTCGTTACCTTCCCCACCGTCGATAACCAATTTTTTAGCCTCTTCGGAAGTAAAGTCGGTCCTTCGACCATTTATATCGACTGTAATTCCGCCCTTTTCGCTTCTGGAGATGTTGATCTCGTCGTTTCCTTGGGTAGCGGTAAGGATCTTTACTTCTGAAGGATCGCCGCGCTTGCCGACAATGCGTCTAGCTAAAAGGTCGGCGTCACTGCTATGTTGGCCGTTAGCTGACAAAGAACTAGTCAGTTGCAAACTATCTTGAACTGTTTGACTCTCTTTTGTTTGGGAGAGGGCTGTTTTGGCTTGGCTCCATTGGGGAGCTTCGGCATTTTTATATTGCTTGGTGGAAAAGTTTACATTGATCATCTCCTTAACAGTGTATCATAGAAAAGTAAAAAATATCGCTAAATTTGTAGCAAAATCATTAACTTTAGGCTTTTAGCTGCCGTTAAGGCTTTGGCTATTAGTATTGGTGTTGTAGTCTATTTTTTTTAATAATTTGGCCATATTTTTGCTACAGAAAGGGAGCTTTCTTGGCAATATCCCTTTCTCATAATTAAAATGTGAAAGTATTAAGCCGCATTTTAAGTTTGGGATGTGATTTAAAGTATGGCTGGCCTCTATGGTGTATGGCGGGCATCAGTGGTGGTTTTTGCCTGAAATTTTGGCCGCAGTTTAGTCTGTATGGATTGCTATTAGTCGGCCTAGTTAGCTTCTGGGCGCTGCTGGCCCTAGCTAGTTTGCGCAAGCGGATCTTTTTAGCTTTACTTGTAGTGGCGCTAAATGGTCTTTTTATAATCTGGCGTTATGAAGCTCCTCCCGGTGAAGTGTCGCCTAACTTGTGGCGTTCTTTAGAATATACTCATATTTCAGGGCGTGGCCAGATCGTAAAAATATATGCTTCACCTTGGAAGGTTAGAGCGCTGTTGCGTTTGTCTAATGGCTACTTGCTTTGGATTGAAAGTAGCGACAAGCACTTACAAAATTGTCAGAAGAAAATATTGCAATTTAGCGGTTTACTTTTGCCTTTGATTAACGATACCCAGGACGAAGGTCAGGTTGGTATACGCCATCTAGTTAGGCTCAACAGTTTTAAGGCTATTAGCGAATCTAAGTCATATATTATTCCTGACGGCTCTCCAGTTAGAGCTTATATAAAGAACAAGATTGAAACTACTTTTAGTCCCCAATGTAGGGAAATTGCAGCGGCCATGTTTTTAGGTTGCAGCGATTTTCTCTCTGAGGAGATTAAGGCTTTATTTAGAGATGTAGGCCTAAGCCATATGACGGCCGCTTCAGGCTTTCACCTTTCTATAATGGCATCTATGGCTATGTTAGTTGTGGTGGGGAGTGGTCGCTCTGCCAAGTTAGGAGCTGGCGGAGCTATCCTTCTATGTGCTGTTTATGTTTGGATTGTGGGCTATATAGCTTCCTTATTAAGGGCGTTTATTATGGGTGTTTTAGCCTTAGGAGCCTTAATAGTTGGCCGTCCGGTACATTTGGAAAGGACTGTTTGTTTAGCTTGGAGCCTGATGTTACTAAGCTGTCCCTCTTGGATTGAAGATCTTGGCTTTCAACTTTCCTTTGGAGCTATATTTGGTATTATCTGTTGGGCTTCCTTAGCCAATAGATATTTTCACTTTCTGCCCAATTTCTTAAAACAATCCCTCAGTTTAACTTTAGCTGTTAATCTATTTTTATTGCCTCTGTTGATAAATTATTTCCAGAAATTTCCCAGCGCTTCTGTGGCGGCTAATTTGTCAGTCGTTCCGGCCTTAGAGGCAGTTTTTGTCTTGATAATTCCCGCTTTACTTTTGTCAGCTTGGCCTGGGATAGGGCAGATTCTACCCTTAATTTGTAATTATTTATGCCAATATTCTCTCAATATGGCCGCCTGGTTGCAAGAAAAAATGCCCGTTTATGCCTGTTTCCCCCTTTCCGAAGGCCAAATTGTGATTTTTTATCTGGTTCTTATCGTAGGCCGTTTATCTTTGGAGGCTTTGGCCGTTCCAAATAAAGGGGGAAAGTAGGAGGGCCTTATCTATTTGCGAAAAAAGCCAAGGCGGCTGCCCAATATAGCAAAAATTGAAGATAAATTGTTGGGTGGTCTTTTTTTAGTATTTTTAGAAGGGCAGGCCTTTTAGATGATCGATTGCACTGTAAAGGTAGAGCTAATGCGAGATGAGGCGAAACTTCCCCACAAAGCCTTTCCTAGCGATGCGGCTTACGATCTATTCTTACCGGAAGCAGCTACAGTGGCTCCGGGGCTGACTGTGGCCTTAAAATTGGGGATCCGTTTACAACTTCCCTCCGGTTGGGAAGGCCAAATTAGAGGGCGCAGCGGTTTGGCCCTTAAGGGATTAAGCGTCCACTTTGGCACTATCGATCATTTGTATCGCCAAGAGTTGGGAGTAATCGTTCATAATACATCTTCAGAGCCGATAACTTTAGCTCAAGGGGCTAGGGTGGCTCAACTAAAGCTTGAGAAGGTCTGGAATACAGAACTTATTTGCTCAAGGGTAGAGGATACTGAGCGGGGTGGTTTCGGTTCTACCGGTCTTTAAGTACCTTTTTGAGAGCCGTGGCAATTAAAAAATAATAGCGGCGGCTCTCTTATATTTGCTGGGATATTTTGCCTCTAAAGGGGTGGAGGCTCTATATTAGGATTGGATTAAAGTGGCAATGGGAGTTAGGCCAGCTTGAATTTTATCACCCACTTTAACTAAAGAGCGATACTTATCGTAGGGCAAATAGACGTCGGTGCGCGAGCCCATGCGAATTAAACCATAGCGCTCGCCTTGAGCTAGCAACTCACCGCGATTGACCCAATTGTAAATACGTCTAGCAATTAAACCGACCCTTTGAGCTACTACTACGGGGCCGTGCTCAGTTTCTAAAATAATGTAAGTAGAGTAGTTGTGATTGGCTTTAGGTAAATTGGCACTGGCATAGCCACCTTTGACGTCAAATTGATCGACTACTTTACCTGAAACGGGCGAGCGGTTGATGTGGACATTGAAAATAGATAAAAATGTGGCAATGCGTAACCATTGGCCTTCGCCTAGATGGGGATCTTTTACTATCGCTACATCCAAAACTGTGCCGTCGCAAGCTGAAAGGGCTTGGCTGCGATTAGCTTTTATGGTACGCCGGGGATCGCGCAAGAAAGCGGCTATTCCAGTAAGCAAAATCAGGGGCCAATACCATAAGGTGCAACCGAACCTCTTTAAGCCCCAGCTCAAGCCGCCTAAAGGAAGGATAAAGCGTAAAAAATCTTTGGCAATTTTTATCGAGCCTAGAGAGAGCGAGTCGCGCCCTTCGACAGCATGGATTTTTAAAGCTTCGGCGCAAGAGCTAGGAGTAAAGCGCAAATGATCGACCCAAACTGGAGGCCAGTTAGTGACGATAGTCTCTTTGTAAACTCGAAAAGAGTTGATATAACGCTCCAAACAGGTCGGCTGAACCGGTTGACAGGAATTTTTGCGCCAGCAAGAGGTGATAAAACTGCGAATTTTGCGCAGCCAAGCCATCTCCAGGCAGCTTACTGTGCCTCCGTCAGCTAAAAGTAAGCGACAACTCTCCATGCTTTTTTGCAAAATATCGTCAGAAAGTAAATCTATAGGATAGCTTAAGACGACAAAATTAAAATAATTCGGCCTATCTAGCTCCCAAAGCAGCTTATTTTCAAAGTGAATTTGGGAACTTTTAGCGTAATAGATGGGCTCATCCTTTAGGCTGTCTTTTAAAGAGGCGACTTGAGTTGAAATACCGTCGATTATAAAGAGCTCGTCTCCATCATGGAGCGATTTTATTACCTTCAGGGCTAAAGCCGGTATTTGAGCTCCTACTAACAAGATACGTTTGGGTGAATTAAGTCGAAAAGTCTCTTGGAGCAAGGCTTGATACAATCTAGGAGAAGTAAGCATATTTCCCTCATTTATTAAAAAAGTACGTCGCTTAAGCGGTAGTCGCTTACCAAGAAGCAATTGTCAAACAGCCAGCTTAGCCCTTTTAGGTAAAGAGCATTGCAACTTGCTCCCTTTCGTCAGCAGGCTAGAAAGTTCCCACATTTTATGAAAAATATCTTTCCAGCTGTTTTTTTACAAATTGCAATATTTATCGATTGAAGGAGTAAGCTGCCAAACTTTCCTTTCTCAACAAAAAAAGCACGGAAAACCGTGCTTTAAGATAAAAAGCAGTAGCTGTCGCCTTATTAGATTTAGTAACTCCGTTAAGACCAGTAGCCCAAATCTATGTCTAGCCTTTTTTGATCGCAAGACTGATCTAATTCTGTTGGGAAAAAGCGCTTAGATGGTTTGAAAGTAGCTTGGTCTTTTCGTAGGTAAGTTACTTCTAGAAAGGCTGGTACGCTCATATCCGCTATACTAACTACACAGGAGAAATTATTGGCGTGAATATGCACAGGCTCATGGGTACGAGAGAGCTTCTCCAGAACAGCTTCTACAGAAGGGGCTATCTTTAGGTCGGTCAGCTCGTGCATTTCTAAAACTATTTGAGAAAACTGGCTCAAAACGTCTTCGTTTAGATCTCTAAGAACCTCCCATTCGCAGCCTTCGATATCCATTTTTAAGATCATGTTGCGCTGATTTTCGTGACCGTTGTCTTGCAAAAGCTCGCCAATAGTCTTACAGTTTTCCATTCTGATCTCACCGCAGACGCCAATAGGAAAAAAATGGCAATGGGAATCGTTAAACTTCAAAGATTGGGGATCGATAGTATGATCGTACATATAAACTTGCCAGCCCCGCTTAGCCATTTCCAGATCCCAGCTTGGATCATCAGCTATACCGAAACTGTAGGCGATCTTTTCAGGACAGGATCTTTGTTTGACCATTACATAGCCGCCGTCGTTATTCCCCCCAACTCTTTCATAGCTTAAATCAGTAATATCCTTAACTTTTATCAATGATTTAATGGAGTGCAAATGTTTGTATAAAACTTTTTTATCCATAAATGACAGAGGTTGCTGACATCCTTTGTATGAGATATATCGTTCAATTCCTCCGGCAAGGCATTTGGCAGCCTTTTGAACCAAGTTCATTAACCATTCAACAGCAGTTAAACTGTAGTGAATAGCTTCAAGGTTCCACTTCAACTTCGTGTAGTATTTGGCAACGCGATCTTCAGAAGCGCTCATCTCATGTAATTCCTTCTTTTAGGCAAGTTATAGTCGATAAAGATACAAATAATTTGCAAAACTAGTTAAGCTAGCTATCCAATAATTCCGCAACTGTCATACCCAGAATGCGAGCTATTTCCCGAATGGTGGCTAAACTTGGATTCCTAGTCCCTCTCTCCCACCTATTTACAGATACCGGATGGATATTTAAGGCTAAAGCTAGCGCCTTTTGAGTCATCCTCGATTTGCGCCTTGCCCTAGTGAGCCAGTGATCCGGTACTTTGTGTGGTCTCATAACTCTACTTTGTCTCTTATTCTGTCTTAACCATATTGGATAATATATTTATAATCCATTTTTGGTTAGAATGGCAATAGGGGACTAGGGGGCTGTTTGTGAATTTATAAACCATTATGGTTAATATATTGGATGTTTTGCCCAAACGACTTAAACAAGCCAGATTAGAAGCTGGCCTTACTATGGAAGAGTTAGCCGATATGATTGGCGTCTCCCATAATGTGACTGTCTCTAGATATGAATCAGGAAAGCGAATGGCCAGTATCGGAATAATTCAACAAATAGCTAAGGCAACCGGAAAAGAAATAGGCTGGTTCTTTGAGGAGGCTCCTGTAGAAAAGAAAGTTTATGCTCAAAGCGAAGCCGAGCAGCAACTTATAAAGAGGAGTAGACAACTAAATGAAAATGGTCTGGAAAGACTAAATGAATATTTGGAGTTTCTCTTTGAGCGCTACAGAAAGAGGGTGTGAAGTGGCTTTCTTTTTGTTTTTAGAAGTTTTGATAGTTAGGATCTTAATCTAAATTGCGTTATATAGAAAGTTTTAAAGCTTCGCGTGACGGTAAAAGGGTTGGTGAAATTCTCGAAAATGGCGGTATTGTGGCTTGCGCTGCAGCTTCGGGATGTTTACTTTTATGTAAGGCCGATTGCTCCGAAGCTTTACAAAAAATTGCCAATTGGCATGGCTGTAAGCGTAGGCTCTGCTTTTGTGTTCCCGAGTTAAAAGAAGCTTGGCAAATTTGGCAAGAAACGCCGGATAAAAGCGAGATTAACGACTTTCTCTCCTATTTGCACTTGGAATATGTAATTACGCTTTTTACCGCCAATACCGCACTTGAATATAACTTGGACTCCTATAGTGCCAAGGCTGCTGTATGGATTGGCCAGCGGGGAGCTGTAAATAGCCTTTTGCGCTCTTTGCGCTTTCGTTTAGCTGGTTGCTTTGTAGATTCAGAGGGCGATAAAAATGAAAATAGCTTAGAAGAAGCTGCTTCCGGTTGCGATCTTTTAATCGGTACTAATAGTCAGTTCAGCAATCAAGAAAAATTGATTATCGACTTATCTTCTCCCGATTGGCGCATTATGCAGCGGGGCCTCTACTCTTTGGCTGAGCTTAAGAGCTATACCCAAAGACGTTGGCTCCTTTCTGGAAATTCGCCGCGTAGCAATAAATTTAACAGACTCTCCCTTACTAATGTGGTGCTTTGTGTGGGAGATCAAGAGCGAATCTCTCGACGCTTTTGCCATTTTTATGAAGATGGGCGTACCTCCAAAGAAGCGGTCTTCTTCGTCAACTCTGAATGTGTGCATAAAGCTTTGCATGAGTTGAGCGCCTCTCTGGAAATTGCCGACTCGGTTAACGAAGTTTATCCTCTTTTCGATGGCGCTCTAATCAAAGACAAAGAATATCTTCAAAAGCGCAGTGGTGAGCTGTTAGAAAAGTTGACTTATTTCCGTTGTCATGAGGAGACTAATACCATTTACATAGAGGCTGTAGATGAAAAAATCGGTGGAGACTTCTTGGAAAAAGTGAGAAAAATAGCCGGTCAAGTAATCTATTTGGATAACTCAGGCCGTTGGGAAGGGGACTGTGCGCTTCCTCTTGTCTAGGGTAAAATGCCTAAAAAAAAGTTATTATTCTGCAGGAAGAAAGTTCGTTAGCAATGAAAACAAGGTTCGGTTTTTAGAGTATAGACCGTAATCCCCCGGAGTTTTTGTACGGAGGGGTATGGTCTGTAAACAGGTGGCTCTTGGCAAGCCCCTAGGGAGGAGTGGCGGCCTGTTATAGTGTTGAACTCCTCGCAAATTCTTTGCTATTTCAGCATAGAAATGCCAAGGTGCATTGTACTTTTTGGAGCATTTGATAATGAGTAAATGTGAAAACAGCGTAGCCGCTATTCAGGCTGAAGTCGCTAAACATCGTGAAGATATCGTCAAATTCTTGCGCGAAATCTGCGCTATCCCTTCTATGAATTCCCAGCTCAAAGACGTAGGCGAGCGCATTAAAGCCGAAATGGATAAGCTTGGCTTCGACAAAACTTGGTTCGACAGCATGGGCAATATCGTCGGCGAAATTGGCAACGGCCCTCGCACTGTCGTTTTTGACAGCCACATCGACACCGTCGGTATTGGCGATCCGGCCGAGTGGAAATGGGATCCTTTCGAGGGCAAAATCGAAGACGGTATCCTTTATGCTCGCGGTGCTTGCGACGAAAAGGGCAGCACTCCCGGTATGGTCTATGGTTTGGCTATTGCTAAGCGCTTAGGTTTGCTCGAAGGCTGGAAAGCTTACTACTTCGGCAATATGGAAGAGTGGTGCGACGGTATCGCTCCTAACGCTTTGGTTGAGCACGAAGGTATTAAGCCCGATTTCGTCGTTATCGGCGAGCCCACTAAGATGCAAGTTTATCGCGGTCACAAGGGTCGTATAGAAATTGAGATTATTTCCAAAGGGCGCAGCGCTCATGCTGCTTCCAACCAGTTGGGCGACAATGCCGTCTACAAGGTACTCCCGGTAATCGAAGGTATCTCCAAGCTCGAACCCGAGTTGGGCGACGATCCCTTCTTGGGCCACGGTAAGATCACCGTCTCCGACGTAAAGGTAGAGACCCCCTCTATCAACGCCGTACCTAACGAATGTCGCGTCTATGTCGACCGTCGCATGACCTTTGGCGAAACTGCCGAAGCCGCTTTAGAGCAAGTGCGCAAGCTCGTCCCTGAGCAGTACAAGAACGACATCACCGTAGAGATGATGAAATACTCTGAGCCCTCTTATACCGGTTTTGTCTTCCCTGTAGACAAATACTTCCCCGCTTGGGCTTTAGATGCCAATCATCCTTTGGTAAAGGCCGGCTTAGAAGCTCGCCGCGAGATCGGCTTAGAGGATCTTCCCGCCAGCAAGTGGGCTTTCTCCACCAACGGTATTTACTGGATGGGTAAAGCTAATATTCCTTCTATCGGCTTTGGCCCTGGCGATGAAGTCACCGCTCACACCGTACGTGATAGCGTGCCTATCGACGACGTCGTAAAAGCCGCTGAATTTTACGCTATTCTGCCTAGCTTGATTCCTTAGTCCGTTTTTGTTCTCCGCTTGATCTTGATCTGCTGGCTAGAGCTGTAGAGGCGCTTTAGAGGAGTTTGCCGCTTCTATCTGTTGGCGCAGCTTACCAGTTTGCCAGTGTCAGGTTGGGCGGTTCTTTGGTGAAGCTGCCGCTCGGCTGAGCAGCTTTGTCAGCTGGATAATCCCTCTGCAAAGCTTTTGGGCCGGGCGGTTTCTGTCATAGTTGGTAGTATGGCTCCACCTTAAGTAAAAAATCACGTCTGAAAATCGAAAAATACTCGGAGGCTTTACCATAATGTCCCAGACCCCGTTCCAGATGGCTCAGGCCCAGTTCGACCACGTAGCCGACTTATTAGATCTGCCGCAGGATGCTCGCGAATTGCTGCGCAATCCCATGCGCGAATATCATTTCTCCATTCCGGTACGCATGGACGACGGCTCTACTCGCATTTTCCGCGGTTTCCGTATTGTCCATAACGATGCTCGCGGGCCGGGTAAGGGTGGCATTCGCTTCCATCCCGAAGAGACTGTCGACACTGTACGCGCCCTCTCTACTTGGATGACTTGGAAATGTGCCGTGGCCAACTTACCTTTGGGTGGAGCTAAAGGTGGCGTCATTTGTGATCCTCGCGAATTGAGCGAGCGTGAGCAAGAGGGAATTTGTCGCGGTTGGGTACGGGCTATTGCCGGTACTATCGGCAGCGTAAAAGATGTTCCCGCTCCTGATGTTATGACCAATGGTCAGCACATGGTATGGATGCTTGACGAACTCGAGCACATTCGTTGTGCTCACGAGCCCGGTTTTATTACTGGTAAACCCGTAGGTATGGGTGGTTCTAAGGGGAGAACTGAAGCTACCGGTTACGGTGTAGTCTTCACTTTGCGTGAGGCCCTTAAATACTACGGTCACAAAGTGGAAGAAGTAAAAGTAGCTGTTCAGGGCTTCGGCAATGTAGCCCAGTACACCGTCGAGATGCTCAATAAGTTGGGTGCCAAAGTGACTGGCGTCTCTTGCTGGGATAAGGCCGATCGTTGCGCCTATACTTATGTAAAAGATTCTGGCGTTCTTTACAGCGAGCTTATTTCCGCTACCGATAAATATGGCAGTATCGACAAAGAGAAAGCTGCCCAGCTTGGCTACGAGCGTTTGGCTGGCGACGAATGGATGAAGCTGCCCGTAGACGTCTTGATTCCGGCCGCTTTAGATCGAGCCATTACCGAAGATAATTGCGATCAGGTTTCTTCTACCGTCAAGATGATTGTCGAAGGTGCCAATGGCCCTACCACTCCTGCCGCCGAAAAAGCTTTAATTGAGCGTGGTGTTATTCTCGTTCCCGACTTCTTAGCCAACGCCGGTGGTGTGAGTTGCTCCTACTTTGAGCAAGTTCAGTGCAATATGAACTACTATTGGGAGCGCGAAGAAGTTCTGGACAAACTGGAAAAATTGATGGTGACAGCCGCTTTAGCCGTCTTCGATTTAGCTAAAGAGCGCCAGGTTTCTCTCCGTGACGCCGCTTACATGATTGCTATCGATCGCGTGGTGAAGGCTTGCCGCATTCGCGGTTGGATCCGTTAGTCGTTTTTATCTCTGTTTGAGAGTAAGGCTAAGTGGTCTTCTAGAGTAGGCTACTAGCATTATCTATTTAGAATAGGCTGGAAGTAGTTATTTTGGGTAATCGCTTCCAGCCTATTTTTTTCATGGTGAACTTTTAACTAGCAAAAACATCCTCAGCGTTATAGGCCAGCTCTTCCTCTTGTTTTGCCATAATGAGGTCATACTGAGTTAAGATAACGTCTTGCAAATCGAGCTTATCTTGCTTATCGGTAAAGTGGACTACTTCCAGCCAACGTCCGTTCTTAGTGCGTTTGGCAGGCATACTGAGCCAACGATCGCCATTCTTTTCAAAAATTTTGGCCCCTCGAATCATAAGTGGGCCTAAACGGAACATAACGGAGGCTCTGGTACAATTATCAGTGCGCAGGGGAATAATTTGACGGATTTCTATATCGAACTTCATAATTTTAAAAGCTCCTTTGGCTATAAGATTCTTGCTAACAGGTAGTGGGCCAGGCTTTAAGCTCGGCTAAGATTAAAAATTAGGCTTTACAGACTCATTGTTGCGCTTCTTTTAGTAGCTCGTTTAACCATAAGTTTTTTGGTATTTATCGATAATAGCTTGCTCTACTAACGTTTTCATTTCTTTATCTAAGAAATAGGCAAAGTCGCCCCACTCTCCCGAATCGGAGATCCTACCCGGCATACCCAGCCAGCGCTGGCCATTTTTTTCAAAAATTTTGGCTCCTCTAATTACTACTGGCCCTAATTGAAAAACTACTCCAGCTAAAGCAAAGCCACCGTCATATTTGGTGATAGTCTTGATAGCAAAATTTTCCAGCATAATTCTTCCCCCACAAATATCGGTATCTATAACCAGAAGTGATAAAGTTTTGCTTTTGGTTATGTTTTAACTATAAGCTAGGGTTTTTGCCTACAAATTGCTTGAAAATAGAGGAGAGTTTACTAATATATGGACATATTGTAAACAAACATTTTGACCCTTTTCTAGAAAAAGTTGCCTATTAAGTTAAGCGTTGAGTTTGCTTTTAAGTTAGCTTTGCTTTAGCATAGCCTGGTCATGTCAAAGATACGTTTTGGAATTGAATTACCTAACACTATGCCTTGGCCCCAATTGCGTGCGGCGGCTTTGGCTATGGAAGACCAGCGCTGGCGTGGTCTATGGACTTATGACCATTTACTGCCTTGTACGGCTGAAGAATTACCTTTAATCGTCAATTCTGTCCAAGAATGTGAAGAGGGGCCTATCTTTGAAGGTTGGAGTTTATTGGCGGCCTTAGCCTCTATAACCCAAAGGGTTCGTCTAGGGACTATGGTTACTTCAGCCACTATGCGCCACCCAGCTCTATTGTGTAAAATTGCCATTACTGTAGATCATATCTCTGGCGGAAGGGTAGATTTAGGGCTAGGTACCGGTTGGCACGAACATGAGCATCAAGCTTTTGGTATTCGTCTAGGAGGCTTGAAGACGCGCTGTGATCGCTTCGAAGAGAGCGCCGCCTTAATAAAGCGCCTTTTAAGTGGGCCTTATCCAGTCAGTTGGGAGGGAAAATTTTTCCACTTAAAAGAGGCACCTTTTGCTCCGGCTCCGCTCCAAAAGCCCCTTCCTTTACTTTTGGCAGGCGGCGGTGAAAAACGGATCTTACCTACTGTAGCCCAATACGGTGATGGTTGTAATTTATATGTTAATATGTTTTCTTCTTTGCCAGAAGCGAAACATAAGCTGGCAATCTTGCAACGACTTTGTGAAGAAAAGGGGCGCGATTTTGCCCAAATACGCAAAACAGTTACTATGTATGCCGATATTATCGACAATGAAGAGGAAGCCCGCCGTTTCAGGCGCTTTATGGGACAACACTTATACGACGAAGAGGCTGAGGCTTTGCCTTTTGGCTCGCCGCAGAGAATAATTGAAGCTATAGAGCCTCTAGTCGATTTAGGAATCGATGAAGTGATCTTTAATGGCCCTTATCCTACTCCCGAACGTTTGGCCCGTTTAGATAGCGAAGTGTTAAGCGCTTTCGATTAAGAAAAAAACTCGCTTCTCTTTTAGGGTTGGCCCCTTGAAAAGCGAGTTCTTTTTTGATAGCTAGGACTAAATTAGCCAGCGGGTCGTGGTACTTTCTCGCTGGATAATTCTGACCATTTTGTCGTAAAAATCTTGAGCTTCTGCTGGCGTATTACCAATACAAGTTACTCCGAACTTTCCGTACTGGGAGACAGCACCGATCATATGGAAGATAACGCCAGTATTAGTTGTAGAGTTAAAATGCAGTTTAGCATAAGTGATAATATCGATTAAATCTTCAGGCAGCAACCTCTTATATCTTTCGGAAATTAAATTGTCCGAAGCTACGTAATATTTATTCGAACCGCGTGGAGTTGTAAATAAACCTGTATCAGGATTGTAGTGGCCGCCAGTTAAGAATTGCAAACTGCGTAAAGGATGAGTGGTGCCCCCTTTACGCATATTTATCTCTATGGCATAAAGTTTCCAAGGATTGGTAGCGCTTACAGGTTCTTCTGGAATGGTGGGGACGGCCATATAATCGATGGATACGCGCTCTACCAAGCCCTCTTTAGCTAAGCGTTTACCTATTTTTAAGCCGCCGCTGTGGAGCATAGCTTGGAAGGGAGGAGCGGCTGGAAAGCGACACCCTAAAAATACTTGACCATCTTCACCGCCCATAATTTGGTCATGGGTAGAGATAATTTGCACTTCTTGGGGAGGCACGATCCTAGTTTGTACACTGGGAGAAGATTTTTCCACGCCTTCCAAAAACTCTTCGACGATACCCTCCATTTGCTCAAATTTAGAGATAAAGTCAGCGTAAGGCAAGTTGGCGGCCTGCATTTTTAAGCCGTGGGGGAGATCGCGGCGCACTACTTCTACAGCTTTGGCCCAATTGCCAGCTATAGGCTCAATCTTGAGTAAATCATTAAATTTGTAGATAGCGTTGCCCTCGCCGGAAAAACCTTCGTTAATTTTGACAACGGCTCTTCTGACATTGGGTTTGGCAAAGTAAAGATCGACGATCGCTTCGGCTATTTCCTGCTCGTCGCGTATATCTTCGTAACCGAAAGGACAAAGCACCTCACACTCTTTGAAAAGTTTGCGAGCTCCTGATTTGGTGCCGTAATGCAAAAACTTGGGATCGGCTCCCATTAAAGGCAATCCTAAAGCTACCGATAAGCTTTTTTCGGCCGGAGTTACATTAAATACCGAGAGGTGGGCAACTTGAGAATGTAAAGTGTGGTTGCGGATACGTTGCAAAATAGCTGGACGCTCCAACACTTTCTGAGTTAAGGACTTGTCACGGGAGGCGTCATTGACGTTGTAAAGATGGAGGCGACGTCGGGCGTGGGAATAGGGGACACCGGGAAGCAATTGCAAATAATAATCGACAATGCGATCGCGAATAGGCTGAGAAGTTATAAAAATAACTTCTGTATTGGGATTGGCCAGTTGAATTAAAAGAAAAAGCAGACGCTCTTCATAGTATTCTATACCTTCAATCTTGCGCAGTTCTTCTGCATCTAGAGTAAGTGAAGGCACTACTACTACAGTTTCTTTTATGTTAGGAGTATACTTCAGGGCTTCCCAAATATAAGGAAGTTTGGCATAAAGGCGCTGGAATAGGCGATCTTCTTCGGCGCTTCCTCGGGGAGGTAGTTCAGAAAGAGGACAATAAAGGGCTGGATCGTTGAGAATTATATCTTGATTAAAAGTAAACTCGTTGGACGAACTAATAGTATGTTGCCCATCAAGGTCGGCCACGCGCAGCGAAACTTTTTGCTTATTCAAGTCGAACTGAAATCCGTCTCTTTCGTTTTTATCGTTAGTTAGCTAAGTGTCGTCTAGTTGTTTTGCTTTTTCCCCTTTTTCCCCCTCCTACAGAGTCGGAAAAGGGGAAGTATTGTCTTAGTGTGAAAGGGAGGCCGGGAGTCTTACTCGGAGTTAGTAAAAATGAAAGAACAGGCCAGCCCCATGGGCTCAGAAAATTTAGTGGAAGTGGCCACAGCGCCTAAAATGGGACGTATTTATAGGCGTCATCGTCTCAAGAGAAAAGAGACGGTCAGAAGTGGACGCAGCAGAAACAGAGGCTCGCGCATTAGCAAAGATACCCGCTCGCTGCCTATCGAAAAAGCTAGTCCCATGTTTTTTAGGTTGCGTTTTTCTCTACATCAAGGTGTTACTGTGCGGCCCAGTTGGGCAGAATTGTCGGCTTGCTTAGTTAATTTGGATAATACTTTGTTGTTGCCAGAAGTTAAAGATGTTAAGTGGCAAAATCCGCAATACGAATATTACAACAGCGACACCAGAGCTTATGCCAAGTTCTTTGGCTACAAAACGGCCAAACCTGAAGAGTTGGGCCTTTACTTTGAATTAAGCCTTCCTTGTCCCCATGTGTTTGCTCTCGAATGTTTACTTTTACCTTTGGTAGTAGCTCGTGAATTTAAGTTGCGCTTAGATTATATACCTTGCGCTTCAGCTAAAGAAGAGGCCGATGAACAGGGCTATAGTTTGAAGCCTGTCTATAGCTCGGTAAGTCCAAACTTAGAAGAACTAATGGCCCTTTGGGCTCTGGTAAATAAGAGAGCTCGCCAAATTTGGGAATGTATTCACGGCCCTTCTCCTGGCTACCGTCGCTCCTTCTTAGAATGTGTTTGGGAATATCGTACTATCGCTCCGGTGTTGCGCAGTCGCTATTCTAAAGGAAAGATGAAGAGGACGTACTGTGAATTGGAGTTCTATCAGGACGAAAGCACCCATCAAGTTTTTACTATGTGTGAGTGGAATTGCCTTGAACCTGCCGCTTTTCCTATTGCCGATAGGATTCGCTTACATGGATTAGGCGAGCAAGGCTTGGAAGGTAAAATTATCGATGCTCGAGCCTTTTTTAGTGAAGGCAAATCCTGGCTAAAAAAGATGAGCACCCCTATTAAACATTATTATACTAGAGAAAATCAGCTTACAGAAAAGAAAAAAATGTTATCTTTCTTGGCTGGTATGGCTGATTTTACTCCGGAGTCGTTTTGTCGGGTCGCTTATCAGCGCTTGGAAGATACTTAAAATTAGAAAAGGTTTGTTGAAGTTGTGTTGGCAGATTCTGCTCACTTGTTAGAGGCGATAATTTTGGGCATTATTCAGGGCTTTACTGAGTTTTTGCCTATATCTTCTTCGGCCCATTTAATGTTATTGCCCCAATTGGTCGATTTTCCTTATTTTGGTAAAACTTTTGACGTCATTCTACATGGCGGTACTTTGCTAGCCGTCTGTTTTTATAAAGGGGACTTGATCAAAAAGATGCTTTTAAGTTTGTCTAAATACGGACAAACTTGTTATGAGCAAAGAAAGATTATCCCTTGGACAGACTATGACGACAACTATCTTAAGCTAGCTTGCCTAATCCTGGTAGCTGCTGTGCCTGTAGCCCTTTTAGGCTTCCTTGTGGAAGGTATTATCGAAGACTCCTTCCAGGGATTATTATTTACCTCTTTCACTTTAGCTCTGTTCGGCTTAGCTCTATATCAAGCCGATCGTAAAGGTGGACGCTGTCGTGAGCCCAATTCTCTAGGCCTTAAAGAAATGTTCTATATAGGCCTAGCTCAGTCTTTGGCCCTTTTCCCCGGTGTCTCCCGTTCCGGTGCGGTACTAACTGCCGCCCGTTTTTTAGATATTGGGCGCTCTCAAGCCGGCCTTATTTCTTTAGTGAGCGCTTTGCCCGTAGTTGGGGGAGCCTTTTTGGTTAAAGTAGGGCGTTGCTTAACTGGCTATGCCTTGCCTGAGCTGCCCTTTATATGGACTGCTTCTGTAGGTTTTTTAGCTTCTTTTATGGCCGGCTTAGTGGGTATAATGCTTTTAGAAAAGGTTGTCACCCAATATACGCTTAAACCTTTAGTTATTTATAGAATAGTTTTGGCTCTGATACTTTTGGCCATATGGATCGCTCGCTAGGCTGCTTAGCTGCCCATTGCGCTATATTTTTTGCAACTGTGAAAGGTACGATTTATGCGTCAATATCTGGAATTGATAAAAGATATTTATGAAAACGGAGCTTTGCGTAGCGATCGCACCGGAACGGGCACTAAGAGCCTCTTTGGCCGCCAAATGCGCTTTAATTTGCAAGACGGTTTCCCGGCCGTTACCACTAAAAAACTTTTTCTTAAGTCGGTAATTTATGAGCTTTTGTGGTTCCTCCAAGGTTGCTCCAATATCGCCTATTTAAAGCAAAATAAAGTCTCTATCTGGGATGCTTGGGCTGATGAAAATGGTGAATTGGGACCCATTTATGGAGTTCAGTGGCGCTCCTGGCCTGACTATGAGGGCGGCACCATAGATCAAATAGAAAATGTAATTGAAGAGATCAAGAATGATCCTACTTCCAGACGTTTGCTCGTTAGTGCCTGGAATGTGGGCCAGTTGGCCAAGATGGCTCTGCCTCCGTGCCATGTCCTTTTCCAATTTTATGTCGATAAGGCTCGCTTGTCTTGTCAGCTCTATCAGCGCAGCGCCGACGTCTTCTTGGGCGTTCCTTTTAATATCGCTTCTTATGCTCTCTTGACTATGATGATCGCTCAAGTCTGTTCTTTAGAACCGGGCGAGTTTATACACACTATAGGCGACGCTCACCTTTATTTAAACCATTTGCCGCAGGTTGAAGAGCTTTTGCAACGTAAGCCCTACGCTTTACCCCATATGAAAATTAATCCAGAACGTCGCCATTTGGATGATTTTGAATTTAGCGATTTTACTTTAGAAAATTACCACTGCCACCCGGCTTTACGCGCTCCTATTTCCGTATAAAGAGATGGACTAAAATATTGACTACATCTTTAAAGAGCATTTTCTTAAAAAGCGTTGCGTATATGCTCTATTTGTAAGTAAGGGTGAAAGCCGGTAAGGCCGACAATATCGAAACGGACTTGGCTAAAATGAGGCTTTTCGATAGCTATATAAGCTTCACCCAAGAGGCGCAAGCGGCGCTGTTTTGCTGGCGTCACTCCTTCTACAGGACGCCCAAAGCGATCGTTGCTGCGCCATTTTACCTCGACAAAGACTAACAATTGCCCTTCTCGGGCTACAATATCTATCTCTCCTCGAATAGGGCCTCGATTATCGCTTCGATTATTCAAAGTACCTTGACGCTTTTGGCTTTGAGGCTGAGAGCGAAGCGTATAATTTGTCTCTATAATGCGCATACCTACAGATTGTAAATACTTCCGAGCCGCTCTCTCTCCGTAGTTGCCTAAAAACGTGTTATCCTGTTTAACGTGCATCTTTCCCCCTAGTCTACACTTTTCTAAAATAGTAGCATATTTTTGCCAACTATATGTAAATTTGGCTGGGTTAGGCTAAAAAGGAAGACAAGCTTTTTCCACAAATTGTCAGACTATGTTTAGTCTTGATAACTTAAAAGGCCGGGCCAATATCGCTACTGGTCGCAGCCGCTTTGCTCTTAGGTTATGTACCGTTTTGCTTATCGGTTCTTTAGGGATCGGGGCGACGGCTTGTTCTGGCTCTAAAAATCAGGAGGCCCCGGCACCTGTGACTGGCTCCGGAGCTGCCGCTCAAGATTCTTCTTTAGAAGAAGAGGGCGTCTTTACCGAAGACTCTTCTCCTTATGAGCGGGGCGCTTCCTTACTGGGCGACTATTACAAACAGAAATATAATAAGCGGGAGCGGGCGGCAGTAGTTAATGGGGTGAAGGATCTTCTACCTTCTTACGATGCCGAACAGGCCGAGCAAGCTGTCAACACTATTTTAGGCTATCATTATATAGTATACCATCAGACGGCCAACCACAATCTGTTGGATAATCATGCTGTCGCTCGTCAAGTTGAAGCGCAGCTTAAAGATATTTGTACAACTTTAGATGTTCCTTTCGATCCGGTGTGGGCTATCGTTAGTTGGGAAAACTCTGGAGATGTTAGCAAGGTCTCTTTTGCCAATGCGGCTGGCTTAGGCCAAATGACTCCTGGAGCTATCGAAACTGCTCACGCTTTTGGTCAGGCCAGAGCCGAAGAGTGGCGACTTGAAGCGGCCAGGTTACGCACTTCTGAAGTTAGAGAGGATAAAGTCAAGGCTGAACGCCTAGAGCGGGCTGCCAAGTTGGCTGATTGTGCCGAGCGCCACCAAGCTCTGGCCGAGAAAAACCGGCTTAAAGATGAGCGCCTTTTAGTCGATTGCAATTTAGAAGATTCTGTTCTCTTTTTTAAGTATTTGCTGGCTAAATACGGAGAACGGGTCGATTTGGCCATTTCTGCTTACCATAACGGAGTTATCAACAACGATGACGTTATCTATGCCTACTTAAATCGAGAAAAAGAGTTGGAGCTTAGTGCTCAAACCGATCCCAATCGAGTGGGGCTTCTGGAAGCTCTGAAGCTTTATGACTTAAAATATATCGATTTATGGAATAGTGTTTATACTAGAGAGATACTTTGTGGTTTGCGTACAGTATATGGTGACAAAGTAAATAGCGAAAACTCTTCTTTGGCTTTAGGCGATGAATCAGATTTATATCCTTGGAAGATAGTAGCTTCCTATGTAGGCTTAAAGTCTGGGGAAAACTTTGTCAGAACTTTGCAAAATCGCTACGATTTGCCTTTAGATTTATGCGAAGTTAGGGGATTGCCTATTTACGATTCTAGTGAGAAATTGAGCGAAGGCTTAAAAAATAATTGGCTCTGCCTTGTCGAGGCTGCGAAATTCAAAAATTGCGGTGTAGACGTACCTTTAGCTGAAAAGGTAACGCCGAAAGTTAGCCAGGCCAAAGCGGCCGATAAAGCCAAAGCTAAGGGCGATCAAGTCGACAAAGCTAAGAAAACTCCGGTCAAAGAGGTAACTCCTAAATTGAGTCCTGAAGTTAAGGCCCAATGTTGGTATGCTGCTCCCGAGTTGTACGGCTATTTAGCCAATTTACAACAGCGTTTTGTGGCCGCTAGTGGCAACCCCAATGTAAAGTTGCCTTTGCAAACTCTCTCGGGGGCTTGGAGTATAGGAAAGAGCCAGAGTGCTTGTCCGGCCGACAGTATAGACACCCATTACCGAGCTGTGGCCGCCGACTTAAACTTAGCCAAGCTACCTGCTGTACATAGCCAAATTTTAGAAAAATTAGTTTTAGAAGACTTTTTGCTCGACACTATTTATATTAAGCGAGCTAAGGGTAATGTGATCCACTTAGTTTTGAATCCTCGCTGTGGCAACTATTTTATCAAAAATTATGTCCAATATGTCTCTCCCCATGGCAAAATTGCCAAGGCTTTAGAGCAAGCTTCCGACCGCGAAGCCGCCCAAGCTAAAGAAGCTGCCGAGCGGGAGGCGGCTAAAGAGAGTGCCAACCCGCAGTACAGCCACCAAATGGCCAGAGAGAGAGAGCGGCAGAAGAGGCTTGAAGCCGAAAAATTAGATGCTGAAGCTAAAACCCGCGAGGCTGTACAATCTCGAGCCAGCGCTTTGAAGCGGCGCAGTGGCAAAAAAGATGCGGATGTTCAGGCTCCGCTCGAAAAACTTCCCGAAAATGAAGAGGCAGAAGAGGAATTGTTAGCTATCCCCGACGAGCCGATTAGTGATAGCGCTGGCAAAGGCTTCCCTTCGAGAGGCCAACAGAATAAAAAAGCAGACGATGGTGTTTATGACTTCTAAAAGGCCAATAAGTCCAAAAATAGCTAGGCGTATAGCTGCCAGCGGAAGTAAGTCGTGGGCCACGTTAATTGCCTTATCGTTGGGGTTATTGTGCGTCTTTTTACCTGCGCAAGTTGGGGCCGTTTCCAAAAACTGGGAATTTCGTGAGCTTTTTACCGTTTTAGGTAAGCAAACTTTGGAGAAGATCAATACCGAGAGCGGCCCTAATGCTGATTTACGCAAATTTACCGCTGCCAATATCTCTTCTACATTATTTAGGTCTTTTTATAACGATTCTTCCTTGTTAAATACGCTTCCCGAAGCTTATTTAGTCGGCCTCAAACAGGCTCAAGGTGCCGAATTGGCTAGGTTTAAATCGCTCGATTTAGTCCAATGTTACGCCGAGCATAAGGGGGGAGTAAACACCTTCTTTTCAGGATTGCGCAACTTAGGCAGAGACTTAAATATTATTCTCGATTGGGACGATCCCAAAATTATTAAGGCTGTTACTAAGGTCTATGGCTGTATAGCTAAGTTAGACGCTCAAGATCTTACCATTTCAGCTTCTAGCCATTATCGTACTAATGATTGGAGTGGGGAGATACGTTTTAGTTGGTATCCAACCGATGCTATGGCTCGCTTGTACGCTGTAATTACCTTTTCAGGGCCCACCAATGTCAAGACGGCTATTTTAAGTTCTTCCGGTCGAGTCTTTACCCAAAAACATAAGCCTTTCTCCAGGATAATCACTCTCAACGATTATTCCTTAAATTTAAGTACCAGAACGCTCAATGCCAGTGGAAGTTACTGTTTGCCCCACGTCCCCAGCCTGAATGGCAGCGGAACCCTATTTATCGATAATAACTGTCGTTTGAAAGTAGAAAATTTTGAAGTCAGCGGCCGAGTTTTGGAGACGATTGCTCAATCTGGCCAAGAAGGCAGCCTCTGGAATATTGAATATATTTTAAGTGGAAATATCGACAGGGCGGGAAACATGAGCGGTACTTGCATCATTAAAGGAAAACAGGCAGCTTTTAATGCCAGGTTTGGCAATGGAGTAAAAACTGAAGGGGCCACCTGGAAAGCTTCGCGCCATGGCAAGTTAATTAAAGGTGTGATAAATGTGGGAGGAGCTCACTCCATTTCGTGGCAAGCTAGCATAAATGATTAAGTTGCAATCCTTGGGGTGCTATAAGGAGGTACTGTGTCGGTTATATCTATACGCGGTCTGACTCGTACTTATTTAATCGGTGGGGATGTGGAAGTCCATGCTCTGCGCGGCGTAGACCTTGACGTACAAGAGGGGGAGATGGTAGCTATTATGGGCCCTTCCGGCTCAGGAAAGTCTACCATGATGAATATCTTGGGCTGTTTAGATAAGCCTACTTCCGGTTCTTACAAATTAAACAATCAAGAAGTGTGCCATTTAAGTAATGATGAAAGGGCTTTGATTCGCAATAAGAATATTGGGTTCGTCTTCCAAGGCTTCAATCTGTTGGCCAGAACTTCTGCTATAGAAAATGTGGAAGTCCCCTTGCTTTATACTGGCGTCCATATTAAAGCTGAAGAGCGTTTCCGACGCTCTAAAGAGGCTCTCTGTCGAGTCGGTCTAGAAAACAGAATCTATCATGTTCCCACCCAGCTTTCCGGTGGTGAACAACAGCGAGTAGCTATTGCTCGAGCTTTAGTAACTAATCCAGCCCTAATTTTGGCCGATGAGCCTACTGGCAACCTCGACTCTAAGCGCTCAGACGAAGTAATGGCTTTATTTCAAGAGCTGAATAGGAAAGAAGGCTTAACTATCGTCATGGTAACTCACGAACCTGATGTGGCAATTAAATGTCAGCGAGTCGTGCTATTTAAAGATGGTCATATCGTTGGCGATGGCAACCCCGATGAAGTTATCAATAAGCTGGCCTACGGTATTATACGTTAGCTTGAACTGCCAATTTTGCTTAGTTACCAAGGAGTAAATACCTGATGGTCCATTCTTTTACTTATTAGGTACATCCCGGAATCTAAAGTAGCTAGAACAATTTATTAAGCAACAAGATCCAAAATAAGCTTAGGCCTATAACTTTAAATAGCTTGCGTAAGATTGTCAGCCAAGAGGGTGAAGAAGGGGACGAAGGTTTATCTTTTACAAAAGTAACGAATGAAACTGTGGCCAAAATTAGGAAACATAGCAAAATGGGAACATTTAACAAATCTTTGGCATAATAAGTAATAGCTAACATTACTAATAGAGCCAAAGTCAAAAAGGCGCTAAAGATGCTATCTTTGCGCCTGCTGTTTTGCTCAGATTCTTTTACTAATTGGGGAGTAATCCAACGTTCATTCATTCATTCACATTAGCGATTCACTAGGAATCAACTTGGGCACTAGACTGCTGAAGGAGCTGTTTTACGCCTTCGACAATCTGTTGACCGTCAATTTGCTTGTAGCAATTAAAATCTGGACATTCATTTTTGCGACAAAGGCGCTGGCAGTTCCAGGAAGCTGGTCGAATAATTTTTACAGGGGCGCCTACTGGTTTCCAGCGATTGGGAAAATCTTCTTTGAGTGCGCAAATATCTAAAGTAGGTACACCACTAATAGCGGCCAAGTGGGCTGGGCCCGAATCTGGACAAATAAAAACTTGGCATTGTCTAGCAACGGCAGCCAATACTTCTGTATCGGTTTTGCCAGCTAAATTTAAACACGGTACTTTAGCTTCTTCAATAATTCTTTTTGTGATTTCGAGTTCTTGAGGGCCTCCGGTCACAACCAAGCGGGCTTGTAACTGATGGTAAAGTGCATTCAACCAATTTGCAAAAACAGAGGTTGGCCAGCGTTTGTCCACATTGCTTATTCCTTTACTAGGATGGAGCCCTATAACCGGTCCGCTGTTTTGTGGCAAAGCTTGCATAAGTTGTTGGGCTTGGCCAACTGCCTGGTCAGAAATAACAAAGCGCGGCTTAAAAGGAGGAACTGGCAAGCGTAAAGCTCTAACAAAATCGAGCATAATGTCGCTCCAGTGCGACTGATCGTCTCCATGCTCTGAACGTATCCTTACTTTATGGGTGTAAGTCCAAGAATAGCTAAAGCGCGAATCTTGTCCGACTCTAATAGGAATATTCGCTAAATAGAGCATAAGCGCTAAAGTGGTGTTACTCCATAAAATTAAAGCCGCATCGTATTTTTGTCCGGCAATTCTTCTAGACCAGGAAAAAACTTCAGACCACGACAGCCTAGCTTTGTTGATAGTGTATACACTGTGTATGAAAGGATTATTTTTTATGGCTGCGGCGGTAGAGGAACGAGCCAAAAAATCTATCTTAGCTTCGGGGTAGTTGAATTTCAGAGCTTCTATAACCGGAGTGGAGAGTAAAACATCTCCTAAGCCCCCGCCTGTGTGAATGATCAGAATCTTTTTCATAGCTCTTTTTATCAATTATCTTATAAACTCTCTCTAAGAGAAAACTTCTCCAAAATATAGGATTTCGTCCTTTATAAACAGAATCCCCGCGCCATGAATATTTTAGTTTTGAATTGTGGTTCTTCTACTGTAAAGTTTCAGATCATCCAGACTGATTCTGAAATGATGAAGAATGGCACCGAGCGTTGTCTGGCTTCTGGAAATTGCGAAAAGATCGGCTCTGAAGAGGCTCTCTACTCTATGAAAGCTACCGGCACCGATGGTATTAAGGGCGTTCGTCCTTTAAAAGACCACCGTGAGGCCATTGTGGCTATTTTTGATTGGATCAATTCTGGCAAAACTGGTATCGAAGGCGTAAATAGTCTTAAAGATATTGATGCTGTAGGCCACCGTATTTTGCATAGCGGCGAGCTCTTTAATAAGTCTATCTTGATCGACGATGAAGTTTTGCAAGGTATTTTAGACTTAGCTTGTTTAGGCCCTCTGCACCAGTTAGCTCAACATAAAGGTATCGTCGCTTGTAGGGAAATTTTAGGCAAAGATATTCCTCAAACGGCTGTCTTCGATACTTCTTTCCATTCAACTATGGAGCCCAAGGTCTTTTTATACGGCTTGCCTTACGAATATTATGAGCGCTACAAGATCCGTCGTTACGGTTTCCACGGTACTTCCCACCGCTACATTACCAACAAATATGCCGAAGTTACCAATACGCCTTTAGAGAAGGTCAATATTATCTCTTTGCACTTAGGCAACGGTAGCTCAGTAGCCGCTGTTAAAGGTGGTAAGTGTGTCGATACTTCTATGGGCTTTACTCCCCTGGAAGGCCTTTTAATGGGAACTCGCTGCGGCGACTTAGATGCTTCCATTTTACCTTTCATTATGGAAAAAGAGAATCTTACTCCAGCTCAAGTCGATACTTTGATGAATAAAAAGTCCGGTTTATTGGGCATTTCTGGTCTCTCTTCCGATATGCGCGATATTGAAGATGCTGCTATGGCTGGCCATGAAAAGGCTAAATTGGCTTTAGATATGTTCTGCTTGCGCTTAGTTAAATATATCGGCGCTTACCTGGCGGAAATGGGCGGTGCCGAATCTATTGTCTTTACCGGCGGTATCGGTCAAAACTCACCTATCGTGCGTGCTTTAACTTGCGCCAATTTAGGTTGCTTGGGTTTAGAAATTGATAGGGACAAGAATGATAATTTGAAACGCGGTAGTGTAGGAGAAATCTCTACGACCGATTCTAAATTGAAAATTTGGGTTATCCCTACCAACGAAGAATTGATGATCGCTCGCGATACTGTCAGTTGTATGGAAGCTAAAAAAGCTTAAAATTAGCCTTTTCTAGCTAGAGAAAAAGGGCTCGAGCTCTAAAATGAGCTTCGGGCCCTCTTTATTAGACAGAATATGGGGAGTTTTTTGGGGGCAGCTCGTAGCTAATTAACCTACGATTATAGTTTGATCGCCCATTATCGCCGACCTAATATCTTTAGGTGAGCTTTGATCGATAGGTTTTACTATATCGTAAGCTAAACGGAGAGCTATATATAAAAGTGTCAGTATTAGTAAGCTGCCTATAACATAACTGTGCGGGGTTGGAGCTAGAGGCACCATCTGAAAATCTAAGGGTAAGAAGCCCAAGAACATAGCTCCTCCCAATAAACCAAAGCTGAAACCGCGTTTATCGGGCATTAGTTTAGCTAAAGTCCAGAAGGCGATAGGGGTACTTATTGCCAAACTCAAAACTGCTACCACTCCGGCTAAGGTATTCTCCGACCAAACAAAAAGAATAGCCGAGAAGAGCAGAGAAAAAGAGGCTGTTTTCATTAAACCGAAGCGATCAGTAAGTAATCCGCCTGTAGCCTGACCGACAAATATAGCTAGCATTACTAGCCAAGGATAATCTTTTACCCAAGCTAAGGTTAAGGCGCAGTTTATATAAGAGCGCAACATGGTAACTAGTAGCAAAAGTAAAGCTGCTAAGCCGACCGTTTTAGACAGATTTCCCAACTGAAGGGTCTGGTTTTCCGATTGGAAACTGGGATCTTTTTTATATTGGAAAACAGCTATAGTGGTAGCTGCCGTCAGAATAGCCAGAATTGGCCAAACGGCCACTTCTGTAGGCTGAGTGCTGCCTATGGTGGTGCCAAAGTACCAACCGACGCCTCCTGCCGCTAAAAATATCCCTAGAGGCAGACACCTACTTTGGCTGCAATTTAATATTTCTGTTCCGCTACCTACGTAAAATAGGGCGCTGCCTAGGCCGGCCAAAATAACCAAAGCCAGCGGGTGGAGCACGAAGCCACAACCTACGGCAGCTATCAAACAACCCAAAAGGGCTAGAGCTGCGTTGTAGTTGAGCTTATCGGCCAATAAGCCTAAGGGGGCTTGAAGGCCGAAAGCGCATAAATTGTAAACTAAAGCCAATATAGCCCAGTCGGAAAAATTGGGAGCTGCGTTGGCAAAATAGGCAAAGGCGCAGGCAAAATCCAAGAGAGCATGGGCCAAAGCATAGACTAGAGTGACGTTCATTTATTTTTTTTGCTTGACTTTTTAAATATGGCCATAAAGCCTTCGCTGGTGGCAGCCACTTCTGTCGGTTTAGCTTCGCCCTCTTTAAGTTCAGCTTTAATGGGCTCTTTCTCTGTCTCTGGTGAAACTGAGGAATTACTCTCTTCCTTCTTATAGTCGAGTACGCCGTTGACGATTAACTTGACGCGCCCTTTGGCCACTTCTTGAGTAGACAACAGGCACATATGGGGAATATCTTCGCTTATAAGCTTAGATAAGAAACTGCGTAAGTCGGGAGCAGTAATAATTACTCCGGGATTACCGGCAGCTTGCAACCTCTCTTTAAGACAAGAGATAATTTTATCGACTAAAGAGTCTTCTTGGTGGCTTTGAGCCTTTTCTTGCGACAACAAATCTTTTAAGGCGTATAAATCGCCTTCCAATTTATCTCCGGTAACGGCTGCTTGTAACTCGCCATTAGGCGTAAGGTTAGCCCAGCAAATTTGTCTAGCTAAAGCTAAACGACATTGGTTAGCCAATCTTTCGATATAGCTATTATCTAGACTGAGCTGTTCAGTTAAATTGTCGCCGATAGTCTCTAAAATGGTAACTAAATTATTTAAGGCTACGCGCTCGTTAAGCAAAGTTTGTAAAACTTTACGGAGGACACGCAACTTCTTGCCGTCTTGGACAAATTCTCTTACTACTACTGGGTGGGTAATTTGCAATCTGGAGACTAAGTTGAAGGTATCTTGGAGCCCTAATAATTCTGGAGCAGCTTCGAGCATTAAATTTTTAAGATGGGTCAAGAGCACTTGCATGGGGCCGACCAAGAGACAACCTGACTTCTCGGCTTTTTCTCTTAAAGAAGCTTCGATCCATTTGGCTTTCATGCGATAAGTTGGCTCAATAGCGGCCCAGCCTTCCAAGGTGGACAATTGCTCAAAAGAACCAATAGCTAAAAATCTGTCTAAGTAAATCTCTCCGCTAGCTATAGGCGAATTGTGTAATAAAACGGTATAGCGACAAGGATCTAAGCGTAAATTGTCCTTAATACGTACACCCGCTGGAACTAAGCCCGATTCTCTGGCTATTTCGTCGCGTAAGCCCGGCATAGCTGAAACTAAAGGAGCATTTTGCTGAGGATCTAGTAAAGGCAAGAGCCCTTTGCCCAGCTCCAAAACTATCGGATCTTGGTAAACGTAGGGATCGATGCCTGGCTCTTTAGAGCCTTCAAAAGACATGGTCACTTCTCCAGCTACGTTCCAACCTTCATTTACTAAGCGGATTAGGGCTTGCTGAAGCTCGGCGTCCATTATGCAGTTTTCCCCCACATAAAGGAGAGCATTCTCTGACTCGCGGACTAGTTTGATGTAAACTTGCTGCCCTCTTTCACTGCGTTTCCAAGGAATAAAATCGGCTTTATAATCAGTTAGACTGAAAAGTTTAACTTCATTGGTAGTTTCGTCTATTTTGGGCAGTGGCATAAGTATCTCTCCTTTGAAAACTACGGCGAGTTGGCTGCGCCGGAGTTAGTTTAGTCAAAACACGCTATACTTGGCGGAAAAAAAAGGTTAAGGCCTTAAAAAGCTGGAGTCGGTTCGACAGAATAATCTTCTGGAGTGCCGTCTTGATTGTGAGGAGTAGGTACGGCATTGGGAATATCATTGAGGGCTGCTTCGCTAGGAGCGGAAGAACTGGCCGAACTATTGGCATTATCTTGGGCTTTTTCGGCAGCTTGGGTAATATTGTCAGCTGATTGAGAAGGCTCGGAGTTGGGGGCGGGCGCTTCCTCATTGACAATATTGGTTTTTATGGTGCTATCTTTGGGCTGTCCCAGAGGAGTTCCCTCTAAGGGTAAGTTGATAGCTTTACCCGCTCTTTGAGCCGCCGCCTCCGATTTACTTACATTGGAAATATTGAAGTTAATAGGATTCTCGGCGTCGATATAAGCCAGCTCTCCAGAGGCGGTAAGGGCTAAATCTACACCTAATGTTTCTTTCATATAGGCTGCTAAAGGTTGGCAATCTACCGACTTTACGTCGCCAGTAACTACGATTATGCTGCTCGATTGATTTTTGTAAGCATCTTCTGGTACGTCGGAAGCGGCTCTAACTAAGATGGCTTCCGAGGGAGCTTTGGGATTGAGCAAAATAAAGAAGGCCCTTATGTTTTCGGGAGCTTTACCCCCCAAAGCGGCCAGCCGCTCGGTTATATCGGGAGCTGCGCTATACAAGGCGGTACCTTCAATATTTTCGTAGCGATCGGCGGCTGGAGCTGTCATTTTGAAATGGCTATTTTTGACAATAGTCTGGGCACCGGTACCTTTGGAAGTGCCTTTACTACAAGCTGAGGTCAGCAAGGCTATGGCTCCTAACAAGGCGATAAGCAGAAAAAGGGAACATCTATTTTTCATTGGATTCGGCCTCTAAATAAAGAAAAACTTCAGCCGCATGGCATACGGCTTGTAAATAGGGTAACTTGATAAAAATATCTGCGAAAATTCCTTGTTTTATGCAAATATCCTTGCATAGGAAAAGAGAAGGGGAGCTCGAAATCTCCCCCCAATGTCTAAGTTTTACACTATCGATGAAGTTTCTGAGTTAATAGATGTTCCTGCCGATGTTATCCGCGAGTGGGTAAGCGACGGTAAGGTAGCCTCCTCGCGCCGAGCTGGTGATGTCGTTTTGCGCCATCACGATGTACAGCGTCTTCTTTCCGAATATGGCAGAAGTGAAGAGTCTGCTAAGGCGGCGGGAGCGGTTAAGAATAGTCCTCAACCTAGCGCGGCTAAGGGATACATGGGAGCTCAAGACAGCGCTTCCGATCCTGCTAACTACTACGGCTATCCTGAGCCCGAGCCTGAGCCCATAGCTCAGCCCCAGCCTCTTCAGAAGGCGGCGGATACTTTCAAAGCTTCTCCACCTCCAATGGATAGAAGTAGGGGAGCGACCCTTCCTATCCCCGAACATGCAATCCCCCATGCTCAGCCTATACCCGATAGTGTCGATGGAGAATCTACCTTGAGTGTCTCTGCGCCTCCGATTACTTTCGAGAGTCTGACCGGCGTCGCCCCGGTGGCCCTAGACTATTCGTCTTTTTACGATCGCGATTTAGACGAATACGAGTCACAAATGCGCTATTTGGAGATGGAACTACCTCTGCGCTCTTGTTCTTCGGGAATAGATAAGGCTTCAAATGGCTCTAGATCGGATAGAAACGGCACCAAGGCTGAGAGAGCTTCTGCCGCTATAAATGGTGCTCAATTAGAGCAGACAATCGAGCGAGCTGTAGAGCCTTTAGCCAGAGCTCAAGCCAGATTGATTAAATTATTTAACGAAATCCGCGAAGAGTCGCGCCGTCCCTCTGCTTTGCCAAGTCCTGGAGGCAGTTCGGTAGATAAGGCTTTGGCCCGTATCGAAGATAAATTAACTCACCTCCCTACTAGCTCCGCTCCGCTTGAGACTGAGAGTAAGTCGATACGTATTTTTGCCGAGACTATGTTCAGCAGTATTCGTCAGGATTTGGCCTCCTTGCGTACTTTTTGTACCGAGCGTTTCAATACTATCGATAAGGGGCCAGCCGAGCTTCCTCATGATATGGTGGAGAATTTTGCCCAAATTCGTTCTACACTGGATAAGTTAGAAGCTAAACAAGATAGTGCTGGTAGTGCGGCTCTGGGCAACTTACAGAAAAAATATGACTTACTTACCCAAAAATATAATAATTTGCGCACTGAGCATGAGCGCATGGCCAAAGAACATTCAGAAGTAAATGAGAGTGGTGCCAACGTAAATGCTATCTTGAACCGTTTGGAAGTTTTGCGCACCCCCTTAGATGCTTATGGCTTAAATGTCGGCGACTTTATGGAAAAGATCGTTAGCCACGTTGACGAACTGACCAATGCCAAGAAAGAGCTTACCGAGCAATGTTCTGCTTTAGAACAGAAATATAGCGATTGTGAAGCTAAATACGAAGCTTGTGAAGAAGAGTCTTCTACTTTCCAAGTTTTAATTGGCAACTTGCAAAAAGACAACCGCAGCCTTAAAGACGAGTGTGAGCGTTTAAAGAAAGAAAATGCTCAGGCCAAAGATGATTACGACGAGCTGGAAAGTTTGCGGGAGACTTGTAAGAAGTTGCAAAGTACGGCCAGCGGCTCTGACGAAGCTTTTGGTAAGTTACAGCAAGATTATATTAGTTTGCAAACACAAAATAATGAGTTGCGCAAACAAGCTCAGGAGTACGTCTCTGAAATTGAGCAGATTAAAGGTCAGTTGCAGGATGACCGTTCCGGCAACGCGGCTCAGGCTTCGGCTTTGCAAGCTGAGTTAGAGCAGAGGGACAAAGCTATTCAGGAGCTAAAAGCCCACTTTGAGGAAGTATCTGGTCAGCTTAAGAAGGCCAATCAAGAGTGTAGCGACTCGGCCAACGAGCTCGATGAGATTAGGGCTTTGCTCGAATCAGCCAAAGAAGAGGCGGAAGAGGCCAGAAAGCAGCTCGACCATTCGAATACTGCTTACGACGATCTTTCTGAAGCTTACAAAAAGAAAGAGGAAGAAGCCGAAGGGGCCAAGGCTGAACTGGTACAAATGCAGACGGTAGTTAAATCTACCAAAGCTCAGTCGGCCGAATTGGAAAATATGGCTGCGGAGGCTCACAAAGAAACTTCCGAAGCTTTGGCTAAGCTTAAAGAGGCCGAGTCCCGTTTGGAAGAAGCCGAGAGAGAGTTTGAGGAGCAACAAGCTAAAGTCGAAGAGGCTGAAAACTCTCGTGAAGAATTGCGTATACAATTAGAAAATGCTCAAGCCGAAGCCGAAGAATTGTTGGCTAAGGCCCAAGATGAGAATCGTCAGTCTTTAGAAAAATTGGAGTCGGAGTTGGCTCAGGCCCAAGCTCAGGCGGCGGCCAGCCAGGCTGAGCTTGATAAGCAAGTTGCCGCTATTGCTCAGAGAGAGAAGGCTTTGCAAGATAGTTCTGCGCGATTGGAAAGTGAGAAATCGCGTTTACTTAGGCGCATAAATACTTTGCAAGCTAAAAATGAGGCTTTACAAGCTGAAATCGAAGAGAGCCATGAGTTCGGAGACGATTATGACGCTGTTAAAGCGGTAGAAGTTCGTATGCAGGATCGCTTAGACGCGGTCAATTTAGAGCTCAATGAGACTAAGGCCAAACTTAAAGAGTATGAAGCTAAGGCTAAAGAGGGCGGCGGCGCTAGTAAAGAGCTCAACGAAGCTTTAGATAAGCTCGGTAAGCTTAAAGCCGAGAACGATTCGTTGCGCTATGAGCTTTCAGTACGCAGTGATTCTGATTCTTTGCAAAAACAATCGGCCCAAATGCTGGAGGCTTTAGCCAACTTCGAGGCAGAAAATGCTGAAAAGGATCGACTTATCGAAGAGTCTCATCAAGATAGGGCTCGCTTACGGGACGAGTTAGAGCGCACTAAGCAATCGCTCTTTGAGCAGCAGCAACTGTATGAGCGTGAGCGCAAAGAGTGGTCGGAAATTTTGGCTAAACAGGTAAAGGGCGAAAGTGTAGATACCGGAGCCGATCCTGCGCGTCGCGGTGGTTTTAAGCTTTTTAGAAATAGAGGCGGATCCGTTTAGTCGAGTAGAGATAGGATTTTTAGCCAGTAGGCGGTTCGCTAAATTGAGTAGCGGGTCGCCTTTTCTTTTTGGCAAGCTGTAATTGGAACAGCCTATTTTAACAAAAGAGAGAGTGTATATGGGGCAAAACGATAAAAATGCTACTGATATAAAACAGTTGGGACTATTGGCGGCGCTAATGAGCCTGGGCTATGTCTTTTGGGTAGTAGGCGCTATGGAAATGGTCGAGCGCTTAGCCTATTACGGTGTACGCGCTGTGGCTGGCTTATATGCTACGGCTCCGGCATCTGAAGGTGGATTGGGAGTGACGGCGGCCAAATTCGGCATTATCTTAATGGTTTGGTCTGGATTCCAAGGATTTATCCCTATTTTTGTCGGCGGTTTGGCAGATCGTTATGGCTATAAGCTTATGATCGGTATCTCTACGGCCGTAAAAATGAGTGCTTATTTGATTATGGCCGCCTTTCCAACCTTTTACGGTTTTATGATCGGAGCCGTCTGTTTGGCCACAGGGACGGCCATCTTTAAGCCCGGTATCCAAGGAACTTTAGCCAAGGCTACCAAACCAGAAAATAGTTCCATGGCCTGGGGCGTTTTTTATCAAACCGTAAATATTGGCGGCTTTATCGGCCCAGTTCTAGCCGGCTTTTTGCGTAAGATGGAGTGGAGCCACGTGTTTTTGGCTTGTGCTCTCATTATAGCTTGTAATTTCCTCCTTTTACTCACTTATAAAGAGCCTGGTTTAGAAGAACGTTTGGCCTTAGCTAAAGAGCGCGAAAAAAAGAAAGAGAAACAGCGCAATATTATTTGGGAGACGATCAACGAATTGAAGCGCCCCCATTTATGCGTCTTTTTGGCTATTTTTACCGGCTTCTACTTTATGTTCAATTGTATGTTTGACGTTTTGCCCTTACATATTCGAGATTGGGTAGATAGTCGCGATGTCGTTACCACAGTTTCTCATTTCCTCAATACCGACAATGTCGTAGTCAGTTTTATTATGATTTTGGATAAAACTAAGACTTTCATTCAGCCTGAAGGTATGTTGAACCTGAACTGCGGCATGATCATGTTTACTTGTTTCTTCTTCGCTTGGTTATCCTCGAAAATGCGCATCTTGCGCAGTATTGCGCTGGGTACAGCTTTGGCGGCCTTATCAATGTGCTTAATCGGTATCTCCCATATGGGATGGTTCTGTCTATTATCGATTGCTGTCTTTAGTGTCGGCGAAATGCTCTCTAGTCCGAAATTTAGTGAATTTGTGGGTACCCACTTAGCCTCCAGCGATAAGAAGGGCATGTACTTGGGCTTGGGACAGATGTCCTTTGCCATAGGCTCCACCTTAGAAGGGCTAGTCGCTCCCCGACTTTACGACAAATTGGCCTCTAAAGATACCTTCTCTAGACAGATGTTGGTCGATAATAATTTAATGACGCCAGATCAAGTGGCGGCTATTAGGCCAGGAGAAGCTTTCAACCAATTGGTGGCTTTAAGTGGTCGTACAGCCGATGATTTAACTCAGTTTATGTACCACCATCACAATGTGGCTGCCATGTGGGAAATTATGGCTTGTATCGGCTTTATAACTGCTTTGCTTATCTTAGTCTATTCTGTATGGTGGGCCAAAACTGGCCACAGTGCCGCTCTAGTAGATAGCCCTTCTCCGGTAGAAGCTGAGAGTGAAAGCCAGGATAAAGGCTAAAGTAAGAACTAGGTTAAACAGAACTTAAAATAGCAAAGAGGCAGGTGCTGAGCGGCTCCTGCCTTTTTGTTAAAAAATTATGCCTGACGGGCTTGTTGATAAATTTCGCTTAGTCGGCGATCGGGAGTGCGGTTTAATTGGCTCTTAAATACTTTTTGCAAATTTTCAAAGGTTTGGGCAGCCAATTGAGGTTGTTGCATAGCCATATAGGCTTGCATTAGTAAATAAGTAGACTCTTGGTGGAGTGGCTCTAAATTTATGGCTTGGGAAGTTGTTTCGACTAATTCTGGCCAATCTTGTTGTTGGTATTGATAGTTGGCCAATTCTGTAAGAATTTGTAAGGATATGTAATCTAAACGGACTCGCTTTAGAGTGGCCCATTCCATAGGGCATTGAGGTAAGAAATGGCCTCGAATCAACTGTTTAATATCTTTAAGTAAATGGATAGTTTTGTGGCTTCGATACTGAAGCCACAACTTTTCCAGATTTTGCCAATCAGCAACCACTTTTAAACGCGGGTTGGGGGCCAAAGCTGAAGAACAACGGGCTATAGGATCGAAGTCGGGGTAGTGAGCCTTAAAGATCTTTTTAATAATAGATAAAGCTTTCCAAAGGCAGGCTTGTCCGTTGCTGCTTTCAGGCCAAAACTCTTCAATAATTTGCTCGCAGCTTAGATAGGTGCCATGATTTAACAAACGCAGCAGTAAATATTTGGCTTTTTGGGTAGTCCAAAGTTGTCTATTTACCGTTTCACCATTTAATTTGATAGAACATTGGCCCAAAAGTTTTAATTCTAAGTTAGGCTGAGAGTTGGCTGAATGCTCTTGCACTCGGGAAAACTTCTGGTTGGAGCTGCTACTAAGTCGATCTAGCCAAGCACCGGAAAGCTGGCTCTTCCACCTTGTGGTAAAAAATTCCAGCTGGGCTCTGTGGCTAGGCGTTAAAGTTTGCTTATTTAGTAAGCTAGTAATTGGGACACTTTGCCAGCGCAGTAGTTTTACCAGCTTGTTTTCCAAGGCGCAGGGCAATTGACAATATTTTGTCAAAAAATCGAGCAAGATAGGTAAGAGCCAGGGAAGATCTGTTTCTAACTGGAGCTCATATTTGGCTTTAAGGAGATTTCCTAGAGCTTGGTTAAACTGTTCCGTTTTTACGGTTAGACAGCTTGAAGAGGCCAGAACAGAGCGGGAAAAGTGAGGCTCTAGTTGGAGCTGGGCCAAAATAGTTTGGGCTTTTTGTAATTCAGGTAGAAAATAGTAGCGATCAATTGTGATATACAGCAAATAGACTTCCAAGGCTGTTCTGGCCCAAACTGGTGGCGTCAGTCGTTCTGCATTTTGTAAAGCCGACTGTAGGTAGATGAGGGCTTGCCGCTTTTGTCCATTATGGAGGCCAAGGGCAGCTAAGCGCAATAGAGCTTTTAAGCCACTTAAGGTTGGTTGGCTACTTAGATGTTGCAAGATCTTTTCCGCTTCTTGCCAGTAGCCACAATGAAAAAAGGTGGAAGCCAAGGAAAGGTCGGCCAAGTCTTCTTTAGGATGGGAGCTGGAAGTAGGTAGCTGTAAAGAGGCCGATAAGGCAGACTCAATAATATATCTGGCCAAGGTAAATTCGGGTTTAGAGTAGTTTTTGAGGAAACTATCTTCCCATAATTCCAGGCTGGGGACTGAATTGTGCCCATAGTCTCGGATAGATAAAGCTTGAAGGACGGCCCCTATCTCTATTTCTTGGACTATAGGAGATTCGAGGTTGGCTTGCTGGGCCAAATTCTTAGCCAAAAGTCCGGCTTTTTGGGCTGCTCTGAGCGTATGACTAGTAAAGCGGCCTTCTAAAAAGCTGCTCAGCAAAGTTTGAATAGACCACGAGTGCAAAGCTTGTAAACACAAGCTCTCTTCGCGTTGTTGTTGGTGTTGACGGGTTAATTTTAGAAGGCGGCCGATACGCTCTAAAAAGATATTCACTTCGAAGGGCTTGCGCAAATAGTCGGCGGCGCTTAAATGGAGGGATCTTATCGAATCTTCCTCACTGACAGTTTGGGTAATAGCTAAAACTGCCGCTTCTTTTAGATAATGGTGCACTCTGGAAAGGGTTCGGCAAGGGCTTAAATTGCCTGAATGCACATCTAAAATAACTAAATCGAATAATTTGCGTGAGGAGATCGCGACAGCTTCTTCCCCCCTGGCTGCGGCCATTACGTCAAATCCCTCGTCTTGAAGGACGCTGGCGAGCTTCTCTCGCAACGGCGCGTCATCTTCAAGCACCAGAATCCGGGCTGTCTTGATCACACCTCTATAATTAAATTCTACAGGAGTTAATTTCCTGCCCTGGCCTAGATAAAAAATTTCCAGTTTATTTCAGGGGATAGGTTTATAACTGTAACAGCTAATTTTATCCATAAGGGGGGAAATCTTTATGCTGAATTTTTTACCTATTTTTTTAGATAAAGCTAAAAAACGCACCCTTTCACCTTATGAATTTTCCAGACGCTGGCCGTATATAAAGTTGGGCATAGAAGAGCGCTGCGCTGGAGTACAGCAAGAGTTTGAAGAGGTGCGCCGCCAAGCTTCGGGGCGCGTATCTAAAGGCAGAGTAGATAAGCTTTTAAAAGGAGTCAGCGAAAAAGAGATTGAGTATTGGAAAGTGCTGATTATTTGCGTAGAAAACTGGCTCGAGCGTAGCGGAGGTTTAGCCTATTTACAGCAAGCTCAACATTCTTTTACTACTGTTGAAAAGCTTTGGCATAAAAGGCTGAAAGCTTTAAAGGCCGTTTGGGAGGGAGAAATACTTAAGTAAACTTAATTGGCTGCGGCAGATTGCAATCTGCTGCCTTGGGGGGAAGTTATCTTGCTGCATATCTATTTTAGTTATATCAAAAATCTACAGCAGCCGATAAGCCGAGGTTGGCTCCTAGGCCACTTCGGCTTCCGTCGCCAATATCAGCGAGGCGGAGCCTTAATTATGGCCATGATGCTAACTACCGTAATGCTTATCCTAGGAGCCGCTTATTTGCTTTCTTTACAGAGCGAGCGTCGCTTTTCCGGTATTCAAGAGCGTAATTTACAAGCTTGGTACTTAGCTAGATCTGGTTGCGATTATTTCTTTAATTATTGTCAGTACGGCTCTAGGCCTTTTTTACTGGATATGCCGGGCAATAAGTCGCTTTCTGAGCCTCAAACCTCTTCTGAGGGAGTGGTTTGGGTTAGAGTTCCCGTGGTGGCTGGAGTCGACCATTACTATTTTGAAATAAGTAGTTTGTCGGCCAAGGTTATGAGAGTTAGAGGGGTAGTTGAGGGAACCTTAAGTAGTAGCGGAAAGCCGACTTGTTTAGAAGCCAACCTTTATATTGTACGCGATTCCGCAGGGGGGTGGAAAAATGCAGTATATGAACAAAGGCCCGATTTATAAGAGAAAAAGTTGGGGCATTACTATCGTTGAATTGCTAATATGTTGTGCTTTGACAGTCCTTTTTCTTGGCTTAGTAGGGCGGCTAAGTTTAGCGTCCATGCGCAGTTATAAGCATAGCGAAATGGGTATGAGAGCTATGCGCTCGGCAGCTTTGGCTCTAGAAGTAATGAGCCGCGATTTACGTTCTTGTGAAGAGATACTTTGGCCCAAAGTCGATAGGGAAATTTGGCGTCAGGGCTACCATCTGAGCGCCAACGATAAGGTTGGCTTCAAATTTATCTTTCGCCAAGCTCCAGACCAAGATGGTAAAGCCTCTATTGTCGGTTTCCATTGGGATTCAGAGAGTAGAATTTTAACCAGATGTTTATATAAACCGGGCTTTGAACCTCGAGCGGATAATTTATCATCTCCTGAACAAATAAATTCCCAGCGTATCTTGGCCCGTGAGTTGTCTTCTATAAGTCTAAATTCTATCAATTGGCGTGTGCGTGGCGGGTTACAATTTTTGGAACTGAGTGTAACAGTTTCTTTTAGTGAGTTGGAACCCCATAAAAATAAGCTCCGCCCCAAGCCAAAAGCATCCAACTTATTTAGAAACTTATATACAGAACTTGAAATTTTGGGGGTATAGTCCAATATGATAAGGAAGACACTTAGAGCTTATACTTTGTTAGAACTAATGATGGGGATCTTTCTAGTCTTTTGCGCCGCTGGCTACCTATTGGGAACTTATGCTTTCGGTACCAAGGCCAATTTGAGCACCGATCGCTTTACTGCCGCCGTCAACTTGGGTCAGGCCAAGATGGAAGAATTGCAAAATCGTCCGCCCTCTTCTTTACCTGCAGAGCAAAAAGGTACCTTTCCGGCCCCCCATCAAGAATATTATTGGAAAGCGCAAATTTCTGCTTTTAGTAACGATTTTAGTTTATTAACTGTATATACAGGGCACAATAAGGCACCTTTATGTACTTTACGTCGCCTTATCAATACTGAAGTTCCCATCTCTTTAGACGCCCATATCTACGACAGCGAGGCCGTTTTTACTGATAGTCGCTTTAAAAAACCATTTGCTAAAGTCTCTTTTTGGGAGACGTTGGCCACTACCCAACCAGCTTCTGGAGTTGCTTCTAGCTGGCCAACAGGGGCTATTAGTGGCCATCCGGGACAGGGGATCGTCTGGTTGGCCCACCAGCGTGAGCCTCAGGTTTTGCAAATGGTTTTTGATGCTAGCGGTAAGAATATCGCCTGCCAAGCGATTGAACTTCCTCCCAATCAGCAAGGCTACCGAGCCCATATAGTCGATCTTGCTGCCGACAAAATGGGGAGTTTCCTTTTTTGTGCCGACAGTGCCAATCGAGCTCTGTGGGTTTTAGACGATTCCGATGCTAGTGGAGTTTACTCTTGGAAAAACGGCCTGTGTTTAACTAGTAAGCAAAAGCCTATAAAAGATTTACGTGCAGTCGCTTGTGATCAATATGGCAGCAGCGTTTGGCTTTGTGAGGGCTTTTCTCGCCGTTTGCGCCAATTCTACTGGGGCAATTTGCCTCAAGCTGTATCCGAAAAGATCAATTCTTTCTCCGGTTGGGGGGAGATTGTGGAAGTCCCTTTTTCGGGGGCTGGCCCTTTACATTCTGTAGCTGTAAATAGTTGGGGATCGGCTATCTATACTATGGATAATAGTTTCGTTTATGCTCTTATTTTTCAAGAGAATGGCAGTAAGGGAACTTGGCAACAGATTTCTATGCCAGAGCCATTGTGTCAAGCTCAACCTCGAGCTTTGTGGATCGATCCCGGTAATAGTCGCTTGTATATCAATACGCTTTTAGGAGGACAGTGGGCGGCCACCCCTTCTCCCGAAGGTCTTTTGTCAAGCGCCAGTTTCAGTAAGATGGATTGGAGGTGAGGCTAGTGGAGAAGATCTTTATCTATCGCCAATTGGGTGTGATGTTGCGCTCGGGAGTCCATGTGGTTAAAGCGTTAGAAGCTGTGGCCCAATGTTGTAAACGGAAAGACGAGCAAAATGTCTGGTTAGAGGTTAGCCGAGAAGTTTGCCGAGGGAGTACCTTAACTCAGGCCTGGAGTATGCAGCCAGACTATTTTGAGCTAATCGAAATGGGACTAATCAAAGCCGGAGAAGCTTCCTGCGCTATCGATGATATTTGTCTAGATATTTCCTCTTTTTTCTCTATGGAATTGGAACTAAAACGCAAATTGAGCTCAGCTTTGCAATATCCTTTGCTGGTATGTCTAGGTTTCGCCACTTTAAGCGTTATGGTTATGCTCCATATTATCCCTTCTTTTACCCCTATTTTTGATACTCTAAGCCACTTGCCTCTGCCTACTTCCATCCTCTTAAGCGTCGTCTCTTTAATGCAAAATAAAGCCCTTTGGGCTATTTTGGGGATCTTAATAGTTGCTTGTTGCTTGGCTTTAAAAACTTATAGGCTATCGTCATACGGACAGAGGCAGTGGCAAAGTTTTGTTTTGGAGATCCCCTTACTGGGCAAAATCGTTAAAAATATCCTTTCTGCCCGTTTTTGCCATACTTTGGCTTTACTTTTGCGCAGCGGATTGTCTCTGAATAGCTCTTTACAAATAATCGGTTTAGCTTTAGCCAATTATCCTTTAGCTTTAGCTTTGGAAGAGACGGTTACTGGTGTTAGCCAAGGTTGTGAATTTAGCGAAGCTTTAAAAATGGGAAAGTATTTTCCCCGAACCTTTATCGACGCCGTCCACGTGGCTATGGAAGCCAATTGTCTGGATGATGTCTTGGAGCGTCTAAGTTCATTTTATAACGAGCAAGTTAATTATGATATAAATAAGCTCTCTGTTTTGATTGAGCCTGTTTTATTAAGCTTTATGGGATTAGGTACTGCGGGGGTACTTTTGGCATTATTTGCGCCTTTGTATGAGTTTATCAACTTGAGCGCAGCTTAATCAAAAAATAGGGGGGAAGAGCAATGGATAAAAGGCAACATATAATCGTTTGTGATCAAGACTGCATAGTGGGCGATATGCTTATCTACGTGTTACAAAAAGCCGATTATCGAGTTACTCGTTTAAAGGGCGGCGCTTCTCAACTTATGGAGCAATTGCTAAGGTGCGAGGCCGATCTTTTAATAGCCAACTCCGGTTCTGACTTAGAAACCCAACTACATATACTTAGGTGCTGTCGCACCAAATATCCTAAACAAAAACAGATTCTTATTGTGGCGGCTCTGGCTAACTTGGAGTTAAGGCTTAAAGAAGAAAAGATAGAAGGCGTACTTTTGAAGCCCTTTAAGCTAAATAGATTGAATCAAATGATTGAAAACTTACTCCCTCAAGACAACTTGGCCGCTAGTTCTACTGGAAAGAAACTATTGGTCAAACTTAAAAAAATATTTTTTAAGATATTTAATCTACAGAAATATTCTCATCTATTGGTAAAAGCTCAAAAACGATTAAGCCAACTCTGGCGGTGTCAGCTTTTGAAAGGCGTCGAGCACGAGCGCTTACAAGTCTTACATTCGGCTTACAAATTCTGCCAATCAAAGTTTGCCAGCCAAAAGCATATCTTAGATTTATGGCTCTATTTGGAATTTTTGGAGAGGCGCTACCTTTTGGCTAAGTGTGGTGCCAATGTCGAGCGTGAAGCTTTACAATTTTACTATACATCCCTCAAAGGCCAACTGGAGCGAAGCCTCAATGGTCGGGCAGTATCCCTAAAAGGGGGTGACGGCTTGGGCCCGGAGCTAGATTCGGCTCAATTCTCTAAGTTTTGCTCTCGACTCAAGAACAAAGAATTGAGTTTTGGCTGTTTTAGGCAAGCTGCTCAAGCCAGGCTGGTGCGCTGGGCTTTAAGCAGTCCTTCTGTCAGTAGTATACATAAAATACTAAAGAGAGCCCCCCTCCCTCTTCGAAAAACTTCAGCTTCGCAACACCTTTCAGATAAGGTGCGGGCAGCTGAAGCTAAAGCAGAAATAGAAATACTGGCTTTGGTTTCGGCCAACCAAGATGAATTGGGGGAAGTTTTTCGACAAGCTTGGTGCTGAGAGCTCTTTATCTTTTCTTCTTTGTACCGCCGGTAAAAACTGAGCCAAAGCGGGCCAGTTTGCTAAATACGCCGAAATGTTTCTTTATAGCTTGAATCTGCTCGGCACTGACAAATATTCCTTTACAATGCTCACATCTGGGTAAAGTCAGGTCGAACTCTTCTATAGGCTCATTTTTTAGGTCAAAGCCGCAGTGGGGGCATTTCATATAGTGAATATTAGCTGCCTGTTCCGCTTCTTGCTCAGCCTGCTTTTCTCTGGTCTCTCTAGTCTTTTTTAATTCGAGTAGTAGTCTCTCTTCATGCTCTCGCAAGCCTCTGGCAGTGTCATGCTTGCTGGCCAGTTGATCTTGAGTTTTACCTCTTCCAGACAAACTATTATCGCTCATATATGTATACAACCTCCAAAAATGTCAGGTACGCGAACGGCAACGCTTTCAAGTTCGCACTACTAAATATTTTCCCCTTTGTAAAAAATAAAGCTCTTAACTTAGAGCAGGAAGGGCAGATGTGATAGTAAATTTAGCTGGTTAGTTATTTTGAGGAAGATTGGCTATGGATTTTTATAGCGAAGAAATACGTGACTGGGTACACGAAAACTATCAAGCGGCCTATTGTTTAGGCACTGGAGCTCTTACCTTGGCCGCTTGGGCCTTGTGCCCCAAGAAATACCGAAAAGCTTCTCTTTTTTGGGGAGCTTACAGCGCGATCCTTACTTTCGGAGCCCTTTTAGAGCCTTGCGTCAACGTAACTTCTTCTTTATACGGAGAGGTACTCTCCCATGGAAGTCGTCAAAGCCACAAGATCGCTCTCACTTTCGATGACGGCCCCCACCCTCTAAACACCCCTTTAATTTTAGATATTTTGGCCCAGGAAAAGGTTAAAGCTTCCTTCTTCTGTGTAGGCCAAAATGTACTGGAGTTTCCTAAGTTAGTCCAACGAATAAAAGCCGAGGGCCATTTAGTCGGTTCGCATAGCTTTTCGCATTGCAACTTCTTGGGCTGTACGCCAGCTCGTGCTCGTCGGGAAATAAAAGAGGGCGGTTTAGTTTTGGAAGAGGTTTTAGGTGAAAAAATACGCTATTATCGTCCCCCTTATGGAATGCGTTATCCTTGGAATTTAAGAGACGGAAGCCGTTTGCGCCAGTTAGCCGTATTGTGGTCTAATTGCCCACGCGATTGGCAACTTCCAGGAGCTGCTGTTATTGCCCAGAGAGTTGTTGCGCAAGCTCAGCCTGGAGATATTGTCTTATTACATGACGGTGGGGGAGACCGCCAACAGACTGCCCAGGCTTTGCCTTCAATTATCGTTGGCTTGCGGGGGCGCGGCTTTGAATTGGTACGTATTGACGAATTGTTATAATGCTATCTCTAGGTCTTTTCCGGGAAAGATTTTTTAGGAAGTAAAATGGATAAAGAGCCCAAAGTACGCCTTCTAGAAAAGAGTGTTTACGAGCGCATTGCCGCTGGGGAAGTTGTCGACCGCCCGGCTTCTGTAATTAAAGAATTGGTAGAAAATGCTCTCGACGCTGCTTCGAGTAAGATAAGTGTGGCTATTCGCGGTGGCGGTCGAGAGTTTATGCAAGTTGTCGATGACGGCTGCGGTATGAGTCGCGAGGACGCTCGCTTAGCCGTCAAACGCTTTGCCACTTCTAAAATAAAAGAGTGGGAAGATCTGGATAATCTTTTTACTTTGGGCTTTCGCGGTGAAGCTTTGCCCAGTATTGGGGCTGTCTCTCGCTTAGAAATTCGCACTTGCCAAGCTGGCGATTTGGAAGGCACCTTACTCACTATGGAAGGGGCAGGTGAGCCCACTTTAAGCGTCTGTGCCGCTGTGCCGGGCACTCGTATTACGGTGCGCGATCTCTTTTATAATACTCCGGCCCGTTTAAAATTTTTACGTTCGGCCAGTGCTGAAAGTGCTCAAATTATCGATCTTTTGGGCCGTTTAGCCGCTGCTTGGCCGGAAGTGGCTTTTACGCTCCATTCCAATGAGCGAGAGGTCTTTTCCTTTACCGCCGATATGGGCAGTGATAAACGTTTGGCTAAACTTTGGAAACTGGACAGCTCCGATTTTATTCCTATTTTCGATAGCTCCGAAGGTATGAGCGTCGAGGGCTTTGTGGCTCGGCCTAGCGCTGCCAAGAGCAGCCGTACTTATCAATTATTAGTTATGAATGGGCGGGTTATACGCTCGCAAAATCTTTCCCAAGCTTTACTAGAAGGCTTCTCACCTTTAATTGAAAAGGGGCGCTTTCCGGTAGGTATGTTGCGCTTAACGGTCGATCCAGCTTTCGTCGATGTCAATGTCCACCCCACAAAATTGGAAGTAAGGTTCGCCGAGCCTCGTCCTGTCTTTTCTCTGGTCTACAGAGCGGTCAGCCGCGCTTTGGAAGCTTATCGGGCCGATAGCGTCCTACCTAGGCATTTCGATTTCTTAGCTCGCCAGGTTGAGGGGCAGAAGGAAGGAGCCCTTTTAGCTTCCCAACTGGATAAAGGTGCTGAGGAGCCTAAGAGGGAGGTTAAGGCTAGCCCCCAGGCCACCGAGGCTCAGAAAAAGCTTTTGGCTAGTCCGGTTGAAAAGAATAGGCACCTTACCCCTAGTGAATCTAAGTTGGCTTTGGAATTATGTGCCCCTTTAAGGCGAGAGCCTTCCCCCTTAGATAGCAACTCCACTTTGGAGAAGCTAAATACTGAAGCTTCAGGCCAGAGTAGCCACAGCGCTGTCGTCGAAATGGTGGCTGAAGCTAGGCCTGAGGAGATAAAGGTTACTCCCCCAAAGGCTCTCCAGGAGACCTCTTGGCAACAGAGTGAACTTTGGCAAGGTAGGGAAAAGAGGGAAATCCCCCCATTTAAAGTGTTGGGGCAAGTCTACAAAACTTTTATCGTCGGCTTATGTGACGATAAACTGTGGCTAGTCGATCAACATACGGCCCAAGAGCGCATCAATTACGAAAATTTAGCTAATATAAAAGCTTTAAGCGAGCGTTCCCAAGGCTTACTCATTCCCGAAATAGTCGAATTTACTCCTCAGGTCAGTCAATTCTTGCAAGACAGCTTGGCCTCTTTTCAAGAGTATGGCTATGAAGTGGAAAGCTTTGGCCCCGATCGTTTTGCTTTACGTGGCGTACCTGCTGCTTTGCCTTTATCCAAAGCAGCGGCTACTTTTGCTCAGTTGGTAGAGGAATTAGCTGGAGAATTTATTTCTGCTCGTACCAACATTCGGGAGCAGATGCGAGAAAAGATCAGGGCCATGGCTAGCTGTAAAGCTGCCGTCAAAGCTGGAGATGTGCTTAGCTTTGAAGCTATGGAAGGTTTGGTCAACAATATGCTTAAGGTCGAGCATTCGCTTTACTGTCCGCACGGCCGTCCTACCAGAATTATCTTGGAAGAAAAGGTTTTAGATCGCCTCTTCCATCGCCTCTAATTCTTCACCTTATTTAGTTGCCAACTATTTGGCAGGTTATGTTTAGTTAATAACTTGGTGCAACTCTTTGCGGTTCATACAATTAAGGTAGATCTCTTCCAAAACGTATTTCACTTCATGATCATTGCGCTTTTGCAATCCTTTGGTGACGATCAGAAAGCGAGCCGCAAAGCTATCGGGGATCTTTTCAAAAGGCATATGTAGCAAATTGAGCATATGACCTAAGATAATACGAGCGGTACGGCTGTTGCCATCTTGGAAGGGGTGGATATGGACAAACTCGTTATAAGCATAGGCACAAAGATCGAGAGCCTCTTCAAAAGTAGAAGGCGTGTAGCCAGTTAAATTGTCGATCAATTGTTGCAAACGTTGGGGAATTTCGTTGATAGGAGCCGGCTTAAAGTTGGGATTGTTGGCTATAACAACTTCATGATCTCGGTAGATGCCGCCAAAATCGGTGTTGGCCATAGTTAGATGGTGATACTGGCGCAAAATATCTACGGTCAAGCCTTTACCTTCTCGGCTGTATTCTTGCATCTTTTGCCAAGCTTGCTCGTAGCAAGCTTTGGAAACTGGATCGAACATCTCTGAATCTTCTTTTTCGACGCTCTCTTTGATCTCTTCTCCCAGAGGTGTAAGACCCCAATGGCGTCCGGCTAAATTCTTACCGTGAAAAAGACCCATAGCAGCTCGCAATTGAGGATCGTCTGGATTTTGAAAGCTCTCTGCCCGCCCTTCCAGAAACTGTTCTAAGGGCATCTTCTTTCTAAAAAAGAAAGAAGAGGCTCGCTTAATCTTCAAATAATCGCACAAGCCGTCTAAAAAGATATTTTTGACCATACGGCCGGTAAAAGGCTCATAACTATAGATAAGCAATAAGGCATTATCTACCAAACGACAGAGCAAAGCCGGATCTAAAAGCTCGGCCGGTACGTCTCGGTTATTAAAGTGATCGCTTCTGTAAGCTTTCTTTAGGAAAGCGATCATTTGCTCAGAAAAATAGAAATTGTAATCGCAATTGGAGGCTAGTGCAAAAGAGAGGGTTTGGCGCAAATTTTTAGCTACTAGCGATTTGTTATTAAGGATGTAATGATCGCGGCTATCGCAGACGATCAGCCCTTCGTCTTCCAATTCGTATAAAGGCTTTATCAAAGACCGCTCACGCTCAACATGTAATATATGAGCTAGTCTGGTTAGAGCAATTCCCTCTGGGCGTCCAGCCACGCAAGCAAATAGATCCCATCTGGTAATATCTTGAGAATTTAGATGAAAACTATGGTTTGAAGGGAGAGACATTTTTGACGATACCTGATTATAAAAGTTGGCCCAGTTACTTCTATAATTTGTGTCTATATCCTAGCTAGGTGACAAATTTGGAAAAACTCCCAAGTAGTGCCCCTTCTTTACCATTGGGCCAGATAAAAATTCTTCTTGGGTTTGAAGGAGTGAATAGCATTTAATTGAATGCGCACCATCATGTTTTCAGAAGTCATCTCTTATCAGGCCTCCCGTCAGGGCTCTGCCCAGGGGCTGTATAACATCACCCAGCAGATTAACGATGTTGTGAAGCACAGCAATATCGAAAATGGTATGTGCAACCTTTTCGTTTTACATACTTCCTGCAGTTTGTGCATCCAAGAGAATCATGATCCTAATGCTCGTCGTGATCTCGAAGAGTGGATGATTCGTACTATCCCCTTTACCGACTGGTTCAAACATGTCGAAGAGGGTGAAGACGATATGCCTTCCCATATTAAGGCGGCCATTACCAATGTTTGCTTAACTATTCCCGTTATCGATGGCAAGTTGGCTATGGGACAGTGGCAAGGCATCTATCTTTGGGAGCATCGCAACAATCCCAATGCTCGCAAAATCCGTGTTACTCTCTGGAGCTAATTAAAATATCCTCTTATTGAACATAACATGACTGCAGAACGTTTACAGAAACTTATGGCTTCCGGCGGAGTTGGCTCGCGCCGATATTGTGAGTCTCTTATTAGCAGCGGTCAGGTAAGAGTAAATGGCCAAGTCGCTTCTTTGGGCGATAAGGCCGATCTTGACAGCGATAAAGTCGAAATCGTTGGCTGGGGAAGGTTAGCCCCGGCTCTATCTGAGAAGGTCTATATCGTTCTCAATAAGCCGCGTGGTTTTGTTTCTACAGTTAAGGATCAGGCTGATCGTCCTACGGTTATGGAATTTGTTAAAGATGTTCCTGTGCGTATCTATCCTGTCGGAAGGCTAGATCGCGATACAGAGGGACTCCTCATTTTTACCAATGACGGAGAACTCACCAATAAATTGCTCCATCCGAGCCATTTGATCGATAAAGTCTATGTGGCCAATGTCGATATAACTCCCGGTGAACGCGAGGTCAGATTCTTAGAAGAAGGAATTTGTCTCGACGATGGTTGGACTGCTCCAGCCAAAGTAAAGATTCTAGCGGAGAATATCGTACAAATAACTATCCATGAGGGGCGTAAGCGTCAGGTGCGCCGTATGTTGGCCGCTGTAGGTTGCCAGGTCAAGAAGCTAGAGAGGATAAAACTGGGGCCGATCAATTTAGGTAATCTGCCCCGTGGCAAGTATCGTCACTTGAGCGAAAGCGAAATAAAGACTCTGAAAAAAATGTAGAGCCTAGAGTTGCTTGCCCTTACAGAAAAGCTCCCCGTGGGGGAGCTTTTTTTGCGTTATGACAACTTATTTTAGAGAAATATCCCTTGCTTTTTAGCCAGACGACGGACAGTTTTTATATCTGCGCATAGCTTGTCGTACTGAGGGAAGAAGAAGCGCTCTATTAAAAAGCTGACTTTGCCATCACTAATTATCGTATAATCGAAGGCACTTTTAGTCTGTTTGGTCTCGGTGGCAGTCTGAAAGTCTTTCCAGGCCATATTGACAGGCTTATTCCGGCCGTCGTCATAAATTAAATAGACGGGGGTTAAGGTAATAGTTCTGCCTCGGAAGCGATAGTAAGAGACAACTACCACAATTAGGCTTATAATAGCCAGTAATATAGGCAGTGTTCCTAAGATAATTACGTCTGGCTCGATAACGCCTCCCCGTCCGCTCATCATCTTAATGCCGGAACGTACAAGGAGGATGGCTAGCAAGGTGACAATGGTAGAGACGGTATAAAAATTTTGCATAGACGACTTGTAAACGACTTTTTTGTCGAGTATATCGTCTTTATTCTCTACGGGGGGTGGACTCTCGACAGGGGGAACCTGAGCTTCGGCAGTATTATCGGAGCTCTGGGAAGGGGTATCTTTTAAGGTATCTTCACTCACCTCTGGCCATTTTTTGAAAAAGGACGGAAATCCTTTCTTTACACAAGCTGATCGAGCCTAGTATAGAGGCTATTGGTTAGGCTTATTTTGTAAGGAGATAGGCTGAAAAAAGACGGAGCGGCCCCAACTATGAGAATACCGGAATCGACTATCAATGAGATAAATAATCGTATAGAAATAGCCGAAGTTATAGGTCGCTATTTGCAACTGAAGAGAGCTGGCAGTAAATATATCGGTTTATGTCCCTTCCATAATGAAAAGACTCCTTCTTTTAGCATAGATCCGGAACGGCGCTTTTGGTATTGCTTTGGTTGTAAGCAAGGGGGAAATATTTTTCAATTTTTAATGAAGATGGAAGGTATGGGGTTCCCTGAGGCTGTGCGTAAATTGGCTCAAGAAGCTGGCGTAGAGATAAAATGGGAAACTGACAATTCCGTCCAAGAGACTGCTAGACAAAGGGGTTGGCAACTTCTAGATCGAGTTTGCAAATATTACAGCCACATTCTGTTGGAAACTGAAGAAGGGGGAGCTGGCCGTGAGTATTTGTTGCAACGGCGTATTGCCAAGAATGTAGCGGAAAAATTTCGCTTAGGATTTGCTCCTACCAATTCTGCCCCTTTACTTAAAGTCGTCCATGAAGCCGGCTTTAGCGACGAAGAATTAGTAAATTGTGGCATCTTTATTAAGAGAGAGCGGGGGATACGTGAACTTCTCAGCGGTCGTTTGATCTTTCCTATAACCGATTTCCAAGGGCGGGTAGTAGCTATGGGAGGGCGTATCTTGGGAGCGGGTCTTCCCAAATATATTAACTCTCCGGAAACAGAGATCTATTCTAAAAGGAGCCACTTATACGGATTAAATGTGGCTCGCGGCCCTATTTCACGCGAAGATAAAGCTATTGTTGTCGAAGGTTACCTCGATGTTATTTCCCTGCATCAAATCGGCTTCGACTACTGCGTCGCTTCTTTGGGCACTGCTCTAACCGCAGAACAGGCTAAGTTATTAAAGCGTTACGCTAGTCAGGTTATTTTGGCTTATGACGGCGACTCTGCCGGAGCTAAAGCTATTATTAAAGGTAACGACGTTTTAGAAGAAGCTGGTTTGCAAGTTATGACAGTAGTTTGGCCCGAGGGAGAAGATCCCGATTCTATGGCTGCTCGCGGTCGCTCGGCTGTCGAAGAAGTTCTTAAGGCTAAAATAGGTATCGTTAAATTTGTAATCGAGCGCCAGCTTAAGCTTACCGATACTACTACTCCTGAAGGTAAAGAAAATTTAGTTAAGCTGGTACTTCCCTTCCTTGAAAAGATTCAAGATCCGGTACGCCGGGAGGCCTACATACGCGAGTTGGCTTATTATAGCGGTTTTTCCGAAGATAAGTTGGCTTTATATTTGCGCCGCCGTCGCCATAAGAACGCTTATCAGCCTTTGTCCTTATCCCAGCCAGGTCAGCGTTTGCTTAATACTGAGGAAAAATTATTTAGTTTATGTACCGTCCATCCTGAGTGGCTAGAAGAAGTTAAGAAACTTATAACTCCCAGCTTGATAGAAGATGAGTATTTGCGCCATTACTTTGAAAAGCTTTGGCTTTGGGAGAAAACTCAAGGGCCGGTAACGGTGACTGAACTTTTAGATGAAGAGGCTTCGGCAGACGATTATGCCAAACTTACCGAAATTATGGCTTGCGATCGCCTAGATTCCAACTTTGAGGACGCTATCCAACTAGCTTCCAATATTAGAAAAGAGAATTTGAAAAAATCTTTGGATAGAATCAAGTATCAAATGTTTGCCAGAATGGCAGATGGCAATTTGGCCCAAGACGATCCTCTCTACCTTGAATATATGAGTTTGCAAAAGATCTTGCGAGGTTGAGCCATCGCTTATAGGCCATACCCTGAGGCCTTGATATTGGTTAAGATCCGATTATAAGCAAAAACCCTCACTAATAAAAGCAGGAAAAACCATTTTTCTTAGGTATTAACAAGAGCTGTTGTCAATGGCGGAGAGATACGCCTATTGGCCTAGGGGCAAAATTGGGCTCGGCAGTTCTTGTCGGGCGCTTTGATAGAAAAACGATGTAATTGTATATAAAAATATTGTCAGACAGAGTAGAATTTTTCTTTTTTTAGCAGCGTAAGGTAAAGGTTTGTTATGGAAAATGTAAGGGGAGAAAAGCCCACCAAGAGTATTGCAGAATTGGACCTAGGTGCTTCTATGTCTGATTTGTGTCTTGGGGCGGATCTCAGCTCGAGTGATAACCTTGGACTTGATAATGTGGGGTCGGCTGCAAGTTATGGAACGTACGATTGTGAAGATCTTGATTTGGTAGATTCTGCTCCGTCGTCTAATTTTGACGAGCCTCCGGAAATTGTGGCTCCTGAGTTAGCTCAAAAGAAAAGGGCTGAGGCTGCCAAACATGCTGAACTTGAGCTTAAATTGGAAGAAGCTAGGCAACAGCTCAAGAAGAGTGAGATAACTAAGTCAAAGGCGGCTAAGGTGTCTTCTAAGTCTGCCAAAGCTAAGAAGAAAGCCGACAGCTCTGTCGAGGTAACGGTAGACGATCCGGTGCGCCAGTATCTTAAAGAGATTGGGCGAGTCGAGTTGCTTACTCCCGAGCGAGAGTGCGAATTAGCTCAGAGTATCGAAAAGGGCAACGAAGCTGCCGAGGCTCTGTTGTTAGAGCCGGGGTTTCGCGAATTGGCTCTAGATCTTTTGAGCGAAGTGGCCGATAAGCGCGACGTCCCCGGTTTCTCTCTCACTTTGGACGAAACTGAGCTTGATATAAATAAAGAAGACGATATTAACGACGCTTCTACCACTGCGCACACTACCTTAATCGATGTCGTCAACAGATTAAAGACTTGCGATTCCAAAGTTTGGAAGATAAAATTCCGCGAATTGGTTGAGCGTCAAAAGCTAGTTGAAGAGTGTTTTAATAAAGCTAAATACCAGTATCGTTTAAATATACTTAAAGAAGTTCGCGACGAAGTTCCCGGAGCTAGGGAGCATTTAGAGCGCTTTGAGGCTCTAGATAAGTTAGTTAGGGCGGGAAGTGCTTCTAAGCGCGATCTTACCGAAGCAAATTTGCGTTTGGTAGTAAGTATTGCCAAAAAATATATCAGTCGCGGTATGCTCTTTTTGGATCTTATCCAAGAGGGTAATTTGGGGCTGATTAGGGCTGTGGAAAAATTTAATTATCGCAAGGGCTACAAATTTAGCACTTACGCTACTTGGTGGATCCGTCAAGCTATTACCAGAGCGCTGGCCGACCAAGCCCGAACGATTCGTATTCCCGTGCATATGGTAGAGACGATCAATCGTCTAACTCGGGTGACAAGATTGTTGCTCCAGGAAAATGGGCGCGATCCTACGGTAGAAGAGATCGCTATGCGCATGTATCCTATCGATGAAGAGGCCCTTTGCAGCGAATTGAGTGAGCTTTATAAAGAGCCTGTTACTCCTGAAGATAAACGCTACCAAGAAAAAGTAGCCGAGCGCAAGCGCATTGCCGAAACTAAGGTTCGAGAAATTCAGAAGATAGCCCAAGAGCCTATCTCTTTAGAAACTCCTATTGGTGAAGAGGAAGATTCTCACTTAGGCGATTTTATTGAAGATGAAGGTGCCGTAGCACCGGCCGAAGCTGCAGCTAGGGTTTGGCTTAGTGAGCGCATTAAAGAAGTTTTAGACAAACTTTCGGTGCGCGAGCGAGAGGTGCTCGAATTGCGCTTTGGACTGCGCGACGGCCACACGCGCACCTTGGAAGAAGTTGGTAGCATATTTAAGGTGACACGTGAGCGTATACGTCAAATCGAGGCTAAAGCGCTGCGCAAGTTGCGTTTACCTGAGCCGCGCAAGTTTTTGCAAGATTACTGGGATGCTAATAATTAGGCGGCCATTTTGGGAAAGATGGCCTGAAAAGTAGGTGGAGTTGGAGATAATGTTTAGTGGCAAGGTGCAGAAGTATAGTAGTTGGCTAAGTGGTTGGGTTAGAGCTTCTGTTGTAAGCCTTGGCTTTCTGGCTCTTCTTGCAAGTGGTGCCCAGGCTCTGGAAAGGGCCCCGGAAATGGCTGGGGAAGTGGCTCAGCCACAAATTATGCTAGCCCAAAAGTCGGCTCCCCAACTTGCTGAAAAAGCTACTTCTTCTACTCCTAAACAGGCTGCTACCGAAGTTAAAAGTCAGCCACTTAGCCAAAAGGCCTTGGGAATGCGAGCCTATGCCCGTTTGCAAGTGCTAATCGAGTATTATTTTATGGAAAGTGGCTTGTATCCGGTAAGTTTAAAAGCGTTGGAGCATAGTTTCAACGTCGGTTTGCCAGCCGATGCTCCCAAAGTTACTTTGGGTGACGATCCCCTTTCCGGCCAGCCTTTTGTTTACAATGTGAGTAAAGATCGCCGCCACTATACTTTAGCTTTACCTGAACCGGCTAAATATGGCCAAGATATTCCCAGTTTAGAAACTATCGATTGGGGTTGGTTGCTTTTGGCTGCAGAAGGAAAGCGTATAGAGCGTTTACTTTCCGATTGCACCAGAAGTATCAACGAATTGGCTACCGCGTGCGAGATCTATGCTAAAGATCACAACAAAGCCTTCCCGGCTAAATTGGAAGCCTTGCGCCCTCAATATATGGCCCGCCAGTTGCGCTGTCCCGCTTCTGGAAAAACCTATATTTATGTTTTTAGACGTGGCGGCTACACTATAGAGTGTCCTGACGCCCATAAGCATGGCTTAGGGGGGTTGAAGTATGATTCTGATAAAGGGCTTTTAATTACTGGAGGTGGCAGCGATAATGCTCAGAACCTCGAGGCCGAGAAAAAGCCTGAGACTAAGTCTGCTCCCGAAAAGCCAGACAACATAAAACAGTAGTAAAAGCCAAATAATTTAATAGGCTAAAGCGCCTTGAGAATCTAGCTTAAGTCGTTCTCGAGACGCTCTTTTTTTGTATTTTTAATTAACTTGAAAGGTTTAGATAATGGAACTAGTTCCCTTTACCCAGTGGCCGCTTAATAATGCTTTGCAAGAAAGTTTACAGAAAGCTGGCTTTATTACTCCTACCCAGGTGCAGCAAGCTTGTTGGGATGATGTTTTGTCTGGAGCCGACTTATTAGTTCAGTCTTGTACCGGAACGGGAAAGACTTTAGCCTTCTCTTTACCTTTGCTTAACAACCCGAATAATGGGCGTCCAGCTTCTATTTTGGTAGTTTTGCCTACTCGTGAATTAGCTATGCAGGTAGCTAGGGTAATCAACTCTCTGGGTACTAAAACGGCTTTATTATACGGAGGAGGCAGCTATCACGAGCAAATGCGCTCTTTGAAGCAAGGAGCTCCGGTAATAGTCGGTACTCCGGGCCGCCTAATCGATCATCTCGAGCGCGGCTCTTTAGATTTAAGTAGTTGTCGCGCCTTAGTTTTAGACGAAGCTGACGAAATTTTAGATATGGGCTTTGCTGAAGAATTAGATAAAATCTTGGCTTCTTTGCCTAGTGATCGTCAAACCTTGCTTTTTTCGGCTACTATGCCCAGCCAGATGGAAGAACTGGCTCAAAAAACTCTGCGCGAAAATTGTCACCGTATCTCTATAAGTGTCGGTTTGACGGCTGCTCATGATATAAGCCATGAAGTTTATTTAGTGGCCAAAGAGTGGCGCGCCAAGGCTCTGGGCAATATTTTACATGCCGAAGCTCCGCAGCGGGCGATTATTTTCTGTCATACTAAGGTAGAAACTGATGAACTTACCCAAACTTTAATCCATTCCGGCTTAAATGTACTTTCTTTGCATGGCGATATGGCCCAAGCCGAGCGTACTCGCACTTTAAGCAGTTTCCGCAGTGGTGCGGCCAAATATTTGATAGCTACCGATGTAGCTGCTCGCGGCTTAGATGTTGACGGAGTTACCCATGTAATCAATATGGCCCCTCCGCAAAATACTGAAACTTATATCCACCGTGTCGGTCGTACCGGGCGAGCTGGCAAGCGGGGGACAGCCATTACTTTTGTGGCCAGACACGAGCTTAATCGCTTTAAACGTTTAGTAGGTAAGGCTAAGATCGATATTGAGATCGGTAAATTGCCGCAAGCTGAAGAAGTGCGCCGCCGGATTAAGAGTGATTTCCATAGAGAAGTAGTGGAGAATTTAGCTTCTCTAGTTAATGAAGATTATCGCCTTTTGGCTGCCGAATTGCTTAGCTATTTAAGTCCTTCCGACAGTTTGGCGGCTGTGTTGAGTATGGTGCCCAGAGCCAGAGCTATTTTTACAGCCGGCTCTAATGTGTCTGTGCAAGAGTTAGATAGAGGCAGCCGCCGTAGCAAAGCTGAGCGCAACAGCCTTTTAGATAAAGCGGCCAAAAAAGCCGGTGCGGCGGCAGCGGAAGGCATGAGCTATATCCAAATAAATTTAGGCCGCAGCGATGGCCTAAATGTTCAAGCCGTCTTGCGCATGTTGGCCGAAGCCGCTTCTTTAGCCAAAACTGAAGTAGGCGATATTGAATTGCGCTCTCATACTACTTTTGTGGAGTTGCCCAGCTTAGAGGCGGCTGCCGTTTTGGAAGCCCTAAACCACTATGACTTTGGCCCAGTGCGCTTGAGAGCCCGTTTAATTACGCCGGAGAAACTTAAAGTATTGCTGCCCGTCGAAGTTAAATCGATTAAGCATAAAAACGCCCCCAAAGAGCGCCGCGAGGCTAAGGGTAGACGCGGCTTAGGGCGCAAAAGTGCTGCTCAGCGCGGCGCTGCTGATTCCTTCCACCAAAGCTCTCAGAGGGGAAGTAGGCATACTCAGAAAAAAGATCCTTTCCGTAGGGGAGGCCGAGCTCAGCGCAGAAATAAAAGGTATTAGCTAAGTCCAGGGGAGTCAATTTAATATGTTGTGTAAAATATCTCTGCCTCATGGCATTCAGGAAGTTTCTAACGACACTTTTGTTTGTGATGTCCTGTGTCGCGATTTGGGTATTATAGACGACTCGGCCCAGTCTATGAAATTGCCTATATGTATGAACCATTTGCGCAAGGTCGGCTACGTAGGAGCTCAAGTTGATGGCGAAATTGTCGACTTAAAAGCTCGCATAGCTTCCAATTGTACGATTACTCCTCTGACCAACGACGATTATTTTGGCCGTCACATTATTATGCGCAGCTCTGCTTATTTGTTAGTTTATGCTGCCAAATTAGTCAATCCCGAGGCGGCTTTAGAAATTGGCCAATCGCTGCACAGTCAGCTATTTTTCTATGTAAAAAATGTGGAAGATATTGAAGCTTTTGGTAAAGAGGTCGATAAGACTTTCGCTAAGCTTTGTGCCAAAAAGATACCTTTTAAAAATAGTTTAGTTCCCTCTTCGGCTGCTTTAAGTATGGTAGAAGATCCTGAGGGCGATCGACGTTACGTCGTCAATTGTTGGGTAGGCTCAAAATTTGATGTGGTTAATATCGGTGATTATACCGATTTAGCCTATGGCCCTTTTGTGCCAGATGCTGGTTTTTTGCGCTCGATTAAAGTTGTAGGAATGGCCGAGGGGTTACTCTTAGCTCAAGAGCCAGTTCGTCTTCCTACGGAAGAACTGAAGAAATTTATGCTCGGTGCCGCTACTCAGGCCAAAAATTGGAATAGGCGCATGAATATCGACACGGTGGGTAAGCTCAATCGGCAGATTCTGAGTGGCGAAGGCCAAAACTTAGTGCAAGTAAGCGAAACTTTGCACGAGTTGCGCATAGGCGAAATTGCTCACGATATTCTTTCCCGTCATGGCGTCAAGGTCGTCTTTATTTCCGGCCCTTCCAGTTCAGGCAAGACTAGTACGGTGCGCCGTCTTTCTACCCATTTGCAAGCTATGGGAAAACGTACCGTTTATGTCGGTTTGGACGATTATTATTTGCCTTGTGAGCAATGTCCCCGTGACGAGAAGGGCGACTACGACTTTGAAGCTATCGAAGCTTTGAATTTACAGCGTATTAAAAACGATTTGCAATCTTTGCTGGAGGGTAAGCCTACTAAAGTGCCGCGTTTTGATTTTGTCAACCAGCGTCCTTTCCCCGCCGAAGAAGAAAACTCCCTTTGCTTGGGCGATGAGCAAATTTTGCTTATGGAAGGTATCCACGGTCTTAACCCAGCTATTACCGACGCTATACCCCAAGAAAAGCATTATGCCATTTTTGTGAGTGCTTTGCCCCAGCTCAATATGGACAATGTCAACCGAGTTCCCACCACTTATGCTCGTCTATTGCGTCGCATTATCAGAGATAGGCGCTACAGAGGTATCTCGGCCGACAGCACTATTAAGCGCTGGCCCAGTGTTCGACGGGGTGAAAACAAATATATATTCCCTCACCAGAGTCGCTCCGACGCCATTTTTAACTCGGCTTTAGCTTACGAGCTGGCTGTTTTTCGCCATTATGCTTGGCCTTATCTTTTGGAAGTTCCTGAAGATAGTCCCTCCTACACTATGGCTAGAGATATGTTGCGCTTCCTGACTAAGGTAGTGCCTATGGATTCGGAGTGGATCCCCAAAAATTCCGTCTTGCGCGAATTTTTGGGTGGCAGTATCTACCAATACTAAGATACTTCTAAGTAAGCGCTCAGGGTGATCGTCACTTTATTCTATATCACCTGGAGCGCTTTTTTTTATTTTTCTAGTAAGCTTTTGCTGAATTTACATATATGATAGACTGAACTTGTAGCCGCTTAAAGAAGCGGCTGGCCAATATTAGAAAAAGTGTATATAGGGGGGAAATTGTATGGTAGAAATATATGCTGCCCGCAGCGCTGCTTTTATCAATACTAGTCAGGTTCTTTCACCTTTTTCAACGGAGAATATTAGGGGCGAGGGAGAGAGCCGGGTTGAAGCGCCCCGCAGTAACGACAGTTTATCCTTAACAACCCAAGCTAGTTCGGTTTCTTATTTTAATACTTCACCTATAGTAGGGCCATTAGGGGCGTTCCAACAATTGTCTATGGGTGAAGAAGGGGCAGCTTCAGCTTCTCTTATACCTAGAAAACTGGATGAACAAACGGCTGAAGCTTTATCTAACCAACAACTTAAAGCCGAATACGGACGCCATTGGCAAATTTCGCTCGACTCTGAGTCTAAACAGCAAAAATGTCTCGGTCGCTCCATTGTATTAAATAATAACAAAGAGCAAGCTTTGCATATGAATAAGCTTAGTTCTACTTTGAAGCAGAATGGTCAGAAATTAGGCCAACAGGCTTTGGCTAAGATTGCTGCCGGTTTAGCCCTCTGGGCTTCGGGAGCAGCTCTGGAAGCAGCAGGCAAGGCTATGCTCGGTTGTCCTTTTACTAAAGGAGTCGGCTTGGCCTTAATTTCAAAAGGGCGCTCTTTAAAAGAGCGTGGTTTGCAAATCCATAAATATGGTCAGAAATTGGGGATAAATTCTAAACATTTATTAGCCTCTGGGCTCAATTTGGGAGTTTCGGCCCATAAACGGCTTACCCATATCCAGAAGTCTTGGCAAACTCTCAATAAAATCTATAAACAGATAAAGACTGTGGGAGATTTAGCCCAAAGTAGTATGCTCTGTGCCGAAGCGGTAGGACGTAAACGAGGGTTGTCTTTAGCTTCTGTATTCGGTTCGACTAAACCCCAAAGCGATCTAGCAATCGGTACTGGGGCTTCTAAGTTGGTTAGCCTTCGCCCTAAATCGAGTAGTTGGGAAGGATCGTCTCTTGCCAAGGGCGGCTCTTTCATTTTGGACAACCATTGAAATGGATATTTAGCCAGCTAAGCTGTTCTAGTTGGCATCACCAGAAAAGATCACTTTGCTTATTGTCAGTTCTTAGGCTCTAGGTAAAGTGATCTTTTAGGTAATCTGTAGTAAAATTTTATCTTCCATTATTTAATAAAATTACAGGAAGCCATGCAACACAATAGAACTTTTTCAGGTATCATGGCTAAATTTCCAGTACTCGACGACAACTTCCCTCGTATTATTCCTTCTTTCAGACAGTTAGTGAAAATTATGTCTGAATGTGTGGCCGGTGGAGTTAGTTTAACGTGTACAGCTTTCGAATTTCGTCAGTGTGACGCTGCTTTAGGGACTGCCCTGGGCAATTTCATGGAGGTTTTGCGCTTAAAAGAGCTTCCTCCCGAGCGCAATGAAGCGATCAACGAGATTATACTTTTATTTACGCGCATGAGTTCCGAAATGGCCAAATTAGAGACCGCTCTAAGTATGGATGCTACAGCAGCGGCCATTTCTTGTGTAGCCAATATTTACGATCACTTAAAAGATTTAGAAGAATTGAATATGGACTTGAAAGCCGCTGTGGGCGATAGCCATATCTATTCTGAAGTGCCTGTGGTAGACAGCTTATTGCGAGCGGGCAACTTTGTTTTGGAAACTAATGGCTCCGAATGGGAAGCTTTGGGGGCCCGTTTGGCAGCACTTATTCCTCAGTGGAACGAGATCGTTTCAGGAACCGGTTTACCAGAAGAACTTATTCGCCACGATCGAGCTTTAGAGCGCCTAGTTGAAGTGCTTAACGAGCAAAATTTGGAAGCTCTACCAGAAGTTTTGGAAGAAGTAAAGTCTAGCGGTGAGGATCTGGTCAATTTTCAAGACAGTCAAATAGATACCAACTCTGTGACTGTTTTATGCCCTTATTGTGGCAAACCTATGATCGGAGGAAGCAAAAAGTGTTTCGCTTGTGGAGCCAGGATGCCTGAGGAATTTGAAAGGGGCTCTGGGGCTGACAAAGGCTCGGAAAAGGGCGAGGCAGCTTATGAGGGTATGCCTGAATATGTACAGCGCATTATAGATATTGCTCAGGATCTTCCCAATAATATCAAGATGATTCGTCCTTTCAAGCGGGCGGTGGGAGAGTTGCGTCGACGTGTTGCCGAGGCCAATTCGCGTATCAACAAAATGGCCACTTCGAAAATTAAGACTACCCCAGAAGAGCGCGAAAATATTGATGGAATTATCGATTTAGCCAATAGTTGTTTGGAAAATCTGGTCAAAGCCGTTGAACTTTTGGAAGGTTTCGAGCCTCCTGTGGATCGATTCCACTTACAATGCGCTTTGGAAGTTATGGTAAAAGCAGTTAAAGAGATGCGCGGTATAGGCGGCTTGGCTCAGAAATACCGCAACTCAAAGAAATAAACAATTTCCTTTTATTTGAATAAGCTACAGCTCTTTGGAGGTACCATGGTAGATAAGCTGCCTAAGCTGGATGATTCTTTTCCCAAATTGATTCCCCATTTGCGCGTTTTTGTAAGTGGATTGGAATATTGTATAGCTAATAAGGAACCTCTTGCTCAACTTCGTGGAGAGTTGCACCGGTGTGATGTAGTTATGTCCGCTTTTGTGCTAGCTTTCAAATATAGTGTGCGCGGTTATGATTACAATGAAGAAGAGCTGGAACATATAGCTCAAGTCTATGCCGATATTGAAGGTGTAGGCGGCGTCCTTTCCTCGCTCATTTGTGAATTAAAAAATGAGGACGTCGATGGGGTAGTACGTGATGTCAATGCTTTGGTAGGGCAGCTAAAAGAGATGGAAAAAAGTTTAGCTAAACTGGAAGAATTGAGAAACACTAAACCCCAATTGTCAGAGTTTGACAGTATCGATGGCGTTCTTAAGGCTGGCCAGGCGATAGTTGAGGAGCGTCGCGACTGGGAAATGCTGGAAAATCGCCTCGACTTTTTGCGCCCTTCTTTCGATAAGTTAGTGGCTTGCCAATATTTGCCCGAGCATATAGAAGATTACTGTGAGGCTTTAGATAACTTATTTAGAATTTGTGAATGTCATTCGCTGGAAGAATTGCCTGCTGCTTTGGAAGCTTTTAAAACTACCAGCGATATAATGATTGAAAAATATAAGGAAGAGAAGGCTAAACGAGAAGCCTTAGCTGTTCAACAAAGTTGGCACTGTCCCAAGTGTGGATCCGAAGTTGGCCAATGGGACAAGCGTTGTCTTAGCTGTGGAATGAGACTTCCTGAGCGCATAGTTGGCGAAGCAGGACTGGAGGATAATTGTCAGTTGCCTACATTGCCTCCCTGTGTACAAGCAATTTTAGATAGCATAAACTCTTTACGTGAAGGTAACGACTCTTGGAGTGAGTTAGCTTCTGGATTACGCGAGTATGGCCAATTTGTTGCCAATCTTAAAAATAGATATGCTGCTTTGCCAGAGAGCGTTTTTAATGGCTCCGAAGAAGAGGGGGAGTCTTTAATCCTGTCTCGCGAGGCCATGGAAGAAGGATTGGCCAAATTAGAAGATGCCTATTATGTGTGTGAAGATATTCAAAATGGCCGTGAGGTCAGTGATGAAGCCCTCGATTCGGCTTTGGAAAATATGATTGAAGGCGTAGAGCAAACTCGCCAGATTATCAGTTAGAACTTTGGTTATCTTTAGCTAAATCCGCCTCAGCCTGAAGGTCGTTTTTGACCGGATGGCGGGCATTTTTTTTAGTTTTTTTCGCTAAAATATTCCTAAAAAAAGCTTAAACTATTTACTTTTAGGTCGTATGTCTTGAGAATAAAGGCAAGTCTAGTTTAAAAAGAGAGGTACTTCTCATGGGATTAAATACCGTTGCCAATATGGCTAAGAATACTAGCATGATGACTATGAGTGCAGCCGATTTTAATAATGCCAAAGCCATGTATGCTAATATCGCTAATATGAATAAAGCCAATATGGGAGCTACTCAGGCTCTGGGCAATACTTCCATCGATTCTATGCAGTCCGCCTTAAGTGAAGAAATTAAGCAACTGACTTCCTCCAATCTTTCAGTTAGCGACCAGCTTAGTCAGAGCGTTTCTGCTTCTAATTTGTCCGGTTCTACAGATTATATCCAAGGCGTTATTGAGAGCATGTCTTCTTCCGCTAGCAAGGGCTCTTCTAGCTCCGGTAGCAAGGGGGTTCTTGATGGGGCTACTGAATCTTATAAAGCCTACTTAAAAGCCTTTTTCCCCAACATGAGCGATGAGCAAATTGCTAATTCGTGCAAATCTATGACCTCTCAGTATGGCGATTTAGCTAAGCTCATGGATATGAGCTCTATAGCTACCAGTATTGAAGCTATGGCTTCTGCTGCCAACTCCATTACCAGTGGTAGTGCCGTTGATGGGGCTGCCAATGTTTATAAAGCCTACTTAAAAGCCTTTTTCCCCAACATGAGCGACGAGCAGATTTCGGCTTCATGTAAGTCTATGATCTCTCAGTATGGTAATTTAGCTAAGCTCATGGATATGAGCTCTATAACTGCTAGTATTGAAGCTATGGCTTCTGCTGCTAACTCCAGTACCGGTAGTACCGGTAGTGCCAGTAGTGTAGGCAACAATGGCAACTACGGAGCCAATAAGGGTGTAAGCGGTTTGCTCTCCGACGCGGGTGCTATGGTCGGCATGACTGAGAGTCGCAATGCTGCTCAGATTAACAAGATTACTAAGAAGAGCGGCATCAATTGTCAAACTACCCCTTGGTGTGCTGCTTGGGCCATGAATATGCTTAAGGATCATGGTGTACTGAACACTTCTTCTTGCTCCAACGTCAACTATTGTCCCACTATCGTCAACTGGGCCAAGAAAGAGAATATTTGGGCCGGTCGCGGTTCTTATACTCCTCAAGCTGGCGATGCTATCCTCTTCGACTGGCAGGGTGACGGTACGTCCGACCATATCGGTATTGTAGAGAAAGTTGCCAATGGCAAAGTTTATACTATTGAAGGCAACTCTTCTAACTCTGTAGCTAGAAGAAGTTATAGCTTAAATAGTAAAAGTGTTATGGGCTATATCAACTGCGCTGCTCAGAAGAAATAGTTAAAAAGTAACAAGGAAACGGACTAAATTCACAGAGAGGGAGGATCTTTCTCTCTGTGAATTTTCGGTACACCAAGAGAGCCCCCTAGGCTTTGAGGATAGGCCTAGGGGGCTCTCTTGGTGTACTTAATCGTTATTAGGCTAATCGAACATCTTGTCAAGTTCAGCTTTTTTAAAGCGCTGAGGCTCGCGGCCTGTCCAGTCGATCACAAAGTATATCTTCTCCGGCTTTTGTATTTTGCTAAAAAAGCGTATCTGATCGGTAGGTAGCATTTTATAGTTGTAATACCAACCTGTAGGGGTAGGTTTAGAGATACCCTTAGCATGGAGGTGGCGAGCTCCTTTGGGGAAGAAGGGCATGACTCGTGCCGATAACTTTTCCCCTAAAACTTTGCATCCCATATCGCCGCGCATAATTAAGCGCAAATGGGGAGCAAAGAGTAAGCTACTTTCAAACCCTACCGTCTGACCTTGGAAGTCGCCTTCGACGGTGTCGCGAATGATCAATCTTTGCTCGGTGGGCTTAAAAAGGAGCTCGCGACTCAAACTTAAAACTAGTCCATTAGTTAGACGGGCCTGACGTTTGGCCCAGAGGAGCATATCGGCCCCTCTAGTCCCTTTATACAAGGGAGAGCAGAAAGAGTAATCCTCTTTGTCTATTTGAGCTATATTATCGGGACAAAGTTGGCGCTCAGAGGCCTTTAAGTCTTCCAAGTAAGCGATCTTAAAAGGAGTAACTTCTTCAGCCAAGGTGGGAGTTGAGTGGGCTAAGAAGCTATTTAAGTAAGGATAAGCACTACTTAAAGCGGTAGAAAACCCCGAATCGACAAGGAATGGCTCATTCTCAACAGTTAAAAATATAGATAAGAAATCGCAATGGGGCTGGGGAGTTATTCGATTTAAGTTGGGCGCTTTATAGAAATATTGGCTCTGATCTACTGGCGAGCAGCCTTTAATAATAATTTGTGAGCTCTTGGGCCCCCAATGATCGCGCACGCTGCCCAGGCCGTTGGCTACAAAATAAAAATTAGTTTGCTGGGGAAAATAATCTCCTCGACCGCTGCCAAACTTATTAGCCAAAGCCGGAGTAGGGGTTATCCACCAAACTACTTCGGCAGGCATATCTTTTATTCCACACAAAAATTCATCATGGTCGAAGATAATAGCGCCTAAACAGAGCAAAGTTTGGATATATTCGGAGATGGAAGACTGACGGCCCATAAATCCCGGAGGGTAAAACGTACCTATGTGAGGGGCTACTTTATTGGTGCCGTTGACAGCTTGCAAGGCCTCCAGAGAGATACGCAAAGCTTCTGATAAAAATTGGGGCGTTGGCGTATTGTTGTTGATATGTTGCAATACTGGCAATATAAGCCACTCGAGAGCGGCACAATGGGCACATAAAGAACCGCTTAAATGTAAGCCATCGCTGCCAAATTCGCGCTCAATAAGCTTCAAAAGCTTAGACTCGGCTAAAGAATGCCAGCGTTTGGCTAATTTCAATTCGGGGAAATGGGTGGCCAATATATAGAGACAGGAAGCCGCTGGGAAGGACAACACCTCGTCGTAACGGAGATGCCAAGCTAAGGCCGCTCCGTGGAGGATTATAGTCTCCATTATTTTGACAAAGATACGAGGGGTAAAGGCTGGACTATTTTTGCACATACTAATGGCAAGTATCCAGTTCATTAGTCTGGTGGCCACAGTATCAAAATTAAGCCAATTGACGCCTATCCAAAGAGGATTGCTAGCTCCCCATTCGGTGGCCTGAATTAAAATTTCTGAAGCGTATTTGTCTTGTTTGGTTAACCAATAAGAACGGGCTAAACTGAGAAAATGATAATGCTCGTTAAGCTCCCAGGTACGATCGAGGGAAGGATAGTTGGCTAACGGAGACTCTTTTAGTCTGGCAATATTAGCTGGGGCTAAAATGTTCCTTAGCTCTTTGACAGCGATCCGGGGCCAACTTTTAGAGCAAAAATCGTAAAACCAGTTAATACCGTCGCTAAAAGTTTCCTGTTGGTTGGAAATATAAGAGGAAAAAATATGTTTCCTGGCTTGTAATGTTGAGTTTTTGAGCTCTTTAAGGGCCAAGGGATAAGTATTAAAACTCTCCACTACGGCGGGTGCGTCTGAATAACGCAAAAATAAGTTAGGACGGCTGCGGTCACGGAAATGGTTAAATAGGGCTTCCGCAGCTTGATCCGCTTTGTCACGCAGGGAATAATTCTTGGCTTCCTCGATTCCTGGAGCTCCAGAAAATTGCCCAAATAGGTATTTGTCCTGCAACTCGTAGGCAGTACAGCTATCGTAAGCTAAATCTACTTGGGCTTCCAAGCTAAAGGGCAGGGCGGGAGTGATTATACTCTTACGTAACCAAGGAAACATATTATCCAAGTCGCCGCTCTCCTAATGACGAGGGAAATTCTTAATTGTAGATACTACAGTGGCAATTTGCTCGTCGTTGAGTTCGGGGAACATAGGCAAGGACATGACCTCTTTTTGCAGTTGCTCACAAACAGGCAGTGAGCCTTCCTTCATACCGCTAGAAGCGAAAGTCTTTTGCAAGTGGAGGCAGACTGGATAGTAAATAGCTGGGCCTACGCCATTTTCGCGCATGTAGTCGAAGAGCTCGTCGCGCTGGGGAGTGCGAATAGTATACTGGTGGAAGACATGGTGGAAGCCTTCACGCTCGATAGGAGTAATAACGCCGCTATCTTTGAGGGCTTCGGTATACTTTTGAGCTATAGCCCGACGTTTTTGGTTCCATTCATCAACATGCTTGAGCTTGACGCGCAAAGCGGCCGCTTGAATCTCGTCTAAGCGGCTGTTGGTGCCCAAAATTTCGTGATAATATCTCACTTTGCTGCCATGACCGCGCAGCATTTGTACTTTTTCAAAATAGGCGTCGCTGTTGGTTAAAACCATACCGCCGTCGCCGATACCGCCCAAATTCTTGCTGGGGAAGAACGAGAAGCAGCTTAAATCGCCAAAACCTCCGACCTTTTGGCCCTCTACGCAAGCTCCGGTAGCTTGAGCGCAATCTTCAATTAAAGCTAAATTGTGCTCTTGGCAAATAGCTTTTATAGCTTTAATATCGGCAGCGTGTCCGTAAAGATGGACGCAAACTACGGCTTTAGTGTGCGGAGTAATGGCCTTTTTTAAGCTTTCCGGATCTAAAGTAAAAGTGTGAGGATCTATATCGGCAAAAACTACTTTGGAGCCGACCAAAGCTACGGCACCGGCGGAAGCTACGAAGGTGAAAGAAGGAACGATCACTTCATCTTCAGCTTTCAGATCTAGGGCCCTAATTGCCAATTGCAGAGCATCTGTGCCGTTTCCTACACCTATACCGTGTTTTACTCCGTTCCAAGCCGCAAATTCTTCTTCGAAAGCTTTTACTTCGGGGCCTAAAATATATGTAGTAGAGCGCAGAACTTTCAGTACAGCTGCTTCCAACTCATCTTGGATCTGAGAGTACTGGGTGCGAAGCTCTAAAATAGGGATCATAAATATGTCTCCTTCTATCCGTTCATCAGGAGCGGAACCGCTTTGATGGCAGAAAACTCTCTAATTTAAAGTAGAGTTTTCCGTCGGCAAAATATAGGTGATAAAAATTATCCAACTGGACTTTGGGCGCAGTATTGAAAGGACTAACCTCTTAACTAGGGTTAGCGCTCCCAAAGCATTACAGGGGCCTATCTTCCAAGCCTAAGGGGCAAGCCCTGCCAAAATTGGCGATATTTTTAAGAGCCAGCCTGAACCTAGTAGCCTAAATTGGGCTTGAAGCAGCTTTTACTTCCGACTGACCTTTGCTGCGCATTTCAAATTCTAAGCGCCATTTGGGAATAGAATCTTGGCAACACCAAACTTCTAAAGTGCCCACTTCGGTGACATAAGTCTCTAAGGTGACAGGAACTACTTTACCAACTTCTCCAGCTTCGGCTGGCAAGGTAACTTGTAAAGAGGGCAATTCTTCAATATCTTCTTCCCAGTCGTCGATTAAATCGCCAATCTTGTCTTGTTGACGACAGGTGGAAGCCAAGAAACGAAATTCTGCCGGTTGGCCTATAACTAAGCCGAAGCTGCGGTTGGGTAAGCGCTCGCGTGAGTCTTCTTCTAGACCGAAAGGAGCTACACATAAAGCTTTTATGGGCGGAACAAAGCCGGGAACAGCCGGCATAGAAGTTTCGACGCCAACGTAATAAGAGCGATTGGTGCCGGCTTTTATTCTGATACCCGCCCCTTGGCTGGCTAAACCGCTGCGTACAGCTCCGCGAGCTACGGCTAAATCGTAGTCGGCCCCAACTAATTCTTTTACTGGAGCGGCTCCTACAGATTCTAACCAAGAGTTTAAGGTTTCGACTAAACGGCGGCGTAAGAGGGGAGCTTTAAGGACGCCGCCGTTAAAGAGAATGGCTGTGGGGGTAAAAATGGGGGCGGAGGCCTCTTCGGGTTTGTTGGCCGCTAAGAATCTGGCTAAATGTTTGGTAATAGCCGGATTAGTTTCAAAAGGCAAGCCCAATTCGCGTAAACCACTTTGGCGGGAGCGCTCAGCTTGTTCGTCGAGGGAGCACTTGGGAAAGAAACCCTCGATAATAAGTTGCTCGGTTACTGGGCGGCTTAAAGAAGCGGTAATAGAAGAAGCTATCAAACTGCTGCCGCGCCCAGGGATAGTAAGGCTCCACTCTTCTTCGCCATCTTCTTGCAGCAGTTGCTCTTTGGCAGTGCGACAAGCGTGGGTTAATACTTGCATTTGCCAAGTATCGAGCTTAATTTTGCGCTCGGTCTTTAGCTTTTGCTGCATATACACTGCCAAAGTTAAGTCCATATTGTCGCCGCCCAGTAAGAGGTGATCTCCTACTGCTGAGCGCTCTAGAGAGAGGTTGCCCTCCTGGCTAGTTACGGTAATAAGGCTAAAGTCGGTGGTGCCTCCGCCTATATCACATACCAAAATTTTGTCGCCAACCGTCACTTGGGAGCGCCAGTCTTCTTCGCTGTTGCCCAGCCAAGCGTAAAAAGCAGCTTGAGGTTCTTCTAAGAGGGTTAAATTCTTAAGGCCAGCTTGGTGGGCCGCTTGGACGGTAAGCTCTCTGGCAATAGTGTCGAAGGAGGCGGGTACAGTTAGGACTACTTGTTGCTCTTCTAAGGGGTGCTCAGGGTGCTCATAATTCCAGGCCGAGCGCAAATGCTCCAGATAACGGGCTGAAGCGTCGATAGGGGAGATATGTTCTACCTCTTGAGGAGCATTCCAAGGGAGAATAGGGGCGTTGCGCTCGATCTTTTCGCTTGAAAGCCAAGATTTAGCCGAGGAAACGACTCGGTGGGGCACTTTGGCCCCTTGTTGGCGGGCCATATAACCTACTATGTCTTTAGCTTCTTTGTCCCAAGGTAGTTCGATACTGTGGGCGGGCAATTCGTGGGGGCCAGGGAAATAAAGGAAAGAGGGTAGGGTTTTGCGCGTTTCGACTGTGGCTGGATAAGTAAGTTGGGAAATGGCAAAATGATTTATAGGGGGAGTCTCTCGGCTAGCTTTAGCTTCTAGCGGCCTAGCTTCCGGGTCAGACCAAGCTAAGGCACAATTGGTTGTTCCTAAGTCTATACCTATAATCATATACAAACATCTCCCACGATAGTCGAAGCCAATTTAGGACTTTCGGCTTATAATTCCACTTCGGCTGGACAAACAATATCAGTATCGTTATCCTGGGCACTCTGAGGCAAATTGGCCTTTTGTAAGCGCCAACCTTTGTGGCGTAATATCCCTTTAAAAGGCGGATCCCCTTCTACCTTGCCTACTAAGCGAATGGCCCCAGGATCGAAACCGGCTTCTATAGTAATTTCTCTCCCCTCTTCTTCGGGACAAACAGGCTCCAGAATCAGGTATTCTTGGAGAGCTTGGCGGCAGCCTTTATAAACGGTCGATTTTACTACGGCTCCGACTTGAGCGTCGGGGACATTTTCTAAATCTTCTTGTAAAAAATCGATAAAGCGTCCTTCACGCTGCAGCAAAGTCAAAACTCCCACTGCACCGGGGTAGAGTGAGGGGGCTTGGCTAGGAGGAGCCTGAATATCGGAACTATTTGTCAGTAAAAGGGCCAATTTATTGGCAAATTCTTTGTTGAACAAAGCTTTAAAAAAAGCTTTAAAAGCTGTAATTATACGCATAATTTGATTTTTTGGCCAAATTAGGGTAGACTCCCTGCCTCGAGCTACCTTACTCTTAAAGAGGAGGCGACGCTTTTAAGGTTAGTGGGCGCAAGCGCGCTGTAAGCGATCTTTAACGGCGGTCCAGCCTTCTTCACCTTCCGGTGGTTGCTCTATAAGAATAGAGTAGGCTCGCAAACTGTCGGCATAGCGGAGCATACTATAGACCGCTTGGGCATAACCCTGGGGATTGTCCGGCAAATTGAGGCAGCGCACTTGTTTGTCGGCAGGTATGGCCATTTTATGCCTAGCCAGTATTACTAGTGGTCGGTCGCTTCGCTCAATTAGGGCTAGCAGCTCTTCGCTAGAGACCATTTGGGCTGGAGTGTTGGGAGCATAGTGCTTCTTTAAGGTGCCGGGAGCTTTGCTGCCTTGGCCGCAAGCGATAGGAAAACCGGCAATTTCGCTAATAACTGAGGCGCTAAGCATACCTGGACGCACGATAACTGGTTTAGCTTGGGAAAAATCTATAATAGTTGATTCTACACCTACGGCGCAGGGGCCGCCATCGAGTATAAACTTAAGTAAAGAGCCAAACTCTTCACGCACATGCTCGGCGCAAGTGGGGCTAATGTGGCCGAAGCGGTTGGCTGAAGGGCCGATCAAACCTCGCCCAAAGACAGAAATAAGCTCTCTAGTTAAAGGGTGGGCCGGGATTCTGATACCTACGCTATCTTGGCCGCCAGTTACTTGGGGCAGAACTTCGGGGCGTTTGGGTAAAATAAGGGTCATGGGGCCCGGCCAAAAGTGCTCGGCCAACTTGCGGGCTGCTTCGGGCACTTCTCTGGCCCAAAGCTCCAGTTTGTCTAAACTGTCTAAATGGACTATAGAAGGGTGATCGGCCGGCCTACCTTTCAAAGCATATACTCGCTTGATAGCTTCAATATTGGCAGCATCTGCCCCCAAGCCGTATACCGTTTCTGTAGGAAAAGCGACCATCCCCCCTTGGGCTAATTCTTGGGCTGCTTGTTTGATAAGTTGGTGATTGAACATAGGTGCGGCTTTCTTTAGTAAAAAAAACTTTAGATGGCGGCGCTACTTCGCCTAAAAAGAAAACCGTCCCCCCAAACGAAGGGACGGTCTAGCGCTTTTTTGCCCCTTCGAAAGACGAAAAGTGGGGCCAACTACTTAAATGGCCAGTATTTTTTTTAGTGGTGAGCCCCGCCGTGATTTTTGAAGCATTCGGCACAATAAACGGGCTTGTCGTTGCGGGGACGGAAAGGCACCTTGGCAGTCTTTCCGCATTCGGCGCAAACGACTTCGAACATCTCACGGGTACCGTTAGAGCGGCCTAAAGAGCCACTTTCGCGCTCGCGTTTGTGGTTGCGGCGGCACTCCGGGCAGCGGCGGGGATCACTGGAAAAACCTTTGGAATTGTAAAACTCTTGCTCACCGGCTGTAAAAACGAAAGTTTCACCGCAATCACAGCAAGTTAAAGTACGATCAGAAAACACTCTAATTTCCTCCAACAGGAAGTTGCCAACGGGAATGCGAGCTTTTTGACATACTTCCCAGGGCTCTGGGCCCAGGGATTATCGGATACCAACAAATCTCGCCTGCTGAAATGCAGGTTTTACGAGTTCTCTCCGCAATGGATGATGCCCCACCCATATTTATTTTGACTAAATATAAGCAACGAAACAACCAGCATTAAGGGAAGTCGTAGCTTTTATTCCAATTCGCCCCAAAATTGTAGACCGCCCCCCAAAAGTAGTCAAGGAGTGAAACTGGCGAAAGTTTAAAAAAAAGTTCACCAAATAAGGCTGATTTTCTGCTTTGTACTCAATTATTTTACTTATTTTTGCAAAGGGGGCTCGGAACTGTCACTTTTACTTAGAGTAGTGCTCTTGCGTAAAGCTAAAATGTTTTTGGCTAAAGAAGAAGCTACCGGCCGGGCCGAAAGGGGCGGAGCTACTGGGCGTGTAGTGGTTGGTGGCGTAGCGGCAGTAGGTAAAGGTGGAGCTACTGGGCGTGTAGTGGTTGGTGGCGTAGCGGCAGTAGGTAAAGGTGGAGCTACTGGGCGTGTGGTGGTTGGTGGCGTAGCGGCAGTAGGTAAGGGTGGAGCTACTGGGCGTGTGGTGGTTGGTGGCGTAGCGGCAGTAGGTAAAGGTGGAGCTACGGGGCGTGTAGTGGTTGGCGACGTAGCGGCAGTAGGTAAAGGTGGAGCTACTGGGCGTGTGGTGGTTGGCAACGTAGCGGCGGTAGGTAAAGGTGGAGCTACGGGGCGCAACTTGGCAGCAGGTGGGGGAGCAATAGGCCTGGGTGAATCGGAGTTAATATCATAAGTATCTGTTTTATCTACAGCAGTTCTGACAGATCTGGCAATATTGGCTGGGGCCGACTCCGAACTAGGTCTGTATGTTACCGAGTGGGGCTTTTCATCTTTTACTTGGGGCAGAGCAAATTCTGTTTGGCCTCCGTAATGGAGAATGGTATCCAAGGAGTAGCGGCAACCTTTAACTATGCGCTCTAAGTCTGCTTCTTTAAGTCGCGGATACATAGGCAAATGTAATTGGACTCGGGCTAGCAAATTGGTGTTGGTTAATTTACTAGTGTAGCTGACCGAATCGGAAAAGATGGGAATCTGTTGTATGGGCTTTAAGTAACCTGGAGAGGTATCGATGCTATGGCTGGAAAGTTGGCGGGCCAGCTTTTCATTCTCAATATGGCCAACTACAAAAGAGGTAAAGACCGATTGGCCGTAGTTGGGCAATTCTGGAAGGAGTAGTCCTGGCAAATTAGCTTGCTGGAGAAGTTTTACCAACTTTTGGCCATTTTGGGTACGTAAAGTATTTTGCTCTTGGGCCCAATCCAGCAAGCGGCGTCCCAAAGCGGCTTGGACAGGTGAAGGCTTTACGCTTATGTCGGGCGCATTGGTATTGATACTGTCTTCAAACATGCTGTGCAAAGCGTCTTTACCTAAAAAAGACCAACCGATACTGAGCAAAACATAAGCGCTAGCTGTAAAGCCCAAGGTAGTAGTGCCCGCCCACAGAGCCGCCGCTTTAAAAATTTGCGGATAGATAGAAGAACTGGGCGCAATATAGGAATCTTCCATGCGCAAAGTAGCTATCTCGGCTAAATGCTCATCTTGAAAGACAGCCATGCCGCCGCCCAAAGTAGTAAAATTCTGGGTTAAAGCTAAAGAAAATATGGCTGCGTCGCCCCAAGAGCCTGCTTTTTTACCCTTAATGGTGGCTCCGAAAGCTTGAGTACAATCTTCAATTACTACTATGCCTTTACTTCTAGCTATATCGGCCAGCTCTTCTGCTGGAGCTGGACATCCGTACATATGAGTAATAATAATGGCCGAAACCCCTTCCCAATCTTCGTCTAGGATAGTTTCTGGGGCCATTACCCAACTGCCCTGGCGAATATCTACCAAATGGGGCTGCAAGCCGGCGGCAATTATGGCCGATGGGATAGAGTGATGGGTCCAGGCCGGGATCATCACTTTCGAATGGGGAGCTAAATTGAGACATTGCAAGATAAGATAGAGAGCTGCCCGGCCTGAAGCCATATAGATTGCCTTTTTTACGCCTATATGCTCGGCAAATTTATTTTCAAACTTTTCTACTTCGCTATTTCTGGCTTGATTGATTTCGCTAATAATCCATTGAATATCTGTAAAGCTTAACGCTAAATCGAATCTGGGAATGGGCCACCCGTTTTTTAAAATATTGGACATTTTTGTTGCAAATTGACTACTCCCACTCGAGATAATACTGCGGCAGTTGGCCGTTTTAGGCCGACAGGGCCGAAAGTTGCTCCTAGAAAAGTCAATTACCCTTTCTTTACTAGATACTTATCTTCGATGCGTTTTTGTTGGTAGCAAAAAATCGCCAGAACGTAACGCCACTTAGAGCCAATTTTAGGAAAGGGCCACCAACTTCCTTCAAGGGCCTTTCTCCTAGAGGGGCAAAATTTTTAGCTCCCTTTTTTTGATAAATTAAGCTCAATAATATTACAAAATCTTAACATTACGTCATATTTTAAAAATAAAAAAAGAGCTTTTTCAAGCTAACCTTAATAAGTAAAATGATGTCTTATATACAGCGTATGTGTTAGGCGTGTGAGGCAAAATGTCCTGTTTATGTCTCTAATAAAAGTCAAAGGTTAGATCTAAATATGTGTATTGTTTGGTGGGTATGACACTATATGTAGTGCAAAAGGGGCTATAAAAAGAGCTGGAAAGTCGCATATACCTCATTGGGTTTTAATTGACTAAATAAGTTCGGGTGGTTAGTATCAAAGAAGCTGCTGGCTGGGGTGGCGATACTTGGGAAAAGGGCTACAGCTACTCCGAGCCTATAGAAGTTGCTGTTAACATGTTGTTAGCAGTAAGTTAAAGAATATATCAGGTTTGGGCCTTCAACATAGTATCAATGAGCGAATATCATGTCCCCGTTCTTCTCCATGAAGTTCTAGATTTTCTAAAAATTAGGCGTGGCGGCGTCTATTTAGATGCAACATTGGGAGGCGGCGGCCATACTCTAGCTATCTTGCAAAAGTTGCGCCAGTGCGGCGGCGGCAGTCTTTTTTCTATAGATCAGGATCCCGAAGCTATCGTTGAAGCTACTAAGGCTATCGAGGAGAGCGGAGTTTTGCAAGGGGAAGTTGGCCAGCAAATTTCTTTTAAGATTTTGCGCGGTAATTTTTCTGATATGGAGGAACTACTTACTAAGGTTGGAACTTATAAAGTAGACGGTATTCTTATGGATTTGGGGGTGTCTTCTCACCAACTCGATACGCCCTGGCGCGGTTTTTCTTTCAGACATGACGGTAAATTGGATATGAGGATGTCTGATTCAGACGAGGTAGCCAGTGCGGCCGATTTGGTAAATAGTGCGTCCTACGAAGATTTATATAGAATAATAAGCGATTATGGAGAAGAACGTTTCGCTGGCAAGATAGCCAGAGCTATCGTTGCCCAGCGAGAATTACAGCCTATAGCTACTACCTTCGAGCTAGCCAACCTTATCTCTAATGTTGTCCCCACTCCCAGAGCTTCCTCACATGGTAAAAGCAAAGCTATCCATCCAGCCACTCGAACTTTTCAAGCTTTGCGTATTGCAGTAAATGACGAATTGGGCGTTTTAGAAAAAGGCGTACATGCTGCCATTAAGTTGCTTGACACAGGCGGGCGTATCGCCGTGATTAGCTATCACTCTTTAGAAGATCGTATCGTCAAGACAGCTATTAAGCAATGTTTGGGACGTTGTACCTGTCCTCCTTTGGCGCCTATTTGTACTTGTGGCGCTAAAGCTACTCTTAAAGAACTTACTAAGCGTCCGATAGTCCCAAGCAATGAAGAATTAGAATTAAATCCTCGTTCTCGTTCGGCTAAGTTGCGGGTAGCCGAATGTTTAGAATGAAAGGTGGCTTCTATCTTTTAGAAGTTGTCCTTAGGTTATTATCTTAGTTATTTTACGCAAGTTTTTCTGTGGTGGAGGAAAAACAATGGCTCAGTTTAGTGCACGTCCTGCTATCGGCCTAGGCAGGTTGCCTGAATGGACTAGACAGATTCGCAGGCGGGCGGTACGTTCAACAGAGGGATTGAATACTATTTCGGCTCAGGCTAAGGCCGAGATTCCTAAGTTGGCTGTTATTCCCAAGGTCTGGTGCTTTTGTGTCTCGGCTGTATTGCTATCTTTTTTGTTTTTAGTTACTTTGCAATACGCTGGTATCGTCGAAGTTCAATACGAACTTAACCGAGCTCAACATAGGTTGGCCTCTTTGGAAAAACAAAAAGTCGAAACCGATTTGCAAGTAGAGCAACTCTCTTCTTTGGATCGGATCTCCCAACAAGCTCTCAAGTTAGGTATGGAATATCCTAACGCTGAGGGTGTGCAAGTAGTGCGCGTATCTGTGGCCGACGATGGTAGGGTAAAAGTCGCCTATGCGCCCGTTATTAGCTCTGCCGATTATCAACCATAAATAGAAGAGACTTTTTCTGGCCAATCTGCGCAGTCTTCTGCGCGGATATTTTTTTGTGGTAATACCAAGGGGAATAGCTCCTTTCCTATTGGTAAAAGTGAAAGATGGACAAACTCTGGAAAGAAACCTTTAAACGAAGAGCTATAGCAGTTTTTGTGTTGTTGCTAGTCTTTCTGGGCATAGTTATGCTTAGACAGCTTTGGCTTCAGTGTCTTAATGATCATTTTTATAAGTACGAAGCGCAAAAGAAGCAAAGCCAGCTAAAGCAAGTTATCGGTTCCAGGCGCGGTCTCAGAGGGGATATTCTCGATCGCAACCATCAAACTTTAGCCACCAGCAGCGATCGCCGCTCTATTAACAGCCATCCTTACCAAATAAAAGATCCGGCTCAAGTGAGCTCGTACTTAGCTCCTCTTTTAAAAATGGAGCGGAGCCAGTTATACTCCATCCTTAGTAGCGGCGATACTTTTGTCAACTTAAAGTACAAAGCGCCCGACGAGATGTGTGACGCTGTAGTTAAGCTTAAAGCCGACTTGCAACCTGAAGACGAACCCATAGACGAGACTAAAAATCCCCTCTACGGTATAGAAGTTGCCAAAGAAAGCTCTGGCCATCGTTTTTATCCTAAGGGGCGTTTAGCTTCCCATATTTTAGGTATTGTCAATCGTGACGAAGAAGGCGTAGAAGGGACTGAGCTTTTTTTTAATCGCGAACTTACTCCCCAAACAGACAACTCTACCGAAGTAATGGATGTTTTAGGCAATGCTATTCCTGGAGTCCCTTCAGCCACTATTAAGAAGGACAAAAAATTTGAGGAGAGCTCTCTTAACGGTAGTAGTATAGTCCTCACTATCGACGAGCGTATTCAGTTTGTCGTCGAAGAAGAACTGAGAAAAACTGTGGCCCAGTTCCACGCTTTTGGTGGATCAGTAGTAGTTCTCGATGCCAAAAATGCCGATATTCTGGCTATGGCCACTTATCCCGACTTCGATCCAGCTACCTATTATAAATTTCCTCAGGAGCGTTGGCGTAACCGAGCCGTTTGCGACGTCTATGAGCCGGGCTCAATTTTTAAAGTATTGTCAGCTAGTGTAGCTATCAATAATGGTTACCATGCTGGTTCCCAATTTTACTGTCCTGGTAGGCTCTATATAGATGGCGACGTAGTTAATAATGCCGACGACGGCCTTTATTCCAAGGGCTACGAGACTATTGCCGATATTGTGGCTTACTCTTTTAATACGGGAACGGCTTCTTTCGCTTTGGAATTAGGTAAGAAGAAGATGGGCGAAGGGCTAGATAAGTTTGGTATTGGCCATGTTACCGGTACGGAAGTTTTGGGCGAATCTTCTGGCCTTTTCGATAATTGGCAAGATTGGGGCCGTTTTAGGTTGGCCAATATCTCTTTTGGTCAAGGGGTAGCTATTACGCCTCTACAATTGGCTTCCGCTGTGCAAGCTATTGCCAATGACGGCATACGTATGAAGCCCCACTTAGTAAAAGAGATCATCACTCCTGAAGGCCGAGTTGTGCACGAATATATTCGCAAAGAAGCCGACGAAGATAAGAAGGGGGCCTATAAAGAAGTAATCCACTCTCTTAAGCCTGAAGTGCTCAGCCAGCCCATTAGTAAGAGTGGTGCTGGAGAGATGCGCGAAGTTATGGCTGGAGTTATTAGTCACGGTACCGGTTCTAGGGCCAGAGTGGCTGGCTACAGAGTGGGGGGCAAAACGGGAACGGCCCAAGTAGCGGGCGAGCATGGCTATATGGATCAAAAATATATCGCCGGTTTTGTGGGTATAGCTCCTATTGACAATCCCGAGGTAGTAGTTGTAGTGAAGATCGAAAAGCCTTGGCCTGTCTACTACGGCGGTTTGGTAGCTGCTCCAGTTTTTAATAAAATTTGTAGTAAAATTTTGCCTGTGTTGGGAGTACCTCCAACTCCAGGTTATAAACAGCTAAATCCGGAGACGGGTTTGTAAAAGGTACGTTGATTAAAGTGAGGAGAACTCGATAAAAGTTATGGCGAGCATAGCTGAGTTAAGTCAACTGCTAAAACATGCTGAAGTTGTAGGCGATCCTTGTGTGGAAGTTAGCGGCTTGAGTTGCGATTCCCGACAAGTGAAGGCCGGAGATCTTTTTGTTTGCGTTACCGGCTTCCAAAGTGACGGTCACGCTTTTGCTGCCGAAGCTGTGGCCAAAGGGGCCAAAGCTTTAGTGGTAGAGTATATTCCCGAGACTGTAGCCCATTCGGGGATAACCTTTATCAAGACTAAAAAGACCCGTCGGGCCTTGGCCATTCTGGCCTCTCACTTCTTTGGCAACCCGGCCCAAAAGTTGCTTAATATCGGCATTACTGGCACTAATGGCAAAACTACCACTTCCTATTTGGTAGAAGCTGTGCTCAAGGCGGCTGGCTACGATCCTGGCATGTTAGGTACTATCGAAGCTCACGTGGCTGGCCAAGTGCAAAAGCTTTCCAACACTACTCCTGGTTCTTTCGATTTACACAAAATGTTTGCCCAAATGGTCGAAGCTGGGCAAGATAGTGTAGTAATGGAAGTCTCTTCCCACGCCTTAGCTTTAGATCGCGTTTATGCTATACCTTACGATATTGCCGTTTTTACCAACTTAACTCAGGATCATTTAGACTTCCATGGTACTATGGAAAACTATTTCCAAGCCAAGGCGAAACTCTTCACTCGTCTGGGCGTTTATGGTGAAAGGGCTGTAGGGCCTTTTGCCGTGATCAATTTAGATGATCCTTATAGTCAGCGCCTTATCGAGCTTATTAAAGATAGGGTTCCGGTAATTACCTACGGAACTAGCCACAAGGCTGATGTGCGGGCCTTTAATGTGGTAGCTGGGCCGGCCGGTTTGAGTTTTACTTTAGAAACTAGAGTCGGCGAGCGTGACGTCAATTTGCAATTGTCTGGCCTGTTCAACTTACACAACGCTTTAGCGGCAGCGGCTGTCGGTATGGCCTTGCGTATCGGTTTAGATTGTGTAGTTAAGGCGCTTGAAGCGGTGGAGGCCGTTCCTGGGCGCTTCCAGTTGGTGCGTATGGGCCAAAGTTTTACCGTTATAGTCGATTATGCCCATACTCCCGACGGCTTAGAGCATTTGCTCGATTCGGCTCGTTTAATTACTACTGGCCGCCTCTGTTTAGTCTTTGGTTGTGGAGGCGATCGCGATAAGGGCAAACGTCCGATTATGGGCCGTTTGGCTGTAGAAAAAGCCGATAAAGTTTATATTACTACCGATAATCCGCGTAGCGAAGTCCCTGAGAGTATTGTCAAGCAAATTTTGTCGGGTATTTCCACGGCTAATATGGAGCATGTGGAGATTATTTACGACAGGGCCGAAGCTATAGAAAAGGCGGTAGTTAATGCCAAGCCTGGCGACACTGTGGTTATTGCTGGTAAGGGCCATGAAACTTACCAAAAGTTTGCCGACCGCACCATCCATTTTGACGACGTAGAGCAAGCTAAGAAAGCTTTAAGTAAATCGGCTCTCCAGTCGGGTGCCCTAGATAATTTGGCTGTGGGGCGCATTCGTATGCAAACGGCTTGGAACCGTCGAGCTTTAGATCATAGTCGCTACGTTTTTGGCAGCGCTCTCTGATTTTTTTCCCAAATTCCGGGTAGTCCTCTCATCTTAAATATTGGCTATTTAGGGTGAGGGGACTTTGTTATAGGTTTATCTTTTCAGAAACGGGATCTATCAAACTAGATTATGGACAAAATTTGGCTAGCCCAAGCTATAGCTGGGCTACTTAATAGCGAGCTTCCGAGCGATATTGCCGAGGATTATCTTTTTACTGGTCTTTTTACTGACAGCCGCTACCCTGTAAAGGGGGGATTATTCGTGCCTTTATGTGGAGAGCGTTTTAATGGACACAAATTTGTAGAGTCGGCTTTAGAAGGGGGCGCGGCTGGCGCGTTGTGGTCGAAAAAGGAAGCTGGAGCCCTGGAAGTGCCTACAACTTATCGGGATCGGATAATCTTTGTCGATTCGGGCTTACAAGCTTATCTTTCACTTAGTGGCTACTATAAGGACTGTTGTGGAGTAAAAGTAGTAGGCATAACTGGATCGGTAGGCAAAACTACTACCAAAGACTTTACTAAAGCTATTTTAAGTAGAAAGTATCGGGTAGGGGCCACTCTAGCCAACCATAATAACGAAGTAGGTTTTGCCCAAACTTTGCTATCTCTAACTAAAGAGAGCCAGTGGGCCGTAGTAGAAATGGGTATGAGAGCTCGCGGTGAGATTGGCCGCTTAGCCAAAATAGCCCAACCGCAAGTAAGTATTATTACCACTATAGGTGAATCCCACCTAGAGCGTCTGGGTACTCGCCGAGAGATCGCTTTAGCTAAAGCTGAATTATTAGATTACAGCTCTCCCAAAGGAGTAGCTATTTTGCCAGCCGACTCCGATTTTTATGAGCTTTTATGTGAGCACGCTTTAGGTAAGCGAGTCTCTTTTGGCTTAAGTAACCCCCAGGCCACTTGGCGTTTATTGGCTGCCCAAGAGGAGATAAGTTTAGGTGATTGGGCGGACAATTCTGGGTGGCGTCGTTTTGTTTGGGGGCAAAAGGTGCGCTTTACTTGTCCTGAAGGAGAAAAAGAGCTTTTCTTACCTGTGCCAGGCCGACATAATTGTGCCAATATGTTGGCCGCTTTAGCGGCCAGCTACGAAGTGGGCCTTTCGGTAGAGGAAGCGGCTCAGGGCTTGGCTAGTTGTACTCTAACTGGTAAGCGTCTAGAGATAGAGATGGCTCCTGATGGAACTATTTTAATCGACGACTCTTACAACGCCGCTCCCAGTTCTGTAAAAGCGGCTTTGGCCTTGCTGGCCCAATTGCCCAATTTAGTTACAGAAGCTCAGTGCTTAGCCCCTATAAAGAGGGAAAGTAGTCACCCCGACCGTAGGCAGCAGCGTATCGCTATTTTGGGAGATATGTTGGAATTAGGTAGCAACGAGCGACTAATGCACGAAGAAGTGGGGGCTCTGTGTGCCAGCTTGGGTATCGATATTTTAATCGGGGTAGGCCAGTTAAGTCGTTATATGGTAGATAGAGCTTTAGAGCAAGGCTTAAAAGCTGTTTGGGCGTCCGACTATGAAGAAGCCTTAGTTAAATTAAATACTTTGCGTCGTCCTGGCGACTATCTTTTGGTAAAAGCTTCCCATTCTTTAAATCTTTCGGCCTTAGCTCAAAAGATTAGAGCCGCCTATGTTGTATAAGTAGGCACAATTTTTGCTTATAAAATTAAGGAAAGAGGCACTTTATGTATAGTTTGCCTTGGCTGCATTCACTTGGATTAGCCATTCTGACTGGTTTAGGTTTGGCTTTGGTAAGTATGCCCATCTTTTTGAATTGGGCTAAAGGTCACGGTTGGGGACAGGAAGTTCGCCAAGAGGGGCCCAAAGCCCATCTTTCCAAGGCTGGTACTCCCACTATGGGAGGTATAGTACTTATTTTGGCTGGTTTAATGGCTAGCTTTTGGGCTCCCAACACCCTAGATATTTGGATCTTTCGCTTTACTGTAGTAGTTTGCGCCGCTTTAGGTATGGTCGACGACTTGAGTAAGCTTATGAAACATCGCAGCTTAGGCTTAAAAGCGCGCCATAAAATGGCTGTCTTGCTGGTGTTGGGTTTGATCCTTTTTGCCTATTTGGCTTTAAGTCGCCAAAACTTTGGAGTCAATGTGCCTTGGGTAGGCTTTGTCGGCAGTACTTGGGTAGTTTTGGCCGTCACTCTTTTACTAACTAGCGGCACAGTTAATGCGGTCAATTTAACTGATGGTTTAGACGGTTTAGCTGGGGGTACTTGTACGGCCGCTCTGTTAGCTTATGCCGCTATTGCTACTCATACTGGCCATAGTGAATTAGCTATTGCCGCTGCAGCTATGGCTGGAGCTTGCATAGGCTTCCTGTGGTACAATGTCTTTCCGGCTCGAGTCTTTATGGGCGATACCGGATCTTTAGCTTTGGGTGGAGCTCTGGCCGCCCTGGCCCTTTTAACTGGCACCGAGTTCCTACTTATTTTGGTGGGAGGGATCTTCGTTATCGAAGCCCTTTCGGTTATTATCCAAGTGTCTTACTTTAAGTTGACTAAGGGCAAGCGGATCTTTAAGATGAGCCCTATCCATCATCATTTTGAGCTTAGCGGCTTGCATGAAGTCCAAGTAACGGCCCGCTTTACTATTATTGCTGTGATTTTAGCTCTGTTAGGTGTTCTCTATTGCTTAGGAGGTCTGTAATATGAGAGACTCCGCCCCTATCTATGATTATCAAGATAAAAATATTGCCGTTTTGGGCATGGGTAAAAGTGGCATCGCTTTAGCTCAGGTGCTTAGCTCGCGTGGGGCTCACGTTTTAGTTAGTGATAGCCGTCCAGCCGAGCAATTAAGCTCGGCCATCGAAGAATTAGGCCAACTTCCCGTAGAATATGAGTGTGGCGGTCATTCTCAGCGTTTGCTTAAGAGTGATATTATTATTATCAGCCCCGGAGTTTCGATCCACAGTCCTTTAATAGAAAAGGCCCTCTCTTTGGGGGTAAAGGTGCTTGGCGAGGTAGAAATTGCTTGGAGTCTCTCTCCAGCTCCCTTTATTGCCGTTACTGGTACCAATGGTAAGTCTACTACGGTGACTTTAATCGATCGTATCTTGGGGGAGCGCTCTATTTTAGCTGGCAATATTGGCAATCCTTTGGTTGCTGAAGTGGGCCAGGCTCGTCCTGATGGCTTTGTTTGTGCCGAAATATCTAGTTTTCAGCTAGAAAGTGTCGATAAATTCCATCCTTATATTGCTATACTTACCAACGTTACGCCCGACCATTTAGATCGCCATCCCAATTTAGAAGAATATTTTGCTGCCAAAGCTCGCCTTTTTGCCCGTATGGGCCCTAAAGATTTAGCTATTTTTAGTGACGACGATCCTGAAGCTAAACGTATGGCCCACCTTTTACGTGAAGGCCAATTGCCTGCTTGGTTGGCTGCTTATCCAGCTCCTGAAGTTGCTCCTTGTCCCCAGATTATGTCTTTTTCTATCGAGCATTCTGTAACTAAAGGTACTTGGTACGAGAAGGGCTGGATTTGGTACCGAAATGAAGCTAGTGCCGAGCCGGTAGTTGAATGGAATGAAGAGCTTTATCCCGGTCTACCTGGCCCGCACAATTTAGCCAACGCTTTGGCTGCTGCTGCCGTAGCTCGTTTCCTCCATGTAGATCAGGATACGATCCGTCGCGCTTTTGAGGCCCACCGGCCTTTACATTATCGTTTAGAAGAGGTGCGCCAGTATCGGGGGGTGCGTTTTATCGACGATTCCAAAGCAACCAACACCAGTTCAGTAATTGCCGCTTTGGAAGCTTTTAAGAATACCCCTCTAGTTCTTATTGCTGGAGGTAAAGATAAGGGCTTCGATTTTGCTCCTTTAGGTAAAGCTATTATTGAGTGTTGTGATTATTTAGTTTTAATTGGCCAAGCGGCCGACAGATTAGAAAGGGCCGTTTTACAATTTGGTTCTTTACCTATTTTCCGGGCTGCTACTTTGGAAGAAGCGGTAAATCGGGGGTGGGAGCAAGTAAAAGAAAGTGGCGGAACGGTGCTTCTTTCTCCGGCTTGTTCTAGCTTTGATATGTTCCACAACGCTGAAGAGCGCGGACGCCTTTTTGCCGAGTATGCTCTTAAAATCCGTTAAGCCAGCCGACGAAACGAGGCGGAGGTTGCAATATAATTGAAATTTGAATATTTTAATAAACCGCTGACAGGCACTATTTTAACGATCGTCTTGGCTTTGGTGGGCTTCGGCCTTTTGGTTATGTTTTCGGCCTCTTTGGGTTTGGGGGCTATGTCGGCTGAATATGGTTATAGCTCGCTCCATTTTTTCGTACGCCAGCTGATCTTTATGGTAGTGGGCCTGGTGCTCATGTTGGCTATTTATAAAGGGCCCGATATTAGCGAGTTGCGCAAAAAGTATACTTGGCCTTTGATAATAGTTACGATTATTTTGCTAATCTGGACTTTACTTAGTGCTTCTGTAAATGGGGTACACCGCTGGATTAGTATTGGCGGTTTCCGTTTCCAGCCTGGCGAATTGGCCAAGTTGACAGTAATTCTACTGTGGGCTGAATATTTAGTGAACAATCGCAAAAAAATTATGGAAGTTAGTCGGGCCCAAACGGCTTCGGCCAAGGCCAAATTTAGCCATAAAGGAAAAGGCTCGTGGTTATATATCTTTAGCAAAGATTGGCTTAAAGCCCAGTGGAGGGGGGCTGTGGAAAGCATTAAAGTGCTTTGGCTAGCTATGCTTATTAGTCTTGTTATTATTATTTTGATCGAATGGGGTAAAGACTTAGGCACCACTATTGTAATTACAGCTACTATTGCCGTTATGATTTTCGTGGCCGGTACCGCCTTGGAGTTGATGACCATGGCCTTTTTAGGCGGCTGTATGGGAGTTGTGGCCCTGCTTTTGAAAGAATCTTATCGAGTGTCGCGTATCGCTTCTTGGCTCGATCCCTTTGCTTATCAGGAAGAGGGTGGCTACCAAGCGGTCAATTCCTTTATAGCTATTGGCTCGGGCGGTTTCTGGGGCGTAGGCATCCCTTTTTCTCGCCAAAAATTCGACTTTTTGCCAGAGATGCACTGCGACTTTATTTACGCCATTATTTGTGAAGAGCTTGGCTTGGTGGGCTCCTTTGGCTTATTGCTTTTATTCGTCTGTCTGATAAGTTGTTGTTTGCGTATAGCTTCCGATTGTAAAGATCCTTATAAATCGATGGTAACTTTTGGTATAGCCGTCCAGATAATCGGCCAAGCTTTATTTAATATGGGAGTTGTTACTGGCTTATTGCCCAACAAAGGTTTGCCTTTACCTTTTGTTTCGGCTGGAGGTAGCTCGCTCATGATTACCCTAATATCTATGGGGATATTGCTCAATGTCTCCAGATATGTCGAGACTAACCCCAAACAAGAAGCCATTCAGCCTAAAAAACGCAAAATTCCTCGCGAAGGGGCCACCCTTTCCTCTTCCGATCAGCAAGTTTGTGTCACGCCAGCTGGCAGCAACGAATGGGAAGCTATTGTCGCTGGCACTAGGGTAAAACCCGAAACTAAATTGCCCCGCCCAGCTATAAAAGGCAATTGGTCATCTCTAGCCGATTCGCCTACTACTGCCGAGGATGCAAATGTAGTAAAATAAGTCCTCCTTGCCAGGAAGTGGCGACCATTTTGACCAATACTAAGCGGCAAAGTTTTTCCGGGGGTGTCACCGTTTTGCCAGAAGAGAACCAAAGCCAGATTAAAAATAAAACGGCGCAACCGCTAGCGCCACAGCCACAACCCAAGGCTCAGCCGCAGCCAACAGCCCAACCCAAGGCTCAGCCGCAGCCAACAGCCCAACCCAAGGCTCAGCCGCAGCCAGCAGCCCAGCCCAAGGCCCAGCCGCAGCCAGCAGCCCAGCCCAAGGCCCAGCCGCAGCCAACAGCCCAGCCCAAGGCTCAGCCGCAGCCAACAGCCCAACCCAAGGCTCAGCCGCAGCCAGCAGCCCAACCCAAGGCTCAGCCGCAGCCAACAGCCCAGCCCAAGGCTCAGCCGCAGCCAACAGCCCAACCCAAGGCTCAGCCGCAGCCAACAGCCCAACCCAAGGCCCAGCCGCAGCCAGCAGCCCAACCCAAGGCCCAGCCGCAGCCAGCAGCGCCAGCGGCGCAGCAGCGCTCTGCCGCTCGTCCTTTGAAGGGCCTTTCTCCCGAAGTAGCCAAAACTATAGCCCAGGCTTTTGCTCAGCGCCAGGCTTCCCAGTCGGCTGCCCAGGTGTTGGGCCAACAACCCTCGGTAGCTGGAACTAGCCAGTCATTAGCCGCCGAAGCTGCCACTCCTAATCCTCGTTTGCCCTTTGTGGCTCCAGCTTTGGGACAACCCCCCTTGGCTGCGGTTGGCACCTTATTGCCGCCTCCAGCCCAGGTTCTGGCCAAACATGAGCCTCTTAAGGTAGCTTTTGCTGGAGGAGGGACTGGAGGCCATTTATATCCCGCTTTGGCTGTGGCTGAAGTGTTAAGGCAAAATGGGATTCAAACTCTGTTCTTCGATAGCTACCAGGGCGTAGGGAGCGAAATTGTCGGCCGCCTGGGCTACAATTTGCAAAAGATCCACGCTCAGGGGTTAGGTGGTAATCTTTTAGATAAGCTCTTGGCTGTTGGCAAAACTGCCTTGGGCTTTGTAGAGAGTCTGTACCACCTCTTAATCTTTAAGCCCAGTATTGTTGTGGCTTCCGGCGGCTATGTCTCTGCTCCGGTAGCTTTGGCGGCTGCGTGCTTAGACATTCCCATTTTGCTTATGGAGCAGAACGCTTTCTTGGGCAAGTCGGCCAAATTTATCGCTTACTTAGCCGATAAGGTTTGTTTATCTTGGCCTGGCGACTATAGCCCTGCGGTAAGGGCTAAAGCCGTCTTGACTGGCAATCCGGTGCGCATGGCCATTTTGCTTAGAAGAAAAGCTGAGGCTAAGCAAGTTTTACATATTCCAGCCCAGCGCCGCTGTGTAGTAGTTATGGGCGGCAGTCAGGGGGCGTCTAGCTTAAATAAGGCTATTTTGGCCGCCTTGCCTTCGTTAGTTGAGCGCGAGCTCACCTTAATCCACCTTACTGGCCCCAAACATATTGAGGAAGTAAAGTTGCGCAGCGCCGATTTAGTGAGCGGACACAAGTTAGATTATCGTCCTTTAGCTTACAGCGACGATATGGCCTCTCTGTATGCGGTGGCCGATTTAGTCGTTTGTCGCTCTGGTGCCACCACTTTGGCAGAAATTACTGCTCGCGGTTTGCCTTCTATTTTGGTGCCTTATCCTTACGCTGCCGAAAACCACCAAGAGGCCAATGCCCGAATTTTGGAAAGTAAGGGGGCCGCTCAGGTCATTTTAGATAATCAAGTTGAAGCTGAACTAGGTGGCCTTTTGTTCTCTCTCTTAGAAGACCAGGCCAAGTTGGCCGCTATGGTTCAAGCTTCGGCCACTTTAGGGCGTCCCGAAGCTACTGAAGCAGTAATTACTCAAATTTTGGAAGTTATCTATAAAAATAGGACTAAAGCTTTAGCTAAGAAGGGCTCTAAGAGTGCCCATTAAGGTTGGCAACTACTTATTATATTAGGTTGCTGGCCTAGTTTTTATTGTAGCCTTCAGCTGCGCTGCTTGGTAAGTGGTAGCTGGAGGTTTCCAAATTCTCATTAGAATGAAAGGTAACGTCATGTTGGACTTTAGACATGCCCATTTTGTTGGTATTGGGGGAATCGGTATGAGCGGTATCGCTCGTATTCTTTTACAGATGGGACATAGCGTTTCTGGTTCCGACTTGAAGAGCTCGCGTATTACTCAGCGCTTAGAAGAGCTGGGAGCCCAAATCTTTTGTGGCCACAGCGCCTCTAACTTGCCTGCCGACACTGATATTTTAGTAGTTTCGTCTGCCGTACCAGCCGACAACCCGGAAGTTATAGAAGCTAAAAAGCGCCATATCTTAATTGTACAGCGCGGCCATATGCTCAGTTTGCTTATGAAGCCCACTAAAGGGATCGCTGTAGCTGGCACTCATGGCAAAACTACCACTACTTCTATGATTGCCACTATGTTGGAAAGTGCCAATTTACATCCCACAGTAGTAGTTGGTGGCGAATTAAACGATTTGGGCTCCAATGCCAAATTGGGTAACGGCAGCTATCTGGTGGCCGAAGCCGACGAATCGGACGCTTCCTTTGTCGATCTCTCTCCTTATGCGGCCGTAATAACTAGTATCGATCCCGACGTCAATTTATCTACCGAAGCTTATTGTGATTGTGGCTACGATCACCAAAAGACCGGCCAGCGCGTAGAAGAGCTCTTCTTGCAATTTGCTCACCGGGTAGCTGAAGATGGCTTTGTAGTTATGTGTGGCGACCACGGAGGGGTGCGCTCACTTATTCCCCAAGTGAAGCGTAAAGTTATTACTTACGGTTTAGGCCAAGATAACCAAATTCACGCTGTAGATATTAGCTTTGCCGATTATGCTTCCCGCTGCATTGTGGTGCGTCAGGGCCAAAAGTTGGGCGAGCTTATTTTGCGGGTGCCCGGTTTACACAATATCCAAAATGCTTTGGCCACTGTGGCTATCGGTTTAGAGATAGGCTTAAAATTCGCCGATATTTCTCGCTATCTGGCTAGTTTCCGAGGAGTCCAGCGCCGCTTCCAAATTTTGGGCGAGTTCGATGGGGTGACGATTGTCGACGATTATGCTCACAATCCTAGCAAGATTAAGGCAGCTATAAAGGCGGCCCATACTGGCGAAGCTAAGCGGGTTATTGCCGTTTTCCAGCCCCATCGCTATACGCGCACCAAATTTTTCCAGGACGAATACTGCACTATCTTTGGCGAAGCCGATATTTTATTAGTTACCGATGTCTATTCTGCTGGTGAACAGCCCATTGAAGGGGTAAGTGCGCAAGCTATCGTCGAGGGAGTGCGCAAGTTTGGGGCTCCTAAGCAAGTAGTCTATGTACCTACAACTACTGATATTTTAGATTATATTAGTAAAAATTGTCGAGCGGGTGATATTGTCATTTTCTTGGGAGCTGGCGATATAAATAAGTGTGCGGCCCGCTGTGCCGAATATTTGACCGCTCCCTCGCAGCCTTGTGTTGGTTAAGTTCTGCTTTTAATAACTTAATATAGAGGGCAGGTTGCCTTGGCTTTGGGGCAACTGTCCTCTTTTGTTCCGTTTTAGGCTCCAACTATTTTGACAAGAACGAGGAATAGACCGTGCATTCTATGCATTTGCTGCGGCGAGTATTATTGATAATTTTTTTCTGTATGGCCCAGGGTATATTTCTTCTTTCGCCTGTATTTAAGATTACTCATATCCACCTAGAGGGCAACACCCTTTTAAGTGCTGAGGAGATAGAGAGCCAGTCTCCTTATAAGCCGGGCTTACTTTATTGGGCGGTTTGGCTCAATTGTGGCAGCCATCCCTTAACCGATCCGGCTATTTTACAAAATAGCGTCTCTTTAGCTAGAAATGGTCAAGTAGTTATTAACATAAAAGAGCGTCAGCCGCTCGCTTTGGTCTATTCGGAAAAGAGTTCCAAGCATTGGTTGATGGTCGATCAGGATGGCTATATTTTGGGCGAAGAGCGCCCCGGCTTAGAGTTGCCACGCCTTAAGGTCGATTTTTCTGTACCTAGGCGCGGCCAGATGAAAAATGCCCTAATAGATGTTGTCCTTAAAGCCGCTCCCCAGTTTGAAAAGGCTATCTCTATAAAGCCTATCTTCTATTCTGTAGACAGTATGCAGAGCGTCAGCGCCCATATCAACTTTTTAGAGCATGAAACCCTTATTAAGTTGGGCACTTTGGATAATTTTAAGGTTAAATTGGAAATAGCCCGCACTTTGTTAAACCAGTTTAAGATGAAGTTAAAAAAGATAGATGTTGTCGACGTTCGCTTTAATAATATTTTTATAAAAGAGTATAAGCCTATCCCAGTGGCTCCTTCCCAGCCTTCTGAAGCTAAAGCCCAAGGGGCCACTAGCCATGAGCCAGCCGAGGCGGCTCCTACTTCGCCGCCAGCTAACGATATTGAGCCGGAGGCTGCAGTAAATAATAACTTAGATAACTCCGCCAACTCTGATAATTCCGCCAACTCGGTTAGTAGGCAAGATAACGAGCCATCTGAGCCCAGTTTGGCCCCTGAAGCTACTCCTGAAAATAATGATAATATCTACCCTCAAAGGGTAGATGTGGGCAATGAAGCCTCGCCTGAAGTTATCCATGTGCCCCACTTTGAAGGTGGCGGAGTAGTTAAGGCTGGGGAAGCCCCCTCTATTCCTTAGTTTAGTAAGGTGGAAGAGACTGTGCTTTTAAGGGAACGCTGCCAATATTTTCCTCTAGAAGTGCCCTCTCAGTCGGTTTGGGGCGAGCCTATTTGGGCTGGCGGTTTCTTATTAGATCGCTTTATGGCCGCTTATATTTTAGCTAGCGGCGAGAGCGTCTTATTTATCGATAGCGGCTGGGACAACGCTTTAGCAGCTTATATGCTTAATGAAGCGCTAGAGCTTTTAGCCCAGGTAGGCTTAAAGGCCAGCCGCTATTTTTTACTTAATACCCACCGCGATTGGGATCACGCCTGGGCCAATCGAGCTTTTAAGCAGAGGCTGGGCTCTAGGCTTCAGATTGCCTCCTCTTTAGAGACCTTTTTGGCTATGCGCCAAGATTTGCATTCTTATGAAGTAGAGCGTCGCCAAAAAGGGGCTGAGGCTTCCTATTTTGCTACTAGTTCGATAGAGTTGCCTAACCTTTTGTGGGCCGATCGAGAGAAGCTCTTTTTGGGCCGCTTGGAAGTACGTTTTATTAAAGTGTCGGCCCATTGCCCAGGCCAACTGGCCCTCTGGCTGCCCCAATTAAAGATCTTACTGGCGGCCGATAGTTGTGAAGCTCCTTTACCTTTTCCCCAAAATGAATTCTGTTTAGCTGAACAGCTGGCCAATTTTAAGTATTTGCTCTCTTTAGGGGCTAAACAAGTTTGGCCCGCCCACCATTTAGCTTGGTCGGAGCATCTTCCAGCTTCTCCTGGGGCTGCTGGCCAACCCGAACTTTTACTAGCCAATTATAATTACTATCAACAACTAGAAGCCAATTGTCTGGCCTACGCTTCAGCTTCACTTAAGGCTGAATGTAGCGCTTGGCTAGCCTCTAAAAGAGCCCAATTGAGCGCCCTATTGAATAACGAAGAAGCTTGGACTAAGCCGAGAACTTTAGCCCAAACAGAACTTTTAGCCCAACTCCAAGGCTGGGAAGAGCGCTACCATATAGATATAGCCTATTTAGCTAAACAAACTGGACAAGATTGCTCGCCTTTATTCTACCAAAGGGCCCACCATTTGGCCGCCCTTATGTATTTAGAAAAATATTCTGGCTAATAAATAGTTTACAGTAAATAGATTACAGTAAACGGTTTAGCTAGCAATAAAAAAAGCCCAGAACCTCTCAACAAAGCTCCGGGCCGACTAGACTTTTAGCTAGAAACTAAAAGCTGGGGGATGAACTATTACTTAGATCTTACAGCTAACTTAGCACTACCAAGTTTTGTATAAGTAGTGAAAGCTACTTCAACATCGATATCTCCATCAGATGTAGTGTCAAATTTGTCTGTAGCTTCAAGTTTGTACGCATTCTTGTCATTAGTGACTTTGAGAGCAGCTTCGGTACCTGTGGCAGGATAGGGGTTACCCTTTTGCTTGAGCGTAGCAGCAGGATAGTCAAAACCCTCTACAGGAATCTCAAAGAAATAGGAAGCAAATCCACCCGGAACGTTCTCAACGAACTGAGCGTACACGTTATAAGTCTCGCTAGTCGATTTAGCAAGTTCGGCTCCAGATTCAAACTCTATGGCCTTAGTTTTTACTTTGGCTTCGGTGCTAAAACCTACCTTTGTCTCAGCCTTTACAGCCTTGACATTGCCCTTGCCAGTGATCTCTTTATTATCAGTGAGGTCACTCTTAGCTATGGTACCTACGACATCATAGGTACCAGCTTTTAATAAGCTGATAGTATTTTTATCAACAGTAGCAACTGTAGCTTCGGCGGCTTTATCACCGATCTTAACAGCGTAAGTAACCAGCTTAGCAACATCATAAGCAGCAGGTTCCTTACCACCATTAGTAGTGTCCCATGTTACCTCTGGGGTAACGCTCGTCTGACGTACGCCATAGGTTTTTTCATCAGGAGTGCTACCAGGAGTAATTGCCTGAGGAATACCAGTGACTTCTTTACCTTCCATACCGAGAGCATAATCGACATTCTCAATCTTTTCGGGAACGAGTACCTCAGGGTATTTAGGTGTTACGGTGAGAGCGCTGATCTTAGCGTCGGTTACGTATACGGGCTTGTCGGACTTTAATTCACCGCCGTTAAACTTGGCCACCAACTGAATACCATCTGCCTCGGTGTACTTATTGCCTTTGTATTGGCCAACGATAGTGGCATCGTCTTTGGTAAGATACTCGTCACCCTTTACCTCTACGAAGTCGATAATGTTAGCGTACTTATCACCTTTGCTGACTTTGTAAGCTAACTTAGTAGTCTTGCCCTTGCCAATGATATCAGGAGCAGCAGGAGCAACACTCAGGATATGATTGACATCAGCGGCGTCGAGGAAGAAGCTGACAGAATCAACTTGGCCATAAGACTTCTTGTCGTTCTCGCTGGCTACTTTGTCATCAGTGCCATACCAGCTAATTTGGTCCTCGCTAAAGCCGAGGATCTTGTCCTTGTCGGCGCTGGTGGCTTGGCTATTGTAGTAAACAGCTGTAATGGTAGCGTCCTCGGAACGGACGGCCTTGAATGTAGACTCATCCAGTTGGAAAGTTGCATAGGTGTCTTTTTCAGTATCTATCTTACCGGACTTATCTGACTTATCAGCAGCAGTCACATTCTTAATCTGAACTTTATCTTTAGTTGTGTATAAACGTTTACCATCTTTATTGGTAATAACACAGGCTAAAGTGTCAACCTTGTTAGCCTTAAGAGTGTCCTTGACATCAGTCAAGCGGAGGTTAATAGTTCCCTTAGCATTAGCCTCTGGGTAAGCGGGGGTAGTGTCGCCGCTGTCACCGCAGCCAGCGGCGAACAAAGCGGTGCCTAAAGCGGCAGTAGCAGTAAGGGTAGCAAATGCGAAAATGTTTTTGTTACGTGACGTCATGTAATACGAATCTCCTAAGTAAAGGAAAAATGATAAAAACAGCACTCCCAACCTATTGCCCGAGCGATATCTTTTTGGTACAATCGGGCATAGAAAAGGAGCCCTCCTTTTCTCCAGGATCCTGACTGTGAAGAAGTCGCCAAACTGCAATCGGTCAAGATTCTGCGATACGACGAGGTATAGCTGAGGTTTTGATAAGTCCAGAGGGCTTCGTTCTTCTCGCAAAAGAACGTATTACCATCTGTAAGCTTACTTCCTTAAAGGCTTGCCACTAACTGAGAGTCGCGCAAAGAACACGTTAAAAAACGCGGCTCTAGTTAGCTTTGAGCTTTTTTTAGCGAAGCAAACTGTGGATGCATTATACCTTGTAATGGTGGCCATGTCTAGAGGAATAACCGGATATGGCCACTTTTCGTTTTTGATAGGGTATAAGTCTGTCCTATCCTTGATAATATGGCTTTTTTTAGCTTCATATCCGCAAGAAAACAAGCTCTTATTGATAAAACTTCCCTGTCTCTATTTTTTTTTTTTTTGATGTACCGTTTTTGTAAGGAGTAGTCCCCCTTATTAATATAGCGCCGTTATAGAGTTTTATTTATCTTTAAACATTAAGAATATTTTGTTTATGCTGGGAAAAGATTAGGGGGCGCTTTAGCTTTTGTAATTGCTTGTCGAAGAGGAGAAGCCAGGGCTAAGGGTAAAAACTTAAGCCAAAGCAAATGCAAAACTAATTGGCGTGAGGTTCGGTCTTTAACCTTGTTGATCTACTTTGTCTGGCTAGCTGCCACTTCGCTGGCCCTCTTTTACTCTTGGTGGTCTTACAACTTGTTGCGTAAGCGCGACGCCTATCAGCGCAGCCTTTTGGCTTTGCAAGAAGCGCCCCTTATTACTGACGACTTTGCTAGCCAGGCCCAGTTGCTTTGCCAGGCTTGCTTAGAAGAGATTGAAGCCAACGGCTGTACGCTTTACTTACAACCCGGCCATGAAGAGACTGGCTTTCGCTTGGCGGCTAAAGCTGGCAGCAGCGCCGAAGAGACTGGCCCAGGCATGGTAAAAGATTTACTTAAGCAAGCCTGGGAGAGTGGAGAAATGGCCGAATCTAGGGCCTCTGGTCGCTGGATGGTGGCTATACCCGTCTGGCACGGCCATTCTGGCGGCGGCGTCATGATTGCCGTTTGGGATAGGCTCAATAAGCCCGGAGAACTAGAGTGTAGCCTAATGAAGGCCGCCGCTTCGGTAGCTTCTTTAATGGCTCCGCGCTTTGTGCGTGAAGAGGCCCTCAATAAAGCCCACGAAGAGATCCAAGTGCTTAAAGGTGAAATTGCCCAGGAGAGCCACTTAGCTGGCGTAGGTCGCCTGGCCGCTGGAGTCGCTCACGAATTGAGCCAACCTTTAAGCGCCGTCCTGACTATGGTGGGCAGTTTGTCGCGCACTTCGCAAGATCCAGTCAACTCTCGCCGTTTGCACATTATCCAAGACGCAGTGCAAAAGTGCAAAGGGATAATCGAAAAGCTCTTAGTTTACTCGCGTACTTCTATCGAAAACGAAAATAAAGTCAGTTTCTCCCAATTTGTACGGGCTTCCACCGATATAAATCAAGTGGTAGCCGATAGTTTAGAGCTGTTGCGCGACGATTTTGCCGAAAATAAGATAGCCGCCCAGGTACAATATGGCCAACTGCCCCAAGTGCGGGCCAACTCTACCCAATGGTCGCAAGCTTTTGCCAATATCTTAGCCTTTCTGCGCGATTTAATTAAGATTGAGCAAACGCCCAATCCTTTTGTTAGAGTTCGTACTATTTATAAAGACCAGCAAGTTCAGGTAGAATTTGTCACCAACAGTACGCTTATCTCCCAAGAAGAATTGCCCCGTTTATTTGAGCCTTTCTTTGCCAACTCCCATCCGGGCTTAAGTAGTTGTTTCGGCTTGGGCTTAGTGCGTGAAGTAGTGCGCAAACATAATGGCACTATCGAAGCCAAAGCCGCTCCGGCTGTAGGCATAGTTATACTTATCAAAGTTCCTGTGGAAGAAGTGGGGTAGGATAGTAGTAGTGGTTGAAAAGAATTCGCTAAGCGGTAAAGAAGCCGCCTCAGAGCCGAAATTTAACTTAGCTGTCGGCCCTATGGCCTTGCCCACTTCGGGTTTTATTAAAGAGCTCGAGAGTGAGTCGACTTCCGTAGTAGAAAAGGGCCAAGTGTTGCAAGGGCGCTACAAAGTGGTGGGCCTTTTAGGCAAAGGCGGATTCGGGGCCGTCTATAAAGTGACCGACTTGCGCTTGCCGGGCAAATTTTGGGCTCTTAAAGAGCTCCATTTTCGCGACAAATCCCAATTAGCCGAAGCTAAACGCAGCTTTGAGCGCGAAGCCCGCCTACTTTCTACTTTAATCCACCGCAGCTTGCCAGTAATTGTCGATTTCTTCTCGGAAGGCGACTCTACTTTCTTACTTATGGAAGAAATAGAAGGTTGCACTTTAGCCCAGCTAGTGGAAGAGAATGGCCCCCCTAGCGAAGTGGACGCTTTGCGCTGGGCTTTAGAAATTGCTCGGGTTTTGGAATATTTGCATAGCCAAGAGCCGCCAGTTATCTTTCGCGATCTTAAGCCAGAAAATGTTATGGTCAGCTCCGATGGCCATATAAAACTAATCGACTTCGGTTTAGCTCGCTTTTTCGATCCTAGCAAAAAAAGGGATACGTCCGCTGTGGGCTCGGTAGGTTATGCTCCACCGGAAGTGTGGGAAGATTCTGGCCAGACCGATGCTCGCAGCGATATTTATTCTTTCGGAGCCACTTTATACTTTGTTTTAACTGGCAAGCCGCCTTCACCAGTCTATGGCCGCCACCAGCTTACCCCTTATTGTCCTAAGCTCAACCCCGATTTTGCCAAATTGGTTTTGCGCTGTATGCAGGTAAATCCTCAAGATCGCTACCAAAATATGGAGCAAGTGATTAGGGATTTAATTGCTATTCTCTCAGTAGTAGCCGCCGACGATCCCCTACTTAAAGACGAATTGCGGGCTGAATCTTTTCGCCGGGTAGCCGCCCAAAGTATCAAAAGGCCGCGCCACGTAGTAGTAGCCAATGCTAGCTCGGCGGGGGCCCCCAGCCTAAAAGCACCGCGAGCAGCCGCCACTTCCAAGCTAGCTCCCATACTAATCTTAATTTGTAGCTTGCTTTTTATTTGGGGGGCTTGGGGCGGTTTTTACCACTTAAAAAGTAGTCAGGGCTGGGAATTTGATATTCCTTACGAATTGGTCAACCCCGACAAAGAGACGGCTCGCCTCTATATCAATCAACAAAACTGGCCTAAGGCTATGGCTTGCCTCTCCCAAGCCCTTACTCGTCATCCAAGTGACGCCGAAGCGCATATAATGATGGAAAATGTAAATGTGCATTTGAGCGGTAAGCCATATTTTAGAGTACCTGCTTTTATGACCTTGTCGGGCAGCGACGCCCCGGAAGCTTATCGTTTACTTTATGGTATTGCTATGGCTCAGAGAAATTTTAATAAAAATGGCGGAGCTAAAGACGGGCGTTTAGCCATAGTAGATATTTACGACGATCGCTCCAATATGGAGACAGCTGCCGGTATTTGCAGCAGTATTAGCAATGATAAAGAGTATTGTGGAGTAATTGGCCCCTTTAGCTCGCAATTCTCTTTGGCCCTCTCACCCTTATTTAACTCAGCTCAGTTGCCTATCCTTACTCCGGTAGTCTCGGCACCCGGTATTTGGGAGCAAGGGCGCTACATTTTTACAGCCAGCGACACTAATGCGGCCCGCTGTGCCGTTATTGCTCGCTATTTATGGCAAAAGGGCTGCCGCAGAGTAGGTATTGTGGTAGATAGAGATAGCGTCCTTTCAGCCAATGTAGCTGAGTATTTCCGCCGCAGTTTCCAAGCTCTGGGCGGCCAAATCGGCTCAGAGAATAAATTTACCGGTGTAAAATTCGATCGAGTAATCGATAAACTGGAACAAGATGGGGTAGATTGCGTCTTCTTCTCCGATCATCGGGGCACCCCCTTAGCCCTTTTCGCTAAAGAGTTGCGCTCACGCGGCTTAAAGATACCTCTAGCTGGCCAAGTCGCTCCTTTTACTAAAGATCTTATTAGCGTAGGTGGCAATGCTGTAGAAGGTTTGATCCTCTCTGGCTACTTCCATAGCGACAGCTCGACACCGGCTACCAAACTTTATGCCGAGCGCTTTCGCCACCTCTTTGGCGGCCTTTCCCCTTCCCACTTAGACGCCAGCGCCTACGACGCTGCCAATATTATCTTTAGCGCCTACAAAAATGGGGTAAAAAGTCGCCAAGAGATGGGTGCCTACTTGCACTCCATTGGTGCCGATCCTCAGGAAAAGGGGGCTCGTCCCTGCTGGCAAGGGGCTACGGGCACTTTCTCTCTAGCTCGCCAGTTAGATATTCGCGATATTTACTTAATTGAGATTCACAAAGGAAAATACGACTTAATAAGATTATACCGGCGCGGCCAAAAGGAAGATCCGCAGGCTACCCCTACAAATAATACGCCCGGTTGGTTGCCCGGGCGTACTCCTAGTGGGGAAGATAACTTTTAATAGTGGCGCAAAAGGCTCAATTAAGAAGCGCGCCGTTTAATAATTAGCTCGGCCAAAACGGCTGCTCTAAGGGTAGCCAACTCTTCGACGCTAAGTAAGTTGAGATACTCGTCCTTCCAAGGGATATTGGTCTCTTCGATCTGGCTGACCAAATCGCCATAGCGGTTAGTTAAGTTCTTGATAACGTCAACCCTATCGGCTAAAGGCAGATCTTGCTTAAAGTGCAAATGGAGCAAGGCCAAATGATCGACCCGGCCAGTAGTAATAACTGGAGCTATAAGCATAGGCAACTCGTCATTATGGCCATGGCCTACATAAGAGCGGCGATTATTTGTCACCCATTGCTTAGTACCTACTAAAGGAGAGCCACTTTCAGAGCGGGAGCGCATCTTAAGGGAGATACCGCTCTTTTTCACTACCTTAATGCGAGTAGTGTCAGTTACTTCGTTTAAGGTGTTGAGGCCATCTATTTCGTAAAGGGTAACTCCCACTACCTGATCGATAGTTTTACTTAAAGCTCGCAAGAAGGCCAAATCGCGGTAAGGCAAATCGTCGGGAGTAATATCGAAATGGTGTAAAGTTTCGAAAATAGGCCCCTCGGCCAACTCTTCAGAGCGAGAGATACCCACTGTCACCGTCTTAGCCTGGTGCTTAATGGCGTCGATAGGACGGGAGAGCTCTTGAATAGCTTGAGAAAGCAAAGTCACCATAGTCTCTACTAAGCTATTGCCCTTAAATTCGGCTGTAAACTGGCGCAAAGAGCGAACCCCAGTAAAATACTGGAACATTAAAGATAAACGTACCGCTGAATCGACCGAAAGGGAGCTATTGAAACGCCCTTGCTTAAGATCGTCTTGGAACTTTTTACCCACTGTAAGCATACGCCTAATATTAGTCTGGTTGAGAACCAAACCGCCGTCGCTAGTTAAATGCTCGACAGCTAAAGCCCGGCCCGGCTTAAGTAAGTTGGCACCGTCGTTGATAGAGAGGGCGCAATAGTAGCCCCACAAGTGGCCAACTACAGTGTTTAAGAGCACAGAAGCGTTGGCTGAAGCGGCAGGCACGTAAATTACTCCGGTGGCATAATGCTCAAATTCGTCGAAACCTTCGGTGGCTATAACAATGGGGATCGACTTATGGGAGCGGAAGATAGCCACTTCTTTAACTGAGTCGCGCAGAGCCATAGCTGGCAAACCGGCAGTACAGACTAAAGTGAGCGGCTCGGAAGAGAGATCGATATGTTTTTTATCCTCGATATAGTCGGTAGCTATCGACTTATAACAAAGCTCGCTCAATTTTATGCGAATTTCGTCGGCTGCCGCTTTGGTACTGCCACTTCCTACTACCGCCCAATCGCGCCGGGTGGTGGCATACTGGCGAGCCAAGACCTCGATGTCGTGGCGCTTTTGCAAAACGGAAGCAATCTTGTTAGGCAAACTCAAAAGCTCTTGCAATTCGCGGCGCACTTCTTTGTTACTAATAGTATTTACCAAAGAAGCGATATTTAAGCCCAAAAGGTAGCCAGCCACCACTTGGCTGTAAAAAGCTTTGGTAGAAGCTACCGACATTTCGATGTCGCGACCGTCGCTAGTATACATAACGCCGTCAACTTTGTAAGTTAAATCGGAGTTGCGCCTATTGACAATAGCCAAAACGGAAGCTTGGCGAGCCCTGACCATATCGACAGTACGGTTGGTGTCGGTAGTGGTGCCCGATTGGGAGACGGCGATAATGAGCGTCTTGGCCATATCTTCTTCTAAGGCATAGCCGGAAAGCTCGGTAGCTTTAATGGCTCGCACTTCAATATCGGAGCCTTTAAGGGAGCGCTGCATCATGGAGGCAATGGCAATGCCGGCTACGGCGGCCGTACCCTGACCGATTAAGAGGATGCGACTAATTTGCCCATTTTTAAACTTTTGGGCCAACTCGGCGGGGAAGACTTCCGGCCCCAAATTGACTCTAGCTTGGCCGTCAAACTTATTTTCAATAAAATATTTGCCTTGTAAGGTTTTTTCGATAGATCCAGGAGCGTCAAAGATCTCTTTAAGCAAGAAATGCTCGAAATGGCCTCGGTTAATATCGCGAGTAGTAATTTCGGCAGTTTTTATATCCTCTGAGTTAAGCTCGATAGGTGATCCATCTAAATGGAAAGCCGCCAAACCTTCTAACTGGGTAGCTTTATCGTTTAAAATAAAGACTTGGCCGGCACTTTCGGGGCGACCGGGAATATGCTCGGTAGCTCCGTCTAAGCGGATATAACGGTTGGTCTGTTCGACTAGGCCGTACACTTCGGAAGCAAAGACGTAGCCTTGCTGACATAAACCGATAAAGAGCGACTGACCGCTGCCTTTTAAAGCTAAATAGGTGCGCCCTGGCTCTAAGCTAGAGCTAAGACAAATAGCTACCGAGCCTTCAAAATCGTTGACCGCCTTCAAGAAGGCCTCTTTTAAGTTGGAGCAGCGGCGGTAATAGTAATCGACTAAGACGGGGATAATCTTGGCGTCGGTAGTAATTTTTGCAGAAATAGAGCGGGAGTCGGCCTTCTCTACTTTTTGGGCCAAGGCTTGGAAGTTATCGACATCACCATTCAAGGCGGCGCTAATCCAATAGCGATCGCTCTCTCTCTGGCTAGGCTCAGTCTGTTCATCGACTGGGTGGCAGTTGGCAATATTGATTACTCCATTGGAAGCCCAACGAGTGTGAGACCAAACATTAGTTTCTATAGTTTGGCAATCTAAAGCGTACCAAAGCAAATGATCGCCTTTTATATGGTGTCTAATGGCAGCTACATTGTCGCCTAAAGCCCCTACTTCTTGGGAGACTTTATAAATAAACATGAGGGCCGGGGCAGCCAAACTGTGAGAATCGAGGCGAATACTTAAATTCTCTAGGGTAGGACACTTAAGGCGGTGGCTAAACTCTTCTTCTAAACCGGCTCTAGTAATCTTGGCACAGAAATCTTCGAAACTTTGGGAAGAAGAGAAATGGACGCTTACGCTAATACCTAAGCTGTCGCGGCCGCGCACTTCCAAGCGGTCTATATCGTTGAGGACGGCCGTTATCTTCCAGGCGTCGAGACCAACCTTTTTAATAAAATCGGGCAGTATAAGCTTGACTCGGCCAATATTGCCCAACACATCTTGGGAGATAGTCCAGGCAATATCGCGCAGGCGTATACCTAAAGAATTCCAATTCTCTACTAAATTGGTAGGTAGGGGAGTTTTGGAATTAAGGATCGCCTCTTTAGAATGTTTTTCAAACTTAAGGAGAGAGTCGGCTGCTTGTTGTAAGCGGTCGGCCAATTGGCCATTATTCCATATGGAAGAAAAAGCTTGATACTCTTTAAGAGAAGAGACCTTTTCTTCTAAAGCTGAAAGGGCTTCGTTGGGAGGATTGTTAATATCGATCTTGGCTAAAGCGATACTTTGCAGCTCTTCGAGGAATTTGTCCCAATCTAATTTCTGATTAGTTTCAGAATATTGGTAGAGAATACCGGCTATACCGCACACGGCAGTTACTCCTTTAATTTTGGCGTTCTTTTTTATGTTTTAAGCAATGGCCAAGTGTTGGCCAAACGATGGCCCCTTGGCTCTTGGGCCCGACAACTATTGGGATAGGGGATAGGCCAGGGGTAGGGGATAGGCCACCCTATTCAAAAAAGCCCAGCCTGGGAGAGGCTCTTGAAAACAGCTCGGCAGACTGGACTTTGTTTATTGTGTTAAACGGGCCACCTTGGCCCTATTTACAGACCACACTTTAGGGGCTTAAAGTTTTTTGTCGACTAACTCTTCTCCACGAGCCACCCGACGCTGCTCGCGCCGCTTAAGATAGACGGCGTAGCGCATAATAGCTAAGCGATCTTCTTTGTCGGCGTCTTCGGCATACTCAACTTCGCAAAGGAACTTTTTGCCTTTGCTGCTGGGATTGGGCTTGGAAGCTAAAGCCCTACCCTTGAATGAAAAGACTGGAGTACCTGGTACTTGAACTTCGACATGCAAGTCGGTGCCTTCGGGAATGGCAATATTGCAGCCCAAGACGATATTGTTTAGGCTAATGGAGACGGTTTGGGCAGATTGGCTATGAGCCAATTTCATGGCGCGATATTCTACGTTAACCGGAGCTTCGATGCTGGTGTGCTCGTCAAATTTGGGGACGTCTTCGCTCTCTACGTTGGTGGGGGTGGCAATATCAAATTCGCGCTCGCCAGCGTCGGTCACTTCAGTTTCGAAGTAGTATAATTTGCCCTCGTCGAGGGTGGTAACAGTTAGGCGCTGTCCAGATTCCATCTTCACAGGACGACGCTCGGTGCCGGGGCTTTTTAGGATAATCTCCTTGCGCCTGACATCTAACACCGTAGTGAAGTAGGTTTTATAGGTTTCGTCAGCAAAAAATTCGATCTCAATCTCTTGTTTAGCTTTAAGCTTTAAAGTCGGTTTTTTGCTCTTAAACCAATCTAAAAACATAACCATCCCTCCTGTACGCTAGTCAACAATTGTAAATTGCTGGCCCAAACCTCTTTGGGCGGTTCTTTTTTTACCGCACAGCAAATATTCTTTAGCGGCGTTGTCCACAAAGCTGCTTGACCGAGTCGGTAAGCTTTGGAGTAGTGCTCTTTTTACCTCTACTTTATTATAAACTAGCTGAGGCAAAAAAAATAACAAAACGCTCTCAAAATATTTTAGTCGAGCGCTGCTATCTTACAAAATCGACGTCTTAAGCCGCTTCCGAACGCTGCTTCTCAAAAAACTTGCTCGGGCTCTTCTTCTCTAAGGCCCTTTTGTCCTGCGTTTGGCCCCCTTTTGATAGGTAATTATTGTTAGAAAAGCCCCCGGATCTTGGGTCGCTCCACTATTAGGCCCCCTTTTCTTGCCCGTATAAAAAATCTATGGTAAAATATTGAACGTGTGCTTTGAGGTTAAGAACCTAATAAAAGTCAGTTAGTTTATCCGGGCATTAGCGCCCCCAGGAGGATAGAATGGCTCTCTACAAGGAAGAGTATTTAGAAAAGTACTTTGATAATTTCGATTTTTTTGAGCCTCAGTGTCGCGATAAGCGTTTACGCGAAGTCAATATGCGCAGTAAACGTTGTTTAGGCTGTCCCGGTTTTGAAAAGTGCCAGACTTTCCCCGAATACTGGCTTAAAGGTGAGGAAAATAGGCGGGAGGTAAATGACAAACTGTAGGCTTTAGAGTCTCATCCGTTTGTTAAATAGCTTAATGCGCGTAGAAAAAACCAGCTTTTACAGCAGACATTTGGGCTTTCATATGCCTGTGGCCGTTTATGGTCATTGGGGCGTGCCGGTTCTCTATTTCCCTACTGCGTCGGCCGATTTTGAAGAGTTAGAACGCTTTGGCATGATTGGTGCTCTTTCCGACCATATTGAGAGCGGGCGTATCAAGATTTTTTCTATCAACAGCGTCAATGATTGGAGCCTGGACAACGAATCTGTAGGCCCCGGTGAGCGTATTTGGCGTCAAGAGTTGTATGATCGCTATATTATTGACGAACTAGTACCTTATATTTTTAACAATTGCGGCGGGCCCCTGCCTGTTGCCGCTGTGGGTGCCAGTTTTGGTGCTTATCATGCTCTTAATACTTTGTTCCGTCATCACGAAGTTTTCCGTTGGTGTATAGGTATGAGTGGTATTTACAACATCAGTTGCTTCTTAGACGGCTATTATGACGAGCGCTGCTATTTTCACAATCCGGTAAGTTATATTGCCAATTTGTACGATCCCAATATCCGCCGCTCCTTAGATGGTTGCAATATCAATGTCATTTGTGGTCAAGGTGCTTGGGAACGCGTTCACTATAGCCGCGAGATTCATGAAGTTATGGACAGAGTGGGTATTCGTCATAACTTCGAATTATGGGGCTACGATGTGGCTCACGACTGGCCTTGGTGGAAAGTACAAATGAGACAACTGGTGCCCAGACTTTTCCCCCTCGGATAGAGCTTAAAGTTTCGGTTACAAAAAAAGAGAGAGGATGGCGTGCAAAGTGCCGTTCCTCTCTTTTTTTATTGCTATGACTGATATATTATGACTGACATAATTAGTAAACCAGGATAATTTTGCCAGTTTTTTTAATATTATGCTTCTGAACAAAATGAATTGGAATTGAGCTGCCCTTACTATGAGCCAAAATGCTTCCTTAAAAAATACCGAACAAGAATTAAAGTGGATAATTAGCAATTGTCAAGATTGGCTGAAATTGCAAGAAGCTCTGGGAAAAGCCGAGCGTGAATTGCACCAGAGAAATATTTATTTAGATACTGAAGACGCTTACTTCGCCGCTCGGCGCAGTATGTTGCGTTTGCGCGAGGAAAATGGACGTTGGCTTTTTGTTTATAAACGCGGTTTGTCTTTGGAAGCTGGCTATTTTTCGGCTTTGGAAATAGAAGAAGAAATTAGTGCTCAGGCCGCTCAAGCTATTAGCCAAGGCCGTTGGCAGCCCTTTAGCGGCGGGCCTGTGGGGCAGCAGCTAAAAAAAGAAGGTTTTCAAGGCTCTTGGCAAGCGGTAGGCGAAGTAGTCAACTTGCGCCGCCTCTGGCCTTTAGAGGCTGCCGGTTTGGTGGGCCAAGAAAAATTTGAGTTAGATTGCACTACTTTTGATTCTAAGCATACAGAGTATGAATTAGAATTGGAAACTTTAAGATCTGAAGTTCTACAAAAAGAAGTAGAAGCTTGGGCCCAGAGTTGGGGCCTAAAGTTAATTAAGCAAAAAGCCACCAAATATGAGCGCTTTTTATTTTATAGCGCTGTCAATCGGCCTATTATCTCTTGTTTAATGCCTATTTATAACTGTGCTCCCACTTTAGCTAAGGCTGTAAGATCTATTTGTTGGCAAACTTTTAAGGCTTGGGAGCTAATTTTAGTCGACGACGGCTCGTCTGATGATACTGTAAAAATAGCCGAAACCTTGGCAGCAACCGATCCTCGCTTACGTGTTTTTCGCAAAGCGCATGGCGGTATTGTTGATACGCTCAATTTTGCCTTTAAACAGAGTCGCGCTCCTTTTATAGCTCGTATGGATGGTGATGATATTTCCCACCCAGAGCGTTTTGCCGAGCAAATGCGTTATTTACAAGCCCATGACGATGTAACTGCTGTCGGTTGCAAAATTCGCGTTTTCCCTAAAAAATCGATTACCGAAGGCATGATGCGTTATGAGCGTTGGCTCAATAAAGCTTGCTTGCCGGAAATTTTAGAACGCGATATCTTTGTGGAGAGCCCTCTAGTTCACCCTTCTGTATTGCTGCGCCGTTCGGCTTTAGAGGAAGTCGGCCTTTATGAAGACGGACGCTGGCCGGAAGATTATCAGCTTTGGTTGCGCATGTGGCTTAAGGGCATAAAGATGGCCAAAGTGGAAAAGACGCTCTTTTTCTGGCGCGATTTACCCAAGCGCCTCACCAGGGTAGATCAGCGTTGTAGCCATGATGCTTTGCGTGAATTGAAAGTAACTTTCTTTTTGAAAGCTTTCTTTACGCCCGCTCAAGAAGAGCAAGGATTGCGCAGTTTGCCTTTCGATAAGCGTCAGCTTATTATTTGGGGAGCTGGCCCTAATGGCAAAGCTTTGGCCAAAACGTTGCGCTCTCATGGCTTGGAGCCTGCCTACTATACCGATATTCTTCCGGCCCGTCACGGCCAAACTATTTGCGGTTTGAAGGTGCTCAGTTTGGAGCAATTGCCCGCTCCGGAGGGCTATTTCTTGGTAACAGCTGTAGGCAATCCCAACTCCAGAGAAGAAATTCGTGCTTTTCTTAAAGAGCGCGGCTGGCAAGAGGGACGCGACTTCCGTTGTATGGCTGGCATTTCCGACTAAGCTATTTTTGCTTCAGTATTTTCGGCCGAGGTAGGGGGCTCGGCCGCTTGCTCAGCTTTTTTGCCTTCACTAAGTGAAACGACTACTACACCTATACCTATAATAAAAGTACCTACCCAGCGGGCGGCGCTGATATGCTCACCCAACATAGGCCCGGCCAAGAAAGCATTCAGTATATAGGTAATGGCTGTCAGAGGCAGAGCAAAAGAGAGATCTTCGTAAGAAAGTACACTTAGCCAAGTAATAAAAAAAGTCAGAAAGCAAGCCACGGCTATCCAAAAAGTATGGCTGCATATAAGGCTGACGGCTATATCATAAACTTGACTTGCCCCGACAATTTGGATGCCTTCGTAAGGTCGAAGTAAACGAGCCATAAAAATATCGCCCAAAGTTGTAGCTGTCATGGCAAAGAGCAGGGCCAGAATAGTTTTTATTTTTCTCATAATCTCAGTTGGCCGACAAAAAATTTTCGCGCCAAAAATCGGCCCAAGTAGTTAGATAGGCTTTAGCTATAGCCATAAGTTTTTGCCACAAGCTAAGGCGAGCTTTTTGGCGCAAAGTCTCCACTCCCATACTTTCGATCTTTTGCAAAATACCATGATAAATATTGGTCATAGCTCTGAGGCAAACTCGGCTGGGGAGAGGAATAAAATAAGGTAAAAATTCGGAGCGGTCGTAGTAGCTTTGAGCCAGCTTAGCCATATAATCGATTAAAGAGGCCATTTTTTGCTCATTGTAAGTCCTATTTAAGATGGACTGTCTGGTAATGGCAAATTTCTCTAAAATTTCATCCGGTATATAAACTCGGCCTTCGAGAGCGTCATGGTTTATATCGCGCAAGATGTTGGTCAGTTGGAAAGCAATGCCGTGATATTCGGCCATTTTGTATACTTCAGGCTTATTGGGAGCTCCGAAAATGCTTATACATACCAAACCTACAGTGGAAGCTACTCGGTAACAGTAATTATAAAGCTCGTCGAAGGTTTGGAAATTGATCTCTTCCAAATCGGTAAACATACCATCAATTAAATCTAAGAAAGGTTGGGAGCTGATACGATATTTCTTGATCGCATGGCGCAAAGCCAACAGGCCGGGCATAAAAGAAGCGGGCTCTTGTCCTTGGATAATTTGTTTCCATTGCTCTAAGCGCTCACGGCGACTACAAATGTTTTTAGCGTCGGAAATATCGTCACACTGGCGGAAGAAGGCGTAGACGGCGCACATGGCCTCCCGTCTAGCTTTGGGCAAAAGGCGAATAGCAAAATAAAAATTGCGGGCTCGCTTTTGGGTCAGCTCTCGGCACCAATCGTAAGACTCTTTTAAAGCTGGAGTTGATTTGGAAGTGTACATGCTAAGCAGCCTATTTTGCAACTAAGCGCCGTTCCCTCTTTTGTGCGACTTACTATTGTGGCTCTTGTAAGGCTTTTGGGCCTATCGTCTCTAGCTTGTCTAGGCTGGAAGCCAAAATTTTAAGCCGATTAGCCAATTTTTTTAGCAACTTTGGGTTAATAAAGGCTTGACTTAAAATTTGGCTTTGCTATAATAACCCCGTTCCTGCGGAGGTGGCGGAATCGGTAGACGCATACGTTTGAGGGGCGTATGGAGCAATCCGTGAGGGTTCGAGTCCCTCTCTCCGCACCATATAAGTAGTGAAAGTTGAATCTCAGCTAGAAGCTGGGGTTCGATTTTTTTTTGCTAAAAAAAGATTTGCCAGCCTCCTTCGCTAATATTAGCCCTTTAGCCTGGCCCCAATAGTTGGGGGAGAAAGTGGCCGGGTCATTTTTTGTAGTTAAATTGGCTAAAATTGGCTATTAGGTAAGAGGAGGCAAAAAATGAAAGTTTTACTGATCAATGGCAGTCCCCATGAAAAAGGCTGTACCTACACAGCTTTAAAAGAAGTAGCCGGAGCTTTAGAGAAAAACGCCATCCAGACGCAAATATTCCATATCGGCAAAGGTATGGTGCACGGCTGTGTAGCTTGTGGCGCTTGCGCTAAATTGGGACGCTGCGCTTTTAATGACGATCCGGCCAACCAAATGTTGCAACTTATGCGCCAAGCTGACGGCATCGTGATCGGGTCGCCCGTTTACTATGCCGGCCCCAACGGCGCTTTGTGTGCCCTTTTGGACCGAGCTTTCGTAGCTAGCAAAGGCTCTTTAGCCTTTAAGCCTGCAGCCTCTATTGCCAGCGCTCGCCGTGGCGGAGTGACGACAACCTTTGATCGTTTAAATAAATACTTTACTATCAATCGTATGCCTATTGTGTCGTCACAATATTGGAACGGCGTACATGGCTCCCAGGCCGACGATGTGGCCCAAGATGAAGAAGGCTTACAAACTATGCGCACCTTGGGCTACAATATGGCCTGGTTGCTTAAGAGTATAGCTGCTGCTAAAGAGCCTTGGCCAGAAATTGAGCCTGTTAAACGGACCAACTTTATTCGCTAGTAGGGTAAGTTGGGGCCGACCTAGCTTGGGTAGCGCCGCCAATAGAGGATAAGGCGGCGCTGCCCAAGCAAAAAGCGCCTGTACAGAAAAACTGTACAGGCGCTTTTTGCTTAAAACGGGCGACCCGAACGCTAGGGGGAGCTGCCTAGCCTTTTTAAGCTTGGCCATTAAACCTATTCATGGCAGCTTCGGGGCCACATTCTATTATGTAGGAGATGGCTTCGCAAGCTTGATGCAAAAGCTTGTCGATAGGCTCATACTCGTCGGGCTTAAAGGTGCCTAAAACGAAATTGATGGGATCTTGACCATTGGGGGAGGAGCCTATACCTAAGCGTACTCGGATAAAGTCGGAGGAGCCTAAGCAAGCGATAATATTGTTTAAGCCATTATGGCCGCCGCTGCCTCCACTTTTGCGAATGCGCAAGCGCCCTAAAGGTAGACAAAAGTCATCAGAAACGACAATAATTTGTTGTGGCTTAAAGGCGTAACTGGTGCACATAGAGAGAACGGCATTTCCCGAGAGGTTCATATAAGTGCGAGGCTTGATAATAAAAATATCGGTAGAGCCTATGCTGCCGCTAGCCCCTAAATAAAGCTTAGTTTTGCGTGTAAATTCTAATTTGTGCTCTTTAGCAAAAAGATCTACCGCCCTAAAGCCCATATTGTGGCGCGTATTCTTATATTCGGCTCCGGGATTGCCTAAACCAACAATTAAAAAAGCACTAGCAGCGTTCAATTTTACTATCTCCCGCAGCTAAGTGCTTTCTGAAAAACTTGCGCTTTATACAAAGCCTATAGCCTTATTCGGCCTCATCGGCAGCAGGCTGCTCAGTAGCGGCAGCTTCTTCAGTTGCGGCTGATTCCTCGGCTACTGCTCTGGGTATAGCAATACTTACGATAGTTTCGGAAGGATCAGCTTTAATCTCTACGCCTTCGGGGCAAACGATCTGAGCGACAGTGAGGTGGTGGCCAAGGCCTAAGGCGCTAATATCGACTTCGATATGAGCGGGGATAGACAGAGGCAAGCTCTCGATTTCAATTTCGTGGAGCATTTGCTCAATAACGCCGCCTTCTTTTACGCCAGCAGCTTCGCCTACTAACACCACGGGAACGGAAGCGGTAACTTTCTCATCCATGCGAACTTGCTTGAAGTCTACATGTAAGAGGCAGGTGCCGAATACATCGCGAGAATAGTCGGCCAACATAGCTAACTGATCCTGGACGCCCTCTTGGCCGAAGGTCAAATTGATAATAGCAGTTTTGCCTACGGTTTGAAGAATTTTCTCAGTGTCTTTTGAGTTCACATCAAGGATAATCGGCTCTTCGAGGTGATGACCGTACAACACGGCAGGTATACGACCTTCACGGCGCAAACGTCTGGCAACACCCTTACCGGTCTCTTTACGAACTTTGGCTTCCAGCTTAACCTGGGACATATATTCCTCCTCGGTACCCGCGAAGATCTTTTCCGCAAAATTCAGGAAGAGGAAAAGATCGAATACTCGCTTATCCTTTACTTAGCGCCGCATTATTCTAAAATACACGGCTGCCAGGATAAATTGCCCAACTATTCTATCTTTTTTTATTAGGCATGTCAAGATAGAAGGCCGGACGGCATAGCGCGGGTCTATTGATATTTTTCTGACGATTTTATTGGGCTATCGGACAAGTGAGCTAGACGAAAAGCTCGCTGACCGACAGATTAAAGTGAGTTCTGCGAATAGTCTCTCCCAACAGAGGAGCCAAAGACAAAACTTTTAACTTGCTCATACTTTTAGCTTCCTCAGAAATGGGGATAGTATCGGTGACGATCAATTCTTCAATGGGAGAATCTTTAATAATTTGTACTGCGTTTTCGGCAAAAATAGCGTGAGTAGCCGCAGTGTAGACTTTTTGAGCTCCGTGCTCGATTAAGGTCTCTACGCCTTTGACCAAAGTGCCGCCTGTAGAGATCATATCGTCGACTACAATACAAGTTTTGCCCTTTATTTCGCCCACAATATCGATAACGTCAAGCTTATCCGGCTCGGGACGACGTTTAAAAATAATGGCCAACTTGGCTCCCAAACGCTCGGCTAACTTGGTGGCTCTAGCTACACCGCCAGCGTCGGGAGAGACTACTACCAAATTCTCTTTAGGAATATTCTTACTTAAGTAGTGCTCGGCAATAATGGGCAAAGCGCTCAAATTATCGACGGGAATATCGAAGAAGCCCTGGATAGCGGCAGCGTGCAAATCGCAAGTGATGATCCTGTCGGCCCCAGCGGTGGTAATCAGATTGGCTACCAACTTAGCCGTAATAGGCTCGCGCCCGGAGGTCTTCTTCTCTTGTTTGGCATATCCGTAGTAGGGGATAACGGCGCAAATTTGGTGAGCGGAAGCTCTCTTGAGAGCGTCGATCATAATCAACAATTCCATAAGCGTATCGTTGACATTGCCACAAGTGGGCTGAATAACGAATACTCTGGCTCCGCGTACATTCTCTTCGATCTTTTCGCGAATCTCCTTGTTAGCAAAAGTTGTCACCATAGCTTTGCCTAAAGGAATATGCAAATATTCGGCTACCGCTTTGGCTAAACCGGGATTGGAATTACCGTGGAAGAGCTTGACGTGGTGGGTAGGCTGGAATACAGAATCTAAAGGAATAGCGTCCATATTTTCAGAGGCTGTGAGTTCGGAGATGTTAAGATCGTTAAGGTCGCTCATAACTAATTCTTCACTTTTCCTAGATTTTTAGCGCCGACTGATAGGGTGAGCCGGAACCCCGACTACTACGCTATTTTCAGGCACGTCACGAATAACTACTGTGCCTGCGCCGGTCTTGGCACCGCTACCGACGGTAACAGGAGCAACTAAACTTGAATTGGATCCGATAAAGACATGGTCGCCAATAATTGTGCGGTGTTTGGCTTGACCGTCATAATTGCAAGTGATGGTACCGCAACCGATATTGGTGCCGCTGCCTACGTCGGCGTCGCCCACATAGGTTAAGTGGGGAACCTTAGTTCCTTGGCCTATATTGGCATTTTTAATTTCCACAAAGTCGCCTATCTTGGCGTGGTCGGCAATATTAGCTTGGGGGCGCAAATAGGCGAAGGGGCCGATATTGACGCTATTACCTACAGTAGCTTTGTTGAGCACCGAATGGAGTACCGCACTATCGTTGCCGATTTTACTATCGGTAATTTGGGTATTGGGGCCGATCTTACAACCCTGGCCAATAGAAGTAGTTCCTTGTAAAACAGTACCAGGCCAAACTTCGCTGTCGCGGCCGATCTGTACTTGATCTTCAATCCAGGTAGATTGGGGATCGATAATGGTGACGCCGCTCAGCATAAGCTCTTGCAATTTGCGCTCTTTTAAGAGGGCGGCCGCTTTGGCTAAATCGGCTCGGGAATTGACTCCTAAAGCATAAACTACGTCGTCCACCACCGCTCCGATCTTCTCCCCAGCAGCGCTGCCTAAGCTGACCAGATCGGTTAAATAAAGCTCTCCTTGGGCATTGTTGGCAGTAAGTTGGGGCAAGAAACGGCGCAAAAATTCGGCTTTAGCACAATAGGCTCCCACATTAACCTCGGTAAGGGCATACTCTTGGGGAGTACAGTCTTTAGCTTCGGTAATACGCTCGATAGAGGCGTCGGCCTGGCGGATAATGCGACCAAAATCGCGATGCTCAGCCGAGTTGGCGGTAAGTAAGGTTAAAGCATAATCATTTTCTAAGGTGGTGTGGATAACTTTCTCTAAAATGGCCCTGTCGAGTAAAGTCATATCGCCATTTAAGATTAAGACGTAACCTTCAAAGTCGTCCAACTGGGGTAGGGCCATTTGGGCGGCGTGGCCGCTGCCCTTCTGTACGGCTTGTTCGGCAAAGGAGCAATTGGAAAAATGCTCTTGGCAAAAAGCCTGAACTTGCTCAGCTTGGTGGCCTACGACAACTATATTTTTAGAGCAATTGACCCCTTCTAAAGCTTGAAGAACTCTGTAAATGACAGGCTTGCCCAGAACTGGATGGAGCACTTTGGCCAAGTCCGATTTCATTCTGGTACCTTTGCCAGCCGCCAAAATTACGGAGGCAAGTTTGGGTTCTTCTCGCTTTTGCATATGGGCCACAACCTTTTTTCTAGGGCATATTTGTCTTTGGTGTTGAAAGTAAGCCCCAAGCTCCCTTAAAAATTGTATCGGCCTCGGGACTTGTATTTATATACACCAAAGTGGCCACGTTTATTCTACGCCGCCAGGCCCGATCCTGCGCCCTAAAGTTAAGCTTCCAGAGACTAAAAAAGCCGCTCCTGCCATTAGTAAAGGCAAAAGAGCGACTTGGCTCTTTTTAGCTTAGCTAAAGTCTAGAAAACCGACTTAGGCAAGGGAGCTTCTTCAGTAGGAGCCGCTGCCTGGGCTGGAGCAGCTGCCGGAGCTGGAGCAGCTGCCGGAACCGGGGGTGTCGTTGGAGCTGGATCTGCTGTTGTTGCAGGAGTGGCCGTTGTGGCTGGAGCGCCAACTTGGCCGCCGATAGCTTCAAGTTCTTCGGTTTTAAGGGGAGCGGCTGCCGAAGTTACTGGCACTATCGGTTTAAGGCTGTCGGCTGAGCGTTGTAAGCCTTTAGTCAGGGCTTGAGCCACTTGGGCGTTATACATAGAGTTGACCGCTTTTATTCGGTTGAGTAAGTCGGGGCCGTCGGCGAGAGCGTTAATGTCGCTAGCGTGGTTGAGGAAGAAGAAGGCCATAGGGCTCAGACAATAATTATTAGTTTCCGTCTCGTAGAATTTTATTACGGCACGCATAGCTTCGGGGCTAATCTTGCGGGCTAAAGCCAAAGAGAGCAAACACTGGCGCTTTAAGACGTTGTTGGCGTTGGCATCGAGCTTAGGATCGCCATTTTGCAACTTATTGACCAAGAAAGCCATAACTTGGCCTCTAATTTCGTCGTCTAAGACGAGATCTTTATTACTGCAAATTATCCCTAATAAAGCCACTAATTGCAAATTCTGCTTGCGGTTTTGGATATAATTGGTAATTAAATTGACGGCCACTTGGTTGATGTCGGCAGGATCAATACCGAGTTGCTTCAGGATCTCTAAGCGCTGCTCGGGAGTATATTCAGCCGTAGTGTAATTATCTAAAGTGCGGGTATAAGCAGAAGTGGCTAAATCTTCGCCTAATACTTTGACTACGCCGGCCTGACCGCCCACTTGGAGGCGCTTTAAGCCTTCCAGATCCCAAGTGCTGGGAGCGTCGGCTTCGTGTTTAATATACATATAAGCTATTTGGTTATCGGGAGCGGTAATTTTTACGATAGATCCGTCAGCCTTATTTTGGGCCACTTGGAGCTGAGCCTTATCAGATAAAACGCGAATTAAGCGATGGCGACCGTCCCACTTTACGTTAGCTCCCAAAGCTTCGCCTACAAAGCGCAGAGGTACCATAGTATTACCGGCAATAATTTGGGCGGGAGCCAAAAGAGTGACTTTTTGATCGTTGACGGTAGCTTCGGGGGCGTCGATAGTAAGAACTACGGCTGTATTGGGAGTTTGGGGATTGGCAGCCAAGGCGGCTTCAGAAGCGGTATTGGCAAAAACGGTGCGGGTAGGGGCGTCCCACCTAATATTGGCACCCAAAGCTTCGAAAATACCGCGCATAGGTACTAAGGTGGTGCCATCTTTTAAGACGGGGGCTTGGTCTAAGTAGAGAATCTGGCCATTAACCGAGACGCTAATAAAGTCGTCGGGAGTAGAGGCCAAAGCCGGGCAAGTGAAGGCTAAAGAGATGGCTGCGGCGGCTAAGGCGCGGGAAAATTTGTTCATATAGAAACCTCCCAAGGAGTAGGCATTGAGTATGCAAAGGAAAATTGGCCTCTGTCCTTTGCTGATTAAGGAGTGACTTCCTCTAGGCTAATATAAAGAGAATATTGGAAACTAGGTTGGGCCTTTAAGGCCAATTTTTTTGCCTACAAACAAAAAAGCCCTTAAAACTTCCCATATAGAAAGTGTTAGGGCTTATTGGCTGAGGCGCTAGGATTCGAACCTAGGGAATGGCGGCTCCAAAGGCCGCTGCCTTACCGCTTGGCTACGCCTCAATATTACGTCCGCAATTATACACATATGGAGTAGCTTTGACAAGGGGTAGAATAAAAATTGCCGCAGATTTTTTTATAAACCGCGACAATCTTTATCCTATTCAGTTGGGGAGTCGGTGGAGACTGGGATTTGCTCTTTTAGCTTACACAACAAGGCCAAGTCGTCTATAGTGGTGTAGCATTCTTTAAGGCTAGTTAGTATTAAAGCTGCGCTACTAGCAGAGCCTTTTTTTATTATCCGTTTACTTAAAAAGCGCAGCATAGATAAGTTGTAAGGTTGCTCTCGAGTGACGATAAAGCGGACGATCAGTAAATTTATCCAATCTTCTGGCTCAGTTTCCGGTTGGCGAGACAGTATCTCACCTTTTAATAAATGGTAGTCTATCGAGCCGAAGCTGCGCGGTTGGGCTAGAGTATCAAAGAGGTGCTCTAAGGGGGAAGGCAACCCCCCTATGTGATTATCTTTTTCGTATTCGGCCAAAGTTTTTAGGGTTTGCTCCCAATACTCTCCAGCTTCCTTGGCTTTATTGAGCTTCTGGGCTGCTAAATAAGCCTTAAACTGCCACCAAGCCGCTTCTAAGGCCGACTCATAAGCGTCTTGACGGATAGTGCGTTTAGCTAAAGCTAAAGCTTCGTCGGCTTGATCTAAGTCCATATGTAATTGCCAAATGGCTCTCTCTGGACTGCTAAATTCAGAGAGATGGAGCATAGAAAGATTTAATATTAAGGCTGCCAAAGTTGACTGGGCACTCTCATTGTCGATTTGGCTATTGGAAGCCTCGTCGAGCTCTTCGATAGGTTGCCAAGGAAGCTTTTCGGCCCTTTCCAAATAAAGTAAGGCCTGGCGCTTTTGAGAAGCGCATAAGCAAGCGTCGGCGGCCAAAATTTGCATATACTTTATATCGTGGTAGGCATTGGCCGCATCTTTTAAGTTCTTTAAGTGTAAATCTAAAATATCAGGATCGGGCTCATACTTACCTTGCTCATATAAGCCCATGATATAGGCGACGACACTGACGTAAGCTTTGAGACCGTCAGTACACCATAAAGGCCAATCGTTGTTGGCTTGCTTACTAAATTGGCTCAGACATTGCAGCGCTTTAATCACTTGGTGGTTAGCTAAAAAGATTAAAGAGGCTTCCAAAACGAGGTAGGGAGTATAAATATCGATAACTTCCATTTGGGCCAATAAATCGGCTGCCGCTACACCTTTTCCCAAGGAGTGCTCAAAGTAGGCGCGAGACAAAGCGAGATCTACTTCCGTATAGCGCTGTAAATTATAGGCTTGGGCTTCTTTGGCACATTGGCGCAAGCAAATAGTGGCCGCTCGGTTAGCGCCAGCCATTTCTAAAGTTTTGGCTAAGGAAATAGAAGTGCTTACCCTTCTGTCGGCATATTTGGCCAGCTGAGGCATCTTTACTAAGGCCTCGCGCCCCATTAGGGCTGAAGAGCAAACGTCAAAATCGCGTGTCACCATACAGCCGATACTACAAAGCAACCAAGAAGGATTGCGCCCCATAGCTCTTTCGACACATTTTTTAGCTAATTGGGGATCGCTGCGCTTTTTAATACCTACGGCAAAGATGTTGGCAAAATGGGATTGGGGTTGGCGTTTTAAGTAAATATCGGCAATTTTGTCGAAGAAAGCGTGGAGGTTGCGGACACTTTGAGCCGATTCTACTTCGCCTAGGTTGATAGCGGCACAGACTAAAGTTTGGTTATAAGCCAAAAAGAGAGGAGCGGCTTCTAAAGTGCGCTGGAAGCAACTTTGGGCCTGCTCTAAATCGCCTTCTTTGACCAGATCGCTAAAGACATAATTGATGCGTCGCCTAAGGAACACCTTAAAATAGACCCAGGCAAAAAACAAAACGACAACCAAAAAGATAAGAGCAATTGTTATAAGGAGAATTTTCATCATTTTTTACCTGACCTTCGGAAGGTGAGACTACGGGAAATTAGTACGATACTTAGGCCTGTTTGCCAAACTAATAGGCCCAAACCTGCCAAACTGATTAGGCCACCCCCATAAAATGTTTTAGGTACGAACTTAAGTTTCACTGTATGGTGTCCAGGGGGGATTAAGCAACCCATAAAGGCCAAATTAGCTCGGAAGAGGGAGATCTTTTTTCCGTCAAGTTCAGCTTGCCAAGCTGGATAATGATTCTCTGTAAAAAATAGGGCTCGCTCTCGAGCAGTGTTGATCTCTAGCTCTAGCTCTAAAGGCCGATCTTTTACCTGGTGGCAATATTCCTCAGCTTGTAAGGGAGCAAATTCGACTGGGCCAGCTTTCGTCTGGGAAGATAAAGGCTCCGCCTGGACTTTCGGTTGGAGCTCTTCATGTAAAGCTACGAAATCGCCTTGCTCTATCTTATCTCTGTATTGGGCCAAAAAGGTGTAAGTCGGCATAAGGGGGAGGCCTTTAATATAAGAGGTGGCTAAATAGGCGCGCTCTTTAGGCTCGTTAATTTTGTATATATGTAAAGGCTCGGTTAGACCGGCCAATTCAGTTTGGCCCACCTCTTCGTAAGGAGTAAGCTGATCGTCTACCACCGTTTCAAAAGTTAGCAAATGGCTGACATTTTGTAATTTATAGAGGAGTCGACTCAGCCTATCTACCCGCATAAGTTTTTGCCCTTCTTTTTGGCCAAAACTTAGAGAAGTAATCGTTTCTTTTTGCAAAGTATTATAATCTGTTAAGCATATACCCCCTTCAAAGATAGTGCGGTTAATATTTTGCTTGATGCCCCAAAAGACGGCTGAATCGGGTGAAAGCGAATGGAACAAGGAAATTATGGCCGCTGGACAATTTTTCCAGCCACGTTTTTGTACTAGAGAAGCCCAATAATTTTGGATAGTAGGGGTGGCTAAACGAGAGGCTTGAGCACACATATCAGCCGTTAGGGGACGCTCAAAAATGGCCATAGGTAAATAGGCTACATAAGCGTTGGTTGTCCAATAAAAATTGGCCCAAACGCCTACCAACAATACTACTATGGCTAGGTTGCGAGTGTATAAAGGCCATTTTTGCGGCCAGTCTTTCAATAAAGCTTCTAAACCGTAGCCCAGCCACAGAGCGGCCATAGTCCCAAACGGTATTAAAAAACGCGCCGGAAAGCGAAAGAGGCTGAAACCGGGGCAGAGCTTCCAGGGCAGCCAGTATAAATATCCCTGAGGGCCCATAGCCAAAACTAAGAAGAGTAGGGTGGCCAAGACTATTTCCCAGGGGAGACGGCGGCGCACTAAGGTGTAGGGCATAAAAAAGAGCGCCGCCCAACCTAGGTAGGGCATCGACTCCCAAAAGACGCCTTGGCTCATTATGTCGCGCTTTAATTCGGCAGTGGTAGAGACGGCGGCCGGATTGCCCAGCAGAAAAGGATCAAAGAACAACTTAAAATGCTCCCCGGTAAAGGGGAATATTTTAAGTGAATCCCAGCTATAAATGTGGCCGCGACTCGATTGGGAGGCCAATTCGGCAGTAGGCAAAAGCTGCACGCCGCTTAGGGCTAGGCTGATTAAAGCGCTTAAAAGTAAAGCTTTGGCTAGGGGCCAGGAAGCTTGTAAGAAGTTCCGGCGCGTGAGAATTAGGCGCTTAAGCCAGAGCAAGGCAGCGTAGGTTAAAGCGCCCAGGCCGCAGACATAGGCCGCGTGGGGATGGCCGGCCAAAATTTGCATAGTCCAACATAAGGTTAAGAGGATTAGGCCGCCTCGGTAGGCTAAATTGGCTCGAATTTTGGCTATTTCAGAGGCTTCTTTGCCTAAATGTGGGGCCTCATCTGGGATAGCGTAAGTGCAAATAAGCTTTATGGCGCTTAACGAGAGCGGCAACCAGACGGCGGCCTGGAGCATATTGAGATGTTTAAGCCTAAAGACGAGGATAGGACTAAAGGCTACAGTTAGGGCCGTTAAGGCGCTAGAGGCTCGAGAGAGGCCGTGGACTCGGCTCAAGACGTAGCCGCCGAAAGCTGCCCAAGCTAACGCCAAAATAATGCTTAAGTTGGCCGCCCAAGCTACAGAGCAGCTCAGAAAGAGAGGCAGAGTAGTGGGATAAAAGACTCCGGCTTGGCCTTCAGCTAAAAGGGGAAAGCCGCAACCGATTTGCGGGCTCCAAAAGGGTAAACTGCCTTCTTTAACCGATTGAGCAACCAAAAAGCGCAGAGGCAAGTTCATGTCCAGCAAATCGGAACCGGTATAGTCTCCAGCATAGATTAAACTAGAAGTAAGCCAAGCCGGGGCAAAGATTAAGGCTGAGGCGGCCAGCGCCAGCAAGAGGGCCAATCCGTATTCGAGTAAGTATGGCTTAAGTTTAGCGTACATAGGCAGGCAATTCCTTAAGGATTGAGGCGGCCAGGGCCAGGCGTTGGGCAGGTGAAGCTAACTCTATATTGGCCAAGACACTTTGGATATTTAGATCTAGAAGGGCCTCTTGCCAAGGGGCGTCTTGGGGATCGAGGAAGAATTTATCGATTAAGCCTGGGTATAGGCGGGCTACCCCCAGCACACTGACGGGCAAACCGGCAGCCCGGAGCATGGACCCCAGCGGCCCTTTAAAGGCTCGGCTGCCTACCAAGGGGCTGACGCCAATTTTACTAGCCGAGCTTTGGCTTATGGCCCCTTTTACTTCGGGCAAACTTAAAATAGGCAGTAAACTGACAAAAGGGTTGGAAGGGGCCAGCACTATAAGTTCGGCTTCGGCAATAAGCTCTAAGAGGCCGGGCAAGGGGCGAGCTGAAACTAGGCCGCGATAGGTAAAGCTTAAGGGGGTAGCCTGGGCTCGGCCTTTTACAAAATAGTGCTGGAAGGGCAAGGGGCCCTGAGGAGTATTTACATAGGTGGCCACCTCTTCTAAAGACATGGGCCATAGACAAGGATATAAGCCCAACCCAAGAGAGAGGCGACTACTTACTTGGGCTAAGTTGAGCCCTTGGTTAAGCCAGTAAGTTCTTTGTAAGCTTAAGGCCAGATCGGCGTCGCCTACTTGGAACCAAGTGGGATTTTCTGGCCAGCGCTTTAACATAGTTAGGGCCGAGCAAGTGTCGCCCTTAAGGCCCCAGCCCTCTTTTTCATTGTTCAGTTCAGCTAGCGTATAAAGATTGGTATCTAGGTCGGGACAAATTTTTAAGCCCATCCAGTTGAAGTCGTCGCCAGTATTTACCACAATATGTAGTGGTAAGGCAGAACTGTAGGCTGGAAAAGCGGCCTCTACAGAAGGGTCGATAGGCTCGGCCCCTTGAGAGTGGGCCCCTTGGTAATACAAATTGTAGAAACCTTGGGCCAAGCGGGCACCGCCTACGCCGCCAGCCAAAATGAGGGTGCGCGGCCAAGGGGCGGAGGGAAAAGAGCGAGTATGAGTTTCCCGAGTAGACAATTTCTTTTATCACTCCAGGTCTGAATGATCGCGAGGATTCCAAACTTGGGTGCTGGGATGGCCTACTGGAATAGTGGGAATAGTATGGACTTCCGTATCCAAGCCGAGACTTTGGGGATCGATAGGCTGCATGTTAGAGACCGGCTCAGGGCCATTTTGAGGAACGGGACGGCGCGGCCCTTCAAAAGTTAAGTTCACATCTCCCAAAGTGATGACGTCTCCTTCAGCCAAAAGGACTTCGTCTATGCGCTGTCCGTTGACAAAAGTGCCGTTACTACTGCCTAAATCGCGCACGCGCCAGCCCTGGGCGGAGCGCACTACTTCGGCATGGCGGCGAGAGATGGAATCGTTGCACAGAAGAATATCGGAAGCAATATCGCGCCCAATAATAACTTGCTCTTTATTTATGGGATAAGGTGAGCGGGCCACTACTCCGGCTGGCTTAAGCCAGGCCCACTGTTGTTGTAAAGAAGGATCGGGCTCGCTAGTTTCGTCGGCGATCCTTTTGAGCTTGTGAGAGGTGACGTAAAAGATGACCGTGCCCAGTAAGGCCACAAATAGCGATAATATGATAATAACCAACATATTGTGCGGCAAGTTCAGAGCTTGAATTAAACTTGGCGCAATAATTAGGCCGAAGGCTAGGCTGGCCATAAAGGTTACCATACAGTAGAGAATGTGCTTAAAAACCATCTTTATAGCTACTCCTCAAGTGTACCTTGTCGTGGAGATGGAAAAACGACAGGGCTAAGGCCGTGAGCTGTTACTGTAAACGCTTGACAGCTTATGGGTGTAAAGGTTCGGTTATCTAAATTGTAGTTGGCCAAAGCTCCGGCAAAAGAACCTTGGGTTTGGCGCAAATAGAGAGCTCCTAGAGTAAAGGCGTCAGCCGCTTTTAAGGTGGCGTATAGCTTAGCTAGATCTGTAGTAGTTGGCTCGTTAACAAAGGAGGAATTTAACAGATCTAGAGCTTGTCTATTGGGATGTTGGTAAGAGAGGAGAGTCCAAACTGACAAACGTCGGTTAGCTACCCATTGGGCAGGCCAAGAGGCTCTCAACTTCTCGGCCTGAGCTGGAGTTGGCAGCAAAAGAGCCACCTTATATTGGGAAGGTAAGGATAAATTGGCTTTTAGTTGGGCTCGAGACAGTAAGACGAGGCCACCGGAAGCGAGGCTGCCAGGCTGTCTAGGGGCAGCCAATTCTTGCCAATTTTTTATAAAGTGACAATTCTTGGGCCAAGACACCTTGTCGGAGGCTGTAAATTTGCAGGCAAAGCCCTCTTCACAAATAAAAATGTTAGTCGAGGGCCATCTAGATACAGAAGAGCGGATCAGCTCGGTTAAGCTGGGTTGCCTTTCATTTTGGCTTAAGTTTAAGTAGAGGTTGGGAGCTTGCAACTGGGCCCTTAAGCCTAAAAGACTTCGAGAGGATGCCTTCCAGGTCGAGCTTACCTCCCTTTCACTAATTACCACCTGGGAATTAAGTCGTTCAGCTTGAGGAATAGGGGCCGCTTGGCAAAGTTGCTCATTGAGAGCGCGGCCTATCTCCTGTGAGGAGAGCGGCTTAGGACTAAAAATAGGGTTTATCATTACGCCCCTCTCCTGAGCTGGGCCTCGACTTAAGCTTACTTCTTGAGCTGCCAAAGCTCCGCGTAGCAAAGGAGAGTCGGTATGGGCTAAGTCTGGGGCGCTAGGTAAGACCAAGCTTATTGTATTAGCTGAATCTAATAAATAAGCTTGGGTTTGGCTATCTAAATATAAGCCGCTAGGATCGGTTAGAGCTTCTATCTTATCTACATCGCCTTTATAGATCTTCTCATATTCGGCGTTGCCTACAAAAGAAGAGTTGCGCCTAGAGAGTAGGTTGTCTAGATTTTGCTTTAAAGCTTGGGCCAAAAGATCGTGAGGCTCAGACTTTACCCTTAAGTTGATAATTTCAGCAGCTTTAAGGCGATTGATAGTATATTTGTAGACACTGCGATAATTGTTAGGGCTAAGATTTTCGTCAGAAGGGGTAAGCGAATACCACAAAGCTGCCCGCCTAGAATTAAAAGGCTCAGGCCAAATGGGCAAGTCGATTGGGTAGAGGCCCCAGACGATAGCCCCAGCTGCACCTAAAAAGCCCCACGTAAGTAAGAATAAGAAAAGTTTGAGAGCCGTCTTTTTCCAAGTGGCAGACTCTTCGTCGTTGACTGGAATGATTACTGGAGGGCCAAAATTGGCCACCGGAGCAACTGGCGAACTACTTAAAGGAACACTTGATACGGCAGCAGTCTTTCCTAAGTGGGCCGATCCGGGAAGGGTAGGAGTGGGAAGGACAGATGGAGTGGAGCTTGGAAGGGGCGATACTGCCGCTGAAGATAGGCTAAGTTGGTTAGGAATAGTAGTAGGTATAGCTGGACTAGTATTTTTTAAAGGCGAGCTGGCGCTACTAGGGCCAATCTTTAAAAAGCGGCGCAAGTCTTCCTTCATTTCCAACATACTTTGGTAGCGCTCTTCAGGAATAAGCTTAATAGCTTTTTGGACTATAGCGGCCAACTCGGGCGAAACTTGCGGATTTAAGTCCAGAACTGGCGTCACTACAAAGGGATTGGGCGAGAGGGTAGGATCCTGGCCGGTAAGACACTGGTGCAAAGTCATGCCCAGAGAGTAAATATCGGAGCGCAAATCGGTTTGGCCGTTGTATTGCTCAGGAGGGGCATAGCCGGGAGAGCCTATACGCATAGTGTCGCCCCGTTTGCCGGGAGTAAAGAGGCGAGCAATTCCAAAATCGATTAGCTTAATCTTGTCGCCACACAAAATAATATTGCTGGGCTTGACGTCGCGGAAGATAATCGGCGTAGGCTTTTGACAGTGCAAATAGTAAAGCACAGTAGTCATTTGTAAGCCCAAATCGGCCACCTTGAGCTCCGGCAGAGGCCCTTGGGCTTGCTCCAAAATTTTGCCCAGATCGGAGCCTTGCAAATATTCCATAGTTAAATAGTAGTGGCCCTGGAACTGGAAATATTCTCTGATCTTGGGCAAATTGGGATGGGAGAGTTGGCCGAGCAAATAGGCTTCTCGCTTAAAATTAGTTAGGGCCGCTTCTTGCTCTTGAGGATCGGTATAGGTGGCCGTAAACTCTTTGACAGCCCAAACTTGGCCGGAGGGAGCGCCTGAAGAGGTTAATTCTTCACAAATATAAATATTACTCATGCCGCCTTGTCCCAAAAGGCGGATAATTTTGTAGCGCGTTCCTATTATGGTACCGGGGCTTAACATTCAGTCTCCTGCCAAAAGCGTATTTTTGCAAAAAAGAACATCATGCAAAAGAGAAAGCAGCTTCTCCGTCATTTGAGGAACATTTGGTAGAGCACAACCATAGCCCCGCCGATTAGACAAGCAAAGATCATGCCCAAGATCCAAAGCCAGCTAGGCGCTCCGCTGGACTGGGAAGGCGCTCCCATAGGGGGCATAGCATTGGTGCCGACTCTTTTGGCGGCTATTTGGTAGGCTTTGGCCAAGCTGTTTCTTAAGTCGGGTAAGCTGCTGAAGCGATCGCGAGGATCGTTGCGCAACGATTTAGTAATAGCCGCCTTGGTAGGAGCGCAAAGGCCTTGGCGCAGCGCATCTAAAGGAGCCAGACTAAAGGTGGAAGCGGCCGGATTGACGTTAGTTAAAAGATGGTACAGCAGAGAGCCTACCATATAAACGAGCTGTTTGCCGTCGCTGCTAAAAGCTCCCGTAAATTGCTCTGGAGGGGGATAAGCTGAGGCACCGCCATCTTCTTTTAGTAAACTGTTGATATTGCGAAAACCTATATCTAGGACGGCTATGCGGCCGTCGGCTTGCAAGACGATATTACTAAGCTTTAAGTTGCTGCCAATTCCGGCTATAAAATTTTTACTCTGTAAGTAAGTAAGCAAATCGCATAGCTGGATACCTACGTTGATAACGTCGAGCTCGGGAATAATGCGACGCATGGCCAGCAAAGAAGCCAAATCGTAGCCTTTGACAAATTCGCGCACTATATATAGACACTGGCCCTGAGAGAAAAAGTCGACCAGCTTAGGAAGGCACACGTGTTCTAAGGCGGAGGCCTGATAGGCTTCAGCTTGGAACATTTGGCTCAATTTTGAGCGATCTCCGGGGGCGAATCCGTAAATTCCGATCTCTTTAACTAGCCAAAACTTACCGGTAAGGTGAGCATCCTGAGCGATATACAGGTTGCAAGATCTTGTCTGAGTTATGGGACTTTGAATCCGGTAGCGATTGCGGAGATTGCTTCCCATAGGAAGCAAAGCTGGCACTGTGATACCCTTTCTGGCACGAACTTGACGGCTATAGTCTCTCCGGCTCTAAGCCGCACGATTCGGGGCCACTTCTTGTTAGCTTTTACCTTCCCCTGCCGAGTGAAAGGGGAAATCTCGGGGAAGGTAAGAGAGTCTATTGCGCAGAAAGGAAGGCGCTCTTCCCCGAAAGTTGGGCGATTTGATCATAAGTTGGATCGCCCCCAATACTCTGTTTTTTATATAGGCGGTACCCGGTTTAGGAAGAGAAATAACCAATTGCCAATAAGCCAAGCTGCAGATTTGAGCTCTTCAGCTGCCGACAGCTTTTGAAAAGAACCGGAAATACTGCCGAACAACGCTTGAAGTTTTTGCCGATTTTTTCCCCCTCGAAAACAAAAGCTAGATTCCTTAATTAGAACTTTGCGGAGACTATATTTTATATGGCAGAATCTAAAGACTACATAATAAAAGCGAAAAGCCTAACTAAAACTTTCGGTAATCGCCTAGCGGTGAATAATTTGTCTTTTGAAGTAGAAAAAGGCGAGATTATGGGCTTTTTAGGCCCGAATGCCGCCGGCAAAACGACTACGATGAAGATGCTAACCTGCTTTTATCCACCTACTTCGGGTACCGCTATAGTGAACGGTTATGACATTATGGAGGACAGTTTGGGCGTACGCCGCTCTATCGGTTTTATGCCGGAAAACGTGCCCGTCTATACTGACATGACCGTCTCTGAATATCTCTACTTTGTGGCCCGCGCCAAAGGTATGGCCCATTTAGATATAGATGGCGCTATTAAAAAAACCTTAACTCGTTGTAGCTTGGACAATGTAGCTCACCAGCTGATTCGCACCGTCTCTCGCGGTTATCGTCAGCGTGTGGGGTTGGCGCAAGCTATTATTAACGAGCCGCCGGTACTTATTCTGGACGAGCCTTCCGTAGGTCTAGACCCCGAGCAAATTAAAAACTTCCGCGAACTCATTATCAGCTTAGCCGGTCAATCTACGATTATTCTTTCTACCCATATCCTGTCCGAAGTGGCCCTTACTTGTAATAAAGTATGTATTTTGGATCATGGCAACTTGGTAGCCGCTGATACGCCGGCCAATTTGGAAAATAGAGTCCAAAAGAGCGTCGGCTTAAAGATCCAAGTTCTGGCTCCCTCCTCGGAAGAGGTTATGGAAGTGTTGGGCCATTTGGATAGTGTGAATAATGTAGTCAGTCACGGCAGCGAAACTATAGCCAATTCCGAATTGCCTTTACTTACCTTTACTCTGGAAGCTCCCCAAGACAGCTTGATGGTACGTCGCGAAATATCTCACCTTTGCCAGAGTAAAAATTGGGAAATTTACGCTATCCAAGACGAGCGTATCTCTTTGGAAGACGTCTTTATCAATTTAGTCAAAGAGCACGAGAGCGAAGTAGCTGAAAATGGCGACTCCGAAAGAGAGGCTCCTTTAGCCCAAGACGACCAAGTTGCTACCGAAAAGAACGAAGTCGCTCCCGGTTCCGAAAATGCTCAAGATACAGAGAAAAAAGAAGAGGAAGAAAAGTAATGGGCGCTATTTTTTATCGTGAAATAAAAGCCTACTTCGGTTCGCTCTTAGCCTGGTCGCTGATTGCCGCCTTTTTGTTTATTATCGGTATGTTTATGTTGCTGGGGGTCAATGCTTACGCCGATATGTCCGCTTCAGCTATGCAAGGGGGGATGCCTTGTAATATCAATACCTATTTCCTGCCTCCTATGGTTCAGAGTATAGGCGTAATGATGATGTTCTTCTTGCCTTTGCTGACTATGCGCTCTTTCTCAGAAGATAAGCGCTCGGGCACTCTGGATTTGCTCTTTACTTATCCTATCTCCGAATGGCAGATCGTTTGGGGCAAATTCTTGGCCGTGTTGGTAGTCGTCTCTATTATGCTGGCTCTATCTTCCCTTACTTTCCTCTACTTGGGGATCAATTGCACTATCGAATGGCCCGTTTTACTTTGTGGATATTTGGCCTTAATCTTGGTGGCTTGCGCTATGGTTTCTATGGGGATCTTTACTTCCAGTGTCACCAATAGTCAGTTGACAGCTTCCGCTTTCAATTACGGTTTGCTGCTTTGCCTGTGGTTCTTGGCCATTCCCGACAAGAGCGCCTCTTATACCAATTCTTTGGGTCAGCTTTCGATTTTTGGCCATATCGAAAATATGGCTAAAGGGGTATTGAATAGTCAGGACATTATCTACTATGCGGCTTTGACCGCCTTTTTCTTATTCTTGACAGTGCGCTTCTTGGAAAGTCGCAAATGGAAAGGTTAAGCTGACATGAGCAAAAAAAATATTGCCGAGTCCGTATCTGACAAGGGCCGGAGCAACGAGCGCTACAAGCTTAATTTAGCTATGCAGGGAATCGCCGCCGTAGCTTTGGCTGTAGTGGCTTTATTGTTAGTTTTAGTTGTGGCCAACAATAATGTTTTTACTTATGATCTGACCGCTCAAAAGCGCTTTACTCTCTCTCCTTTTACGGAGCAGACCGTTAAAAAATTGAAGAGTCCGCTGACTTTTTATATCTTCATCTCCGACTCTAACGATGAAGAGCATACCCGTATCGAAAATATCTTGCGCGATTATAAAAATATCAGCCCAGATAAGATCGTCTACCACTTTATCGATCCGCGCAAAAATCCCGTGGAAGCTCAGAAAAAAGGAGCTAAGGCTGTCGGTGATATTGTCGTTAAATACGAAAATAAGAGCGAAAATCTTTACGATGTCAGTGAAGCGGGCCTTACCAGTTTAATTATTTCTCTTACTGATGAAAATAAGAGTACGATCCACTTCTTGCAAGGCCACGGCGAGCGCGGTTTCGATAAGGATATTCTTTCCATGTCTAAGCTTAAAAAGAGCTTGCTAGCCGAAGGTTACAAAGTAGAAGAACTGACTTTAGGTAAGGGCGTCGATAAAGTGCCTGCTCAAGTAGCTAATTTAGTTATTGCTGCTCCTAAGTTGGCTTTGCTGGATAACGAAAAGAAAGCCTTAGAAGCTTGGCTTAACCAAGGTGGCAATATCTTCTTGGCCATGGAAATGGATACTCCCAAAGCTTACAACTGGCTCTTAGATGCTTACGGCTTAACCTCGAGCGATCTCTTGCTTATCGATCCCAAGATGGCTCAAATGGGCAGCGGCGTCGAGCCTATTTTTGTTATGAGCAACGTTTTCGATTTTAATAACCCTATCACTAAGGGAATGCGTTTGCCCTCCATCTTTAAGACGGTACGTCCGGTAGAGCAGAACCCAAAAGCCTCCCCATCCGAAGAGCGTACCGCTTTAGTTAAGAGCGACATTACCGCTTTAGCTTGCAACTTGTCCGACTTTAGCCAAGAAAAGGGCAGTCGCATCGTGCCCATTCGTCAAGGTGAAGAGATCCCCATTATTCAGGTGGTAGAGCGCTCTGTAGCCAAAACTAAAGCCGATTTAGCTAAAGAAGCGGCTGAAAATAATCCTCAGGCCCAGCAAGGTCAAAAGGCCAAGACTAAAAAATGTCGAGCCATTTTTGCTGGTGATACCGATTTTATGTCTAACGAATTATTTGATGCCAGTCAGTTTACTAACAAAGATTTGGCTATGAATATGTTCGCTTGGCTCGGTGGCAGCAACGATACGGCCGCTATTCGGGCTAAAGACGAAAATAGCGAGCCTTTAATGTTGTCCCGAAAGACTTTCTGGACTTTGGCCTCTATTTTATGCTTATTGGTGCCCGGTTTTATCTTCTTCTACGGCTTGTCTGTAGTTAAGGGCAGAGAGAACTAAAGGTTGGAAAGATAATGCGAAGCGTAATTACCATGCTTATAGTCGTCTTACTTTTAGGCGGCTTTTGGTACTTCCATGATATACGCGGCTCGGAGCAAAAGAGAGAGGAGGAGCGCTTAACTGAGCGAGTCTTCCCCGAATTTGCCAGCCAAGATATTAAAGCTATGGTTTGGTCTGATGGCGCGGCTACACCAGAAACGGTGCGCCGTTTTGTGCGCCAAAATTTGGGCTGGATAGTCGAAATAGGCGAAAATAAGTTCCGAGCCGACGGGGCCAAACTTGACGGCTTAGCCGACAGTGTGGCCGAATTGAGCCGCCAAGAGGTTATTTTAGAAAAGCCAGCTCCTAAAGATCTGGCTCAATTCGGTCTAGATAAGCCCAAACATAGGCTAGTAGTAGAATATACCGATAAAAATGGCCAGGCGGCTAAGGTTATGCTCTTTGTGGGTAATCCTTTAATTGACGATAGCGCCTCTTACGCTCGCTTAGAGGGGCAAGATAAGCCCGTTCTGTCTATTGTGGGCGGCTTTATCCCTACCTTTATGTCTTTACTCGACGAGCTGCGCGAGCGCAACCTTTTCGCTTTTGCGCCTGAGCAAATTCGCACTTTGCGTTACGAATCGTACCAAGGAGCTCAGCCAGGCAGTTTCACTCTCAAGGCCAAAATTGAATCTAAAGATACCAATAAGGATAAGAAAGCTTCTTTCTTTACTTGGGGCCAGAAAAAAGAGCCAGAGACTAAAGAAAAAAACTCCCAAGGTGACTTTGAAGTTGCTACTAAGGGAGAAAAGGGCGAATCTAAGCCGCAGGCCCAATGGTACGTTTCCGATTCTAAGCTCGAAGGTGGTAAAGAGATTAAGGCCGACACACGCTTGTGTAACGATTTTCTTTGGTCTTTGCAAGGTTTGCAGATCGATAAATTCCTTTATCCTGACGATACTACCCCCATCCAAGCTAAGTCTCGCCTAACTATTGAGATAGAAGGCCAAAAAGAGCCTTTCGTCTTCGTTTTCGCTCAGCCGGTACGTGGAAAGTCGGGAAAGTCGGGCCTATTTTACGCTTCACGCAACCAGCCTGAGGAGCGCTTTTGGCTCGATGGCAAAAACTTAGAAGAGGGGCTTAAGCTTTTTACTGGCAAACATAGCTCCGATTTTATCGACCGCCACGTAGCCGATCTCTCTTTAAACGAAGTACAGCGTTTGGAAGTAGACGTGGCTTCTAAGCGCAATCCGGGCCTTTACAAGGTGGCCGCCGAGCGCTCTAAGGATGGTTGGAATATTACCCTTCCCAGCCCTCTAATTGAAGATCAAGCCAAACGAGAGGAAATTATCGATAATTTGCTTTACAATTTGCTCGATTTGCAATGGGAGAGTAAGCTTAAGAAAGACGAGTCCGTGGCTCCAGGAGAAGTGGTAGCTTCTTTCAAGCTTTATACCGATACGAAGGATAAGGCTGCCCTTGATATCCAAATTTTCCAAAACGGCCCCCAAGAGTTTCGCTTGTCTTTGCCCGACGGCTCGAAAGTTCGTTTAGCTAAAGATCCGCGTTATGATTGGATTAGAGCTTGTGAAAAATTAGCCGAAAAGAAAACCCCAACAGCTTCGGATCCTAAGAAAAAGGCCGAATAGATGGTAGTGGAGTCAGCTCTAGTATGGAGAGACAGGAACAATTTGAACAAACTTTAAACGATTGGCCGCGTTTAGGTAGTGCCAGGCGCATTGAGCTCTTTCGCGCTTTGCCTTTAGGCGAGGCCGAAGATTTGCTTGATTGTATGAATGTTAACGATCAGGCCGATTTGCTTAAATCGATGAGTTTGCCGGAAAGGCGTTCTTGGTTGCGTTATCTTGATCTAGATGACATAGCCGACATTTTGTCTGAGCTTCCTGAAGAGGAGGTAGATCAGTGGCTAGAACTCTTAGATACTAGAGCTCGCGATAAGGTCAGCGCCCTTCTAGCTTACGCTGAAGATGACGCCGGCGGCCTAATGAACCCTCGCTTTGCCAGAGTGCGCTCTACTATGACTGTAGAATCGGCCATCAACTACTTGCACATCCAGGCCCAAGAGTGTATCTCTTTAGAGCATGTTTATGTGTTGGACAGCGAGCAGCGCCTAATTGGCGAAGTTGGTATAAACGCCCTTTTAGCGGCCAATTCCGACGATATGGTCGTCGATTTAGCCGATAAAGATGTCGTCACTTGTCCAGAAGATATGGACCAAGAAGAGGTAAGTACCTTATTTGCCCGTTATGGTCTGACGGCTATGCCGGTAGTCGATGGCCGAGGCTGCATGAAAGGTCTCATTACGGCCGACGACGTGGTCGACGTTATCCGCGAAGAGGGTACCGAAGACGCCCAAAAATACGGCGGTATGGAAGCTTTGGACGAATCTTATTTGCGTACTAGCTTCAGAGAGCTTATCCAAAAACGAGCGGGCTGGTTAGTCTTGTTGCTTATAGGTGAAATGCTTACCGCTTCGGCTATGGCCAGGTATCAAAAACAATTAGATGCTATCTGGTACTTGGCCGTCTTTGTGCCCTTGATTATCTCTAGCGGAGGCAACTCCGGCTCCCAAGCTTCTACGCTTATGGTGCGAGCTATGGCTATGGGCGAAGTAAAGATGCGCGACTGGTTCAGAGTTTTGGTAAGAGAAGTCGGCGCTGGCGTAGTTATCGGTATTATGTTGGGCTTGGTGGGTATGAGCCGCGTACTGCTGTGGGCTTATCTCTATCCAGGTATCTATGGGGATCAGCCCTTGAGGCTGGCTCTTACCGTAGCTTGTTCTCTCCTAGGGGTAGTCACTTTAGGGTGCTTAGCCGGCTCCATGCTCCCCTTTATTTTGCGCCTATGCAAACTCGACCCGGCCAGCGCTTCGGCACCTTTTGTAGCTACCGTAGTAGACGTCACTGGCTTAATCGTCTATTTTACCGTAGCCGGGTTCTTAATCGTCATGCCCTAAGCCATATCTTTGTTTACTTAGCGATCTTAGTTAAAGAGCCGCCCCCAGGTAGGCTATCTACCTAGGGGCGGCTCTTATTGTGTATAAGCCGGGAATCAAGGTAAAATTCCCATTTTTGTAGGTTTTTTTTTGTATTTGTCGAATTGTCGTGCCGTTTACAATTTTTGCTTATTTCTCAGCCTAAATGTGACGCTCCATTTGAGCGGCCATCTGGCTTATAACTGTTAAGTTACTTTGAGATCACCTGCTTTAGGCGCGGGGGGAATGTAAAAATTAAAATAAAAATATCGGAGTCTTCCAGTGGATAACAAAGATAAGAACAGCAAGAAATTACTTCTCATAGATGGCAACGGATTGGCCTATAGGGCTTTTTATGCTTTGCCAGCTCGCAAATCGGCGCTGGGATTTCCGTTTAATGCTATTTTAGGCTTTGTCAATCTAGTTATAAATACTATTATCTCCGAGCGTCCTACCCATGTGGCCGTAGCTTTCGACCACGGTGCCTTAGTCGATACTTTAATGAAGTTCCAAACTTACAACGTACAGCGCGAAGAGATGCTAGACGATTTGGAGCTTCAGCTACCTATTATTGAAGATTTTGTTCACGTTTGCGGTATAAAAGCCTACCGTATGCCCGGATTTGAAGCTGACGACTGTATCGGCACTTTGGCAGCCAAAGCTAATTGTGACGGCTTCGATACTTTGATTATTTCCGGCGATTTGGGCCTTATGCAATTAGTCTCTCCCAAGATCAAGGTTATGACTATGCGTCGCGGTATAGTCGATACGGTGATCTTTGACGAAGATATGGTCGTTAAAAAATATGGTTTGCGCCCTAGTCAGTTGGCTGATTTGCGAGCTTTGGCCGGCGACTCAAGCCAAAATATCGGTGGTGTTCCCGGCATAGGAGAAGTTACTGCCCGTCGTTTGCTCTCCCAATATAATAGTCTGACCGAACTTTTTGATTCTTTAGATCAGCTTCCTGCCAAATGGCGCAACCCTCTTTCCGAAAACCGCGACGATGCTTTCGAATATCTCTCCCGCTCGACTATTCGCTGCGACTTGCCTTTGGAAATAGATTGGGAGCAGTGCTTATTTAAAGGTTTCCCCGTGCAAATGACTAAGCGCATCTTCGAGCAAATCAATTTGAGCGGAGCCGAAACTTTCTTGCGCACTATGGGCAAAGATGTGGCTGTGGAAGCCCCTTGTGCCATTCCTAAAGAGGCGCTTTACGGTTCGGATGCTCTGGCCGCTTTAGAAGACGTGCGCGATAGGGGAATCGATGTCGCCTTCGTTTGGTTCCGCGATGGAGAAAATAAAGATTGGGGCCTTTCGGTCTGTTTAGAAGAGGAGGATCCTTTCTATATCGATCTTTCTAGCTGGCATATGGAGATGGCTTCCGAAAAACAAGCTCCCAGCCAAGAAGAGATTTGGCAAATTATTAAGCCCATCTTTAGCGACGCCCAAAGGGTTAAATATGTTGTCGGCGTCCATGAAATTATGAGGAATGGTGCCCAGATGACCAATGTCCGCGACGTTTTGCTCTTCTCGGCCCTTTTAGACATAAATGTTTGGGAGCATTCCATCGAGTCTATTTGCGCCCGCTACGGATTCGCTATTTACGATCGCAACCTGATTTTAGGCTTGAATCACGATTCTTTTGCCTCGATTCCTTTGCATAGTCGCATTTGCTGGAGCGCTCGCATAGCCGACGTCCTTATCAACTTAGGCAAATCGATGTATGCCGAAATCGAAAAGAGAGGACTGGCCGCTCTCTATCGCGATGTAGAAATTCCTTTAGCTAAATTAGGCTGGAATCTCAATAATTTGGGTGTCGATTGTGACAAAAAATTGACCCAAAAGATTATCGATCTTCTCGATAATAAGTTGGAAGAGATTAAGAGCGATTTCTTTGCCGAGGCTGAAGTTGAAGAGTTTGACTTAGACTCTGAAGAAGCGCTGAGCCATTATCTGTTTAGTCACTTGGCCCTTTTGATGCCTACTCGTCCTAAAAACGGATCTGTCCTCAATGCCGAAATGCTTAAATCGTTGCAAGAGCAAAATCCTATCGTAGAAAAGATCCGTTGCTACTGTGAATTGTCCGAATTTAAGCGCACTTTTATAGAAAAATTTATGGTCGAAGGGCAGACTAATGTTAAAGTAGGTGGCCATCTTTTTAATCTGGCCTTGGTCAGCGAGCGCCGCTTGCAAATTTTGGGCCGAGTTTCTAGCCGAGGTTTGACCGAGTTGTTAGAGCGTATGATGGCCGTAATCGACAATTTGGCTTGTGTCTCCGTGCGTCGTCCCTTGGCTAAAGCTATGGACGATTTCCTTCGTCCCAAAGGTTCGGCCCGCTTAATCTATATTCGTTTCCCAGCTATGTGTCTGCGCTTCTTAGCTCATGTTGCCAAAGATAAAGCCCTCTTCGCTGCTCTCGAGAGCGGTCGCGACATAGAGATGGAACTTCTTAAAAAAGTCTTTGGCGACGATTTTGATAAGCTCATTTCTGTGCGCTACTTATTTGTAAATATGTTGCTCTTCTACTTTAGTCCCGCTTGGTTGGCCCGTCGTTTAAGTCTTGAAGGGGAGGAAGGTATGCAAAAGGCCAAAGCTTATTTGGACAAGTTTGAGCGCATCTTAGGAGAGGAATACCCTGTAAGCTGGGAGTTTATCTTGCGTAGCCAAGCTAAAGCTACGGCTATGGAAGAGATTAGCACTTGGGCTGGACGTCGTTGCCGCTTTGTGGAAGCGGGAAGTCGCAACTACAGTATCAGGGAAAACGGAGAACGTTTTGCCCGAGCTTTTCCTATCGAGGGCGGTTGCGCCGATATTATGCGTTTGGCCTTAGTCAAGATCTTTGAGACTTTTGGCACCGAAGTCTCTGCCGGATCGTGCAAAAATATGATTATAGTCCACGCTCCTAATGGCAAAGAAGGCGATATCGCCGAGCAATGTCGCCAGCTCTGTTTGCAAGCGGCGGCCGACGTACCTCTTAAGGTTGAATATCGTATCCACTAAAAAGCCCAGTTTGAAGGGCTAAAAAAGGGAAGATGGCCACCCTTTGGCCATTCTTTCTTTTTACAAAAGTTTTTTTTCTTAGTAAAAAAACTTTTGAAGGAGTAATTTGAAAACAACAGAACCTTAGGAGTATTATAAGCTTGAGGCAGGCTGTTCAAAGTTGTGTTTTAAAGCGATGTAGGACAGTCTGAAGGCATAACCTCCGCAATTGCGGAAGGTTGCAGACACCTAAGAAGTAGGTGCCATCATAAAGTAGGGGATTGTTCACCTCCGAATATACGCCTGTGGACATAACGGAATTGTCACTTTCCTTGCCATTCTTTAGAAAAATGGGAGTGCGGCCTGCGTGGATGAATCAGGAATTTTACCGAGAGATCTTATAGGTTTTGCGGTCAGAGTGAACGGTGATTAAAGGGAGCTAATACGACAATATGGACGACAATACTCAACCTACCACTTCAGCCGAAGAGAACTGCCAGGATATGGCCCAAGCTCTGGAAGAATACGAGAAGAATGTAAAGCCCATCTCTAAAGACGATTTCCTTGAGGGCAAAGTCATCAGCGTTAGCGACGATGGCGTTTATGTCGACGTAGGTTACAAGACCGACGGTTTCATTCCCGCTAATCAGGTATCCAATGCCCCTGACGTATCCCCCAAGGATGTAGTCAAGGTTGGCGACAAGATCAACGTTGTAGTACAAAAAGTTGATGAGTCTGAGGGTACTCTGACTCTTTCCAAGCGCCGCGCCGATAACGAAAAGGCTTGGAGAGATATTTTAGAGGCTATGGAAGAGGGAAAGACGATCAGAGCTACTTGCACCGAGCAAGTTAAGGGCGGTTTGATTGTAGACGTAGGTATCCGTGGTTTCGTGCCCGCTTCCCACGCCGACATTCGTCCCGTTCGCGATCTTTCCGAGTTTATCGGTGAAGAGCTCAACTTAAAGGTTCTCGAAGTCGACAAGAGCCGTCGCAAAGTAGTCCTTTCCCGCAAGAAGGCCGAGGAAGAACTTCGCCGCAAGAGCAAAGAAGACACTTTGAAGAGACTGGCTGAGGGTAGCATTGTAAGCGGTACTGTGGCTCGCCTTACCCCCTTTGGCGCTTTCGTGAATTTAGGCGGAGTCGACGGTTTGGTTCATATTTCCGAGCTCTCCTGGAGTCGTATTAAGCAGCCTTCCGACGTAGTACAACCCGGTCAGAAGGTAGACGTCCTCGTTTTGAAGGTCGACCCCGAACTTAACCGCATCTCCTTATCTTTGCGCCAAGCTGCCCCCGATCCTTGGTTAATGGCTTGCGACAAATACAAAGTCGGCGACGTTGTAAAAGGTCGCATTACTCGCTTAGCCAGCAAGTACGCTTTCATTGAGATTATGCCCGGTGTAGAAGGTCTCATCCCCGTAAGCGAGATGGATCGCTCTCACGTGAATCGTCCTTCCGACATTCTTAAGCCCGACCAGGAAGTTGAAGCCGAGATTATCGACCTCGACCGCGAGAAGCGCCGCATGACCTTGTCTATTAAGCGCCTTCAGCAGCCTGCCGCTCGCACCAACGAGAGCAGCAGTAGCAGCCGTCGCGTCTCCCATGACGAGCGTGGTAGTGGCAACAGCATCGGTGAAATCTTAGCCTCCAAGATGGGCAAGGATAAGCTTAACAACATTACTAAAAACGAAGAGGCTTAGTCCCTATTTGGGTAGGGTTTAGCTCTGCCAGAATAGTAACAAAATCCCCGACCTTAGCAGGTGTAGCTGTAGCTTTACCTAATCGAGGCGGGGATTTTTTTTGGAAATATTCTGAAATATCATGACCTCAATTATAGAAGAAAAACAGGGGGTTGTCTGGGGCCTTACCGGCGGGATCGCCTGTGGTAAGTCTACTGTGGCTGCTCAGTTGCAAGAGCTGGGGGCTCGGGTTGTCGATTGCGATTTAATCAGCCGAGAATTAGTCCAACCGGGGAGCCCGCTTCTAGCCCAAATGGCCGAGCACTTTGGCCCTAATATTGTCGATAGTCAAGGGGCTTTGCGCCGCTCCTATTTAGGGAAGATGGTCTTTCACGATCCTGATAAGTTGCAAGCCCTAAATGAGTTGATCCATCCGGCCATTTGGCAATGCACCTTTGCCTTGGTTGCCCAAGCTCGCCGGGAAGTCCCTTTAGTCTTTATTATGGCCCCTTTACTTTTTGAACATGGAGCGGAAGCGGCTTGCGCTGGTGTTTTGGTAGTCGATATTAGCGAAAAAAAACAGTTAGAGCGTCTAATGAGTCGCGATAAATTGAGCCGCTCCGAAGCTCAAGAGCGCATTAGCTCACAAATGAGTTTGGCGACTAAAGCTGCCAGGGCCACCCTTTTAATAGATAACAACGGCACTTTAAAAGCTTTACGCCGTCAAGTTGAGCAAGTTTGGCAAGAAAGGTTCGCACCTATATATGGATTCTGAGGTAAATGGCCAACCAAGAGAGGAAGATAAAGAGAACTATCGTTCTTACTCCTTGGCTCTAGTCAAACTTCTGCTTCTTTTTTTAGCGACATTTTTGCTTATCTATAGCAACTGGCCCAGCATTGAGCATTATTGGTACCCGTTAAAATATGAAAGCACGGTTATTGGTGCCGCTCGCGAGGCCGGAGTTAGTCCAGCCTTGGTAGCTGGAGTAATTTTGGCCGAAAGTGGTTTTAAGCCTGAGGCCCAGTCAGAAGTTGGGGCTTTAGGTTTGATGCAGCTTATGCCCGACACGGCCCGTTGGATAGCTCAAACCCATCATATAGAAGTCGGCTCAGCCGATAATAGGCGCTTGCAAGAGCCAGAATTAAATATTTATTTGGGGGCTTATTATTTAGCTTGGCTTTTACAGCGTTTTGATAATAAAAGTGTGGAAGCTTTGGCCGCTTACAATGCCGGCCAGCATGAAGTCGACTCTTGGATAGAAAAGCAGGGAGGGCCGCTAACTATCGAAGAGATACCGGTACCAGAGACCAGATTTTTTGTAAAAAAGGTCTTGAATAATGCAGAAAAATATAGCAAACTTTATCCACAATTGGTTTGTAATCGATCTTTTCCTATTTCCAGAGTAGAAAAAAATGGCTAAAAAGAAGAAAAATCAACCCAAAACTGAGTCTGGCATCAAGATTATTGCCGTCAATAGACAAGCTCGCCATGAATATATTTTCGAAGAGTTTTTCGAAGCTGGCATAGCTTTGCAAGGAACCGAAGTTAAATCTTTGCGGGAAGGGCGGCTCAGCTTAGTCGACGCTTATGCCGTAGTCGACGATTTTAATCAAGTTTGGCTTAAAGGCTTAAATATCAGCAAGTGGCACTATGCCAGCAACTTTAACCATGAGCCTGTGCGAGAGCGCCGCCTTTTGCTCAATAAGAGTGAGATTAGGCGTTTAAAAGCGCGTACTCACGAAAAGGGGCTGACGATTATCCCTACTAAGCTCTACTTTAAGAAAAATTATATAAAAGTAGAGATCGCTTTAGCTCGAGGCAAGAAGCTTTACGATAAGCGTGAAGCCGAGGCTGCCAAAACAGCCAAACGCGATATAGAGAGAGCTATCGCCGAGCGCAGATAACCCACATAACAGAGGGAAAAGGAGCCTTCAGCCTAGAATATCTAGGCGGGCTTTTTTTTGTCTTAAAAATACAAGGGAGAGTGCTATGGTAAGCAGCGGGCCTGAGAACTCAAAGTTGATTATTCCTGAAGGGTTGAGGGGGAATAATAACCCTGTGTCAGCCGCTCTGTCGGTTAGTTTGCAATATTTGGAGAAAAGCCTAACTCCCAACTCAGAGGGCAAGATAAATTATGTCCCTGCCGCTTGGTATTTCCGCGAAGTCCTAGACTTTATTAGTATTTTTATGGCCTCGGCTTCAGTGGCCCCCCTCTCTCCCTCTGAAGCTCCTTTGCCAGGTTGGAGGCGCAGTCTGTGGCGGGTCGATTTTGCCGAAGCAGCTTGTAGTTTGTTAAGTTGGGCCGTCTCTTATTTGCCTAAGCGCAGTCGTCAAAATCCTCTTGTCGAAGCTATCCTTAAGTTTTTATATGTCAATCCCGGTCGTCAGGTGGGCGGGGAGACCCAAGAATATACTGCTTTACTAGGTTTAGGTGCCAATACTAATATTTCGCAAGTCCCTTGGGCCATTTGGCGCGAGCGCTTCTTCTCTAGACGCAACTTGGGCGATATTGCTTCTCTAGCCCCAAGTATCGTCAATTATTTGCCTCACCTTAAGGCCATTTTACCCGCTTTCTCCGAGTTCCTCAGCCATTGGCACTTTGAAATAGAAGAGCGTAAAGGCTCCTATAGTCGACTCTTCCTTAATACCGAAAATAGCCGCGACGAGTTACCCCCTTTTATAGTTTTTGATAAGTGCTCTGTCTGCCATACCGATCAACCGTCTATGTATGTGTTGGTCTCTCCTTGCTTAGGAAAGCGCTTTTTATATCGTGAAGTAGCTACTGGCCATTTAACTACTATTGAGATTGATCCTATTTTCCGTCGCCGTTTCTTTACCAATGCCTTAAGTAAAGATCGCACTTCTCTTACTAGTCTATCGATGACCTCTGAGCCAGACAACGAAGTAGCCCCTTTAGTTACTGAAAGTATTGAAGAGTTGCGCAATAAGTTGCGCAGTTTGTTAGGTATCAATGTTTTGGAGCATTATCATATTCCGCTTTTAGCGGCTGTAGGGGCAGCTGGTGAAGCTATCCCTGTCGAATTGTTGCGCTTTCCTGGCTTCGGTATCCGTGACGGAGAAGCTACCGCTTACCGTTTAAATGGTTTAGTGGCTTTTGGTGAAGATGAAGGCGTAGAGTTGCGCTCCCCCTTAGTTTCGGAAATATGTCGCGATGTGTTCCCTGAGGCTGAGTCTTTAGCCAATCGTCAGTTGGCTATGTGGGCCGAATCGGCTTTACAGACTGGGGAAGGTTTCGCCTCTGCTACCGCTTTGGCAGTGCGCCACCTTTCCGATTGGGCCATAAAAAGTGGAGACGTTCAGCTAATTCAAAGGCTGGCTTCAGATAATAGTTTTATGCCCGTAGTGGAAGCTTGGCTTAAAGAGATGGCTTCCAGCGGCAGCTCTGAAGATCGCAAGACGGCTCTCGAGGTTAGCAAAAAGTTTATCCAATTTTTTGTCTCCTCAGGAGTGGCTTCAGTAGGCTCTCGAGTTGTGGAACTGGCCATGTTCCGTTGTAGTGTCTATAGAGGTATGCTCGACTACGATAAAGCCAAGCAAGAATTAGATCAGGCCTTTGAATTTGTCTCTTCCAGCGATCGCAATAGGGTAGTTAAAGCTAAGGTTCTGAGCGAAAGGGCTCGCATCTACTTAGAGCTGGAGTTGCCTCGTCAAGCTGTCGAAGATGCGGCTCTGGCTTTCGATATTTGGAGCAAGATAGCCGATTTGGGCGACATAAATGCTCTAAATAATTTGGCTTCTGTCGCCTGTTTGCGAGCCGAAGCCCAATTGGCTTTGGGGCAGCGTTCCCAAGCTATCGCCGCTTTGCAAAAAGTTGTCGAGCGCAAGGCCAATCCGCGTACTCCCGAAGCTAGTATGGCCTGGGTACAGCTCAATTTACAACTGGGTGAATTATTGGCTGCCCAAAATGTTTCGAACCGTCAAGCTCGTTTGCGCTTTGAAGAAGTGTTGCGCTTTTCCAAAGATCTGCCCGAGACGGGCAAGGTTATCGAAGCTCGGGCTAAAGCTTTGTTGGGTTTAGTTAATGAAAAAGATTATGAAGTAGCTATAGCCAACTTACGCCAATCGCAAATCTATTTCGAAAAGTTAATTAAAGAGCAAGGGCGCTCCGAGCTGGCCCATCTCCATGCCGACGTAATTTATCAAATTGCCTTCCTCTTGGAAAAAAGCAATCGCTTAGACGAATGTCTACAATATACTGAGCAAGCCATTGCTATTTTCGAGCAATTTGAAACTAAAAATAGCAGTTTTACTAATCGAGCTTCTTTGGCTAAGCTTTGGCTTTTGCGCTCTCGTATAGAAGAACTGGCCGGCCATGGCTTCGAAGCTGAAGGCTTTATTGCCAAGTCCTTAGATTATTACAAAGGGCTAATTGGCGACAGTCAAGTGCGTTATATTGCCGACTATGCCAAGGCTTTAGCTAAGCGTGGCTCTTTGCGGGTGATGCGGGGCGCTTATGAAGAAGCCAAAGAAGATCTGGAAGATTCTATCGAAAGATGGCCTGGAGCCCACGACTTAAAAAATGCCAAAGCTCCTTTGGCTAGGGTCTTCCTCAATTTAGGTATTGCTTATGCTCATTTGGGCAATGTACTCTCTGCCTTGGCCCAGTTTGAAAAAGGCTTGGTCATTTCTGAAAATCGCAACGATCGCAACACCTATTTGCAAGTGCTTGCCGAGCGCGTATGGGTACTTTTTTACGATGGTCAGTTTAAAAAGGCCGAAGACGACTTTACATCTATCTTTTCTGGCCGACGGGGTGAAGCTTCCCCTAAAGATTTGTTGGGCCGGGCTGCTTCTTATTTGTATCAGTGCAAATATCCTGAAGCTTTAGTCGATTTTTCCAAAGCTTTAACAAATTCTGAAGAGGGGCAGGAAGATACTTGGGCCCTATTAGGGGCCGGTTTCTCTTGCTTAGGCTTAAAAGACGTAAACCGGGCTCGCTTCCACTTTAATAAAATAGTGGCTGCTCTAACTGCCCCTGAGTCTTTGTCTTTTGAAGCGAGCGTAGTAGTTATTGCGGCCCATTTTGGCTTAGCTAAGGCTTGGGCATTAGAAGACAACTTAGAGCAAGCTGTACAAGAAGATATTCTCGGCTGTACTATGTGGGCCGAAAGTTCGGGCCAGTTTTCCAATTCTAGCAGCGATACTTCTATTTATAAGATCTTCTCTGTCTTTTATGCTTTTATTCCCCAAGTTCTATTTGAAGGGGCTAAGGCTCTTAGTGGCCACGATGTTGCCGAAATAGCCATCCCTCCTTTGCTGTCGGTACGCGCTATCGGTATCAATCCGATTATTTACAGATTAAATCCGCTTTTAAATTTTGAAGCGGGCATAGAGTTAGTTAAAGTCTATACTTACTTAAATAAAGGCTCAGAAGTCGTTTCCTTAACTCAAGAGCTTATAGACGAAGCTTCCGAGAGTGAGCACAGTTTGGGTGGCCATACAAAAACTTCAGAAGTTGAAGTGGCTTGGTTGTGCTTAAACTTAGTGCGTTTTGTAACTTCCAGTAGCGTTCAGCCTGACGGCAGTTATATTACTCCCGCCTATTGCTCCAAAGACGAGCTTTACAGCTATTTAGAAAAAGCGGTAGCTATCTACGAGCAATTGTCTAAGCAAGGCTTAAATTTGCGAGATCGCAGCGCTTATGCCGAGCTTATGTTCTCTAAAGGGTTGCTTGATAAAGCTGAAGGACACACTCAAAGTGCCCAAGCAGCTTTTATCAAGGCTCAACGCCTTTATTCTGAGTTGCGCAGTTTGACCGATGGCCAAGGCTATGAGTTAGAACTAAGTTCAGTTTTAATGAATTTGGTGGAGTTGGCTGAAAGTAACGGCGACGAAGACAATACGGCTCTCCTCTTAGACGAAATGCTCTCGACTTTGGGCAACGGCATCAGTTTGCCTGACAAAAATAGTGCTTTACGCCAGACTTTTGTTAAGAATTTTGCTGCTTTTATCGGTCGCTCTTTTACTGGCTCGGCCAATGTCCAAGATCTATTAGGCGATCTTATTGTCTTGCCTTTGTGGAAGGGATCTGATATAGAGAGCTTCGAGAAGGCCTTAGCCCAGCGCTTGTGCGATCGTGTGCGTCGCAATTATATCCCTGTCTTTCGGGCCGTCATTAAAAATTGGTCGTCTCGCGCTCAGGATAGTCGAGTCCATTATGGCGAAAAACTTTTGGATTTATGGCTCAACCAAGGTTTAATGGATAGTGCCGCCGGCATTCGGGACGGTCTTTACCTTTTGGAGCAGCTAGTCAGTTTGGGCGAAGATTGCTTAGATATTGCCGATTGGGCCGATAATTTTGCCGTCCGCGCCCAGGAAGGCTTGGCTAGATTCTATGCTAGCGAAGGCAATAACCGTTTGGCTATTGAGTTGCTGGAAAAGGCCAGCCATCTAATCGGTCGCCGAGCTACTTTCGAAGTAAAAACCACTTTAGAAGTCGATTTAGGTATCAAGAAAGCCGAGCTTCTGATCAAAACTGGTAGATATGAAGAAGCTAAGCAAGCTTTAGATAATGCCGAATTAACTTTGCAAAAATTGAAAGAGGGCAACAAGTCCTTTAAAGAGAGGATCGATCATATTCGTATCGATCTTTTCTTGCGGGGCGAGCTTACTCCCAAGGCCGACAGTAAAGCTGAAAATGTAAATAATGAAGCTGTCGAAGGTGGTATCGATGACGAATCGCCTTTGGCTAAATTAGTCAGGCAAGAGAGTAGGGCCAACAAGACTAAACAGCGCGGTTTAGCCGATGGTTTTATTAGTGCCGTCAGCGATCGCTTGTTAGGTAGAAAGAATAGCCAGTCCAAAGAATCGCCTTTAGATACTTTGGCCGATAAAAAAGATAAGTCGACGCAGGAAGAGTCCGCCTCTTCATCGACGCTATCAGTTAAAGCCAATATTACCACTACAACTACCGATACTACTGTTGGTATAGCTGTTGAAAGTGGCCTGAAGGCGGCCTCTTCAGTAAATACAGCGAGCGCCTTTTTATCTGAATCTCGGGCAGAAAGCCAAACTGCGAGTCCTCCTGTCCATTTCGACTTGAACAGAGCTTCGAGGGCTTCTTCTATAGGTGTGTCTGAAGTTGAAGAATTAGATACTTTAGACGCTGTCGATTCTACCTCTAGTTTTACTCCTAGTTATACTGATTCGAGTCGCTCGATCCCCGATGATTTGGGACAAGCGACTTCTCCTAGCTCCAGGTCAGTTGAGATACCTCCTGTTGAGAGTGGGCCCAGTTCGTCTATAGCTTCGGCTCCAATTGCTGCTCAGAGTTTGGCTCCGACAGATTCGGCCTCTGTAACTACTGGAGGAGAATCTGGAGTTGTTGAATCTGTCCCGGCTAGGGGTGTATCTGACGCCAGGAATATCGAGGGTGGCGAACTTGAAGTAGAAGCGCCCCCCTTAACTACTACTGAGCCTAGTTCGGCAACTAGTCTTGGGCCGCAGAATCTTATCTCTGCCACGCCTAAGCGCGTAGTAGCCAAAGAAACTCTCAAAAGGCAAATTCCGGCCCAGTTGCGCTCTGGAAGCGTTTCAACTACTAAGGCGTCGCCTGTTAGATCAGAAAAGGCTAATACTTCCAAGCAAGAGACAAAGGGTCGGGTGGCTCAAGAAGCTCCTCTGGCTAATAAAGAGGGCGCTACCGATATGGAGCGTATCTCCGCCAGGCTCAATTCTAAATTGGCCCGTAAAGCCAATGTATCTTTGGCTTCTGCCGAAATATCCCGCAATAAAGCTAAGACCGCTTCCTTTGCTTCTTTAGGGGTTCACCGTGACGATACGGAAGAGGAGAAAGAGAAGCAGAGTGGCTCCCTGCCTGCCTCTGAATCTCGTCGTATCTCCTTAAAAGGTGCCGTTTCCGAAGAACAGTTGGAAGCTTTGGCTAAGAAGGCTGCTTCTCTTCCTCCTGAGCCGCCGCCCAAGGTTATACCTAAGAAGCAAATTACCGTACCCGATTCCTTAAAAGATCGTATGGAGAAGGCCCGCTTGCGCAAAGAGCGTCAAGAGGCTCGTCAGACGCGTCTAAGTGGCAGTCCGGCTAGCGAGGCTGGCTCTGGTGATATTGATTTGGCTTCTTCTCCGGCTCAGCTGGAAAATGAAGCTGCTTCTGGGCTGGCTGTCGACTCTGCTGTCGGTTTGGGAGAGTTCGTACCTCAAGTTGCCCCGCCCCCCGTAGTCGAGCAGCCAGTACAACCCATAACTACCTTACGCAGCGCCGTCATGCGCGAACGCTCAACCGAGCGCTCTTCCCTTTTTAGCCGAGTAACTTCTGCTGCTCAAGTAATAGCCGCCGAGCCTGTGGCTGCTGTCGAGCCTCAGCCAGCCGTCGAACCTATGGCTGCTGCCGAGCCTCAGCCAGTCGCCGAGCCTGTGGCTACTGCCGAGCCTCAGCCAGTCGCCGAGCCTGTGGCTGCTGCCGAGCCTCAGCCAGTCGCCGAGCCTGTGGCTACTGCCGAGCCTCAGCCAGTCGCCGAGCCTGTGGCTGCTGCC
>CAKUDB010000002.1 GCA_934644775.1 uncultured bacterium | reverse complement strand
ATTCCGACATAGCTCAGCGGTAGAGCAATCGGCTGTTAACCGATCGGTCGTAGGTTCAAATCCTGCTGTCGGAGCCAACTTTATATTCCGACATAGCTCAGCGGTAGAGCAATCGGCTGTTAACCGATCGGTCGTAGGTTCAAATCCTGCTGTCGGAGCCATTGCGTAGAAGAATAAATAAGGCACAACAAGCATCCAATCTTTGTGGGTTGGATGCTTTGTCTTTTTTGGTTTTTTTCTAGTTAATTGTAGTTAGCTATTTTTTCGCCTTTATCAAAAAGCAAGGCCAAAAAGCGGCTGTAGGCAGGGATTGTTAGGAGATTAAAGAAAATCGTCGCTAAAATTTAGAGGTTTGCGGTTTTTAATTATGCTGAATAAAAAGTTCTTTCTTAGTTTGGTTTTAGCAATAGCAACTCTGTGTTTATGGGCTCTGCCCAGCCAGGCTGGCCTAATTTACGGCGTCAACTTAGAAAAATTTACCGGAACTTTAACGGAAGTTTCTAATATTTCCGTCAACGTAGTCAACTACGAGCACCAAAAGGTCGTCACCGCTTTTGTTCCCGCCGAAGTGGGTTATAAGAACAAGCTCCAAGAGAACTTCCGAGCTGGCGACAGAGTCCAGATCAAAGTTTCTCGCGATAAACAGAGCGGCCGCTTTATTTTAGCTTCCATCAAGAAGTTAAGTAAGTAATTTTTTGTCCAATCTGTACCTATACAACAAAGGCTTGGAGCGTGCTTCAGGCCTTTTTCTTTTCGCCAATTTCTTCAGGCAGGATGTGCAAAGACAAAAACAAAAACACATCCCCAATCATTTTCTTCTTTTGGGAGGACGTCTATGTATTCTCGTTGGTTACGCCATGCGGCTCTAGCAGCTTTATTAGGGGCTGGTACGCTCTCTTATGTTTGCCTACCCTCTGAAGCTGCCGCCCCTACTATTCCTGTGCGAGTTGTCACCCAAGTAAAAGGCGGAATTTTAGAAATAAGCGTTACTTGGGCTAGCGAGGCCTCCCCTATTTTTAAGTCAGAATATAGCAGCGGTTCAGCCAGAATCACTATTGACGGGGCTTCCTTAAAAGGCTCCACCCAAGTTGTTCCTTTAGAAGGCGACAATGCCAAAGAGGCGCTCATTAGTCAAGTAGACGACGATACAGTAGTAGTAAATATCCGGGCTGCCAATGAGCCGAATATTAAAGTCTTCCAAATTCCGGCCGTCAAAAATATTCAAGGCGTAAAATATATACTGCCCATAAACTTGCTTAGCGCTAAACCAGAGGCCACGCCCAAGGCTGACGCCAACAAAGCTGCCGCTGCACCCAAGGCCGACGCCAACAAAGCTGCTGCCGCGCCTAAAGCCGACGCCAACAAAGCTGCCGCTGCACCCAAGGCCGACGCCAACAAAGCTGCCGCTGCACCCAAGGCCGACGCCAAAAAAGCTGCTGCCGCGCCTAAGGCCGACGCCAACAAAGCTGCCGCCGCAACTAAGGCTGACGCCAACAAAGCTGCTGCCGCGCCTAAAGCCGACGCCAACAAAGCTGCCGCTGCGCCTAAAGCCGACGCCAACAAAGCTGCCGCTGCGCCTAAGGCTGACGCTAACAAAGCTGCTGCCGCGACTAAGGCCGACGCCAACAAAGCTGCTGCCGCGCCTAAGGCCGACGCCAACAAAACTGCTGCCGCGCCTAAAGCCGACGCCAACAAAGCTGCTGCCGCGACTAAAGCCGACGCCAACAAAGCTGCCGCCGCAACTAAGGCTGACGCCAACAAGCCTGCCGCCGCGCCCAAGGCTGACGCTAACAAAGCTGCTACCGCAACTAAGGCTGACGCTAGCAAAGCTGCTGCCGCAACTAAGGCTGACGCTAGCAAAGCTGCTGCCGCGCCTAAGGCCGACGCCAACAAAGCTGCCACCGCAACTAAGGCTGACGCCAACAAAGCTGCCACCGCACCCAAGGCTGACGCCAACAAAGCTGCCACCGCAACTAAGGCTGACGCTAGCAAGCCTGCCGCCGCGCCCAAAGCTGACGCTAGTAAAGCTGCCACCGCAACTAAGGCTGACGCTAGCAAAGCTGCCGCTACACCCAAGGCTGACGCCAACAAAGCTGCCACCGCAACTAAAATTGACAATGGGCGTAAAGCTGAGACTAAGCCTGAGCCTGCCCAGCTTACGGATAAAGATGATCCTGTAAAGCTTAAAGTTATCTTTAATCCTAAAGCGGATGAGCTGCGTATTGGCTTAATTTACAAAGGCAATTTAAAAAATGTAGTTAAACGCGCCGCCAGCCGCAACTCAGCTATGACTATCGAGCTTTGCCCAGCTATTTTGCAAGGGCCTACCCAAGCAGCTAAGCTTGATAAAGGCCAAATTATCAGCTACCAAGCCAAACAAGCGGCGGCTAATAAAGTCATTATCGAAGTTAAAGTGCAAAACCCGCCCTACTTTGTGCAAGACGTAGATGTAAATGGCGGCGCTTTCTATGCCATTTCTTACAACTACGCCCAAGATTATAAACCAACTGCCGCCGCACCCAAGGCCGACGCTAGCAAAGCTGCCGCTGCGCCCAAGGCCGACGCTAGTAAAGCTGCTGCCGCACCCAAGGCCGACGCTAGTAAAGCTGCCGCTGCGCCCAAGGCTGACGCTAACAAGGCTGCTGCCGCTCCTAAGGCCGACGCCAACAAAGCTGCCGCTGCGCCCAAGGCCGACGCTAGCAAAGCTGCCGCTGCGCCCAAGGCTGACGCTAACAAGGCTGCTGCCGCTCCTAAGGCCGACGCCAACAAAGCTGCCACTGCACCCAAGGCCGACGCTAGTAAAGCTGCTACCGCACCTAAGGCCGATGCTAGTAAAGCTGACGCTACACCTAAAGCGGCTACTGTGCCGCCAGCTGAAACTAGCGCGGTAAAAGAGAAGGCGGCGCTAGTAAAAGATCATTATGCCTATTTCCCCTTGAAAGAGCGCAGTGCGGCGGCTGTGGCTGACAGTTTAATTAAGCTCTACCCCAACGTAGATTTTAAAGTTGACGAAATGTTGAACGTTATCTTCGTACAGGGCAGCGCCGAAGACGTAGCCAAGATCGGCAACGTACTTAAGGTCGTTTCCAACTTCGAAAAGTAAGCTAAAAAGAAGGAGTCTTCGCCATGTCTTCTCAGACGCTCGCCGATCTGGATCAATTAAAGGAAAAGTTGGCCCAAAACCCTACCGATTTAGAACTGCTAAAAAGAATTGGCCTAATTCTTTACGAAGAAGCCCAAGAGAGCCAAGCCCTTATCTATTGGGAAAGAGCCGCCCAGCAGTCCCACCTTGATGCCCAAGTCTTAAACTATTTGGGTGCCATATATCTAGATCTTGGCGAAAATGAGAAGGCCTTGGAGCAATACCGCTTACTAGTTGAGCAAAATCCCCAAGATTATTTATCTTTAAATAATATGGGCTTGATTTATTCCAAATTGGGCGATTTTGCTCAAGCCTTAAATACTTGGCATCAAGCTATTGCTATTAAAGACGATTGCGGCGAAATCTATTACAATATGGGCATACTTTATGCCAATGTCGGAAAGATAGACGAAGCTAAGAATGCTTATGAAAAAGCTATTGCTCTAGACGACAATAAATATGCCCACAACAATTTGGGACTTTTACTTATGCGTTCGGGCCAATTGAGCGAAGCGGAAAAGGAGTTTCGCTGCGCTATTAAGTTAGATAAAAAGGATATTCACTCCTTAAATAATCTAGCTTACCTTTGCCAGCAAATTGGCGACTACGAAGAGGCTAAAGCCCTTTTCCAAGCTACTTTGCAAATTAAGCCGCAGAATGTTTTTGCTCTCAATTCTCTGGGCAAAATATACAGTCAAGAAGGCCACTTTGAAGAAGCGGAAGGCTATTTCCGCCAAGCTATCCAGGCGAATCCTCAAGATGGCAAAAGTTACCACAACTTAGGCAGAACTTTGGCCCAGTTGCGCCGCTGGGACGAGGCTGTTAAATTTTACCAACAGGCCTTAAATTTATCCCCTAACGATCCTTACTTGCACGACAATCTCGGTCGGGCTTTTATGGCTTTAAACGATCTGGAAAAAGCCGAGAAAGAATTGCGCCAAGCTTATCTTTTGGATCGTCAAAATACTACCGCTTTAAATAATTTGGGACTCTGTTTATTGCGGCGCGGCAATTTATCTGAAGCTATATCAGTTTTGCACTTAGTTTTAACTATTAAGCCTGACGACGAATTGGCTCATAACCATTTGGGCTTAGCTATGTCTAAACAACATGACGACGCCGGAGCAGCTTTACATTATAAAGAACTACTTAAGATCAATCCGCAAAATGCTCCAGCTTGGCTCAATTTAGGCCAATGTTATGCCCATTTAGGACAACTAGATAAAGCCGTACAGGCTTATTGCCAAGCTGTCGCTTTAAACAACCAAGACGCCGATACTTACAACAATTTAGGTTTGGCCTACCTAAGCTTAGGTAAATTGACAGAAGCGATCATGGCTTTAGATAAAGCCTTAGACTTACGTCCCGATAGTAAATATGCCTACAATAATAAAGGCTTGGTGTATACAGCTTTAAATCAGCTCAATAACGGCGCAGCCGCTTTCCAAGCTTCGCTCAACTTAGATCCCCAAGACGAAGATACCCGCACCAACTTAGGCATAGTCTTGGCTAGACAAAACAAACTTCCACAAGCTATGGAAGCTTGGCAACAAGTTTTACAATTAAATCCACACCACCGAGAAGCTAAGATTAACTTGGGATTAGGCTATTTTGAAACCGAAAATTATCAAGAAGCGGCCCAAGCTTTTATCGAATTAGCCGAAGATTCTCTAGATGCGGAACAGGCGATAATATACCAATATTTACCTCTATGCCAAGCCCATTTGCAACAAAAAAACGACCTCCAAGCTTCTCTAGTTCAAGGCGAAAAGCTTAAAGAGGCCGGTTTTATTAAATCGGAAGATTGGCAAAAACTTAAAACCCAAGTCGAGATTTTACTTGAAACTAAATAAGTTTACGACTAATAGGCTATAACCTAATAGACTAACGTAAAGGGGGAATGCGCTTGCGCCCCCGCTTGCCCGAGCGTCCTTTGGAATGGCGCATATTAAACTTCGCATTTCTAGGAGTAGGGAGAGAAGTTGGTTGACTATCGGTTGTAGCTTCTTGAATGACACGCTCAGACGGTAGCTCGACATAAGTGGCCACCGGTTTAATCTCGTCAGCTGAAGTTAAACTCGAAGAGCTCACATCCCCAAAATCGGGTTCGGGATAAATTTCTTCAGGCGGGTCGACTACTTCCAAGGGAGAAGAGAGAGGCTGGTCGATATTGGTAAGTTGAGGCTCGTAAGTTATTTCCGCTGTCGTTTTAGGCAAATCTTCATTAACTTGGTAAGCTGCCGTCGGGAAACTATTAAGTTGAACTTGCTCCTTATCCTCTAAATGCTCGTCTTGTAAATCGGCTACTTGGCCGCGCAGTTCCCAGATAAGCTCCTGATCTTCACTGTTTTTGTCTTCCAACATCTTGCGCAAAGCCTCAAAATTGAGACTAATTTCCTCCCAGCGGCCGCGCCAGTAAGAGGCGTCATCTTTAGCTGAGTCGAGCTCTTCGCGCAGTTGTTTGAGCCTATCTTCTAAGTCGGCACAGCGAGCTTTCAATACTTCGTTTTCGATTAACAACGTAGATTCCGCCGCCAATTTTACCCCCTCAGCAGAATTTACAGAATTAGCCGAATCGGCGCTAGCTTGGTCGGCCGAGGCAAGTTCGAGCGCCGACTCAACCTTTTCTTCTGCAGCCACCCAGCCTCTATCTTCAGCAACTGGCATGGCAGACAGAGCTTCAGTAGAACGTTTTTTGCGCTTCAGGGTCAATTTAGGCAAATCACTTTTAAAAAGCTCCCAGTGCTTGCCACTAGCGTCAATACAAATAGCTCCTCGCAGTTCACCACTTCTAATACGCCGGTAAATAGTGGGAATAGATACGCCGCTTAATTCGGACGCCTCTTGCAAAGTGATTCTTTCAGCTCTGGCCATAAAGTGATCTTTTCCTCACTCCAATAAAAGATGATCTAATCACATTATATTACTACTGAAAGCGGCTTCAGCCTGTCCATATAACATTTTTTAACATTAGTTTTGACTAAAAGCTCAGAAAAAAAAAGCAAAGCCCAAGTTCACTAAAACGACACATCGCCAATAGTAACTGAAAAGGTTTGACCTTCCTCCGAGCGGAGTAAAAGTTGGCCTTGCTCACCTAAGCCGACAGTTTTGCCAACCTTTATCCCTTGAGAAAGAGACAGAGCAACGGCCTTATCCCCCCAATAGACGCTCCCCCCTTGGAAGTCGGAATCTTTAGGGGCTAAACCTATACTGACAGCTGTATCCATCCCTTTATGCAAACAATGGGCATACCACTCTTGGGCTAAAGAAGCAAAACCGTGGGCAGCTAACTCCTTTACTAAAAGAAAAAGCTCGCGACCTATATCTTGGCAAGCTTCTGGGGCTGTCCAATTATCGACAAATGCTTCCGACCATACGGCTGCCGGACGTGGTAAATGGCGCAGCGCACCGGTACTATCTTGCAAATTTACGCCTATGCCGGCAATTACTCCAAAATTACAGCGATTATGAACCAATTCGCAGAGAATACCGGCTAATTTGCCTTGGTCCTTAACCAGTACATCGTTAGGCCATTTTAAGCCCACCCTCTCGAGCGTTTTTCTATTTCTTCCCAAGCTGAGTAAACGCTTTTGAGCAGCTCTTACTGTGGCTAAACCGACGACTAAGGGCAAAGAGGAGACCCACTTACTAGTCAAGTCTTCTTGATCGTTTAATTCAATCCAATAACTGGCAGCTAGACTCTGGCCAGGATAGCTGTTCCAAGTGCGCTTACCGCGACCACGCCCCTTAGTCTGTTCTTGCGCCCTCAAAACAAATTCATTAGCAATTTTAGTTTCTTGAGCCCTCCTCTTCATTTCCGAATTGGTAGAATCTACACTAGATAAAGTTTCAATCTGCATAAAAAGGCGCTCCTCAATCGATACTTTTTGCTATATGCTTTTGCCTTCACTCAGAATCACCTATTGAGCAGGATTTAGACGTTTTAGCCTAAAAGAGCGCAGAGGAATTTACCGAAAGGAAGTCGGGTAGGTTTAAGCTTTTCCCGATTTTGTGAGTTTATGATAGTTCAAGGTCTAATCATAACGGTTATCGGTGTGGTCGTAGTATTCTTATTCTTAATCCTTTTGGTCTACATTACTGAGTGGACTAGCAGATTAGTACGTAAGTATGCGCCCGAACCAGCCGCTGCGCCTAAGAAACCTGCCAAACCCACCACCCCTGCCGTCGCCAAAGTTGCGACTGAAGTGGTGTCCGACAACGATAAAATTGCTGCCGTTATCGCTATAGCTCAACGTGAGTTTGGTCTTCCCGTAAAATAGAGCAATATTCAGTTTTTCTTTAGCAACGCCCTCAAGGAGTAGATATGGGTAAAAAAGTTATCGATTTTATGTGTACCGCCTTCCGCGACGGTTTCCAGTCCTGCTACGGAGCTCGAGTCTTAAATAAAGACTTCTTGCCCGCCATGGAAGCTTGCAAAGACGCCGGCATCAAATGGTTTGAGCACGGCGGCGGCGCTATTTTCCAATCCAAAGTCTTCTATTGCAACGAAAATCCGTTCACTGCCATGGACGAAATCCGCACCTTAATGGGCCCGGATATCAACTTGCAAACTTTGGCCCGTGGTGTCAACGTAGTAGGTCTCACCAGCCAATGCAGCGACTTCATTAAATTGCACGCCCAGCTTTTCAAAAAACACGGCGTAACTACTATCCGCAACTTTGACGCTTTAAACGATGTAGAAAACTTAATCTACAGCGGTCGCTGTATCGTCGAAGCCGGCTTAAAGCACCAAGTTACCATTACCATGATGGGCTTACCTCCTGGGCTTACTGGCGCTCACACTCCCGACTTCTATGAAGGTATCCTGCGCAAAATTTTGGCAGCTGGTATTACTTTTGACAGTATTTGCTTTAAAGACGCTAGCGGAACTACTCCTCCCCGCGTCGTCCATGAAACTATTAAGAGAGCCCGCGCTATCTTAGGCTCCGAGGCTTATATCGATTTCCACTCCCATTGCACCGCTGACGGTTGTATTACCGGCTATATGGCCGCTATCGAAGCTGGTGCCAATGCTATCGACTTATCTATTCAGCCTATGTCCGGCGGCACTTCCCAGCCCGACATTCTGACTATGTGGCACAACTTCCGTGGTACTGAATATACTCTCGACGTCGATATTGACAAAGTACGCGAAGCTGAGCGCATTAGCCAAGAGTGCTTGAGTAAATACTTACTTCCTCCGGAAAGTCAGGCCGTCTTGCCTATCATTCCTTGGAGCCCCGTACCTGGCGGCGCTTTAACTGCCAACACCCAAATGATGCGCGACAATAACGAGCTCCATCTCTTCCCCAAATTGGTCGAAGCTATGAGCGAATGTGTCCGCCGAGGCGGTTTCGGCACTTCAGTTACCCCCGTCTCCCAGTTCTATATTCAGCAAGCTTACAGCAACGTCAAGAACGGCCCTTGGAAAAAAATTACCGACGGATACGGCCGCATGGTCTTGGGCTATTTTGGCAAAACTCCCAATACTCCCGATCCGGAGTTGCAAAAATTGGCCTCTGAGCAACTGGGCTTGCCAGTTAATACCCGTCCAGTCTTGGAAATTAACGATGCCGACGAGAGCAAGAAAGTTTCCACTATTAAACAAAAGTTGCTCGACAACAACTTACCTCTTACCGAAGAGAATCTCTTTATCGTTTCCGCTTGCGCTGAAAAGGGCATCTTCTTCCTTAAAGGTAAAGGCCACGTCAACGTGCGTTACAAGGAAGAAGAGAAAAAAGCTACTCCTGCCGCTCCTGCTGCTGTGGCTAAAGTGCCCGAACATCTCCAGATCAACTTGCAAGGCAGTGCTTACGACGTTAGCGTACAGAATGGTCGCGTCTTAGTTAATGGCAAAGATTACGGCTATACCATCCAAGAGGCCGGTGCCGCTCCCCTTGCCGCCGCTCCTGCCCCTGCCGCCGCACCCGTTGCTGCCGCTCCCGCTCCTGCCGCCGCACCCGTTGCTGCCGCTCCCGCTCCAGCTGCCGCTCCCGCCGCTTCCACCTCTGCTAAAGCGGTGACCTCTCCTCTGCCGGGCACCGTAATCCGCATTGTGGCTGGGCCGGGCACTCAAGTCAAAAAAGACGAAACCGTGCTCATTATCGAAGCTATGAAGATGGAGATGGAAATTAAGTCCGACTATGCCGGTACCGTAAAATCTATCGAAGTAGAGCCCGGCGATCTCATTACTGCAGATTCTATCGTAGCCTATGTCGAGTGAGGTAAAGATGCATTCAAAAAGTAATTCCCACGCCAACAAATTGGCTTATATGGGTAAGCTTTTGCAAGTTCTCTTAGCAGTGGCCCTACTGCTGGCTTTGCATTCTCCCGTATATGCTCAGAATTCTGCTTCCCAGACGGATCAGCCCACTGCCGCTCCTACTGAAACTGAGAGTATAGATCTTTCTGTCTATCCCCAGGACGGCTCTCAACCCGCTTCTCCAGAAGAGACCATCCAAGTTGAAGAGACTGTACAGAGCCCTGCTCCTGCTACTACGGAAACCGCCCACAACGACCAAAAAGACGGCACTACCTCTAAGGAGGAAGCTGCTGTAGATCCTGGCGTCACTACAGGCGGTTGCTTGCCAGATCCCGCTGCCTCTAAAGCAGAAGAAACTACCAATGCAGAAGCCACCCCTTCTCCGGCTGTCCAAACCTCCCAAGCGGAGCCAAATGCTCAGCCTGAAGCTGAAACTACTGAAGTAAAGTCTGCTGCTGAAAGTGCCAAAATTATTTGGGAATCTACTGGTCTTTCCGCTTTCGCTACAACTGAAGGCTTCAAAATGCTGATTATGATTTGTGTCAGCTTGTTGCTCATCTACTTGGCTATCGTCAAAGAGTTTGAGCCCTTGTTGCTTTTGCCTATCGGTATGGGCGGTTTGCTCTCCAATATTCCCAACGCCGGCATTGCTGAGCCGGGCGGTTTCTTACATGTAATCTATACTGCCGGTATCGAAACTGGTCTCTTCCCTCTGCTCATCTTTATGGGCGTAGGTGCTATGACCGACTTTGGCCCTCTAATTGCCAACCCACGCACCGCTCTCTTGGGTGGCGCTGCCCAGTTTGGTATCTTCTTCGCTCTAATTGGTGCCTTGGTACTCTCTCAATGGGTGCCTTTTATCCAGTTCGATCTTAAAGATGCTGCCTCTATTGGTATTATCGGAGGTGCCGATGGCCCTACAGCCATCTTCCTTACTAGCAGACTCTCGCCCGATCTACTCGGCTCTATTGCCGTAGCCGCCTATTCCTACATGGCTTTGGTACCTATTATTCAGCCTCCTATTATGAAGGCTCTTACTACAGAATCGGAGCGCAATATCGTTATGCGTCAATTGCGTCCCGTCTCCAAAGCTGAGAAGATCGTCTTCCCCTTAGCAGTGCTCTTACTGTGCGCTATCTTGTTGCCTTCAGCCGCTCCGCTTATGGGTGCTTTGATGTTTGGTAACTTGGCTCGCGAATGTGGTGTTGTCAACAGATTATCTGACACTATGCAAAATGCTCTGTGCAACATTGTCACCATTATGTTAGGTACAGCCGTCGGTTCTAAGCTGGCCGCCGATAAGTTCCTTACTCCCGAAACTTTAGGTATCTTACTCTTAGGTCTTATCGCCTTCTGCGTAGGTACCGCTTCAGGTGTAATCTTAGGCAAATGGATGAATAAATTCAGCAAAGATCCTATCAACCCCTTAATCGGTGCTGCTGGCGTTTCTGCCGTACCTATGGCTGCCCGTGTAGTCAATAAAGTCGGTTTGGAAACTAATCCTCGCAACTTTTTGCTTATGCACGCTATGGGCCCTAACGTTTCCGGCGTTATCGGCTCAGCCGTGGCTGCGGGTGTATTGCTAGCTTTATTAGGCGGCAAGTTCTAAACTATAGCTCAAGTTTCTTAAGGGCAGATTGGCCAAATCTTAAGAACTTGAGCAAAAATAGCCTAAGTACGGCTTAGGCCCCTAAAAAAAAATCTCGCCCCGCTTATAAAATAGAGCGGGGCGAGATTTTTTTAATGGTTGGGACTAACTAAAAACTGCTATAAGGCTCACCAGTTAAGGGATTATAACTTGGCTCAGTTTGGTCGACTGCACCCTTACGCCGTCTGTAAGCAGTATTGCGCCCTTTGCCTACTTTTTCCAAGAAACCAGACTCGCCGCTAAGTTTGCCTAATACCGATTCGATTGTAGGTACGCTAATTTCATAACAGAGATCGTGAATAGCGCTCTTGGTAAGTAATACTTCATCGTTATAAAACAAAGCTTTAATACACTTAGCTTTGCGATCGCGACCACCTAAAGGAAGCAAGCGATAGAAGAAGTAGCGGAAAGCCAAAGAGAGGTGCTTTAAACAATATTCGGTAAAAGGCACATAATCGTTGTTGCCTACATGCCAACCACTGATACTTTCCCGGAAAGCAGAATTGAAATAATCATTTCCACCCAAGCGCTCGGAAACTAAATCGTAACTGATATAGCGATAAACCGGATAGCCACTCTTAGCTAAAAGGATCATCAAGAGGAGCTGAGCTACCAATAAGTTGCCAAAAGAACTATTAAAAGGACTAACACATAAGAAATCAACGATAAAGCGGGGAATCAGCACCAAAGGATCGTAATATTCGGCAACTTCTAAGAAGCTCTTACAAGCATCAGATAAGGCTAAGCGGACGTCGCGAGCCGAGATAGCCTGCATAATAATAGTACCACCTTTAAACTCATTGCCATTTATGGCAATAAGGGGGAAGCCACTACTTTGTACTTGCAAATAGCGAGCTCCGTTATCGTGATCTATAGAGACTCCGTAAGTAAAACTCTGCTCGCGATAAGTAGGCCAAATTTCCCTAATATCACACTGGCGCGGATTGAGCGAGCGATACAATTCGACAATAGAATCGACCGATAATTCGAATTTTTCAGCTTCGCCTAAACGCAAAAAGGCTTTAGCGTACAACCTAATCTGAAGTGATCTCTCCTCTTCAGGAGTAAGCTCGACCTCTTGGGGAACCGGATTATATTTATCGGCAAAATCGGGAGAGTTTAACTCTTCTTCAAGTTTTTGCTTTTCGGTATCACTTAATTCTTCTACACCTAAGGCCCGCTGACAAAAAAAATCTACATTTTTAATAATAGTGCTGACAGGCAAATCGGCAAGAACTGCAGGAGCAATGTCCGCCACTACATCTTGTTTTCCCTTAGACTCGTGGACGTCATTGACAAAACGGAATAGGTTCGTAGAGATATTGCAGACCTCTTTACCCAAAGGTCTGGAGTAATTGAATGAACGCATCGCTAGCCTCTGTCTCCTACTCTAAAAGGCTGTACAGCTTTTTCCCCGCTGCTGAAAGGTCTTTTATAGGCAGCTTTCGCGTTATTATATCACATTTAATAAATAATTTTTACTTTTACGGCTTAATTTAGGCATTTATTTTCTATATTAGCAATACAACTTAATAAAAAAAAGCGAAGGGCGCAGGATCTTTCCGAGCCTGCGCCCCAACTAAAGCTATTTCATTATGCAGAAACAATCTTTAGGCAAATATCATATACAAGTCTTTTTACAGATCAATACCTAGTTCTGCGAGCCAAATCGAGAGCTGCTCTAAGATCGTTTTCGGAAATACCTTCAGGGTTCATTTGTACCTGATCGGTAACTTCACCTAAGCCTACAGCTTGCAACTCAGCGGCACTTACTCCTCCACTTTGGGTTCGGGTGCCATCATAATTGAAGAGACGGTCATCTAAAATACCAGCACCGGCGTCGTAAGAGTGGGACATCTCGTGGAACATACCGACAACGGGAGGACGCTCTCCCCATTCGGCACTGGTAATTCTGGTTCGGGAGCGATTATAACCTATAGTGGAATTAGATCCTCTGTTGGCGCTGCCATCTTCTTTTAGAACAGCGGTATTACCGTTGTAATAACAGATATTACCGGCGTCGGTACCCTGGATAGTTACTTTGCGACCATTTTCCGCCAAGCCCTTATACATAGCTTGACCAGGCTTAATAGAAGCTAAAGCGTCTAAGTCAGACTGTACTCTGGCCTTAAAACCGGCATCACCATCAATCTTAATCTGACGAGGGATCTTAGCCGATTCCAAATAGTCGACCGTACTCTCTTTGTTGGCACTGACAGTATCTTTTTTATCGGCCGTAATCTTATTGGCTCCCACTCCGCCATTGATAGCATCTTTGCCATCACCTCCAGCGATAACATCGTTGCCAGTACCGCCGTTAATAGTATCTTTGCCCTGGCCGCCAAATAATTTATCGTTACCAGAGCCGCCGTTTATAGTGTCGTTGCCCTTGCCGCCGTCGATATAGTCGTCGCCAGCGCCACCGTAAATCCGATCGTCTCCATCTAAACCGTAGATAACATCGTTGCCAGAACCGCCATAGATAATATCTTGGCCCAGTCCGCCTTCTAAGTAGTCGTTGCCAGAACCGCCATCGATAACGTTTCCCTTAACGGCGTGGGCGTGCTCGTCGTTGCCACTAAGCTTATCCCAGAATTTTTGGAAGATATTGCGCGTATCTTTACCAACCGATTGGCCTTTTTTGTAATCCAGTTGATTGGCAATAACTACATCGTCGCCATCTTTGGTGCTGATATTGTTGGCTCCGTAGTTGTCATAAACAATATCGTTGCCCTGACCGGTGACGATAGTATCGTCGCCCTGGCCGCCGACAATGTGTAAAGCCATCATGACATCTTCATCGGCTACGATATTGTCGTTGCCCGCTCCGCCATCGATAATTAAATTGCGAGCTTCTTGGGCAGTAAACTCTTGCTCATGACCGTCGACAGTAACTATCAAGCCGCCGCCCGAGCGCTTAGAAATGTTGATTTGGTTGTCAGCATCGGAAGCTTTTAAGACAGTATAATCACTTAAGTCGACATCTTCACGTTTATCTTGGCCAGCTAAAGCATAAGCCAGTTCTTGGACGTCGGATCCTTCTTTATAAGCGGAAGCATCGGTTACGGTAAAAGGCTTCTGAGAGCTCTTAAAACTGGCATTGCTGACCAAACTAGCCTGAGAAGAGAGTTTGGTTTCTTCTTTAGTGTTCTCTTTGTCTGTAGCGGCGGGAAGAGAATGTTTTTGCAAAGCAGCCAAGGCAGCTGCACTTTTGCTCTTTATAGAGCTGGTAGCTTGCTGCTGCGTAGAAGCAGAAGCTTTATAAGCTTTCCCATTTACCGAATTTATACTCATATATCTTTTTACCTCGCTATAAAACTGCTAAAGATAACCTAATCCCCGACGTATTGTCCAAGCTTCTGCACAAATACTCTCTTCTTCTTCACGACTTTGCCCCTTCTTGACAAGTTTCTAAAGCTGGTGTTAAGAAAAAATTAACAAATAAAAAAGCGGTTGGCCCTTCTGAGGAGAGCTAACCGCCTCAACTTCAGTTATTTATAGAAGCTAATATTTATCTCGGCGCTCTAAATTGAGAGCTTTGCGCAAAGCATTTTCCGAAATGCCCTCAGGATTCATTTGGACTTTATCGCTGACATCACCTAATCCGACAGCTTGTAACTCGGCAGCTTTGACGCCTCCATTCTCAGTATTTTCTGCCTGCGTACCGTCATAGTTAAAGTAGCGATCATCTAAGACACCAGCTCCAGCGTCGTAGGAATGGGACATTTCATGGTACATACCTACAATAGGCGGCCGCTTACCCCATTTGTCGTAGCTAATCAAAGTGCGAGATCGATTATAAGCTACAGTAGAATCGGAGCCATAGTTGGCGCTGCCATCTTCTTTTAAGACACTGCCATCTTGATAGTAAGAGCAATAGTTACCCGCGTCAGTATCGACGATATTGACATTTTTACCGTTGGCGGCCAAAGCGTTGAGCATAGTTTGACCGGTAGACAAAGCAGCTAGAGAGGCCAAATCAGACTGTACCCTTTCAGTAAAGCCGATATTGCTATTGTTGCCCGTCACCGGAGAAGGCGTAGTACCGTGAGCAGCATTGACGGTAATATTTTCAGGAATATCGATAGATTCTAAGTGCGAAGTTTGGCTATTTTGGCCAGCTTTTACTTTATCGTCCGAATCAGCGGTAATTTTATTTTTACCTTCGCCAGCTTTTATAGAATCGGCACCCCTACCACCAACTAAAACATTATCGCCACCCTCAGCAGTAATTACATCGTCACCATGGCCGCCAAAAGCTATATTGTTGCCAGAGCCGACACTAATAGTATCGTCACCCTTACCGCCGTCGATGTAGTCGTTGCCCCCTTGGCCTTTAATAATATCGTTGCCATTTAAGCCATAGATAACGTCATCGCCCTTGCCACCTTGGATATAATCGTTGCCCAGGCCGCCTTCGATATAGTCGTCGCCACTGCCACCATCGATAATATTGCCATCGACGGTTTGCTTCTCGTAGCTCGATTTACCAGTAATTTTATCGAGTATTTTGCGGAAGAAGCTTCTATTGTCGGTAGTAGTTTGGTTCTCTTCACCAGGGACATAGTCTAATTGGTTGGCGATAATAGTATCGCTTCCCTCTTTGGTGCTGATATTGTTGGCTCCGTAGTTGTCGTATACGGTGTCGTTGCCCTTGGCAGTAGTGATAGTATCGTTGCCTAGACCACCAACGATTTGCAAATCGGCTTTTACATCTTTATCGGCGATAATTTTGTCGTTGCCCTCGCCGCCGTCAATAATTAAATTGCGGGCCTCTTGAGCACTAAATTGCTGCTCTTGGCCGTCGACATTGACGATAATACCTCCGTCTTTACCTTTGGAAATGTGAATTTCGTTGTCAGCCTCGGAAGCTTTAAGGACGCTAATGGAACTTAAATCGGCTTCGCTTCGGTCGCGAGATTCGACCATTTTGTAAGCCAAGTCTTTGACGTCAGAACCATCTTCGTAGGTAGAGGCGTCGGTTAAAGTGAAAGCCTTTCGGCCCTCCTGAGCCGATTCGTCAGCGACAGTATTCACTTTAGAAGTAGAATCGCTTTCCTGACTCTCTTGAGTAGCCATATCCTCTTCAAGCTCGGCCAGACGCTCTGGACTGAGAGCTTCAGACTTAAAACCGATGTTTACAGAGTTGGCCCGTTGGGAAATTTTTACTTCATCTTGCCTAGAAGAAGAAGAAGAAACCTTTTCCGATTGGCTACTTGAAGATTTGGCAGAAATACTTTGTTGCTGCTTAATCGACTGGGCTTGTTGCTCTCTTAGACGTTCGGTATTCTTACTGGAACTGCTACTTACAGAACTTATATTCATGCTTCACACTCTTCCTATCTAGCTTTTTCTAGACCGCTTAAGAGCTACCCAAACGACAAAAGAACTCAACCCGGACTTAAAAAGCTAAAAAAACAAAAAAACTTAGAATACTACTCACGACAAAAATGTATTTAATCTAGAGGTTATCCTAAAAATAAAGATTAGATAAAAGAGCTTAAGGCTTAACCGTTAAAGCTCCCGATTCACAATCTATGAAGACATCAAAATTACGCTCCAATAAATTGCCAATCAGCTCTCTGTTGGTGCGATCATCGCTATTTTTAGCTACAAAGCTGCGTCCAATCTCGGTAAAATATTTAGCTAATATTTCTTCGTCGCTAAGCTTTTGAAGTTGAGCATTTTCTGCAAAAGTGCCACCTTTAAGTTTGGCAAAAAGTTCGGAAGGGACTAAAAAGACCTCTTGATCGTGAGCAGCCATATATTCTTTATAGGCAGAAATAGGCTCTCCAGGGATACCTAATTGAGAAACAGCCCCCAACCAAATATTGTTATCTACTATAACTTTAACTTGCTCGTGGGTAACTTCATCTTCGATATTAAGCAACAAAAAGGTTACTTGAGTTGACGCCTGACGATAACGGCGTTGACGAGGATTTTTGGCCACAGTTTGCTTAACCTCCGAACTTGGTTTATCAATGGCAACTGAAGGGACAGCCGACTTAGCGGAAGCGGAAAAATCAGCTTCTTCTCCTTCAGTTTGAGCGGAAGAATGGGTATAACAACCGCCCAACAGAACGAAACCGAATAATAATCCGATTAAAACTTTCTTCAAAATTAGACAGCCTCCCAACAGAAAAAAAATAGCTGAAATAGAAAGATCAGCAGCCTTCGCCCAGCGGCTGGGCCGTTTTTCGCCAATTACTCCCCTTTATACTCCCTAAAATAGTAAAAAAAAATCCCCTTGGACAAAAGAATACTTTTCGGTAGACTTTTGCTTGGGAGGATAGTTTCAAGCTATAACAATAGGCCTAACGGCTTTTTTTTAAGCGTACTTCAAAACGATACTTTCCAGCACATCCATGACGTCTTTACATTTGTCGGTGACATTTTCTAAGCTGGAATAAATCTCTTTCCACTTAATAATTTCGATAGCGTTCTTTTCATTTTTGAATAAGTCGGCTACAGCGCTTTGGTCGACATTGTCGGCTTCGTGCTCCAAATCTTTAATGCGACGGCGCAAGTCGCTAACATCAGTTAAAGCGATAAAGCGCTCGACAGCTTCGTACATAATCTCGGTCGATTCTTTGATAATTTCGGCTAAACGGAAAGCGGCCGTAGTGGGCTTATCTACTTGGTAAGTTACCATACAGACAGCTGAAGCCTGAATAAAATCGAGAATATCGTCTAAGTTGGCACTTAAAGCGTGAATATCTTCGCGGTCGATAGGAGTAACAAAACTTTTGGCAATATCTCTGGCAATTTCGTGGACTACGTGATCGCCCTGACGCTCCAACTCATTGAGAGCTTCCAAGTGAGCGCCCATGTTATCGAAATCTTTCATCAAGTTGAGAAGCATAGCCCCGGCATCTCTATCAAAGGCAGCCTGACGCTCGAACTGCTGGAAAAAGCTGTCCTCTTTGGGCAAAAAGTTAAATTTCACTATCTTTTCTCCTCTGTTGATTTGGGTCGTACTGTATCAGATTCGGCTAGCGGCTTAGCTTTAGGAGAGCCTGTCGCCTCCGACTTACTTTCGGTCTGTTTGTCTTTTGCAGAAAACGGCTTAGACTCAGGCAAAAAGATCTCTACTTTGGCCTGGTTGCGCAAATTCTCCAAAAACGCTGACAACTTTTCGGTAGCCATTACCTCCATAACCCGTAAACGCAAGTGCTCATAATCGGTAGTGCGACTTTTGATCCAAAATAGATACCAACCGCCGCTATTGGAGGCCATGGGAGAGCTTAAAGTCCCCACTTTCTGGACAAATAATTCTTTAACACTTAAGGGATCGAACGACTCAGTTAATTCTTGGCGGGTAACTCGGCCTAAATTACCTCCGATATCTCTAGTCTGGATGTCTAAGGAATGGACCAGAGCCAGGGCTGAAAAGACATCTTCACCTTTGATACGACTAGCTAATTCCTCGGCCTCACCTTCTGAGCCCAAGAGAATGCCCTTCAATTCCATCTCTTCAAAAGCGGAAGCATGGTCGGTAAAATATCGCTTGCGCTCTGCTTCAGGGATCTTATGTAAAATAAGCTTATACATGGGCACGCTTCGGCGCAAATTTTCTTTAAGTTTGGCTATATCGAGCTGATTAGAGGCTAATAATTCTTGGGCATCCGGCCTCTTCTTGTAATCAGCCACCCAGTCTTGTAACTCGGCTTCGGAGACAGTACAGCCAGCTTGAGCTATGGCCTTATCTAGCAAGCGCCCTGTAATCATATCTTGCAAGACCTCGCGACCAAAACGCTCGCGCAGTTGAGCATTCAGCTTACTAGAGCGGATAGTCTCACCGGAGAACTTGGCCACCACAGGATCGTCGGTTGGCTTAAAAAGGAAGAACGACTCAATAGCCACTACCGCCGATAGAGCGATTATTGTAAATGTCGAACGGTCCATAAAACAGCCCCAGGCTTCGCTTAAGCTAAGCTTCCTCCTTTTTCCTAGACTCCGACAAAGTAAAAATATCACCTAAACTAAAAGTTAGCGGCAAGCTGCCCTAAGACTAGGGTGCCTTCCCTTTCAGCGATATTTCCAAATACAAGCAATAGCTTGCAAACCATCCTTAAAGCCGATCTTTTTGCCCGAAGATTTACAACGCGGCGCGTAATCTATAGGCACTTCAACTATGCGACAGCCAGATTTGGCCAATTTAGCCGTAATTTCCGGCTCGATACCAAAACGCTCTTGTTCTAAAGTGAGCGATTGTAAAATGTCTCGCCTAACGGCTTTGAAGCAAGTTTCCATATCGGTAAGGCGGTAGCCGGTAAAGAGATTGGAGAACCAAGTTAAAAACCAATTGGCCAAAATATTGCTTACATAGGCACCTTTAATCCAGTGAGTTTGGGCAAAACGCGAGCCGTAACAAGCTTCAGCTCGTCCAAGCAAAACTGGCTCCACTACCTGAGGATAGAAATTGGGCGAATACTCAAAATCGGCATCCTGAATAATAATTACATCTCCAGAAGCTTCAGCTATACCGCGCCTAATGGCCGCCCCTTTACCGCGATTTTCTGGACAATAGATAACTTTTGTCACCAAAGATTCTATAGCCTCACGCAAAATGAGTCTGGTTCTGTCGGTAGAGCCGTCGTCTACCACAATTATTTCTTTATTGGGAACCGGAGAGGCTAAAACTGACATTACTAAATCGAGAATAAGTTTCTCTTCGTTATAGCAAGGAATAATCACACTTAAAAGGCGATCTTTCCAAATGGCTTCCTCCATTTTTTACAAAACTCCAATTTTACAGAAACGATTTAAATTGACTTAATTTCCAACTAAAGCTTGCACAAGCTCAGTAAATTCCGGTAAATCGAGCTGTTGCTGACTATCTGAACGGGCACATTTAGGATCGTTATGGACTTCAACCATTAAACCATCAGCCCCCACCGCTTGGGCAGCTTTAGCTAAAGGAAGTAAAATATCGCGACGGCCGGCAGCATGAGAAATATCCACAATAACTGGCAGATGAGTCTCTCTCTTTAGCAAAGGAACAGCCGAAATATCTAAAGTGTTGCGTACCCAAGGCTCGAAAGTGCGAATGCCGCGCTCACATAAAATAACTTCTGAAGCTCCGCTTTTCATTAAATACTCAGCCGCTAAAAGAAATTCGTCCAGGGTAGCCGCAAAATGGCGCTTCAAAACTAATGGCTTACCCCTAGCTCCAACTTCTTGCAAGAGCGGATAGTTATACATATTGCGAGCGCCTATTTGGATTATATCTACGTAGGGATAAATTTCATCGATTAGACGCACATCGGTAATTTCACTAATTACAGCCAAATGGTGGCGGTGAGCCGCTTCATAAAGCATTTTTAATCCCGGTAAGCCCAACCCTTGGAAACTATAAGGTGAAGTGCGCGGCTTAAAAGCTCCGCCACGCATAATCTTAATCTGAGTATTTTCCAAACAAGCGGCCACAGCTTCGACTTGAACATCATTTTCTACAGAGCAAGGGCCGGCAATAATATTAAAAGCTCCAGAACCGAAAATTGCCCCATTAACTTCTACCAAGGTATTGTCGGCTTTGTAGCCGCGAGAGATTTTTAAGCTTTGGCGCTCGTGACCATCCATAAGTTCTAAAGTAACTTGGAAGATATGCTTAAAAAGCTCACTGATAGCTGAATCGCCGAAGGGCCCCCGATTCTGTCTGACCAACTCTTCTAACATGGAAGACTCACGCACAGGATCAAAACCGCTGATCCCGACTTTGGCCTTTTCTTCAGTTAACTCCAGAGCTATGGCTGCCCTTTGGTTTAGAAGAGCCAATATTTGCAAATTTAGCTTATCAATTTCAGCTCGCAAAGCGGTTAGGCGATTCTCTTTCACAGCCGTCTTTTATACTCCTAATTTTTCTGGCCTTTCAGTTCCTTTAAGCCAAGTTCCTTTCCCTGCTTGTTCGAGCGGAGCTGAATTTTCTATCCAAAACTAAACTTAAAGCCATATAGGCCAAAGCGAAAATTAAAAAACAAACTACTCCCCAGGGCTCGGATAAGCGGAAGTAGAAATTCGATAAGCAATAAACATGTAAAAAGAAAGAAGCAAAAGAAATTAATATAAATAGACAAATAAAGAAATAATTGTAGCGTTTAGCCTCTTCTACCTGACTTTTGATCTGGGCCAATTCACTCTCTAAAGCTTCTTTTTGTACGGTAAAAGCTTCCTGACTAGAGGTCTCTCCCTCTTGGGTATTACAAAACATAATATCGGCTCTAATCTTTTCGTATCTGTAAGTGTGGGAAGCAGAAAAAAGGGAAACAATGCGCTTAGTTAGCAAAACGTAAATAAAATAGAGTAAAAATATTTCTATAACGTAGTAAGGTGCCAATTGGCTATTGCTTTGAGAAATACAGAATTTGAGAATATCTGGACAAGCCAAACCAAAAAGTACCACCCCCATAAGAGCAGTTACAATATAAATAGACTTTTTTATATTCTCTCCAATAAGCCTAAGTGGCAACCCACTAAAGAAAGGGAGCAACTCGGCTTTTTCCAGATAAGCTCCCCCTGGATGGGAATAGGCAAACATTAAAAGCAATTCGCTAAAGAAAAGGGCCAGGAGCAAAGCGCAACCCCAACCTAAAATTTGGGCAAATAATACAGTAAGCAAAACCAAAGTGGCTACCAGAGCGACAAGCCCGCCCCACCCCAACCAATATAACAAATGGGCTACGAAGTTATATTTCTTCTTGGCCTTGGAATCGCTTTCTTTTACCTGGCTCACCTTTTTTTCCCCTCTGATAAAGAATAAAAATTGAAACTTTGGCGCTGTTATTATACATTATGGCACGGCCACTTAGGGCTATACAATAACTTAAGCAAATTAAGGGAGGCTGTCTCAACAGCGCCATAATGGATTCTATACTCTCTCTCTTTCATCAAGCCGCTACCCAAAACGCTAACCGACCAGCTGTTATATTTAAAGAGCAGGTGCTTACTTACGCACAACTGGAAAATATCAGTGACCGTTTAGCTGCCTATTTAATAGAGCGCGGCTTGGGCCTAGGCCAAGTGGCAGCTATTTTGTTAGAGCAATCACTTTATATTCCGGCCCTAATTCTGGCCGTGCTTAAAAGTGGGGCGGCCTATCTTCCCCTAGATGGCGATTATCCAAGCGAGCGGCTAAGCTTTATGTTAAGCGACTCCCAAGCCTCCTATCTCCTCTACGAAAATGAAGGCCTCCTTGATCCATTAAACTATTCAGGGCCTAAGCTGTCCCTGTCGGCAATGCTCAATGAGCCCATCCCTTCAAAACCATTGCCCACCCAAGGAGGCTCGGAGGAAAGCTTAGCCATAGTATTATATACTTCCGGCTCGACCGGCCGCCCCAAAGGCATAAAAATTCCTCGCAGAGCACTCAATTATTATGTCAATATTTACCAACAGCTAACCGAGCTCAAGGCCCAAAGCCGCGTTTCTTCCTACGCCAGCTTTAGTTTCGACGCCCACGTATTAGAGATATATCCCCCTCTGTGCACTGGGGCCACCCTCTATTTCGTGCCACAGGAGATCCGCCTTAATTTCCCCCAATTGAGCCAATTTATAGAAGACAAGCAAATTAGTCACGCTTTTATGACTACTCAGGCGGCTTTCCGCTTTGTTAAGCGCTTTGACAGCCGCTCTTTGCGCTTGCTAATTACTGGTGGCGAGAAGTTGCCCCCTTTTAAGCCCGATAAACATTATCGCCTCCTCAACTTATACGGCCCCACAGAGACACTCTGTAGTGTCAGCGGCTTCTTTGTCGATAAATATTACGACAATATCCCTATAGGCTATCCCCATCCCGGCAACCGCTTTTATATCCTTGACCAGCAGCAACGCCCCTTGCCAGAGGGCCAATGGGGCGAACTTTATATCGCTTCGCCCCAAATTATGTTGGGCTATATAAAACGCCATCAAGAAGAGAAGCAAGCCCTCTATCCCAACCCCTTTTATGATCCGCAGCACGATCCAACCTATTATCGCTATTTGTACCGCAGCGGCGACAAGGCTATGTTGACTTCTCAGGGCTATTATCTAATCGGCGGCCGTTTAGATAGGCAAGTTAAAGTGCGCGGTTTTAGAGTAGAGCTAGGAGAAATAGAAGAGTGCTTGGGCCAATATCCAGGCCTAACTAGCGTAGCCGTCAAAGCTTGGCCTTCAGCTCAAGGGACAATTTTAGCAGCTTACTTTACCGCTGAAGGCCCTCTAGAGCCTAGCCAGATATTGGCCTTCTTTGCCAAACGCAAACCGCGCTATATGATCCCCCAGCTGGTTCGCTTAGACAAGATGCCTTTAAATGCCAACAACAAAATTGATTATACATCTTTACCCCCTTTAATGGCAGAATCTACATCCAGCGAACCAGCTACCCAGATAACGGCCGCCGCCAGGAGTTTTGCTGAAATAGCCACCCATGGACTCAACAAAGAAGGGAGCCGCTGCGTTAAGGCCACCCCGAGCCCAGCGTTGCTTAGGCCCATAATCGCTGCCATTATTAAACAAGAGCACTTTTCTGAGCACGACGATTTGTGGGATTTAGGTCTCAACTCTTTAGGCTTAATAAGCTTACTAACTGAAATTTACCAACAAACGGGGATCAGTTTAGCCGTGGCCGATCTTTATCACTACAGAAATTTGGCCACTTTAGCCCAACACTTAAGAGAAGTGCTCAGAAAAAAAGAGCAAAATAATGGCCTAAGCAAAGAAGAGCGCCTATCTTATCCTTTAAGCGCCGTGCAGCGCGGCCTCTATTTAGATGCAGTCCGCTGGCCATCAAGATGTATTTACAACAACCCTGTACTAGTAAAATTTGCCAAAAAGAAGACCGATTTGGCCACTTTGCGGACTGCCTTAGAGCAGGTGATCGCTGCCTTTCCTAGCCTAAAAAGCTACTTAAGGGAAAGTTTCAACGATGAGGGCGAGTTGGAGGCCCGCCTCTATACAGACGAGCCCGAGCCTTTCATTATTGTTGTAACAGAGATAGGCGAGGGAGTCCCCCAAGCCGACCGAGATTATAGAATAAGGCCTTTCCTCTTTTTGCGAGATAAAGAGGCTTTTAACTCGGAAGCCTACTTGAGCCGCTTCACTTTGCTGCATAATCAAAGCCATATTTACTTATTTGCCGACATTCATCACCTAATTATCGATGGACAAAGCCTAAATCTTTTGCTGCAAAGTTTAGCTCTAGCTTACAGCGGCCAGAACCTCCCTCAAGATAATTACCTAGCTTTTAATTACAATCTTCAAGAAGAAGGCCGCCGCCAAAAAGGGCTGCTTTCCCAAGAAGCGGCTCGAGAGCACTTCCGTCAAGTGTTGGGCTTAGAAACTCAAGATATGACTTTACCGGGAGCCCAGTCGGCTTTGGACCAAGGCCTCCGGGGACGCTCTCTCGATTGGCATACAGACAAAATCACTTCTGCCTATTTAGATACGATATGCCATAAGTTACAAATAACTCCCAACACCTTGTTTTGCGCCGTCTTTGGCTTTGTCTTGGCCAACTTCAAAGGGCAGGAGCGAGCCTTTTTTAATTCCATATGCAACGCCCGTCCCCAAGCCAATCTCAATTCGGCTTTAGGAATGTTTACTCGCACCTACCCTATTAAAGTCGAGGTCGGCTCCGATCTATCTATAAGTGATTTTGTCCAACAAACACAACGAGAGATTTCAGCCAATTTAGGCTTTCCTGACTACTCTTATGCAGAATTGTCGGCCGATTTTGATTTAAGGAATTTACCCTCTTTAATTTACCAGGGCGATCTTTGGCCATCTTTTACCTTTAATGGAGAAGAATTGGCCATACAATATTTAGAGCATGAAGAGAACGGCCTTTTAGCTTTAGAAATTTACACCAACAAACAAGAGTTGCATCTGCGATTTTCTTGGCAAGAGCCTCTATACAGCCAAGCGATAATCAAAAACTTGGCAGAAACCTATTTGACGGCTCTACTGAGCTTTATAGAGGTTGATAAGCTTAGTCAAGTAAGATTGCTTTCACCCCCAGCCCAAGAGCAATTGCGCCTTCTTAACGCTACCAATGAGCCCTACACCTATATACCTACGATCAAGCGCTTTGAAAAAGCCGCCGCCCGCTACTCCAACCGGACGGCTCTTATAAGTGCCCATTGCCTCTTAACTTATGGCGAGATCAATAGCCGAGCCAACGCTTTGGCCCATTTTATAAAGAATAAACTGGGAGAACTGGGCAACTTACCTATAGCTATAATTAGTGATCGCTCGCCTTACGCTTATATTGCCCGCTTAGCGGTAATGAAGGTTGGCGCAGCTTTTATGCAACCTGAGCTTAATTGGCCCGCTGCCAGACTTATAGCCGCCTTAAAAATTACCCGTCCCCCTTTAATTTTAGCCTCTATCCACAATCAGCAAGGGGAAGAATTGCGCCAGATTCTGGCTTCGGCATCTTTAGATATACCTATTGTCGACTTAGCTAATTTTAATTGGCAGGCCTACCCTCAAGTTGATTTAACCGAAATAAAACACCAAACTGACAACTTAGCTTACATTATTTATACTTCCGGCTCAACGGGAACTCCCAAGGGGGTCATGATTGAAGAGCATAGTTTCTCCCATTTGGCCGCCCCATTAAAAGGTAACGACCAATATTGGGCTCTGGTAGCCAACCACCGAGTCAGCTTGGCTTGGTCTTCTTTAGCTTTCGATGTTTCCATCTTGGAATTTATAGCTCCGCTTTGCTCGGGCCTAAGTGTGCTCTTAGCTTCAGAAGAGGAGATCCACCAGCCCAACCTTTTAGGAGAGAGTATGTTGCGCCATCAAGTTGAAGTAATGGCTTGCGTTCCCTCTTATTTAGTTAACAGTTTGGAAGACGCAAGCTTACGTCAAGCCATAGCTAAACTCAAAACGGTTATTTTAGGCGGCGAGCCCTTTTCGCTCCATCTTTACGAGCAACTTAAATATATCAATCCTCAGTTGCGGATCTTTAATTGTTACGGCCCTTCAGAAACGACCGTAGCTTGTAGCGCCCACCTAATTACTCAAAAAAGCGATATTAGCTTAGGCCGACCTATGGCCAATAACCAATGGGCCCTGCTCAATCGCTTCCAACAGATTTTGCCTCCTGGAGCTATAGGCGAACTGGCCATTATGGGCGAAGGCATAGGCCGAGGTTACTGGGCCAACCCTAAGCAAACAGCCCAAGCTTTTATAGATTTAGAAGGCCGCCGCGCTTACCGAAGCGGCGATTTAGCTTGGTGGGACTACCAAGGACAAATGCAAATTTTGGGCCGCTTAGATAATCAGGTAAAGCTTAACGGCAGACGCCTTGAACTAGATGAAATAAAAAATTGGCTGCTCCATTACCCAGGAATAAACTCTGCCATTGTAATTATAAAAGAGATCAATAAGCAAAAAGAGATCTGTGCCTACTTTATGGCCAGCGAAAATATCGACACAGAAGACTTAAAAAATACTCTAAGCCAGCAATTACCCTCTTATATGGTTCCAGTTGCTCTAATCCAATTAGATAAATGGCCCCTAAACGATAACGGAAAACTAGCTATCAAGAGTTTACCCGAACCAACTTTTACTTATAAACGAAAGTATGCCGCCCCTCGCAACCAAATCGAAAGCGATTTTTGCCTTATCTTTCAAAAGGTTTTGCAATTGAGCGATCCTGTCAGCCGCAATGACAGTTTTTTCGATTTGGGAGGCGCTTCTTTAAGAGTAACTAAAGTAGTGTTGGCTGCCGAAAGTTGCGGTTACAACATTAGCTACGCTGAAGTATTTAATTGTCCTACTCCAGCTGCCTTAGCTAATTTGCTCGATAAGAAGAATAACCGCCTCTTACAACTTATCGCTACTCCCCAAGATATAGCCAACTACGACTATAGAGCTATCAATAATTTACTATCTAACAATACATTACAAGGTTGGAATCCTCAGCAAAAACAAGATCCCGGCAACATTATGCTTACTGGGGCCACTGGATTTTTGGGGATCCATATTCTGCGCACTTTTTTGGAAAATTACTCCGGTCACTGCTGTTGTTTAATGCGCAAAGGGAAACAAAAAAGCTTGAAATCGCGTTTGCAAGGCCTTTTAGTCTATTACTTTAGCTCCGATTTTGAAGAATATTTCTTAAATGGTCGCCTGACCCTTATTGAAGGAGATATTACCGATAAGCAAACTTTTGTCCAATTGCCAGATCTGTCTATAGATACTCTCTTTAACTGCTCAGCCAACGTGCGCCACTTTGAAGCTGACGATCTTTTGGACAAAGTAAATGTTGAAGGTACAAAGAATATTGCTACTTATTGTCTGGCTAAGGGTATAAAACTTATCCATATTTCTACCGTTAGCGTGGCCGGCCTCTCCTGGGACGGAGAACCCAACCCCTTTAAGCCTATGAATGAGCAAATGTTTTATTTTGGCCAGCAAATGGACAATAAATATATGCTCAGTAAATTTAGGGCTGAGCGCTCGGTCTTGGAATATATGCTTCAAGGCTTAAAGGCTAAAATTATGCGCGTAGGCAATTTGATGGCCCGCAACCAAGATGGAGAGTTTCAAATTAACCTCAAAGCCAACAGCTTTGCCAATAAATTGCGAGCTTACAACACGATAGGCTCTATCAGTTACGAAGATTCCGGCCTCAGTGTCGAGCTCTCTCCTATCGATTTTACTGCCGAAGCTATTTTGTTGCTGGCGCAAACTCCGGATCGCTGCTGTTTATTCCATCCTTTTAGTAATCGCGCCATATATATGTACGATTTGATAAAAGTAATGCGCCGCCAAGGTTTGATTGTCAACCAATGCTTGTCCGAGCAATTTATTAAAGCCTTCCGAGAAGCTCTCCAAGATCAAGATCAAGCCGAAAACCTGTCTAGCTTAATTGCTTATCGCAATTTATCCCAAGGGCATACGCTCAGTGAATTGAAAGCCGATAATGCTTATACTATGCAAGCCCTCTATCGTTTCCAATTTAATTGGCCTCTAGTTAGCGAAGCCTATTTAGGCAAATTTATCAATTCATTGGATAGTTTGGGATTTTTCGATGATTTTCTTTAGTACTAGGTTTAGAATGCCTCTATGTTGTACAATGTTAAAAACATACTTTAGGCTCAACCAGCTCATTAAAAGTAGAAAGGTGATATTTAACCCTTATGAGCAGAAGTTTTCAAAGCGGCAACCCAGCCCTAAGGGACGCTAGGTTGCAAGCTCTTTACCAAGAACGCATTCCCACCCAAGTCAAGCGCTTGACCATAGAAGGCGTAATGAATAAAACTACCCTTCTGACCGCTATAGCTTGTGCTACTGGCTTGCTTTCCGCTTTGGCTTTATATACCGGATTTATTTCTGTAGGCCTATTCTTTACTGGCAGCATAGCTGTTTCTATATTGACTTTCATTTTAGCTATGGCGATTTGTTTTAAGCCTGAGTGGGCCCAATATCTCTCTCAAATATACGCTGCGTTTGAAGGTATCACTCTAGGTTTCATTACAGCTATTTTTGAAATAGAATCGCCTGGGATCGGTACTCAAGCTCTAATTTTAACTTTTGCCATAACTTTTGGCTGTTTAACTATCTATCGCTCTAATATTATTAAAGACGAATATATAAGCGGTAAAGTAGTTATGATAGGATTGTTAGCCTTAATTTTTAGCTATTTGGCCGGTTTCTTGATGGAACTGGCTGGCCTTAATTACGGCACAGTTCTGGACGGCAACCCGATTATCTCCCTCATAACAAGTGTACTGATTATTGCCTTCTTCTCTTACGTACTCCTTAACGACTTCAAAACTGTCCGCCAAGCTAGTAGAGAGGAATTACCCCAATATATGGAGTGGTATTTTGCTTTCTCCATTTTACTCACCTTAATCAATGTCTATCTTGAAGTATTGCGTTTCTTAAATAGGATGCGCAGTAAGTAGAATAAGGGATAAAATTTGTCCACTAAAAAAGCAAGTCCTGAGTCGACCAAGGCCGACCTAGGGCTTGCTTTTTTTTATAAACTAACGGCCCGTCAGAAAGCGAATGAACCTTAAAATTAGTCGCTAACGCTTAAGCAATTTAGCTGCCTCAAGGGCATAGGCAGAACTTTTACTTTGGCTGACTTTAAGCAACAACTTAGTACCACGCTCTTTTTGTTGAGGATTACTTTGCTTAATAAGTAAACTGCCCAAACGATAAGCGGCTCGATCGTTATAACTAACCGCCAAAGAACGCTCGTAACAAGCTACTGCCTGGCCGCGATTGCTAGAAGTACCTTTACCGTAAAGATAACGATCCCCTAAAGAAGCAAAGCGCTCAGCCCTATCTTTAGAAGCATAGTTTAAAGGATAAATATAATTCAAAGGGTCGGCTAAATACTTAAAAGCTTTTTCTTGGTCAGGCTCTATCGACCAACGACCGGCGGCAATCTGGCCACTATTATAAATATCACTTAACTCTAAACAAGCCAAACCGTCACCTAAATCGGCAGACTTTTGCAATAATTGCAAATAATGCTCGCCATTAGCCTCGTCGGCAGTTAAATACTTAGGATCGGCTAAAATTAAGTAGTGAGCCTGCAAACGATAGACGGGACGATAATTTAAGCCTTTAAGTTTTTCCAACAACTTACTCCAAAATTCTTGGTTGACTTTTTGCGGATTAGCTTCGGCATAATTGGCTAAAGCGATGATCGATTGTAAATCGCCCTTAGCGGCAACATATTTATAAACAACCGAAGCTTGCTCATAATCGCCACGCTTATCCAAAAGCTGAGCCAAAGCTACGCGGGCAGGCAAATAGTCTAAATCGATAGCTTCAGAAGCTAAGTTGTAAGCTCGATAGCGATCATTTACGTCGTGGCTCACTTCATAGTAACGAGCATACAAAGCTTGAGCAAGACTAAAATACTGAGCGGCACTGACCCTATGGACTATAGCTTCTAAGTCGACCCCACGCTCCAATTTGGCAATAACTTGATCGAGATATTGGGGACAAGTTTCCAAAGCTAAACGCAATTGGGGATCAAAATATTTTAGATCGGAACTAAGCCAAGTTTGCAAAGCCTGAGTACAATATTTTTTTCTTTGCTCAATATCGGCATAAGGAGAGCGCTCGGGAGTATGTAAACGAGCTAAACCGCACCAGCCTAAATAAGAGCCTGCCTCGGCAGCTTTGGTATAATAATTCTTAGCCATAGCAAAATTGGGTACTGTACCTATACCGTAATCGTAACATACACCCAAACCGTAAAGAGCGTAACTATCTTGGTGACTTACCCCTTTCTTGTAAAGCTCAAAAGCTTTCTGTCCGTTAAAAGCTACTCCCCAACCATGTAAATAAAGCTTGGCCAACTGGGCATAGGCAGGATAATAATTGTCGGCTGTAGCCTTTTCCAAAAGCTTAGCTGCCTCTTTGTAGTTGGTATAAACTTTATCGCCGTTAATGTAGGTAAGGGCCAAATTGTAGACAGCTTCAGAGTCGCCCTCGCGAGCCCTTTGAATAAGCTTAGTTTCGGCAGTAGTGTCGGGAATTTGCGCCTGAGCCGGAGCACAGTGGAAAGAGGCCCAGCCGCTTAATGAAAAGCCTAAAACTAAAGCAGTAAAATAAGGGGAAAACTTTCTGTGCATAAGCTACTCCTCCAGCACAAACAAAGACTAAACGGCCTCCAACCTGAATGGCAGTTCCCTGCCAAACTGTTGCCATAAAAAATAACGACCGAAATTCCAGTAGAACTCTCGGCCGTCATTTTTTATAAGCTAGCCATTAAAGCCTTTTTAACCAACTACAAAGTTCATGAGTTTATTAGGCACATAGATCACTTTGCGGATAGTTTTGTCGGCTATACTAGAAGCCACCCTGGGACTGGCTTTAGCGCTCTCTTCCAGCTCTTCCTTAGATAAATCCTTAGAAACGCGAATCATATCGCGCATCTTACCATTAACTTGGATAACTAAGTTAAAATCGTTTTCCACTAAGTGCTCTTCGTTGTGCTCGGGCCAAGCGGGACGACTTTCGAAAATACCCTTGGCGTGACCTAAGAAGGCCCACAGCTCTTCAGCAGCGTGAGGAGCCACAGGAGACATAACGATAATATATTGCTCTAAAGTTTCCTGGGCAATCGGCCCTTTAGCTCCGCGAGCGATCAGGAAGTTACTCCACTCCATTAAAGCGGCCACTACAGTATTGAGGTGTAAGCGGGAAAGATCTTCATTGATCTTCTTGATGAAGCGATGGGTAGCTTTTAATATTTCCGGATCGATCTCCTTGCCAGGAGTAATCTGACACTCGGTAATTAAAGTCCAAATACGGCGGATCCAGCGGTAAACACCTTCGATACCGGAATCGTTCCATTCGGCATCTAATTCGGGCGGCCCAATAAAGAGCAAATAGGCGCGCAAGGCGTCAGTGCCGTACTTTTTGACCAAATCGTCAGGGTTGACTACGTTGCCCTTAGACTTACTCATCTTTTCTAAGCGGCCAGAAGTGCCCACTTTGGTAATCATACCCTGGTTGAATAAGCGAGTGAAGGGCTCTTTGAAACCGACTAACCCTAAATCGTAAAAGATCTTAGTGTAGAAGCGCGAGTAAAGCAAATGCAAGACAGCGTGCTCGATACCGCCGACATAAAGATCGACAGGGTTCCAGAAGTCGACATCTTCGCGACGCCAAGCGGCATCTTGGCAATCGTAAGACGGATAGCGCAAGAAGTACCAAGAAGAGCAAATCCACTGGGAAATAGTATCGGTATCCCGCTTAGCTGGGCCGCCACACTTAGGACAAGTAGTATTGACAAACTCGGGCAAAGAAGCCAAAGGAGAAGCGCCAGTACCTGAAGGTTGGTACTTTTCTACATGCGGCAATAAGACGGGCAACTGATCCTCGGGAACTGGCACAATACCGCACTTATCACAATAAACCATAGGAATGGGAGCACCCCAATAACGCTGCCGAGAGACTAACCAGTCGCGCAGACGGTAATTGACTACGGCTTTGCCAATATTGAGTTTTTCTAACTTTTCGACTACAGCCTGGCGGCCTACATTAGATTCCATACCGGAGAACTCTTCGGAATTGATCATGGTACCTAATTCGCAGTACGGCTTTTCGTAAGGCTCGGCTCCAAACTTGGCTTGCCAGGCAGCACTTACAGCAGCAGGTTGACTAAAATCGGTACCTTCAGCTTTTAAGGCCTCAGTTTGAGTAGCGGTCATAATAACTTGCTTAATAGGCAACTCGAAAGCTTTGGCAAAATCCCAGTCGCGCTCGTCGTGGGCCGGAACGGCCATAATAGCGCCAGTACCGTAGCCCATAAGCACATAGTCGGCAATCCAGATAGGAATCTTGGCTCCATTGACCGGGTTAATAGCATAAGCACCAGTAAATTCGCCGGTCTTCTCTTTTTGCTCTTGGCGCTCAACCTCGGTGCGAGAGCAAGTGCGAGTAATATAAGCTTCTACCTTGTCGGCGCGATCGGGAGTGGTAATATGGCGTACTAACTCATGCTCAGGAGCTAGTACCATATAGGAAACACCGTAAATAGTATCTGGACGAGTAGTAAAAACGGTCAAGCTTTCATTTTCGTGACCATCAATGGCAAAACGAACTTCAGCACCCTCGCTGCGGCCGATCCAATCGATTTGCATCTTTTTAACTTTCTCCGGCCAGTCGAGATCTTTAAGATCGTCAATTAAACGCTGAGCATATTTACTAATGGCAAAGAACCACTGGGGCAAACCTTTTTTGGTAACTAAGGTGCCACAACGCTCACAACGTCCCTCTTTTACTTCTTCGTCAGCTAAACCGGTAGCGCAGGAAGGACACCAGTTGATAGGAGCTTCTTTTTTATAAGCTAAACCGGCTTGGTAAACTTTTAAGAAAGTCCATTGAGTCCATTTATAATATTCCGGCAAAGAAGAATTGACTTCACGATCCCAATCATACATAGAGCCCATATCTTTAAGCTGGCGACGCATATTGTCAGTAGCGGCCTTAGTTTGAGCCACAGGGTGGATACCGCGTTTAATGGCGGCATTTTCGGCAGGCAACCCGAAAGCGTCCCAGCCCATAGGATGAAGCACCTGGCGACCGTGCAAAGTCATATAACGGCTCATAACGTCGGAAAGGACATAACCGCGCCAATGGCCCACGTGAAGCCCCTCACCGGAAGGATAAGGGAACATATCGAGGCAATAATACTTGGGGCGGCTGTCGCTCTTGACGGCGTGGTGCAATTTTTTAGTCTCCCAAATATCGCGCCATTTCTGTTCAAAACTAGCCGGATCGTATTGCATGAAAAATACTCCTTAAATTAAGAAAAAAAGTTTTAGGCTCCGCTGTCCGTAAAAAATTGGCCAAAGGCTTTCGCGTCGGTGAGCGCTCTTCCTGCGCTCTTCCTGTTTTCTCCGAGGTTAGAACCCCACGAAAAAAACTACTAATAAACCCAAACTATACCGCGAGGGCCCTGACCTATAGCTAAACGGCCCAATTGTTTGCCGGTACTCATATCGATTACCGAAAGATCGTTAGTATTAAAATTGGTAACATACCCCATAGAACCGTCGGGAGCAAAACATAAATCACGCGGCCCTACTCCCACGGCGGTACGAAAACGCAAACTGGGACGGTCTAAAGGAAAGATCGAAATATCGTTGGAGATGGAATTAACAACTACTACCTGGTTTTTCGGAGAGACTCCTACAATACCAGCCCCAGAACCTACTGGTACTTTAGTTAAAAGGCGCAAATCGGTAGTTTTATAAATGCCTACTTTACTTTCTGAAGGTAAAGCCACAACTAGACGACCGTTGTCTTGGGAAAGATCTAAACCGCCAGCTGTGGGGCCGACACTCATTTGCTTAAAAATCGACCAATTAAAAAGATCGACTACAGTTAAAAGGCCGGTACTCTCGTGAGAGATAAATAATTTGGCACCGTTTTTGGAAATACGCATCAGACTGGGAGCCAAGCCGTTTAAAGGCAGAGTGCGCACCACTTGGAAAGAGGGCACATGCAATTCAATTAAAGAGCAAGTGGTAGACTCCAAAACATAAAGTCTGGCACCATCGGTGGAAAAACAGACATCGACGGGGGTCTTCATCTTTTCGTCAGTATAATTGTTGCCAAAACGCAAATTGCCACTTTCAATAATGGAAATACAACCGATTTTGGGCTGAGCTACGGCAATATAGCGATTATCCTGCGAAACGGCCATGCGCTCTGGACTATTGCCCACCGAGAACGTGCCCTTAACGCGCACAGTTCTAGCGTCTACTACACTTATAGAATCGCCCAAAAAGCAGGAGATCAATAAGCGTGGCGCATTTAGCCCTTGAGCTTGGGAAGGCAGAGGGGCCGTAGAGAAGAAGGCCGCCACCATTAGAGGCAACAAACATAAAAATAGCTTTATTTTATTCATAGTGGATAGTATCCCTTAGAGGCAAAAATTGGCGCACCTATTCTCTTAGAGACTGAACTAGGCGGCCTTTAAAGGCAAAGGGAGGCCAGCTCAGCTTAGAGAAAACCGGCTCTATGTTTAAGAGATTACTTTTTTATACTTGCTCACTAACTCTCCTTTTTAGCGGAGCCGGTTTGGCCCAAGCGCAAGAGTCGGTGCAACCTGCCAATGTGGGCGTTTTTAAAACTCAAAGGCCTAAAACATCTGTGCCGACAACCTTAAAGGCGGCCCCAGCCTCACCTTCAAATGCCGCTACAAAACTAAATGCCCAAGCTCAAGCTCCACAAGCCCAGCCCTGGCAAGCGCTATATATTCCCTTAGACGATCGCCCCTGCAACTGGCTCTTTCCCGGCCAAATTGCCCGCATAGGCGGCGGTAACTTGGTTATGCCCGAGCGCTCTTGGCTAGGCAAAGCCTACACACCTGGGCAACCGCAAAAAATAAAAGCTTGGTTGCGCCACCAGCCAATATATTCTAACGCTATAATTTCGGCCGACATGCTGGCCTACGGCGGTTTAATAGCTTCACGCACCGCCACTTTAAGTACCGCCGCAGCTGTGGAGAACTTGCAAATTTTACCGGAATTGGCCCAAAAAGGCCAACATTTGGAAGTATTGGCTATTATCCCGCGCCTGTCGTTGCGCACTTCCGAGGGCCAAGCGCCCTACGAAACTAGTTTGCGTAATTGGGCTGCCCGAGGTGAGGCCAATCCGCCAGCTAACGTGCCGGAAGAATATTTCCGTGAATATTTGCAAGTTAGAAATCGCAATTTGGAAGTTCTCTACAATTTATTGCTCTTTACTGCCCAAGGGAGTATCGACCACTTGGTAATTGGCCAAGACGACGCCGCCTCTAAAGGTATACACATTAGTGAATTGGCCCAACTCAAAGCTAAAATTAAAGAGCTACATATTGAAGATAAAGTAGATATTATGTGCGGTGCCGACGAATTAGCTTCCAATATGACGGCCGGCTGGTTGGCTAGAGAGGCCAATTACAAACCCCATATCGAATTGGATTATTCCGATCCTAGTTATGAGGATAAAGTACCACCTATGGAAGCTTTCACTTTAGCCCAAACGGCCCGCCTTCACTTAGATTTGAGCGGCGCTACCCAAACGGAAGGTACTGGCACAGTAATTTTCGTGGAAACTCCCAGCGATAAGCCTTTTGCCGCTCCCACCTTGGAAGGCGATGCTCAGACTAAAACACAAGCCGAAAATTTATTAGAACGCATTGATAATAAATTTGCTAATCAGAGAAAAAGGCCTTACGGCTTGGCCGACTTGCATTTAGTCAACCGCGCTGAGCCTATTTTTGCCCAAACCATTATAGATAATGTACCTATTTGGGAATTGGCTTGTTATTCGGCTTGGAATACACCTTCCAATTCCTTGGGCACAGCTATAGCTCAAGCTTGCGCCGCTCAAATTGCTTTAGTTAAGGGCAAAAATTGGACTCTCTACCGTCGCTTGGAAAGTGAAAAGACTCAGCAAGCTTTTACCGTAGCCCGCTTAATCGACGATTATGCCTATCAAGCCGTGATTAGGCAAAATTTAAGCCAAGAATACAAAAATATCAATATAAAGGCCGATCCGCTACTCAATCAAGCTGGCCCAGCCGGCTTAGCAGCTCGCAATGCCGCTATCCCTTGGGCTCAACAATTATGGGACGAAAAACTTTTAGGCCAAAGTTATTATTCCCCCACTGTAGGCCAAAAAGTTGTCTTCCGCAGTATGTTTTTAGAGATAGTATTGCCTTGGCCGCGCCTTTTTGAAATAGAAGAGCGCCTTAATATAACTTTGGCTACCGAAGATGTAGTCGGTTAGAAAAAGCTTTGTCCAGTTTTTTTAGCCTGCGCTTGATCAGAAAAATGATAAGGGGCAGGCTTTTTTTACCTAGTTTCCGTATTATATTCTAATAGATAGCGGCGAGAGATAAGAGGGCCGTATTTTTGTATTCAGGGAGTAAAGATCATGACTGTGGTACTTTTAAAAAGTGTGACTTTAGGTACGGTAAATCAGGTAGCCAACGAAGCACCCCAAGTTGGTTTAGAATTTGGCAAAACTATGATGGCTAAATTTTTGCACAACTTGGAAAGCAAAGCTAAAGATATAGATACTATTGTTTGCTACACTGAGGGCGTATTTAACGCTGTGCGTGGCAGCGATACGGCCTTGTCTCTTTCATTTATGCAGGATTCAGGAGTAAAAATTTTGCTCTGCTCCACTTGTTTAGAACATTATCATTTAGAGGCCGCTCAGGTAGTAGGTACAGTTTCTGACATGGCTACTATTGTGACTACACTTGTGCAAGCCGATAAAGTGATAAAACCTTAGATAACAATAAAAAAAACTTGCGCTATAGTGTCCACGACAAAAAAATAAGAGCCAAGCTCGTTAGCACCGCCAGATAGCGGTGATAGCGGTAAAAGCTTAGCTCTTTAATTTATTTAGGCAAATAATATAAGTGGCGCTCGCGCACTATGTTAGAGTGAGTCCCTAAATAGGTACATCCCCTGGATACAAATCTAAGCCGGAATCAGCTTCATTTTGTCTGTTATGGCCATTATTATCTTGACTTGACGAAGTGCGATTGGGAACCGATATAGTAAAACCGTTGCCGGGGCCGAAAGAAACGGTCTGTTGGCCGCCGCTATTGGAGGAAGTATAATTTTCAGACGAGACATTTTCGTCTTTATTATAGAAACCGCCGTATTGCTTAAGGAATTTCAACTTCAAATTGCCTATAGGGCCATTGCGATGCTTAGCCACAATAATTTCGGCAATATTTAATTCTGTACTTTGCTTATTGTAATATTCATCGCGATACAAGAAAGCCACCAAATCGGCATCTTGCTCAATAGCACCCGATTCACGCAAGTCGGAAAGTAAAGGCCGCTTATCCTGACGACTCTCTACATTGCGGCTAAGTTGGGAAAGAGCCACAATAGGTACATCTAATTCTTTAGACAAACCTTTAAGCTGACGGGAAATCTCGGAAATTTCGAAGATCCTTTCCGAGCTACCTCTATTGGTACTGTTACCTCTAATTAGTTGTAAATAGTCAATAATAACTAAATCTAGCCCGTTACGCTTCTTTAAGCGGCGCAATTTAGCTTTCATATCTAAGATGGTGACACTGCCACTATCGTCGATAAAGATAGGTGCTTTACTTAATTGATCGACCGCTTGAGCCAAAGCTCCCCAATCGTTTCCGCTTAGTTTACCACTGCGCAAACTTTGAGCGTTAACTTTAGCTACCGAGCACATCATGCGCTGGCAAAGATCTTCGCGAGGCATTTCCAAAGAAAAGATAGCCACTTTACTGGGCTTTTCAGCTAAAGCCACATTGACAGCAATAGAAAGGGCAAAGGCCGTCTTACCCATACTGGGACGAGCTCCGATAACAATAAGGTTAGCAGGATGGAGCCCATTAGTAAGTTCATCGAGTTCAGTAAAACCGGTAGCCACTCCAGAGACGGTCTTACCTTCTTCGAACCTTCTGTAAGCCTCGTCAAAAGTATTTTTTAAAGCTTCGGCAATAGGCTCCAACTCGCCGCGAGAGCGCGAATTGCCTACGCCAAAAATAACCTCTTCGGCTTGATCGACGCGCTCAGGTAACTCAATTTCCTGATCGACTGCCAGGCGGCTAATCGTTTGGCCCGCTCGCAAAAGACGCCTAGAAAGAGCGTTATCAGCCACAATCTTGGCATAAGCGGTCACGTGAGCTGAACTTCTTACCGCATCGATAATATCGTTTAAGCGAGCTACACCGCCACAGTGTTCCAATTTGCCATGTTCGCGCAAATAGTTACAGACTGTAAGCAAATCGATTACGCCGGTATTTTCAGCTAAATAGACCATGGCGGCATAAATTTCCTGATAAGCTTTTTGATAAAAATCTTCCGGCCCGGCCAAAATTTCCGAGACTTTATCAAAAGCTTCGGGATCGATTAAACAACTGCCCAAACAAGCTTGTTCGGCCTCTTCGTTGTGAGGAGGTAAAAGCAAGCGATCTTCTACAGAAGTTAAGCTCATAAAAAATCCCTTCCCTAAATATAAAAGCCCACTTCAGATGTAGAGGCGGGCTGCAAAAGCTATCGCTTTTATTTTTTGCGCCTACTTAAGCCTTTTCTACTTGAATTGTCAAATTGGCCTTTATTTTAGGATGGAGCTTAATAACCACAGTAAACTCACCCAATTTGCGAATAGGCTCATCTAACTTAACCGACTTTTTATCGATAGTTTCCTTAAATTGAGTGGCTACGGCTTCAGCTACATCTTGAGCAGTAATAGAACCAAAGAGTTTATCCTGAGTGCCGCAATTAGCCTTTATAACCAGAGGCTTAGCTTGAAGGCGTTCCGCTTGGGCCTGGGCAGCTTCTTGCTCGCGTTTTTCTTGAGCTTGGCGATCCTTCTTCTCTTTTTCGGCAGCCCGCAAACGTCCTTCGGAGGCTATTTCGGCAAAACCACGAGCCACTAAGAAATTGCGACCGTAACCGTCGGATACGTTGTGCAATTCACCTTTTTTACCAACCTTGGGCACATCTTTAAGTAATATAACCTGCATTGCGATAACCTCCAATAGTTTAAGGTATTTTTGAGCTAAACTTCACCTATGCCTCACGACACTAAAAAAGCGGCCCCCCAACTACCCAGAATAGATAACAAGGGAGGCCGCTTCTCAATGAGCGCTAATATCGGCTATACGGTATAAGGCAACAAAGCGATATAACGAGCTCTCTTCACAGCGGAAGTGACCATGCGCTGATGACGGGCGCAAGTACCAGAAATGCGACGGGGTAAAATTTTACCGCGCTCGCTGGTGTACTTACGCAAAGTAGCTACTTCCTTGTAATCGATTTCTTCAATCTTGTTAGCGCAGAAATGACAAACCTTCCTGCGAGGCCTGCGGCCTCGACGCTCTCCACGAGCCATAGTGAACCTCCGAACTTAAACAGAACCCACACGGGGCTATAAATATATCAACAGTGTTTAGAAGGGAACATCCATATTACAACCGCCATCTAAATCCTCATCCATATCATCGGCTATGGGATCAGGAGCGGTCGAGCGAGAGTAAGATTGGGCACCACCAGCGGCACCACTAACATCGGACTTACTCCCCAAAGCTTGGACATCGTCAGCTACCACATTAACGAAAGTTCTATAACTGCCGTCGGGCTGTTGCTGACTATCGATTTGTAATCTTCCTTCTACAGCAACCTGACGCCCTTTGCGCAGATACTTAGCACAGAAATCTGCCGTATAATCCCAGGTTACGACAGGAATAAAATCGGCACTCTTTTCTGAGTTCTTGCTGCGACGATCGACAGCGACAGTAAAAGTAGTCCTTTGCTTACCTGAAGCAGTAGTTTTGCTCTCCGGATCACGGGTGAGACGACCTATAAGAATAACTCTGTTAAGTACCGACACCTCGAACTACCCTCCTAAAAAACTCTCTTCCAAAAATGGCAGACGCTCTGAAATCTTCCAAACTAAAAGCTATTAGTTGACGCTTACCACCATGCAGCGCAATACTTCATCGCTATTCTTCATAACACGACGAAGCTCATCGGCAACAGCGCTCTCAGAATCGAAACGCATAGTTACATAGTAGCCTTCAGCCTTATTATTTACTTCATAGGCGAAACGGCGCTTGCCCCAATTGTTGACGTTGACGACCTGGCCGCCCTCGTTTACTACCTGGTTCTGATACTGTTCAACCTTGGCAGTGACAGTTTCCTCACTGAAATCAGGAGTGAGGATGTAAGTAATTTCGTATTTGCGCACAGCGCAAACCTCCTTCCTTCGGCCTTTCAGGCCCGCATTGGTACGACGCTCTTATCGCAGCTAAGATGCGCCTCTGCCCCTCGAGTTCAGCCCACAAATTCTGCAAAGCCACACTCCAGAGGAGCAGATATACGGGCAGGAAGAGCTTCCTGGCTAAAATCGAGCCGGAAGCAACGCTCTTACAGAGCTGCACGGCGGTCATTATATCAAAAAAGAAAAGGCAGCGCAAGGCGTCAAGAAAAAAGAAAAGCACTTTATCTATATCGACAAAGTGCTGATTTTTCCCAGTATTTTTTTCTCTAGGAAAATATAGTGGGCATTTGAAAGCGCATCCAATAGAGCAACCAAGTCCAAAAAGCCACACAGATAGAAGTCCAAATAGTATTTTTAATAATCCAAACCGACTGAATAGAAGCTTCGGACTTATCTTCAGAAGTACGCCTCTTCTCCCGTTCTACTTCCTGGCGATATTCCGCATAATATGAGGAAGGGCATAAATAAGTAGAAAAAAGGGTCATTATAAAAGCAGCTAACCCTATCCACATGCCAGCAGTTTCATAAGTTAGATCTTTATTGGGTAAAGCGATAAGAGCAGCTACTACAAAAACTAAAAATTGAGCTGTTCCCTTAGGCATAAAGACGTCGAAACGCGGCCCTAAAATAATACTATTCATTACTTTAGTAATCGATTCGGGTAATACTGGATTGGCATTTTCATCCCAAGCCACTGGCTGTTGTTCTTCACCTACAAACTTTAATAGGCACAGAGGCGGCCTCTCGTTACTTTCGTTAGGGCGACCAGAAACTTGCTTAAAAAACTCGTAATCGACGCCGATCAGACGAATTACACAGTTACGCAATACCCATAGCTCGATATTGGCCAATAAAAGCGAGCAAAGGAAGAGGAAAACACCGACGATTAAAATTTTGGAAGGCTGGAGCAAAAAGGCCGCAATAGCAAAAAATAGGATAAAGACGCCTATTAAGGGCAAGTCTTTGGGATCTTCGTAAGCGACCTTTACATGATTAGTAAAGACGACAATAGCCAAAATAAAAACCACGGCTGCAAAGCCCCAGCAGACAAAGTTTTCGCGGAAGAAGGTCTGAGCAAATTCGTAGGCTCCGTAAGTACCTATCACTAAAGCAATAATTAACAAAGCTATACGCAAGGGGGCGTAAGGGGCCAGCTTTTGCTTTACTTCAGGATAAGACTTGCCAAAGATTTCCGTTTGCACAGAGGGAGCGGCTTCAAAAAGCTCGTGAAACCAACGCAAATCGGCCCGAACCTCGATAAGTCCGGCTTTACAATTTTTCACTAGGCGCGGCCAAAGCTTCTTAGAATAACTTTGCCACACTCTTTCTCGTCCTTTGAAATCACTCTTGGCCATGGCAACTCCGTTATTTTTTTCTTATCTTACACGCAAGAAGACAGAATCGTCAGCCTCTTTCGCTTTTACTCGACCTATTATGGCCGGAGCACTGAAAAACTCAGGTAAAAGTTTCATTAGTTCCACCCCTTTTTCCTCTGCTATAGCAATTAAAAGACCTCCGGAAGTTTGAGCGTCGGCCATTAACCCCAAGAGGGGCTCAGCCACTTCTCCAATTACCTTCAAGTAGGGCTTAACATAAGCTAAATTGGCTACCGAGCCTCCAGGAACATTGCCCCTAAGATAGGCCCCCACAGCGCCAGGCAACAAGGGAACGGCTTCAGAGTCAAACTCAAAAACTGTCTGGGAAGCTTTGGCCATCTCCAAACTGTGTCCTAATAAGCCATAGCCAGTTACATCGGTACCAGCTTTAGCCCCTACCGCCACCATAGCCTGAGAAGCCTCTTTATTAAGCATTTCCATCGAACGCATTACCCATTCAAGCTCGTCGGGACTAATATCTCTAAATTTATGGGCAGTATTTAAAACACCAGTACCCAGCGGCTTAGTTAGAATCAGAATATCGCCGGGGCGGGCTCCGTCTTTGCGTACCATCTTTTCAGGATCGATTAAGCCAGTGACAGCCAAACCAAATTTGGGCTCTGAATCTTCCACAGTGTGGCCACCAGCCATAACGGCCCCGGCTTCCAATACCTTTTCTAAACCTCCCTTGAGAATAAGGCTGAGTATTTCTACACCCATAGCTTTCAAGGGGAAACAAGCTACATTCATAGCCGTAAAGGGCGTACCGCCCATAGCATAAACGTCAGAGAGAGCATTGGCGGCGGCAATACGACCAAAACGCAACGGATCGTCGACTACTGGAGTAAAAAAGTCAATAGTTTGCACCAAGGCTTGGTGCTCGTTAAGTTTCACTACTACGGCATCATCACCGCTGCTCTGGCCAGCCAAAGCTCGACTGTCCAAAGGATAATTGACTTTTTTAAGCAAGCTTTCCAGGTCTTTGGCCTTAATTTTGGCCGCACAGCCGGCACAAGAGCACATTTGTGTAAGTTTCATTTCAGTTTGTTCAGCGTTTTTTTCCATAATAGCTACACTTTCTCAAATACGTTATGTAAGTATAGAAATAATGGCGCTATTTTTGTCTAAACTTAGTTTTTACCTACTAAAGTAGCCTAGAACTTACTAGGCCTATATTACTGAGCTAGACCAGCTAAAATTCGAAGCTGTAGCGCATATAAAATCCTTCAGTATCAACTTTAGGCCCTTCCGTAGGTATCTTCCATTCATAATTAAGCATTAAACGCCTCTCTTTTTGACGGCTAAAATAGTAATTTACTCCCAAGACATAGCGCATAGAAGCATTAAGCTCATCATTAAAAAGATCGTTACTACAAACATCCAAATTAGGATCGTACCAATCGATAAAACCTACCAAATCGACATTTTTATTGAGCGTATAAGCAGAACCTACATACCAACCGCAGGATCGACTTTTTATCTCCTCAAGGCCGTTATATCCGTTGCTATAGATAAGCTCCGAATCTAGACGCAAGTTATCGGTTTTGAGTTGATAATCGAGACCGAAACGCTGTATAGGCAAAGAGTGAGAATCTGATAGACTGTGCTGTCCTATCAAAACCGAAGTTCCTAAAGTCGAATGGGGAGAAAGACGCTTGATACCACGCACAAAAATATCGTTATCGGCACTGGTAAAACGATGTTCGTTATGGTCATTCATTAGGCCAAGCATAAGTTGATCGCCATCTTTATTGGCAAATTCAAAGCTGGCACCCCAAGCGCGGCCCAGATAAAGCGAGTCGGTGACAGCGCTGGCATTGCAAGTTAAATATTTACTGCTGGATTGGGATTTTTCGATACCAAAGCGAGTTTTAAAACGGCCCAAGGTAACTTTGGCACCCTCTCCCAAAGGCACGTTGGCGTAACAATCGAGCAATTCGATCTTTTTCTTGTCGAAACGGTAGCGAGCCTTAGTATAAAACTTAAAATCGTCTTTTAAGTATTGGGCATTAAGTTCGAATTGGGGCAATAGCTTATCAGTTTCATACATAAGCGTATCGCACCCACCCCTATCGTTATTAACAATAGTAGGATGCTCGTCGTTAGAATATTCCAGTTCAGCCTTGCCGCCTATTTTCCATTGCCCTTTGGAAGGTTGTTTTGAAGAAGAGGAGGTTTGCGCTGTTATCTGGCCTTCCCCTGAGGCAATGCCAATTGGAGCAGGCTCAGAAGCCCAGACAAAGCCTACTTGACACAAAGTAATGGCGACAACTCCGAAGGCTATTTTAACGAAACGTGAATCCAGAACCATAGTCGGGCCTACTTTTTGGCTTAACATTTTTTTCACCTGCATAATTAAACAAGTTAAAGTAGTATAAATACAGCGCTATAAGCCTATTTAGCAAGGGTGAATAGTCTATCGACTCGAAGGAGCGCCGACTATGACAAACACTTTTCCTGTAACAGAATTGCGCTGTTCTCTTTGTCAGCGCAGCTATAGCCCCGATCCTTTCCGTTATACTTGCCAAGATTGCGGCAACGACGGAATTTTAGAAGTTTTATATGACTATGAGCAAGCGTCCCAAAAGCTCCAGCCTGAGTTGCTCAAAAAAGGCAACTTACCCGGCTTAGCTCGTTGGGCCCCCGTATTGCCTCTCCATAGTGCAGAGAATCTTCCTCCTCTGCGCGTAGGTCAAACCCCTTTCTATAACGCCAAGCGTTTAGGTAAAGTGCTCGGTTACGAAAACCTTTTCCTTAAAGATGATGGACAAAACCCTACCGGCTCTTTAAAAGACCGCGCCAGCGCCATTTGTGCTGCTTCAGCTAAAGAGATGGGCTTAGAGCTCATTACCGCTGCCTCTACCGGCAATGCGGCCTCTTCCCTTTCCGGTATGTGCGCTTCTATGGGCTTAAAAACCATTATCTTCGTTCCTGAAAGGGCTCCCAAAGCTAAAGTAGCCCAGTTACTTATGTTCGGAGCTACCGTCTTATCTGTACGGGGCACCTACGACGACGCTTTCGAGCTCTCTTTGCAAGCCACCCAAGATTTCGGCTGGTACAACCGTAATACCGGTTTTAACCCTTACTTATTAGAGGGCAAAAAGACGGCAGCCCTGGAAATTTGGGAAAATTGTGGCTATCAAACTCCCGACTATGTGGCCGTATCCGTAGGTGACGGCTGCATTATCGGTGGCCTGGGCAAAGGCTTCTTAGATCTCCAGCGCATGGGTCTAATCGACAAATTGCCTAAGCTTATCGGCGTACAGGCTCGCGGCTCTTCAGTTTTGGCCAAAGCTTTCGCTAATGGCGACAAAGTAGTAGCCGAGCCCGATGCCGATACCTATGCCGATTCGATCAGCGTGGGTATGCCTAGAGCGGCTTCTTTAGCTCTGCGCGGCGTCCATCAGTCTGGCGGCCAGTTTATCGTCGTCGAAGATGAGGAAATTAAACAAGGCCAAGCTCTCCTGGCCGCTAACGCAGGCGTCTTTGCCGAGCCTGCCGGAGCTACTCCTATCGCCGGTCTTATTAAAGCTCGTAAAAACAATTTAATTCCTGCCGACGCCAAAGTTGTGGCCTTAATTACTGGCAATGGTCTTAAAGATATTGACGGAGCTATGAAAGCTTTGCACACTTCAGCCATTTCCATCGACCGTAATCCTGCCGAGCTTAAGGATACTTTGCATAAGATTTTAAGCGTATAAACTTTAGGTCTTTTGTCTAACTAAACTAAAGCCCTTGACAAGGTTATTTTAGGCTTTGTCGAGGGCTCGTTGGTAGATGGCAGAGGGAGTAACTTTTCCTCCCCAGCCGAGCAGTCTATTATAGAAATAGCCGCAGAGAAGGACAAAGAATAAAGCCGAAGAATAGGCGGCGGATATAGTAAGTCAAGAGGTAGACTAAAGTGTCAGCACAAACCAACCTGAACCTGAGCCGCGTGGCCGATCAGATCAATGTTATTTTAACGCAAATTTTCCGCCAGTACGTTGCCCAGGGTAGCCCTACAAAGTTAGGCGGCCTCAGATTTTTAGACGTGGAGAGTTCTAAGACTTTTGCTTTCGAAAAGACAGAAGTTTCCGAAGACGGGAAAGGTAATATCCTCCTCTTCTCCGCTCCTTATGCCAGTATCGATCAAGACAAAGAGCCCACCGAAGTCACCGATAAAAAAGTAGTTGAAGCCGATGTGGTAGATCGTGTCAAAAAAGAAGTTAGGCAAATTTTGAGCGTCGGCCCTCACGGGAATGACATTCAGTGCTTAATCGTTCGCCCTTCCAAAGACGCAGGCAAAAGTGATCGCTTCTTTATTGAAGTAGGTTACTACGTTCCCACCTCCAGGTGGCTTTCCGACGAAAATATCCTTACTTATGCCAAAGCTCATCGCTTGGATAATATGCGCGATGCTTTGGTACGTATTTTAGAAGAGAAAATTTTACCTATGGCTGATGGGATTATGCAATTCCTGATCCACAACTTGAGATCGATGAAAGCCGAAGCCTAGATCTAGTTATAGGCTTCACTGGCTAAATAAGTCCAAGTTTAAAGTAGGCCCACGGCAGCAAACCTACAAAAGGTCGGCCGTGGGCCTACTTTTATAACCAATATTTCCCCAATTTAAAGAAACTAATCCGAAAAAAAGATCTTCAAAAGTTAAGGAATAGGATGACGCTGTGCCGAAAGGCTTAACGTTTTGTTGCCAATAATCGAAAATAAAGAGGGAAATATTATGAAACGCTCCGTGTCTTTATGTTTAGCTACTTTAGCTATTTTGCTCACTGCTTTATTTATCAATATTCCTCAAGCCCAGGCCCAACTTATTCTGGCTTCAGGAACCTATCGCATTACCGAATTGAACCAAGACAAAGAGCGTATAGGCATCGCCCAGTTGGACGCCAACCCTACCGTAACTCAAAATTGGGTCTATTTACGCTTAAAGACTAAAGTAATCAAACGCTTTTCCCAAAATGGTTGGTTACGCGATGAGAATATACCTGTAAGCGAAATTTTCAACGTTATCGAAAAAGGCGACGTCATTAGAGTCAACGGTGGCCGCGACTGGAACGGCTCGATTACAGCTAAAGATATACTTATTCTGCCTGACAATGTTATGGAATAAATTATCTTAGAAAAGTTACTTAAAGAGCAAAAAAAAGAGAAAGTAGGGATATTTTCAAAATGGCTAATCCTCAGATTCTGGAACGCTTAAACAATTATACCGAAAATTACCGCCGTAAAACCGGCACCCAATTTAGCACAGCTCCGGGAGTAAAAGAAGCGGTTCTCAAGGGATTGGCCCACAACTTGGAGGAGCTGAATCGTCCTCTGTGTCCTTGTAATTTTTATACCGACAAAAAAGCAGAAATTAAACATAGGCGCTGGCTTTGCCCCTGTGACGAAATGCAAATTTACAAATATTGCCACTGTTTGCTCTACGTAGCCCCTAACAATTTGCCTATTACCGAGTATTTACCTGAAGATCACGAAGGACGCCTTATGTATGGGCTAAATCCAGATCCCCATCCAGAAATAGAACGCAACCCTTGTTGCCGATCTACTGCCGATATAGAAGCCTGGCACCAGCAATAGATACCAACAATATATAGAGCTTATCCCTATTTAAAGCGCCTGCCCCACTCCAAAAAAATCGGCAGGCGCTTTGTGTTGAATAATTGAATATGAGGGCTATGGTAAGCTCTTCACTCGATCTCACCGGCTTAGAGAGTTCCGGTCTTGGCAAAAAAGTATTAGTTGTCACCACTATTGATTTAACCGCTCAGTGTTTTTTAAGGCGTAAATTTGAAGCGATGCTGGCTTGTGGTTATGAAGTAACGCTAGCTTGTACAGTACAGAAATTTCGTCACGAACTAGAAAGCTTAGGTATAAAGGTAGTTAATATTCCTATCAGTAGACGCATATCTCCCTATCAAGATTTGCGCTCACTCCTAAACTTAATCAATTTCATTAGAGAATATAAACCAGATATTATTCATACGCACACATCTAAAGCCGGGTTTATCGGCAGATTGGCTGGTTTTATTTGTCGAGTGCCCTTGCGCTTGCACACTATTCACGAGCTGCCGGAAAATGCTGCGACTGGTTTTCTTACCAAAAAGTTATATTTTCTCTTGGAATGGCTGGCTGCTCGCTTAGCTTGCTTCCATTTCACAGTCTCTACGCCCAATTTTAAGCAAATAGTCTCCGAGGGCATTGTACCGGCAAACAAATTGGCCATCGTGCGCGAAGGGTGCCCGGAGCCGGAAAGCTACCAACCGTGCGGCAGTCCTCAACAACTTAGAGAAAAGCTCGGTTTGGAAGCCGATTCTTTTATTATCGGTTCGGTTGGCCGCCTGGAAGAAGCCAAAGGTCACGACTATTTGATAAAAGCTTTTGCTCTGTTGCTAAAAAAACTGCCCCCTGAAGAGGCAGCTAAAATGCATTTGGTTATTGTCGGCCAAGGTCAATTGCGTCCCCAATTAGAAAGCCTTATAGCCGAGTTAAAGTTAAATAAGCAAGCAAGCAAGCAGGTTATTTTGGTCGGTTGGGCCGACAACCTGCTAGAATATTTGGGCAATTTTGATATTTATGCTTTAAATTCCAATTACGAAGGCTTGGGTATAGCCAATCTCGAGGCCATGATCATGCACCGGCCTGTAGTTTGTACAGCTGTCGGCGGTGTAGTCGATGTAGTAGAAGATGGGAAAAGCGGTTTGCTGGTGCCTCCTAAAGATCCTGAGGCTACCGCCCAAGCGCTCTTTAAGTTATATCGCGATCCTGGTTTAGCAAAACGTTTAGCTACAAACGGTTATCAAAAAGCTATCGACGAATTTCAAGAGGCCCCTCAAGCCCGTAAGTTAATGGAATATTATGCCCATTTACTTCCGCAATACGAAAAGTAGTAGCCCCAAGGCCAATATTTACCCAAGCGATACAAAGGGCGCTTTTTCGCGTCATTGTAGCAAAACGGTAAGTTAAGCACCCTTTGTTGGCAAAATATTAGGCCATAACCTTTATAGTAACTGTTGCTTAATGTTGTATAGTTCGTCCCTAACCTCGGCGGCGGTTTGGGGTCTATCGGCTGCTTTGGTGGCTTGTAATTGTTGACACAATTTATCCAAAGAGGCGGGGACAGCAGGATTTACCTCAGCTAAACTACTTGGCTGACGGAAAAGTAACTCATAAAAGATTGAGTGGAAACTATCTCCCTGGATAGCCGACTTACCGGAGATCATTTCATAAATAATCAAGCCCAGAGGAAACAAATCGGTATATTCACCTATCGCGCCCAACTTAGGCTCTAATTGCTCAGGGGCCATATAACGAGGAGTACCTAAAACTGTGCCCGCTTTAGTTAAGTTGCTCTCTTTGTTAGTAAGTTTGGCAGTACCAAAATCCATTAAATGGAGGCGGCCTTCCTTGTCAACAAGTAAGTTTTGGGGCTTTAAGTCGCGATGGATAATATTCTTTTCATGGACAGCCGTCAAAATATCAGCTATCTGCCAAGCATAATCGGTAGCCGTTTTTATATCTAAAGGCTTAATACCCACGAAAGAAGCCATATTAGTACCTTGCAAGTATTCCATAACTAAATAGTGACAAGGCTTGTGGGCTATTTCGTATATTCCCACTACACCGGGATGATCGATACTAGCAACAGTCTTGGCCTCTTGCACAAAACGGCCCAAACCTTCTTCGTCTTCACAAAATTCCGACTTAAGCACCTTAATGGCTACCAAACGATTCAAGCGAGTATCTTCGGCTAAATAAACTGTCGAGGTGGCCCCTTTGCCTATTTCACTTTTAAGCAAGTAAGTGCCCAGCTTAGAGCCTACGTCTACAGCTACGGCGCAACCGCTACCTTGAGTAGCTTTTCTTTTAGCAAAGCGGCTTTGCATTCTAGCTTTAAGCACTTCTAAGTTGACAGGCTTAGTGACATAATCACTAGCTCCCATATTCAAAGCCTTGACTATGCTGTCACTATCCCCCATAGCCGTAAGCATAATAACCGGCAACTCCTGATCGGAATATTCCTGACGCAACCTCTTAAGGGTCTCAAAACCGTCCATTTCCGGCATCATTATATCTAAAAGAACCATATCGATACGCCCTAAGGCTTTGATCATAGTAATAGCTTCACTTCCGCCGGAAGCAGTAAAAGTATCGTAGCCTTCGCGCTTTAATCGGCGCGAAAGCATATCGCGATTAAATTGCTCATCATCAACGACTAATATTGTTTCGTTTGCCATAGCGACTATTTTCGCGGCTTCACTTTTATATACCTATTTTTTGCCACTAAAAAGAGAACTCCACTTACCATTTAAAGCTAGGACTTCATTGGTGCCAAGTCAAAAAGGCCAAGATTATGTTTAACGATATGTCTCTTCGCGCTCGCTTAATGCTTATGACTTTGGCAGCTATATTTCTTCCTCTAATTATAGCGGGAACATATTTTTGTAATCGGGAAGTGAGCAATATTTACGACTCGCAAACAGAATATTTGTTAGCTTCTTCCAAGCATATAGGCCAGGATATCGACTCTTGGATTTTACGTCAGAAAGCTACTATTCGTATTTTAGCCGAAACTGAATTTGTTAGAGATTTGGCCAAGCACTACGCTCAGGCGGGCTCTGACCAAGGTAAAATTGCTCAATTGCAGCGCAAATTTGCGGAAAGAGCCGACATTATGAGTAAGTCGATGCCGCAAATTACCGAGATGTATTTATCAACTTTGGGCACTCCTATTCCTTACAATGACGAACTCAAGCCCTACTCGACTTTACCCCAAACAACCTCAGAGCAATCACCTCGCATTCTCTATCCGGGTGGATTTATTTATTTAAGTACCAACAAAAATCATATAGGCATGGGTTGGCTACCCTCAGAGCAAATCAGCAACCATCCTACGCTAATTGCCAAATTAAACCAAGGCGAAGTCGTCCTATCTCAGCGCTCGATTATCAATACGGAAATTTCTAATCAAGAGAGCGATCCTACCAACATATACTTAAATCGCCAAGCTACTAGCTATATGTCTGTCTTTGTATATAAAGAACCATCTGATTGTTATGGCGATAATGAAGACAAATCTATTTTAAAAGATCGCACTCCCATAGCTATTTTAAGCTTCCGCATCAAGCCCGTGGCTATCAATTCTCTTTCTGCTCACGATAATTTTTACGTAGTAGACGATCATGGCCAGATTGTAGCTATGCCTAGAAATATCACCCCCAGAACGCTCAAATTTTTGGCCGCAAACGAAATAGCCGATACTATAGATCCTAAGAGTCAGATACGAACTTTTTTCCTGCGCACTAGCAAAGGTACTCCTACCCAGCCCCTTATTGAATATTTGACTTATCACGAAAAGAAGACCGGCTCGAGCCAAAACTTCTCCTCCGATCTTGCCTCTAGTAATGCTATAGAAAAAGTCTATGACAATATATTCGGCCAGAGTGTAATTGGCGCTTGGAGTGCTTGCGAGCAAATTAACTGGTTCGTTTTAGCCGAAAAGACCGAGCAAGAGCTCTTTAGCTCACTGCACCGCTCAGTTTTTGTTTCCGTTATAATTACTGCTTCTATAGGGGCCGTATTTATGATTTTGGCCTTTTTTACCGCCAACAGCTTAATTAAACCTATTGTGGAATTGAGCAAAGCTGCCAATAAAATAGCCGGCGGCGATCATACTACTCGCTGCCATATTACTCGACGCGACGAAATAGGCCAACTAGCTTCAGCTTTCGACTCTATGGCCTCACGTATCGAAAAGGCCATGAGTGCTTTAAAGAAAGCCCGCGACGAAGCTATGGAAGCGAACCTTATTAAGAGCCGTTTCTTGGCCAATATGAGCCACGAATTGCGCACTCCCTTAAATGCCATTATCGGTTATAGTGAAATGCTTATTGAAGACGCCGAAGATCGTCAAGATAAAAACGCTGTCCAAGATTTGCAAAATATCCACATTGCCGGCTTAAATTTACTTTCTAATATCAATGATATTTTGAATATATCTAAGTTGGAATCTGGCAAAGTTAATCTCTTCGTCGAAAAATTTCCTTTAAGTGAACTGATTATGGAATTAAAAGCTTCCACCAATTCACTTTATCAAGTTAATAACAATAAATTTGAACTAGATAGTCCCCATGCTGAGATAGTTTTAAATACCGACCATGCTAAATTGCGTCAGATTTTAATTAACTTGCTGGGTAATGCCGTAAAATTTACTAAAGATGGCCTGATTAAACTTTCTATCGAAATATGGGACAGCCAAAAAGCCCAAGAAGAATTTTACCCTGTACCCTACCTGCATAGTACCGGCTATGCCGTAGTGGAAGCCACCTTTAAGCCCGCTACCAAAGTAGTAGTTTTTAGCATTCAGGATAACGGTATAGGTATGACTCCAGAAAAATTCTCCAAAATATTTGAAGAGTTTACCCAAGCAGACAATAGTATCTCCCGCAGTTATGGCGGTACCGGTTTGGGTTTGGCTTTGGTGCGCCATTATTCCCATATATTAAAAGCCCGCTTAGAGCTTATCTCCCAAGAAAAAGTCGGCTCGGCCTTTACTATAAAGATTCCCTTAGTATGGGAAGAAGGTGAAAGCACAGAAGCCGACTCTCCTCAAGAGTATACAGTTCTTCAAGCCAAGTAGTGGCCCAGCGGCTAAACGGTGGGCCTAGACCGTTTTACTTCAGCTGCTCACTAGTAAAATGGGGCACCAATTCTACCAATAAACGCAAAGTCGCTGCATCATCGGAATTTAAAGCTGCTTGGCGCAATTGGGCCAACTTAGCTCCAGGCCAACCTACGGGAGGGGCTTCGCTTGTCACCTTGGTAATTTTTGGCATAGCGGTAGGCTCTGTCTCTTCACCAGTATTAGTTAATTCCTCATAGAGCTTTTCACCCGGACGCAAACCAACAATTTTAATGGGAATATCTACATCGGGCTCAAAACCGGAAAGGCGGATTAAGTTGCGAGCTAAATCGATAATTTTCATCGGTTTGCCCATATCTAAAACGTAAATCTCTCCACCTTGAGCTAAAGCACCCGCTTGTAAAACTAAACCGACCGCTTCGGGAATGGTCATAAAGAAGCGAGTCATATGCTCATCTGTCACCGTGACCGGGCCACCTTTGGCAATTTGCTTCCTAAATGTAGGGATAACGCTGCCGCGAGATCCAAGCACATTGCCAAAACGCACTGCCGCAAAACCAGGTATACGCCTCGAAGCCAAAATTAGCTCGGCCATACGTTTAGTAGCTCCCATTACCGAGGTGGGGTTGACCGCTTTATCAGTAGAAATAGAGATAAGCTTCTCTACCTTATACTGTTGGGCTAAATCGAGCAAAAGTTCTGTGCCCAAAACATTGTTGGTAACAGCTTCGGCCGGGCTGAGCTCCATTAAAGGTACGTGCTTATGAGCGGCAGTGTGGAACACTACCTGAGGGTGATATTGCTCAAATAGTTTAGTTAATCGAGCTTTATCGCGCAAATTGCCAATAAATTGGACTACCGGAGCCTTGCGCAATTCTAAACCTATCTCATAAATACTATTTTCGCCCCGTCCCATAAGGATAAGCCGAGAAGCCCCCAACTTAACTACTTGACGACAAATTTCCGAGCCAATAGAGCCTCCCGCCCCGGTAACTAGTACACACTTACCCTGAATATAACTTTTAACCGCTTCTAAGTTACCTTCGACGGGATCGCGATCTAATAAATCTTCAATGGAGACCTCGCGCAAATTGCTTACTTTAACATGCTCGTCCAGAAGCTCGGAAACACTAGGAACAACGCGCAACTTTACTTCGGGAACTGTGGTGCAAGCCTGAACGACTGAACGTATTAAAGAAGGTTGCATACCGGCCATAATTACAAAACCGACGTCTAGCTTTCGCACAATTTTGGCAATATCGGCAACTTCACCCACCACCGGAATGCCGTGAATACGCAAGTGGCGCTTAGCAGGATCGTTATCGATTAAGCCTACACAACTAAAACCGGAATTTTCACGTTCCAACTCGCGCAGTATAACTTCTCCGCTGTCGTCGGCTCCCACAACTAAAGAGCGCCTGGTAGAAACTAGATCGCTATTCTTCTTCACGCTAATTAAGCGCAATCCTAAGCGAACCCCTCCGCAACAAGCTAGCCACAATAGAGCTGCCGTCGCCGTACAAGTCCGCGGAAAGACCACGCCACCAGCCAAAAGTACGAAAACTTCCCAAATGGAAGCTGTTATAGCTACAGCGTAGAAAGCGGCCAAAAGCTCGTGGATACCAGCATAGCGCCAAACTTTATCATAAAGACCAAAAAGCGAGAAGTTTACTACAGCCAACATGGACACGCCCACGTAAAGCAAAAGATTGCTTAATTGTAAAAAGCGCTCCATGGCCGCAGAATCGAAATCTAAGCGCAACCCCAAAGCCAAGATTAAGCCTAAAAAGACCAGCACCATATCCAAAAGTGCCAAAGCCAATTTGTGGCGAAAGTTCAAAACTTTTGAGCCTCCTTAAGACAATTGCTCACGCACTTCGTAAAGTTGGTGAATAACTTCACAAATTTTAACCACCAACTCTAAGTCCATATGGGAAGAAATAGGCAAGCAAATAATGCTATCGCTGACCTTTTCGGTTACAGGTAAGTGGACTTGGTTCTGAGCGTAACAAGAGAGCTTGTGGCCAGCCGGATTAAAGTAGGCGCGATTAGGGATACCCTCCATAGTTAGAGCTTTACTCAAAGTATCGCGACTTATACCAAATTCTGGCCCTACTACAACAGCAAAGTCTTTGTAAGAAGAGCGAGAGTGGGCCCGAATAGTTTGGAAAGTCAGACCAGGCAAATCGCCTAAACCTTCTTTATAAGCTTGAGCAACTTTATTGCGATATTGGGCATAACTTTCCAAATAGTCGGCACCTTTGGCAGCGATAATAGCGTTAGCTTCGGCCATACGAGCATTCAAGCCCACATAAGGACATTCGTAGCTTCCGGGGTTGCCATAGTCGCGGCCGGCAATGATATGTTTGGCAATCTTTTCATTGTTAGTAGTAACTAAACCACCTTCGCCACCGGTAAGCAACTTGGTGGGCGAAAGTGAGAAAGATTCAAAACTGCCATGGCCTCCCAAGGGCTTGCCTTCATAAATAGTGCCCAAACCGTGAGCGGAATCGTAAAAGACTGGCAAGCCATACTCTTGGCCCAAACGCTCTACGGCAGCAAAATCTAAGGGATTGCCAAAGACACTGACCGCTGCCAAAGCCACAGTACGAGGAGTAACGGCCCGGCGCATTTGATCGACGTCAACGGTAAAAGTATCGGGCTCACAATCGACAAAGACGGGCTTAAAACCGTTCCACCATATGGAATGGAAAGTAGCCATAAAGGAAAACGAAGGTACGATTATTTCGCCTTTATCTTTATCGAGTTGCAAAGCTTGTAAGCCTAAAATAAGGCCGCTGGTGCAAGAAGAGACGCCGATAGCATACTTTACTTCCAACAATTGGGCCATCTTCTCTTCAAATAAGCGCAAATAGGGGCCTTTAGTAAGCCAACCGCTGCGGTACATCTTTTCTAAAGAAGGAGCTACCTCTTCCCAAGCAGGCGTAGTGGGCTGGGTAAAAGGAATGCCTGGATCGAAAGCTTTTTGACCACCTAAAATAGCTGGAGTACGTTTTTCCATAATCAGCAACCTCGTTCTCTACGTTTTCTTAATTTATACTCCGATCGAGCAAAAAATAAAACAACCTAAGCTTTGTCAGAATCTGCTTCCGCTCGATCAGGCAATTTTTCCAAAATTTGTTCAAATTTAGGCAGCCAACCGTAACCGTAAACGTCGTCGCCTTTGCATAAAACGCCTACAGTGCGCCCAATAATTTGCATATCTAACCAAAACGAATAATTATCTATATAGTATATATCTAATTCGATACGCTCGGGCCAGGTAATACTATTGCGACCACTTACTTGAGCTAAACCAGTTAATCCAGGCAATACTTCCAAACGGCGACGCTGGTGTGGAGTATAAGTTTCAACTTGATAAGCTAGCGTAGGACGAGGCCCCACTAAGCTCATTTCACCACGCAAAACATTGAAAAGTTGGGGCAATTCATCTAGAGACCAGCGACGCAAAAAAGCTCCAGTTTTAGTTATGCGCGAATCATTTTGGGAGATTTCATAGCCACTGCCCAAATGTTCGGCATTGCGAATCATAGTGCGAAACTTAAAAAAGGGAAACTTGCGGCCGCGTTTCCCCACACGCTCTTGCACATAAAAAATAGGCCAGCCGTCGTCAATTAAGACAGCTACGGCACAAGCCAATAAAATAGGACTAAGTATAATAACAGCCGCTAAAGAAGCGAAAATATCGAAGGCCCGCTTAAGCAAGCCGTTGGGATTATGCCACATAGTCGCTTTTTCTCCCCTAGTAAACTTTTACCGATAATTTTCAAAGCATCTAAAAGCGATCCTTTTTCGTCGGAAGTGAAGTATACTTGGAGGAGCAAAGCTCTGTGTATTAGGAAGGGTTTATATTTATGAAAATAACCGAAGATTTGGAAGAATTGCCCCAGCGTCATACTGTAGCCGGTGCAGCTAAATATTTGTGCCAAAAGTTGGCAGCTAAATTTGGCCTTAAAGGGAATAATTCGTCCAACCAAACAACAGTTTGGCCGGACGACAACGGCGCAGGAAATTGGCCTGCAGCTAAGTCAGAGGACAATTCCTTTTTGGTATCGGTAGATGAATCCACCGACACCATTAGAAAAATTATCATCCACTAGATCGCGTAAAATAATCTATGCAAGCAAAGATAATGCTGTCGTTACTTTTGCAATTCATCGATCGCCTGGTTTATTTCCTTAATTTGAGACTCAAGTCTGCTCTTTTCTGTGTCTTTTTTTCCCGTTACCGTGACTGCAAAAGTTATTGAAAGCACAGCAGCCACAAAACCACTGAATATAAAAAGATTACCAGCTAAGTCTTGGTTATTACGGAATGCTAACAATAAGAAGAATGGTATAAAAAGTCCTATGGCACAGCCACATCCTCTCATATTGCCATATTTATTGTCGATATTGCTTGTTTCGAACTCTTTTGTATCCAGCTCACCATCCAGAAACATTAAAGCTTCTTGTTTAAATTCTCTAATCTTTACATTTACACAAGGCTCAGTATTTAAAGCCCAATGCATATCTTTGACAATTTCTAAATATTTAGCTTCTCTTATGTTTCTATTTAGAGAACTAAAAAGTTTTTTGGCAGTGTTTTTTACACTCTCTTTTAATTGTTCAACTTTAGGTTTAAAGCTATTGTCTTCTTCTAGAGTTTTTCTTAAGTACTCCTTATGCTTTTTGAGATCGCCTTCTCTGCCATATTTTTGGGCTAGAGCAAAAAACTTTTCAGCTCTACTTCTACTTACTCGAGCTTTCAGTTCTTCGACTTTATCTTCTATGCCAATATCTTCTTCTAAAGCTCTTTGTAAATAATGTTGATACTTTTCCTTCTTATCTTCTCTAGCATATTTTTCCGCTAAAGCTAAAAAGTTTTCTGCCCTGCGTCTAGCCGAATTGCTATCATCTAAAGTAACGGTACCACTAACTTTTACGCGCTCGCCAATTAGAATTTTCTTGCCACAATACATACAAAAAGCAACGTCTTTATCTTCGGGCAACTCCAAATCGGCTGAACAGTTAGGACAAGTTAAGCTAATCATGACAATATTTCCCCTTTTTTAGCAATAGCTGTTTTAGAACTAGCCATATATAGCACATGACATATACCATTTATGGTGCAAACATACCAGTTTATAGACTAAAACTTAGAAAATCATATCGTAGTTCCTCCCTTATTTTGCAGCGCAACTACTTAGGCCTACTGTCAGGGCTACACTTTATGGCGATACTAATCTCCACATCGGCAACTTTTTCAGCTATACCCCCTTGCTTTTTTGGGAAGCTCTTATTATAATTACGTCGTTCCACGGAGCGATGGCCGAGAGGTTAAAGGCGCACGCCTGCTAAGCGTGAGGGTCCAAAAGGCCCACCTGGGTTCGAATCCCAGTCACTCCGCCACTGTAGAATAGCAATCCCCTATGATAAACGGGTTTTGGGTTGGACGACCCGAAGCTCGTTTTTTTATGGTAAAATTGCTCCCCCTTTGTGCCTTACTTCAGCACAGGAGCGAGTTTACAGTGAGTTTTGCTGGTTGAAAAATTCAGGCAGGAGGAAATTTATGACGGAAATCACCACCTATTTGAAAGAGAATGCCGCCAAGTTTGAGGAAGATCTCAAGTCTATTTTGCGCATTCCCAGTGTCAGCACTGACGAAAGTCACAAAAAGGATATGCTGGCCTGCGCTCAGGAAGTAGTACGTCAGCTTCACCAAGCCGGTATCGAAAAGGCTGAAATTATGCCGACTCCCGGCCATCCTATCGTTTTTGCCCAGTCCGAGCAACTCTCCAACCGCCCTACCATTTTAATTTACGGCCACTATGACGTACAGCCCGAAGATCCTATCGAAGAGTGGGAGACCCCTCCTTTCGAGCCTACTATTCGCGATGGCAAGATCTACGCTCGCGGCACTTCCGACGACAAAGGTCAGTTCTTAGTACACATTAAGGCAGCTCAAACTCTCAACGACTTAAAGGCTATGCCTGTCAACTTAAAGTTCTGTATTGAAGGCGAAGAAGAGTGCGGCAGCCCCAATTTGGACAATTGGATTGTCGAACATGCCGATCTTTTAAAAGCTGACGTTTTGGTTATTTCCGACACCACTATGTATGCTCCCGGCAAGCCCTCTTTGCTTTACGGCTTGCGCGGTCTCACCTACTTAGAGGTTGAGATTAAAGGCGGAGATACCGATATGCACTCCGGTATGTTCGGCGGTGCTGTACCCAATCCCATTAACGAACTTTGCCGCATTATCGCTCACCTCAAAGATGACAAGTATCATATTACCGTACCCCATTTCTATGACAAAGTACGTCCCCTTTCCGAAGAAGAGCGCAGAGAGTGGCAAGGCCTCGACTTTGACGAAGAAGAATACCGTAAAATGGTCGGTTCTCCCGAGCTGTGCGGTGAAGAAGGCTATTCTTGCATTGAGCGCCGCTGGGCTCGTCCTACTTTAGATGTCAACGGTATTTGGGGCGGCTTTACCGGCGAAGGTGCCAAGACAGTTATTCCAGCTAAAGCTTATGCCAAAATTTCTTGCCGTTTGGTACCCGACCAGGACGACAAAGAGATCGCTCAACTTTTGGAAGCTGAAATTAGGCGCTTGGCCTCTCCTGCCGTTACTGTAAAGGTAAGCGTCGATCACGGTGGCCCCGCTTGGATGACCTCTCCCGACGATCCGGTACTTCGCGCAGCCAACGTGGCCGCCCAGAAAGCCTGGAAGGCTACTCCTGTGCGCGTACGCGAAGGTGGCTCTATCCCTATTGTCTCTACCTTTACTAAAGTGCTCAATATTCCAGCCGTCCTTTTAGGCGTAGGCTTGGAAGATGAACAAATACACGCTCCCAACGAGCATCTCTCCTTAGAAAACTTCCATGCTGGCATTGCCGCTTCAGCATATTTAATGCAAGAAATTGCCGCTTTGCCGGAAATGAAGAAATAAGCTCTAAACCATTTGCCAGGCAGCCAATTAGGGCTGCCATAGAGAAAAGCTGTCCGCACACAAAATTTAGTATGGACAGCTTTTTTAGTTGGATAATTTAGCAAATATCAATATTAGAACAAGTTAAATAGTCTTATAATACTGAGAAAGCATTTGCCAATGTTTTACACATTTGTTTAACTTAATGCCATTAAGTTGATTCCCAAGTTATTGCAAAAATTTTCAGCTTCACTGTCGGGATTTTTTATAGCAAAGTCGGCCAAATTTTCCACTTCAAAAGGCAAAGGTACATCTTGGCGTACGGTAGCCAGACAGCGATTTAATTTCAAGCGTTCTTGGGAAGAAGCAATTTCAGTAGCAAAACGGCCAGCTAAATTTGGTTGTTCCATCAATTTATCTAAACTGCCACATTTATTTAAAAGCTTAGCCCCAGTCTTTTCGCCTATACCTTTAATGCCAATAATATTATCCGAAGTGTCACCCATTAAAGCTAACCAATCGACAATCGATTCGGCCGGAACGCCACAGTAATGATCTTGACAATTGTTTTTATCTACATAATGATCCTTAGCTTTGCCATCTGAAGGCATCATTACGGCAATATCACCTTCAAGGGCCAGAAGTTGAGCTAAATCTTTGTCTTTAGACATAACCCGCACTTTCCAGCCTTTTTGCAAAGCTTTAGCTGCCAGAGTACCAATAACATCATCAGCTTCGTAACCGTCGACAGAAACAACTGTATAACCTAAATGGCGACACATATCGATGGCTAGAGGAATTTGTGCTTTTAAGTCTGGGTCTGCTGGAGGGCGGTTGGCCTTATATTCTGGAGAAAGCTCACAGCGAAATACCGGTACCGAACTTTCAAAAGCGCAGATACAATATTCCATATCTAACTTATGGCACCAACTTTTTAAAGTTCGGGCCAAACCATAAACAGCTCCGGTAGGTATACCTTGCGGACTAGTTAAACGAGCGTTGCGCCCCAAGCCGTAAAAGCTTTTAAAAATTTGATACATAGTATCGACAATATACAAAGTATCGGACACAGATAAACTTCCTCCAACCAAAAATCCGGGAGCTATTCGCGCTAAGCTTAAGCCTTTCCCGGATTCTAAGATAAGCGACCAGGCCCCACTTAAGAGCCAAGCTTAAGTAGTTAATTAAAACGCCTGAAAGCTAATAAGCATCAGGACTGCGGCGGCCAGGGTTTATCGGTACAGTCTTAGGATCGATCTTTTTAGAAGACTTGGGCCAACCGAAAGCCTGAACGACCAAAACTTTGACTCCCTTGCCCAAATCGTAGTCCCGGTTAATTTCATCTATAGTGGGTTGAGCTCCCACCACAACATTGCCTAAACCAGCCGAAGCACAATAAAGGCCGGCATTTTGGTATAAAGATCCAGCGTGTAAGTAAGCAAAATTATCCGGCACAGCGGCATAATAGAAAAGTATAGGAGCTTGCTTAAATTTGCCCCGACGAGCGTCTCCACTTTTTATAAGTACCAATCTATTTTGGGCAGCTTCGTAATGCCACAAACCGTCAGCTTTAGCTACATAAACCTCTATATTTTGTTTATTCATAGCTGTAGGAGCTGTGCGTTTACCGTCCGGGCGATTGATCCCCCAAGTGGCCCAAAGCAAATTGCTCACTACTTGCTTTGATATATCCTTTTGTAACAAGAAGTTGCGCTCGGCGTGACGATTTTTAAGTACATCCATAACTGGACGACCGCCAGTAGTAACTGGCTTGGGTAAATCGATAAATTGACTCTCAGCTGTACAACCTACAGTTAAAGAGATTATAAACCCCGCCGCCAACAACAAATTCTTCACTTTAATCATAAAAATTAAACAGCCTCCTCCTTCTTAGAATCACCTTCCTGATTAGAGCTTAATAGCGAGCTTCCGTTCTGAGTAGCAGCAGTAGGCATAACTCTAGCAAATTCAGGCTTAAGTATCTCCAAAATTTTACAGGAGACTAAGCCAAAAGCCCAACCTACTGCTATACGCCAGAGAATAATAAAAGCCAAAATAACTGCTAAGGGCTGCCCCAAAGTGAGTGAGCTTTGGGAAATACGCTGGGCTGCTTGGGATATATCTATACCCAAGAAGACTACTCCGTTAAAGAAACCACATAAGCTGGCCACAATGCCCGCAACTATACAGGCACTAATAGTACTTATTTTGTTGAGTCCGAATTTGGCAAAAATTGCATCCACAACTAAAGCTTCTACAACAATGCAATAAAGGGCAAAAAACTTAAAACCACCAGTTAAAATAAAATTGACCGCCGCTGTAGCTAATCCGCACAGAGTAATTATGCCAAAGCGCGGGATACGACTGAAAAGTACGGTATAGACCATAACATTAAGGCCTACTAAAACCGATCCTTTCATAGAGAAATTGATTAGGTGGAGCAAATTGCCAACTACCAATTCCAATACGGAATTGCAACAAGTCAGCATAGCTGTAAAGGTAAGCTCTTTAGCTGAGAGGTTCTTCATCTTCTTGAGCTTCCTTAGCTTCTTGGCCCTCACTTTGCTTGGCTTTAACCTCTTCTATAGCTTGTAAAAAATCGTGCCAGGGCCCCTGAGCAGCTTCATTTATCTTCTCTACCATAGCTTCATAATGGCGCAACAATAAAAAAGCCCCTTCAGTAAGCTCAGTTCCCCCATGATCGTGACCGCCGATAAATTTTTTCATCAGCTTTATACCTAGCTCTTTTTCTAAAGTGCTTAAAACTCGGTGAGCCTTGGCATAAGACATGTTTAAACTTATAGCCGCTTTGCGAATAGAGCCGTGCTTTTCTACTCCGCGTAGCAAAATGTAAGGGCCTGGCCCCATAAAACGCTGTCCACTCTCGTCACAAATACGTAGAAGAATCTTTATATCCATAGAAAAAATCTCTTTGCCTAAATCAAAAAAAAATAGCAATTACCCAGCCCACTTACTATACTCAGAAATAATTGGCTACTCCCAAGCTTCTAGCTAGACAATCTCGCTATTCTTCTGAAAAGATAGCTCTTTCCTTTTTGATATAGTTGCTTTTTGGTGCCTTGAGTAAGCTTGTCTTAAGCTAACTAAAGGCCATCCAAAAGCAGAAAGGGGCCTTAAAAAGATCTTGGCCCCAGTAAAAATCTAACCGCGCACTAAAATCGCAGGCTTAGCCAGAGCTCGGCGAACAGCTTTTATTTGACTATCGGGAACATTAAGCAAAATGATTACGCTGCGATCTTTAGCTTTAATTTCAGCTTTTAAGCCAGATTGTTTGATAGCTTGAGCAAATTCCTGAGCATCGCCTTCACTATCCCAAATGGTAGCCCAAATGGTAAAGCTGTCCTTATTTTTATTGGCGACTGTCGATTCAACCGTTTTAGCTTTCACTTGATCGTCGACATTATTTTTATCGTCCTTATCTTGAGGCAAATCTGCAGCACTAGCCTCGACCAGAGGCTGCCCTTTTTCGTCTAAGCCGTAATCGGCGTAAGCTTGACTATAGACTCGCCAAGTATCCCCTCCCCAACCTCTAGCTACGGCTACAGCCACAGCCTGACTGGAGGAAAACTTTTCTGCCCAAGTACGAATGATATATTCTCCAGCCGTATCGTCACCTAAACTGACATAGTTGCCAAAAGAGTTAGGCAAAGCGCTTAAATCGATATTTTTAGGTAAGTCTACCTTTTTGAGGTGCTTAAAAGGATGGAGCACATGCTCGGTAGAGGCGGGAGGATCGGTAAAAGCCTTGTTGAGACCGCTCAGCCCTTGCTGTTCTTGGATCGTTTGACAAAATTCTAAACCGCTCAGGTAAGGCATAAGGGTGACAGCTTTGACAATAAGGGGAGCTTGCTCTAATTGGGGAAATTGATTGATACCTTTCTCGATAAGCTTAGGAGAGCCAACTATATATTTGGTGACAGCATCTCCACTTAACCCCATAGAAGAAGCTAAATAATCGAACATAGTGCTAGTAGCGTCCCCCTCAGCCACAGACGTCAGAGCTAACTCTTTATCAAGATTACCCTCAACTTGTAAAAGTTTGGGGCCTAAATTGAAGTTCTGGTCTTGTAAAGCATGGCAAAGTTCGTGTACCAATAATAAATCGCTTAAATCTATATTGAATTGGCTTAAGATCTTACCTAACATACCCTCTAACTTGGGCTCTTGCAAAATATCGGTGACAACTAGTAAAACTTTATTGATCGTATCGTAAAGGCCGCGTACTTGCTCAGAATAAAGCAAATCAGAGTAATTTTGAAAATTTTGGCCCTTTTCCAAAAGTCCGAGATGATGGAAGAAAAGATCTCGTCGGCCCTGCATATAAGGCTTGGCCAACTTTTTATTAGTTTCCACCAAATAACGGCCAGCCTCTTTTTGAGTGCAAAAATGGCAATTAACCGCCTCTTTAAAGGACAAACCTCTAGTTCTCTGCACCTCTTTAATTAAACGCTGCACTTGTTTTTTGGCAGCAGCTGAATCGTTATAATCATCAACTTTTACTGGCTGATTCTGAGCAATATAGCCATAAGTCTGGTCAGCTTGGCTCAATCTGTCGGGATCTGCTCCAGCTGAAGAAGAGCATAACACTCCTAAAGAGACGATAAAGGTCGCTCTAAATATAAATTGTTTACTGTTATACCAAAATTTACTAAAAATATCCATTTTTCTGTTTTGCCTTAGTTTCTGTCAAAAATAGGCAAAAGCCGCGCCACTTTCTCTCAAAAAAAAACGGTGCAGCTTCTGACTAAAAATTGTTTTATATGCAAAAATATACGAATTAAAGTAGCTATCTAAAGTAGCCGACTTATTTTACCTTGTTAAGATCTAGAACGACCTTAACTGGACGGTGATCGCTAGCTTTTTCGATTTCGGGAATATCGGCACAAACTTTGGCACTACCGGGCACGACGGCGGGCTTCAATTTATTATTTACCAAAATATAATCTAAAGCCGACTGGTAACGCGTATTAAAAAAGCTGCGCCGCTCTACTTCGGGCAAATGGCCCAACACGTCGGTCAAGAAATTGCAACTAAGCAAAGGACGCAAAGTTTTGGCTTCAGGCGTGTCATTTAAGTCGCCACAAATAGCTACCGGATAAGAGCTCAGCGAGCGGGCGATCTCTTTGACCCGATTAGACTGAGCAATGCGCTTGGCGTCCGTTTTGGCACCGCCGCGCTTACTCTTAAAATGGTTTACCAACAGGGTGAAATTACTCTTGTGCTTAAAATGGACTTCCAAGCAATCGCGAGAGAATACGGAAGAGCGCTTGCCATCTTTTTGAGTAAAGCGATCTTGAATATGGGAGACTGCGTTGCGTACCGGCACTTTGGAAAGAACCCCCACGTTGATACCGCGAATCCGATCGTTGCCGGGAATAAGCACATAATAAGGATAACCGCTGCGCTTACTTAAATCAGCAATTACTTGAGCGTTTTCTATCTCTTCGATACCTACAATATCAGCATTTACCTCTTGAAGTACAGAGCTAACCCGAGTAAGTTTGTCGCCATACTCGGCTTCAGTTAAGACGTCGTCATTATAAGGATCGTCGATAGTATCAAAGAAGTTTTCTAAATTCCAAGTCGCTAGAGTAATAACTTGCTTATCAAACGGCTGGCTACTCTCTTCTTGAGTAAGTGATGCCCCATTTTTTATAGCCTTTTTAGCTTTATTGGCTTTAGCCAACTGTCTGTAATTATTGGAAGCAGAGGGCTCCACTGCGGAGGTACCCTGTTCGGCTAGCTTAGGCTCGACTGAAGAATTAGGGCTATTGCAAGCGCCACCGTTAGCTAAGCATAAACCGGCTCCGATAAGAAAAGCCAATGAATAGACGAAACTTTTCACCTTTTGCTTGGGAAGAGACATTAGTCCAACTCCTCTTTTTATCTATTTTATCTAAAATAAATAGGCGACCGACTGCCTGACAACCGTGCCGCCTCTTATCAATATCTACTTAAATTGTACAGCAACTAGAGCCAACCCTATATTATTCGGGCAAAACCTCACTGCCAAAAAGTTGGTAAGCTCTAGCATAGCGGCGACTATAAACTAAATCTACTAATTCTATTAAACCAAGTTTACTGCGCAGGATATGCTTCTCTTTGGTAATCTCCCTATCTTTGAAGATACCCAACTTCTGACAAGTATCGAAAATTTCGTCCGCTTCTTCTTGGCTTTCGCAAGGGTAAGTATGCTCGCCGGGACTGGCACCCCATTTTTCTTCTTTTAGAACATCGAGCAAAGCTTGCTCATTAAAAGGTGCCATATAGGCCGAAGATATCTCTTTGTAGACTTTTTCCCACTGTCCGATAATTACGGCCAGATCTTCGCTGATGTCGCGGTTGTGATCGGACTGATAGCAAGAGTGGTAGCAAGAGTCAAAAACGACGCCCTCTTCTTCGGTAATTTCACCTAAAATAAAGAGTTCGCAAATGCGCGGCGAAGAGATCAACCACTGCCACTGTTGCTCGCGGCTGAAATTATTCTTCAGCTCGTTATCTTTATGAGAAATAAGAATTTGAATTTGGAACTTAGATCCAATTAACTCTTTGGCTTTGGCCTCTAAAGCACCAACCATCTCCTCAAGAGACGCAATAGTATCTATTTTATAGAAAGGAGCCTTGTTGATGGCGCTGCCTGCAAATTCATTGGCCACAACGGTTTGGCCCTGAAAAGCTTCCAGCAAAGCAGGAAGTTTAGACCTGGAATCAGGCTGGACGGCTAACTCGTAACTCCAGAAGGAAGCGTCGTCTTTCACCCAGTCGATATCGTGTTCTAGGCGATAAGCAACAGCGTAATATCTTAAAAATTTAGCTAAAGTTTCGCGGGTAATCATGGCGGTAAATTTGCACTTAGGCACGGATGATTCCTGCTCTATACCCTAAAGCTGCCCCTCGCTGTCTCCTAAAAAAGCCGATAGAATGGAACGAACCGTATATAGACAAAAATTTGACACCTAAGCCAAACTTAAGTAAATTACTGGAGAGTCTCCTTAATTGTCGGCTTCTGAATCTGATAAGGCGGGGTACTGTGGTAGAGAACGGCTTAGCTGTTCTCCTTCTCTTTTTTAGGTAAAAACTGGCCGTTTTCTATAATGGCTAAAAGGATACAAACTATATCAATATGGCAAATTCCTGCATAAAAGCTGTGGGCAGCTGGACTCCCGGCCCCAATGCCGCCTCTCAAGACCCCATTGCCGTCTTGCGCAATTTAAAAAATCCCGTCTTCGCCGTATCTTCCCCTTCAGTATGGCAGGGAAAAACTCTCCCTTTTACTCTATGCGGAAATGGCTCTTGCCAATTTGGGCCCGCTCCGTCGGCAGGAAGTCTACCTCTTTTAGCCATAGCCCCGCCGCTCTCACCCGACACTTTGGGCCAAGAATCATTTCGCCGCACCTACGCTTTGCGCTATGCTTGCCTAAGCGGATCTATGGCCAATGCCATTGCCTCTGAAGATTTAGTCTTGGCTATGGCTAAATCGGGAATGATGGGCTTTTTTGGCTCGGCAGGCCTCAGCTTAGACGAAGTGGTTAAACATATACACTCTCTCAAAAATAAGCTGGGCCAGCTTCCCTACGGTCTTAATTTGATCCACAGCCCCTCCGATCCGCAGCTAGAAAAGAAGATCGCCGAACTTTTTATTGCCGAGAATATCCAGTGCCTGGAAGCTTCGGCCTTTTTGGGCCTTACACCAGCTCTCCTCCATTACCGATACAGCGGCCTTAAACGGCGTTCTGACGGCACCATCTATACGCCACACCACGTCTTTGCCAAAATTTCCAGGCTAGAAGTGGCCGCCCAATTGCTCTCCCCGCCGCCGCCAGAAATGATTAACGCTTTGGTTGCTCAAGGGGCTCTAAGCGCCGAAGAAGCTGAATTGGCCCACCTTGTACCTCCAGCTTCTGCCTTAACTGCTGAAGCCGACAGCGGCGGCCATACCGATAACCGCCCAGCCTTCGGTTTATTGCCGTCAATTATCAACTTGCGCGACCGTATGCAAGAGCGTTTCGGCTGGCAAGTGCCCGTCGGCGCGGCCGGAGGGATAGCCACCCCCCAAGCGGCTGCAGCCTCTTTTGCCATGGGAGCAGCCTATGTAATGACTGGCTCGATCAATCAAGCTTGCCAAGAATCGGGCTCAAGCCAGATAGTAAGGGAAATGCTAGCCAAAGCTTCTCCTGCCGATGTGGCTATGGCCCCGGCCGCCGATATGTTTGAGATGGGCGTCAATGTCCAGGTACTCAAGTGGGGCACTATGTTCCCGGTGCGAGCCAAGCGCCTTTATGAAATCTACCGCACCTACGCCTCTTTCGACGAAGTGCCAGCCGCCCTCAAAGAGCAAATCGAAAAGACTATGCTGCGGGCCAGCTTCGCCGAAGCTTGGCAAAGTACCAAAGCCTTTTTTGCTAAACGCGATCCACGCCAAATCGCTAAAGCAGAAAGCGATCCCAAACATATGATGGCTCTGGTATTCCGCTCTTATTTGGGCCAAGCTTCACGTTGGGCCAACGCCGGTTTGCCAGATCGGAAAGTCGATTATCAGATTTGGTGCGGCCCTTCTATGGGCAGCTTTAATCAATGGTGCAAAGGAACATTTCTAGAGAACGTAAAAGAGCGCCACGCCGATTTGGCAGCCCTAAATATCATGGCCGGAGCCTGTGTTCTGACCCGCGCTGCTTTAATCGCCAATCAAGGGGTGGAAATCCCCGCTCAATGGAGCGCCTTTGAACCTCTTCCCTTCCAAGAATTAGCTTCGCTGTTATAGGAGTCTTTGTAGTGTCTTCTACTTGTAATAATAACCAAAATATTCCCATTGCCATTATCGGTATGGGATGTCTATTTCCTAAAGCCGACAGCCGCCAGAGTTTTTGGCGGATTCTCCGCTCCGGTACCGATTGTATCGGCCCAGTTCCGGAAACCCATTGGTCGGTAAACGATTTATACGACGGAGATCACAGCAGTCCCGATCGGTGCTATGCCAAAGTTGGCGGATTCTTGGAGCCCTACCCCTTCGATCCTACCGAATTTAATATCCCGCCGAACATTTTAGAAGCTACAGATACTTCCCAATTGCTCGGTTTAGTGGGTGCTAAAGCTGCTTTAGAAGACGCCGGCTATGGTGTAGGTGGCAAAGAAGTACCCAAAGATTCTACCAGTGTTATCTTGGGCGTCACTGGCGCTTTAGAGATGGTCATTCCTTTAGGGGCTCGCTTGGGCCATCCTAGATGGCGTAAAGCTTTAGCCGAAGCTGGTATCGATAAAGCTACCACCGAAAAGGTAGTAGCCAGTATTGCCGATTCTTACGTATCTTGGCAAGAAAATTCGTTCCCCGGCCTATTGGGCAACGTAGTAGCCGGACGTATTGCCAATCGCTTAGATTTACATGGTACTAACTGTGCTGTAGATGCAGCTTGTGCCAGTTCTTTGGCCGCCGTCCATTTGGCTATATCTGAGCTTAGGGCGGGCGCAGCCGACATGGTTCTAACTGGCGGTACCGATACTTTCAACGATATTTTTATGTTTACTTGCTTTAGCAAGACTCCGGCTCTTTCCGATTCTGGCCACATTGCCCCCTTCTCGGAAGATTCCGACGGTACCCTTTTAGGTGAAGGTGTAGGTATCTTGGTACTAAAGCGCTTGGCCGACGCTGAAAGAGACGGCGATAGAATTTATGCCGTTATTAAAGGCTTAGGGGCCTCTTCTGACGGCAACTCCGGGGCCATTTATGCTCCCAGTGCCGCCGGTCAAAGCTTGGCTCTAGAGCGCGCTTATGCCCAAGCCCAAGTAGATCCCCAAACTGTCGGAGTCATCGAAGCTCACGGAACTGGCACCAAAGTTGGCGACGTCGTCGAGTTCGATGCTTTAAAGAAAGTCTTTAAAGACGTCAAAAAAGAAGACTCTTGCGCTTTAGGTACAGTTAAATCCCAAATCGGCCATACCAAAGCTTCGGCCGGAGCTGCCAGCCTTTGCAAAGCCAGCCTTTCCCTTTTCCACAAAGTTATCTTGCCCACATTACACATTAGCCGCCCCAACCCCAAGTTGGCTATCGAAGAGACACCTTTTTATCTAAGTACCCAAACTAAACCTTGGGTAGTAAAAGAAGGTGAAAAGCGGCGCAGCGGCGTCTCTTCCTTCGGTTTTGGCGGCAGCAACTTCCATGTAGTGTTGGAAGAATATAATCCTAAGCGCACTGCTCCAGCCTGGGACGGCTCCGTACAAATTTGGGCTTTTAGCTCCCAAGAGCGCGAATATTTAATTGCCAATATCCGCAGCGCCGCCGCTTGCGCCGCCTACGGAAGTGCCTACCAAGCCTCTTTGTCTCGTCGCCACTTCGATAGCCAAGCGCCAGAACGCGCTTTATTAGTGTGCGGCCCGAGCGATTACACCCAAAAACTGAGCGAATTGGCCGACGCTTTGGAAGCTGGTAAAGAGACTAGCGCTACCCTTCCCAGCGGCTCTTTCTATGGCAATACCCAAAGTGAATTAGGCAAGATAGCCTTCCTCTTCCCCGGTCAGGGCAGCCAATATGTGGGCATGGCTCGCGACTTCTTCAGTATCTTCCCCGAGGCTTTGCAAGCTTTGGAAACGGCTCACAACACTTTAGCCCCCGAGCAAGATCCGGCTAGTTTAATCTTCCCCATTAAGCGTTTTGTCGAAGGTGAAGAGGCCGCCAATACTCAGGCCATTACCGATACTAGAGCCGCGCAGCCTTGTTTAGGAGCTGTCGAATCTTCCATAGCGACTATTTTGCGCCATTTCGGCGTCGAGCCTCAGGCTATGGCCGGCCACTCTTACGGAGAACTGGTAGCTTTACAACAAGCCGGCGTCTATTCTCAGGTAGACTTATTCACCCTTTCGGCTTTGCGCGGCTCACTTATGGCTAAAGGAGATGGCGGTCGAGGGGCCATGGCGGCCGTTTCCGCTCCTCTAGCCACTATCGAAGAGATAGTCCAAGAAGTCGGCGGCGACTTAGTGTTAGCTAACCGCAACCATCCTACCCAAGGGGTAATTTCCGGCTCTAAAGAAGCCGTCAGCCAAGCTGAAGAGTTATGCAGATCTAAGCGCCTCACTGCTCGCCGTTTGCAAGTATCGGCAGCCTTCCACAGTTCGCTTATGGCTACAGCCCAAGAGCCTTTTTGCCAAGCGCTCCAGGAAACGGAAATGGGCATTCCGCAAATTCCTGTCTATGCCGACGTTACTGGCCAAACCTATGCCGCCGATACCGAAGCTTTGCGCCGTATTCTGGGCGAACAATTGGTAAGTTCCGTGCGCTTTATCGATATTATCGAAAATATGTATGCTGACGGCTTCCGCACCTTTATTGAAGTGGGCCCCAAGACTGTGCTGACCGGCTTGGTAAAAAAGATCTTAGGTGCCAAAGCTCACCATATGTTGGCTACCGACGGACGCAAAGGCGGCGGAGAGTTGCAATGCTTAGCTCAAAGTTTAGCCCAGTTGGCCGCTTTAGGGTATCCAGTCCAACTGGACAAGTGGGAAGAGCCGGTTAGAGAGCCTCGCCATAAACGCATGAGCGTGCCTATTTGCGGTGCCAACTACCGCACTCCAGGTAAACATGCTCCCACTCCCTCTTGCGATCCTATTAAACCGGTGGAAGGTTATCAGCCGCTCAAGTTTATCAGTGACAATCCCACTGTAAATCCTTCGGCACCGCCGCAATTAGGCGAAATTGCCTTCGAACCGGCTCAAGACACTGCGCTTAACTCCGCCACTCCCGCTTTTGAGAAGCCAACTGCCCCACTTGCTACCACCAAGCCAGCCCCTACGGCAGTTCCGTTAAGTGCTCTCGCCCAACCTCAGTCTAGTTCTGCTTCTCAAGTGGAGACTATACAGGACGAAAAGACTAAGGTAGCGGCTGGGCCTACTGCAAGCGATATTTCTATGCTGAATCGGGCCTTCCAAACTATCCAAACTGGTTTGGAAGCTATGCAGACTCTGCAACAGCAAACGGCCAGCGCCCACTTGCGTTTCTTAGACAGCCAAGTCCAAATTCAGCAAACTTTACAAAGCATTATCGCTTCTCAGCAAAATTTGGCTCAACTTAGCTTAAGTAAGGGCGCTGGTACCTCTAGGCCCGATTTTGAGCTTAATTTGCCCGCTATACCTGTAGCCCAGCCGCCAGTTAGTCCAAGTGCAACTGCCCAAGCTAGTCAGGTACAGCCTGAAAGCGTCGAGCCCTCTACACCTATAGCCCAAGCAATGGCGGCTTTTTCTACAGCAGAGCCTTTGCCCAAGCCCATTTCTGAAGAGAAGTCGGCAATCGCCCCTAAGCGCGAATCAAAACCTAATTTGGCAGCTCCTCAGGAAGCTATTCAAAGAGGCGATCTTACCGCAGCCATTCTGGGCGTCGTAGCCGAAATGACTGGCTATCCAGCCGACATGCTCAATTTAGACATGAACCTGGAAACCGATCTGGGTATCGACTCTATTAAGCGAGTAGAAATTTTGGCCGCTTTGCAAAAGCGTTTTCCCGACGCTACCGCCATTGCTCCCGAAGAGATCGGCTCTATGCAAACTTTGCGCCAAATTGCCGAGAAAATGAGCGTTTCTACGGCCACAGTCTCTCCTATTTTGGCCCCAACAGCTGACGAATCGCCAAGCCAAAACCTCAATCCAGAAAAAGTTTTGCTCGATGTCGTAGCCGAAACGACTGGCTACCCCACAGAAACTTTAAATCTGGATATGGATTTGGAAAACGATTTAGGCGTCGACTCTATTAAGCGAGTAGAAATCTTGGCCGCGATCCAGAAGCAATTACCTGGCGCTAATAGTGTTGCGCCCGAGGAGATAGGTTCTCTGCGCACCTTACGTCAGATCCTTGACAAACTCGCTCCTACCGCTAGCGCCGCAGTAGAGGTAAAAGCTGAGCCTACGACCATTCCCAGTGCCACTTCAGCCGAAGAAGCCATTATTAAAATTGTGGCCGAAATGACCGGCTACCCGCTGGAAACTTTAAATCTGGATATGGATTTAGAGAACGATTTAGGGATCGATTCTATTAAGCGGGTCGAGATCTTGGCGGCTGTACAAAAGCAATTGCCTCAAGCGAGCTCTATTAGTCCTGAAGAGATTGGCTCTTTGCATACTCTGCGCGATATTGTCAATCGTTTGGGAGCTTCAGACCACCCCCAAGGTCAGGCTGAAGAAAAAATGGCCGCTTCCGAGCAACTCGCGCCTGTAGATCAAGAAAAAGCCGTCCTGCAAATTGTGGCTGAAATGACCGGTTATCCTCTGGAGACGCTCAATGTGGATATGGATTTAGAGAATGACTTAGGTATCGACTCTATTAAGCGGGTCGAGATCTTGGCGGCCATTCAAAAGATAATTCCCGCAGCCTCTTCTATCGGCCCCGAGGAAATAGGCTCTTTGCATACTGTGCGCGACATTTTGCAACGCTTAGGTGGCGACGACCAGCCTACTCCTCCAACCGACACTCCTCCCCAAGACGATCAATCTTTAGAGGAAGAAAAAAAAAATGAAGCCAATTCGGCGCTAACTTCAGCGCCAGTTACTGAGCCAAACTCAACTGGCGAAGCCGCTCCCCCAAGCAGCGCTGGGGCTGCTCCCTCTACCCAATTGGAAGTCTCCCCAACTGAAAGCGCTGCAATAGCCCCATCTGTCGAGAACAACTTGGCCCCAAGCCCAGAAGCTGAGCCAAAGTCGGCGGTGACACTCGATTTAAGTGGTAGCTTAGCTCCTAATGGCCAAATGCTTAAGCGCAGGAAGCTCTATTACGAAGAATCTCCTGCACCCACTAAGCCTGTGGAAATAAATACCCAAGGCCTTTATGTTATAACCGACGACGGTTGTATCGCTCCCGCTCTGTGCTCGGCTATGCAAAGTTTGGGCTTGCAAGCTTGCCTAATTGCTAAAGATCGTCCTTTAACTGAGCAACAGCTCCGCCTGGCCGATAGGTTGGCCGGTTTAATAGCCATTATGCCCAGTTTCCCTCTTTACGAGTCAGGCGATCTCTTCTTTAAAAGTGGCGCTGCCGAAGAGGCCTTAAAAGATTGCTTTAAGTTGGTACGTCAACAGTGTCAGCTTTGGAAACAATTAGGCCAGAAACCCGATTTCTTCTTAACTGTCACCCGTATGGATGGCCACTTCGGCACTTTCGACGAAGCTAGCAACCCTATCGAGGCCGGCTTACACGGACTGGCCAAAGTGGTAGCTCAAGAATATCCTCACTTGCGCAGTCGCTCCTTCGATTTTTGTGTAGACGACGATCCTGGCCATATCGCTACCCAGATCTTGGCCGAACTTATGGTAGAAGGCAGCAACGAAGTGGGTATAGATCGCCATAATAGGCGGCGCATTCCAGTCTTACGCGAAGAGAAGTTGGACTTAACTAAAGTAAGCTTGCCAGCTCCAGGCTCTACGATTATTGTCACCGGCGGAGCTCGCGGCGTAACTGCCGACTGTGCCAAATTACTGGCCCAGCATTGTAAGTTCAACTTTGTATTAGTGGGGCGTTCTCCCCTTCCTGTCCCCGAATGGTCGCAAACTAAGTCGGCCAAAACGGCTCGAGACTTAAAGACTTTGTTATATCAACAATCTAAGCAAAGTGGCAAGAGTCTCTCTCCCAAACAACTTGAAGGAGAATGTCGGCGCATTTTGGTCAATCGAGAGATCGCTCAAAATATCAATGATATAAGAGCTTTAGGCTCGCAAGTGGAATATATATCTTTAGATGTGCGCGACGATAGCTTAATAGCTCAAGTTGTAGCCGATATTGGCCAACGCTACGGCTCGATCGTCGGTTTAATTCACGGCGCTGGAGTTTTGGCCGATCGTTACATTTGCGACAAGACTGACGAGCAATTTAATGTAGTCTTCGATACTAAAGTCAACGGCTTATACAATTTTATGCAGGCTCTAAAAGATGAGCCTTTGCAATTTGTGCTGACCTTCTCTTCCGTGTCGGCTAGATTCGGTCGTCCCGGCCAAGCCGATTATGCTATGGCCAACGAAGTAATGAATAAATTTACCTACGCGGCCAGCAGTTTGTATCCCAAGACTCGCTTTAATGCTATGGGCTGGGGCCCTTGGGAAGGCGGCATGGTCGACGCAAGTCTCAAACGTAAGTTTGAGCAACTCGGCGTAGAGGTTATCGAGCGCCAGCGCGGAGCCAGAGCTTTGACGGCAGAAATTTTAGCTGGTCACGACCAGGCTTGCGAGCTTATTATGGGCGCAGGTTTTGATGTACCCCACGAAGAGCCCCCGTCAGAAACCGAAGCGGAGACAGCCTCAAATGCCAAAGATAGTCCCCAAGTAAGTCCTTTAGCCCAGTCTTTGGGTCTGGATAAAGACGAAGAAGCTAAGGAATTAGAGCGCCCTTTTGCCCTGACGGGCCCCCAGCCCGTCCACCCTCAAAATCACGTATCTTCGGTAGACACCGACGAACTCTCTGCTAATTGGGCTCAACGCACTCAAAGCGACCCTTACAGCCGAACCCTAAATGCGAAACACTATCCACTTTTGGAAGATCACGTTTTAGGCGGCCATTCCGTTATGCCTACCGCCTTAATGGTCGAACTGGCAGCCCAAGCTTGCCATAAATACTTCCCTGAGTACCGTTTCTTAGGATGCGACAATTTGCGAGTCCTTAAACCGGTTACATTGCCGCGAGGTGAGGAATACAACAAACCTGGCAAAAGTATTGCAGATACAGATATAGCCATCATTATTCAAAAAGTTGAAGCTATCGATCCGGAGTTATTGGTCTCTTTTGCTATCGAGCATTATAAACCAGGCACTAGTCCAGTTAAGTGTGTGGAAGGTGTAGCCGTTTTAACCTCTCAGCGCCAAGCCAAGCCCTTAAAAAAGCATAGCCGCCAGCCTCTGAAGGAGAATGACTATCCTTACACTATGCCGGAAGCTTACGATAAGTATTTATTCCACGGCCCCAAGCTGCGCGGCATAAATAAAGTGCGTTCTTGTAATAAAGACGGATTGGCTGCCAATGTAGAAGATAGGGGCCAGGCTTTGCTCAATCATCCTCAAGAGAAGCCCATTACCAATCCGCTTTTCCTCGATTGTGCTTTACAAAGCGGTTTATTATGGAGCGGAGCTGAGCGCGGCCTTTGTTCTTTGCCTATGTTCGGCGGCAGCTATCGTCAGTATGTAGACAAATTCCCTGCCCAAGCGCAAATTTTACTCTATCCTAAAGAAGTGGGTGAGAGTCAGATGTGCGGCGACGTCTTTGTAGTAGACGAAGAGGGCAGAGTTTTGGCTCAATGGCAAGACGTGCGCTGGGTTATGAGCCCTACGCTAGCCCAATCTTTCCGCAGCAATAAATTATAGATTAGCATTTTGAGCTTTTAGATATAGGTTATAAAAAAATGGCAGCACGTAATACAGATATAGCCATAGTCGGCCTGGGCCTTCATTTTCCCGGAGCCGCTAATGTCCAAGAATATTGGCAGCGCCTTAAAGAAGCTAAGGATCTTTCTGAGCAGCCAGGAGCTGATCGTTGGCCCATAGAGCCCCAAAAACACCTTAGTAAAACTCCCCAGGCCGACGCTTTGCGCTGCTTGCGTGGTTATTATTTGCATAATCTTCCTACTCCCGAGGAAGAGGGCTTGCCTCAAGGGAGCGATCCTCTATTTACCTTGAGCTTAAGTACCGCCAAACAAGCGCTCCAGGATTGCTCTTATATAGATAGACGCCATACTGGTGTAGTAATGGCAGCTATCGCTTTACCTACCGATACCACTTCTGCCCTTAGCGAAGCTATTTTGGGTAGCGACTTCGAAAAACGTTTGCGCCATAAATTGGCAGCTGCCTTTCCCCAAAAGAAGGCTGCCTTAAATTTAGCCGCTGCCGACAGACCGGCCGTACCAGCTGACCAAGCCACAACCGCTGCCAACACTTCTCCAGTCGGCTTACCAGCTCAGTTAATAGCTAGTCGATTAGGCCTAGGCCTAGGCGGTTACACTTTAGACGCCGCTTGTGCCAGCTCTTTGGTAGCTGTGGCCTTAGCTTGCGACGAATTGCGAGCTTACCGAGCCGAAGCTATGGTGGCTGGAGGCCTTTCCCGTCCCGATTGTCTCTATACCCAAATGGGTTTTTCGGCTTTGCGAGCCCTCTCGCCAAGCGGTAAATGTTCTCCTTTTGATGCTAAGGCCGACGGCTTAATGGTAGGCGAAGGCTGCGGTTTAGTAGTACTCAAACGTTTGGAAGACGCATTATCCCAAGGCGACAAGATCTATGGCCTTATTAAAGGTGTGGGCCTATCCAATGATATTGAAGGCAGCTTAGTAGCCCCTTCCAGCGAAGGGCAAATTCGCAGCTTACGCCAAGCTTATACCGCCAGCGGTTTGCAACCTTGGGATATAGATTTAATCGAATGCCACGGTACGGGCACTCCAGTAGGAGACAAAGTAGAATTTGACAGCTTGCAAACTCTGTGGCAAGGTGCTCCTGAGGGTAGTGTGTGCCAATTGCGCTCCGTTAAATCTATGATTGGCCATTTACTTACGGCCGCTGGCTCGGCTGGACTAATTAGAGTCTTGCTGAATATGCAAAAAGGACTAATTACTCCTCAAGTCAATTTTGCTACGCCCGGCTTACCTTTAGCTAGCAGCCATTTCCGCGTAGAGAATAAAGAGGTAGTTTGGCCTAAGCAGGCTAATCGTCCTCGCCGAGCAGCGGTAAGCGGTTTTGGTTTTGGTGGCATCAATGCTCACCTTATTTTAGAAGAATACGATCCCTTAGCCCCAGTTGCTCCTACTAGCCATAGTTCCAATGACAACTTAAATAAGATCGACTCTGAATCGGCAGCCGAAAGTGTGGCCGTCGTTGGTCTGGCCTGCCATTTTGGCTCTTTAGATAAGACTGAGGAATTTAGAAAAGCTATTTTTAACGGCCTTTCGGCCTTAACCGATTTACCTAAGGATCGTTGGCAAGGCGTGGCTGAAAGTGAAGTTGCCCAATCAGGTGCCCGCCAAGCCTATATTGAGAAAGTATCTATACCTCTAGGCCAATTTCGTATCCCGCCTACCGATATTCCCAATATTTTGCCCCAACAATCCCTATTATTAAACGTCGCTTCTCAAGCTATGCTCGACGCTAAACAACCCCTACGCCAACGGCGCAACCAAGCGGCTGCCTTTATAGGCATAGCTTTAGACTTAAATTCCACCAATTTTAACTTGCGCTGGCAATTGGAGAATAAAGTCCAACAGCTGGCCCAAGCTTTGAATTTAACCGCTCAAGAAGCTGAAGCTTGGCTTAAAGAGCTCCAAGAAGAGATTTCTAAGCCCTTAGATTCCACCCGAACTATGGGAGCTTTGGGCAGCATTGCCGCCAGCCGACTTGCTCGCGAGTTTCAATTTGGTGGTTGTTCTTTCACAGTTTCAGCCCAAGAAGTTTCCGGCTTTACAGCGTTAAAATTAGGAGTACAAGCTTTACAAAGGGGTGATTTAGATTTAGCTCTGGTAGGGGCTATCGATTTACAAGGCGACGTGCGTCAAGCCCACTCCCATTTTGATGGCCAAATTGACGGTTACGGCGAAGGGGCCTGCTGTTTAGTTTTGAAGCGCTTGAGCCAGGCCCAGCGTGACCGCGACCATATTTACTGTTTACTTAAAGGTTTTGGCCAAGCTGAAAATAGCCAAGGCGGAAACGAAGAGCAGCCAGCTGCCCCGACAGCCTTAGAGCAAGCTTGTAGCCAAGCCCAAATAAAGCCGGAAAAGCTTAGCTATTTGGAGTTTAGCAACGGCAACTTACTGACCGAGCCTAGCCAAGCCCAAACTTTAAAGCAACTAAACCATAGCCTCAATCAGGGAAGCCTGCCCCTTTCTGTAGGCTCGGTCAGCAATATAATAGGCAAATGCGGAGCCTCTTCAGCTTTAGCCTCCGTAGCCAAAATGGCTCTATGTTTAGATCGCCATATTTTACCGGCTACCCCTGAATATATACAACCTAGCGCCGGGCTTACCGAATTAGGCAGCCGTTTGTGCGTCCATAGAAAGCCCTCTTTTTGGTTCCACAATCGAGCTGAAGGAGCCCGTTGTGTTGCCGTAATGGGCACAGCTCATCCTGAACATATTTGGGCTTCCATTTTGGAAGAAGCGCCCGCCCAAGATTATGTAAGCCAGAATAAGGCAATTGAACCGGCTCAAGCGGTTATCTTTGCTTCTTTAGCCACTCAAGTACAAGATCTCAAAACCCAATTGCTACAATTGCAACAAGAAGCCGACTCTGTTAGAGAGAGCGGCCTTCCGGCAGATGAAGCCTTGCTTAAATTGGGCGCTTCTTGGTGGCAACGCCAAGACACTAAGCAAAAATTGGCTATGGCTTTTGTTATCGATTTAACTACCGAAGAGCCTTGGAACGAATTCCAAATCCGCCTCAAGCTAGCCTTAAAACATTTAGAGGACTATGCCGACAAAGCTCTGGCCAACCACTCTATATTTTATACTCCTACCCCCTTAGCCGAGCATGGCAAAGTAGCTTTCGTCTATCCAGGCTCAGGAGCCAATTTCCTCGGCTTAGGCCGCCAACTGGCTTTACAATTTCCGGCCCTCATGGATCGTTTCGAGCGAGAGAATCTTTATATGGCCGACGAATTTATGGCTCGCTGGAATCAGCCTTACCGCTTGAGTTGGCAAGAAGGCTGGCAACACGATTCTCTCAAGAACTTGGCTTCCGATACTCACAAGATGATGTTTAGCCAAGTTACCTTCGCCATGCTCTCTACCGATATAGTCCGCTACTTAGGTATAGAGCCTCAAGCGGCTATAGGCTATAGCTTAGGTGAATCGGCCGCTTTATTTGCTCTAAGAGCTTGGCCGGAACGCGATTTAATGTATAAACGCATGGAAGGCTCCAACCTGTTCCGGGAGCAACTTTCCGGCCCTTGTCTGGCCGCTCGACGAGCTTGGAATATCCCTTCAGGCAGTCCTTTCGAATGGACGGTCGGTCTTATCCGAGTTCCCGCCGCCCAGGTAAAAGAAGCTATACAATCTAATTCCAAAGTGCGTTTACTCATTGTCAATACTGATAATGAATGTGTTGTCGGCGGCACTCGCCAAGCTGTCGCCACCCTCTGCGCCCAATTACAGACTAAAGCTATTTTAGTTAGTGGTGTAGATACAGTACATTGCGATTGTTTAGATCCGGTAGCCCAAGAATATTGGGATATGCACCACCTTCCCTGTACTCCTCCTCCAGGGATCGATTTTTATAGTGGCTACTACCATTGCTCCTACAATTTAACTTCGGAAAAGATTGCCGATTCTATTGTAGCCCACGGTCGCTTTGGCTTCGATTATACAAAAACTATTCGCCAAGCTTGGCAAGACGGAGTGCGCCTCTTCCTGGAGATGGGCCCCGGTGCCGCTTGCAGCCGTATGATTAACAGCATTTTGGCCGATAAGCCGCACTTTGCCATCAGTTTAAGCAATAGAGGCAAAGCTGAATTGGCCTCTTTAGAGTGTCTACTGGCCGGAGCTATCAGCCAAGGCTTGCGTCCCGACTTAGGAAAGCTTTTCCCAGCCGAGCCCCTGCCCCCAAGCCAAACGAAAGCTAAAACCCTCGATATTTGTTTAGGTAGACCATCTTTCGATCCACCTATGCCTAAGTTGCCCCCAACTGCTCCTTCTATCTTAGAAAAAATGGAAATTTTATCTTCTCCTAAGTCGGTTACTCCTCTTGCCAGTTCTCCAACCAATTTAGCAACCGTATCTATTCCTCAAAAGCCCGTTTCTGTAGTTGCTGCCCTAACAACTGTAGAACCTAAGGACGCCTCTCCCATTAGTTCTACTGTTTCTTCTACAACAATAGACCAACTGGAGCATATTTTAGTAGAAGTAGGCCAATCTTCCCAGCAAAACCACTCCCGTTGGCTCGACTTTGTCAAAGATAGCTCTCAAGCTATAGCTTCCTTAATGGAGCGCCAGAGCCTTTTAATTAAACGGTTGTCGACCCTTCCCCAAAACGAGTGGGCCGCTAAACTCGAAGCTCCTGCTGCCCAGACAAAATCGACAATTCCAGTCCCAGTATTCCCAGCCAAATCTAGCAGCACCACCCATACTTACACAACCAAACTTCACGGTGTCGAATTTACCACTTCAGACGGCTACATTTGTGGAGGCAAACCCTCTTTAGCTAAGCCCGGTCAAAAGGTCTTTTTAGATAGAGATCAATGTTTAGAATTTGCGATAGGCAAGATAGGCAAAGTTTTGGGCGAAAAGTTTGCTCCTATCGACAATTATTCTACCCGTGTGCGCTTGCCTGCCGAGCCCCTTATGTTAGTAGATCGCATCCTTTCGGTAGAGGGAGAAGCACTCTCTTTAGGCTCGGGCCGTGTTGTCACTGAGCACGACGTAGTGCCAGGCATGTGGTATTTAGACGGCAACCGAGCTCCCGTCTTTATTTCTGTCGAAGCTGGTCAAGCCGATCTTTTCCTCTGCAGTTGGTTAGGGATCGACTTTAAAGCTCAAGGCAAGCGCGTTTATCGCCTCTTAGACGCCAATGTCACCTTCCATCGCGGTTTGCCTCAGCCGGGAGAAACTATCCATTACGATATTCGTATTAAACGTTTTATCAACCAGGGCGACACTTGGCTTTTCTTCTTCGAATACGAAGGGACGATCGATAACCAGATCTTTTTAACTATGCGCAATGGCTGTGCCGGTTTCTTCACTGCCCAAGAGATACGCAATAACGGCGGCCTGGTCTTAACTGAAGAGAACTTACGTCCCAAACAGGGCAAAAAAGCTCCCAATATGAAGGACTTAGTGCCTTTAAGTGCTGGTAGTTACAATTTCGAGCAAGTTGAAGCCTTACGTCGCGGCGATTTAGAAGCTTGTTTTGGCCAAGACTTTGCCGGATTAGCTTTAAAAGATCCTATCAGTCTGCCTTCCTCTCATTTGTTGCGTTTAATCCACCGCATTCCCGAGTGTGATCCTTTCGGCGGACGTTGGGGCTTAGGTAAAGTTGTAGCTGAAGCTGATGTCCATCCTGAAGATTGGTATTTAACTTGTCACTTTGTCGACGACATGGTTATGCCCGGCACTTTAATGTACGAATGCTGCGCTCACGCTTTGCGTTTCTTGTTGGCTCGCTTGGGTTGGGTTGGTGAAAAAGATAAGATCGCTTACGAGCCGGTCGTAGGGGTAAAAGCCGTACTTAAATGTCGTGGTCCAGTTTTGCAAACTACTAAGACGGTACGTTATCAAGTAGAGATTAAAGAGATGGGCTACAACCCTCAGCCTTATGTAATTGCCGATGCCATTATGTATGCTGACAATAAGCGCGTAGTAGGCTTCGAAAATGTCTCTATGCAGCTTACCGGAACCACCGGCCAAGAATTGGAAGAGTTGTGGCATTCGCGCCGACCTCAAGCCCAAGCGGCTGCTCCTTCCCATCATTTAGGTGATCCTATTAAGCCAGCCATCTTCAATGAAGAGCAATTCAGGCAATTTGCCGTAGGCCGCCCTTCTTTAGCTTTCGGTCCTGAGTTTGCCCCATTTGATTCACGCTTTATCGCTCGCCTGCCAGGAGCGCCTTATCAGTTTGTCAGTCGTATTGTCAGCGCCGATCATCCTTTCCTTAAGGCTGTCCCCGGCGGTTGGGTTGAAGCCCAATACGATATTCCTACCGATGCTTGGTACTTTAAGGCCGGCCATACTGGCAATATGCCCTTCTGTATCCTTAATGAGATAGCTTTACAAGTTTGCGGTTGGGTCTCCAGTTACGCTGGTTCTTCTATGCACAGCCAAGAGAATTTGCATTATCGCAACTTAGGTGGCTCTTCACGCCTGTATGAAGAGATCACCCCGCAAACTGGTACTGTCACTATAAAGGTGCGTATGACTAAATCGTCCGAAGCTGGCGGCCTGATTATCCAAGATTTTGATATGTGGCTTGGCCAACAAGGACGCACTATTTACGAAGGCCAAACTACTTTTGGCTTCTTTACCGAAAAGGCTTTAGCCGACCAAGTAGGGGTACGCGGAGCCGATAAACGTATCTGGTATCCCCAACAGGAAGGGCCTTGGGAAATTTTGCCCCAACTAGCTCCTTTTACCCCCGAAGACAGTAGCAATACCCAAGACTCTTCTTTGGCCATGCCTGGCAAGTCTTTACTTATGCTCGATAAATATAGTTGGTATCAGCAAGGCGGTAGCCACCAACTGGGCGCTCTTATTGGCCAAAAGAAGATCGATCCCCAAGAGTGGTTCTTTAAAGCTCACTTCTTCCAAGATCCGGTTATGCCAGGATCGTTAGGTTTGGAAGCTTTTATTCAAGCTCTTAAAGCCGCTGCCTTGAAGTTGTGGCCCAATCTAAAAAATAGCCATCACTTCTCAGCCATTTTGCCTAACAGTACCCACCAGTGGCTCTACCGAGGCCAAGTTATACAGACTAACCAAGAGACTACCGTTAGAGCAGATATTACAAAGATCGGCTTAGAGCCCAATCCCTATATAAAGGCCGACGGTTTCTTGCAAGCTGACGGAAAAGTAATCTACGAGCTGAAAGATTTCGGCCTAGTTCTTTTACCTAACTAATTTTGGCCATTCTTTTCTCCAGAAGATTGAGCTGCCCATTTTTTCATAGTGTAAGTGAAATTTATCCTATAAAAAGGGCAGCTTTTTTAGCTTATCTTTATATTTACCCAAAATGTTCACATTAAAGCGCTCCATACTTTAGCAATATATGCTATCATCAGGGGAGACATTTTTAACGGAGGTTCTAGTATGTTCACTCCTGGCATTCCTTTCGGAGGCCCTGGCCCCTTTGGTGGTCCCCCCCCGTTCGGTGGCCCTAGTCTTTTCGGTGGCCCTCTAGGCCCAGGATCGATATTTGCCCCCGGTATGGCTGCCCCCTTAATGTTGGGGCTCGCCGGCTTAGCCGGAGCTGTAGTCGGCGTCCCGATTATGGCTGCATCTTTAGATAGTTGTATACCTATTAACGGAGCCCACAATCCAGCCGCCAGTTTTGGTATGGGTGGTTTTGCCGGTTCTATCGTGGGCCAAGGTATCGGCGGTATGCTCGGTACAGGCCTAGGCATGAGGTTGGGCGGCCCCTTAGGTATGATGGGCGGCGGTTTACTCGGCTCTATTTTAGGTGGCGGTATCGGTTCTAAAGTTGGCAGCGCTATCGATAAAAACAAGATGGCCAAACAAGCTCAAGCAGCTCAACGATACAACGGCTTCAGCAGTGCCGAAGCTTCTAATCTGTACAGCAGCTTGGGTAAAGCCGCCGTTGGCGGAGCTGCCGTAGGCTTAGGAGCTGCTGCAGTTTCTAGCGCTGCCTCCAAAGCTACAGAAAATACTGTCAGTGCCAACTTTTTTAGTCCTTTCCCCACTCCTCCAACTCCAACCCGTCGTCCCGGCGATCTATTCCCCCACCCTCCTGGGTGGCGTCCCGGCGACCTCTTCCCTCCGCCTCCTCCACGTGGTGGCCCTCACCATCATGGCCCTTGGGGTCCTGGACCTGGCGGCCCTCCTCACCACCGTGGTCCTTGGGGGCCTGGCCCCGGCGGCCCTCCTCACCATCGCGATCCTTGGGGGCCTGGCCCAGGTGGTCCAGGTGGTCCCGGTGGCCCTCCTCCCGGATGGTAGTTATTAAGCTCCAGCTATTCCCTATAGCAATAGCTATTTAAGCTGGATAAATGCCCAAAGCGCTCTAGGCTGTGCCCTTATAGGTAAGCTAAGAGCGCTTTTCTTGTCAAAAAATGTTGTGCTTTTTTGTATAAAAAATTAGCTATTTACCGTCTGTTCTTTTCGCTTCTTAGCTCTTAAGGAGACGGTCAAAACGCCAGCCATAACCAAAAGCACTCCCAAATAGCCGCGACCAGACATAGTTTCATGCAAAAAAATAAAGGCAAAGATCGCCGCAAATACTGGTTCTAATGAGAAAAGCACTCCGGTATGTTCTGGGGTGGTATATTTTTGGGCTACAGGTTGAGCTATAAAAGCAAAGGCACTACCCAACACGGCCAAACCTAAAACGGCCACCCAACCTACGGTACTTGAAGGCAGAGAGGGAGTTTCAAAAATTAAAGCACTTACCGCCGAATAAAGGCCAGCAAAGCCAATTTGCCAAACGCCCAAAAGTAAACCATCGTCTTGTTTACTGAGCTTATCGGTTAAAATAATATAAATAGCGTAAATAATTGCTCCTATAAAACAGAGTATGTCTCCACTATGAAAGACCAACGATTGTTGCAAAGTTAAGCAACTAATGCCCACAGTAGTAAGAACCGTGCCTATTACTACTGAAAAATCAGGCAATTTTCTTACCAGAAAAGCATGAAAGATAGGTACCATAACGACAGCCGTGCTGGTCAAGAAGCCAGCATTGGAAGCTGTAGTAGTTTTTAAGCCTAAAATAAGTAAAGCGCACATACCGTAGGTAAGTATTCCCAACAGAGCTCCGTTGCCGATAGTATGCCAAGTATGGTTGAGGTGCTTAAAAAATATGGCGGCCACTATGAAAAAAGCGATACAAAAGCGCAAAGCCAACACGGTAAAAGGAGGCAAAACTCCCAACCCCAGCTTCATAAAGAGGTAGGAAGTCCCCCAAGCCATAGATATACAGATCATCGTTAAATCGGCAGTACGTTGGTTCCAAAAGGTGCTGGATTTTGATTTTTCGCTATCAACTTGTTTAGGGTTTGAACTCATAAATATAAACCGTTTCGACCGTAGTAGGCAGAAACCGAACGCCTTTGGCGCGGTGGAAGAGCCTTGTAAAAGTGCGAACATCAACCTTGAGATTAAGAATGTGGCCCCCCATTATAGCTAAATTAAACAAAAAGACAAGCAAAAATAGAAAAGGGATACTCCCTAGGGGGACAAGTTGTCTACCTAACGAAAAGGCCGCCCGTTATGCCAGTTAACTCACCTAAACCTTTTAAAGCTTGTATCTTTGATATGGACGGAGTCCTTCTAGACTCCGAGCCTTTTTGGCGCCAAGCCGAGCGAGAAATTTTTGCTACTGTCGGTCTCAATCTTACTGAAGAAGATTGCATGGAAACTATGGGAGTACGCATAGATGAATTAGTTGTTTATCGCCATAGTCAGAAACCTTGGGACAGTCCAAGTTGTGCTAAAATAGCTGAAAAAATTCAATTGCGCGTAGCCCAATTAGTTAAAGAAAAAGGTACTAGACTGCCAGGAGTACTTGAAGCTTTGCACTTTTTAAAAGAAGAACAGCATTTGCGCTTGGCTTTAGCTTCGTCTTCTTCAGTTATGCTTATTGAAGCCGTTTTAGAAGCTCTCAAGCTTCAAGGCCTCTTTGAAATAACATGTTCAGCCGAAAAAGAGCCTTATGGCAAACCCCATCCAGCGGTCTATATCAATACTGCCAAATTGCTTAATGTCGAGCCTATCGATTGCTTGGCTGTTGAAGACTCTATCAATGGAGTAATCGCAGCCAAAGCGGCCCGCATGGCTTGTGTGGCTATTCCAGAAAGAGCTTTGCGCAATAATAGAAAATTTGCTATAGCTGATTTACAACTAGATAGCCTTTTACAATTGCCAGAGTATTACCAGCAGCTTTTAGAAGAGCGCTAAACTCTAGCTAAGATAGAAGACGGAAAAAAATACTAGAAAATAAAAAAATGGTTCGGTTAAAATTTTAATCGAACCATTTTTGTTGTGGTTTTGACTAAAAATAGCTAAGTTCTTTAGTCAGCCGTCTGTTTGGGTGGCTCTATAGCCATATAATCGCGGCGCATACGCTCCATATAAGAATTGGTAAGCTCGGTAATGCGATTAAAGCTGGGGCTCTTAAGTACCATACCGACGTGATGATCTTTATCCATACGCCAAGCTATTTCAGGATCGTTATAAGCAGAAGTATCGGGTTTAGCCTGACGAGAGAGCGAAACCATTAGAGAAGCGCTATCGTAACGACGCTCAGGCACAGTATATTCTTCACCGCGAGCGCAAGCTAACTCCAGGCGAGCCCACTCTTGCCATAAGTTGATACCGGTAGCCGCCTCTACCATCATATCGATATTGGCTCCACCTACACGAGCGGCTATTTCTAAGAAATAGACCTGGCCATCTTTAGAAGAGCGGATAAATTCTGCGTGAGTAACGCCACGTACCAACTTCATAGCTTTGACGATCTGGCGATTCATTTGGGCTACTTCCGGCTCTTCTTCAAAACCTTGAGGCAAAGTACGAGTACAGAAGACACCGCCAAAGTTCCAAATATCGAAAGGAGGTTTGACATAGCGAGAGACATTAGAGAAAACGATCTTGCCATTCCAAACGATAGAATCTACATGATAAACGGAACCGGGAATATATTCTTCCAATAAGCGATGGCTCTGCTCGTCGCCTAATTGGCTAATCGTATCCCAGAGCTCTTGAGGATTGTTGATCTTTTTAATTCCTACAGCGCCAGCTTCAGAGCGAGGCTTCAAAAACCAGGGGCCAGGAACTTCTTTCATAAATTTGTCCAGCTTGTCATAATTTAAGACATGCTCGAAACGAGGGCAGCGAATATGTTCGTCGCGAGCCTGGACGCGCATAGCTAACTTATCGCGGAAGTAGCGAGCCGTAGTATCTCCCATGCCGGGAATGCGCAAATGCTCGCGCAGAGAAGCTACCAGCTCTACATCGTAATCGTCCATAGGAATAATACGATCGAAGACGATATGGCGAGCCAAATAAGAGACAGCATTGATAACTTCTTGGCGGCTGGTAAATTCGGGCATATAGAAGACGTCTTTTAAGTATTGCCGGGCCCACGGCTCATCTTTAAAGCTAAGTTTAGTTAATAAGTAGACTTGGCAACCTTCTTTATAACACTCTTCCATAAAACGGTTGCCTTTGAAGTAGCTGGCGACAACTAAAATGGTGACAGGCTTTTTATCCAAAACGAACTCCTTAGCGAGCCCCAAAATAGGCTCGCCTTAGTGCAATATTATAATTGAAACAAAACTAAAATACCTTTAAGTATTCTATCACGAGTTGAGAAGCTCTTCAAATGCTGCAAAATCGCGTTTTATTATACTTAAAGAGCTTTCCCAGAAGCTACTGTCAGTTAAATTAGCCCCTAAACCGAGGCGAGCTGTATCTTCACAAGAGGCGCTGCCAGTTAAACGCAACAACTTAGTAAAGATGGGTAAGAAGTCTGGGCCTTGCTTAAGGGCTTGAGCGTAAATACCCATGCTAAAGAGATAACCGAAGATATAAGGGAAGTTATAAAAACTTATTTCCGTAATATAGAAATGGCCTTTGGAAGCCCAGAACCAAAGATCGAGTTCTTTTTCATCTAAAGAGTCGCCATAAACTTGCTTTTGGGTTGCTTCCATTAATTGGCAGAGCTCAGAAGAGGAGAATAATTTACTAGGACGCTTCTCGTAAAAAGAGCATTCAAACAAGTAGCGCATAACGATATTAAGCAAATAGCTGGCTGCATCGTCGAGGCGGCGCTGATACATACTTAATTTTTCCCAGCGGCTCAACCCAGGCTGGGCCAGCAAATAGTCACTTAACAAAGCTTCAGCAAAGGTAGAAGCCGTTTCGGCCAGCGTCATAGGATAATTGTGAGCCCAAGGGCGCAAGCCGTCCATTAAATATTCGTGGTAAGCGTGGCCTAACTCGTGAGCTAAAGTAAAGACGTCGCCTAAATTGCCTTGGAAGGTCATAAAGATACGCGACTGGCCCAGCAAAATAGAAGAGGTGCAAAAACCGCCGGGCCGCTTGCCTTCGCGTACTTCCGATTCTACCCAATGGTTATCTAAAGCTTGACGAGCAAATTGGCCAAAGGCTGGATCAAAACGATTAAAAGCTTTAACTATTACTTGGCCAGCTTCTTGCCAAGTGTAAGTTTTTTGTTTAGCCGACTTAGCTTCATGTAAATAGGCAGCAAAATCTACCGGAGCCCCCAAATCTTGGAAACCGAGACGCTCTAAGCCTAGCAATTTAGCCTTTAAACGCAAATAGCGGCGGGGCAATTCGGCATGTTTAAGCACCGTATCGATCATCTTCTCTAAAGTCGAGCGTTGCAAACCAGAATCAAAGGCGGCTTCTTCTAGAAAATGTTTGTAGCCGCGCCGAGCTTGCAACTTTAAGCGGCAGCCAGCAATATTATTTAAAGCGGCACCGACAGCCTGGGCCACCCCTTCCCAAGCTTTATTCGATGCCGCTAAAGTGCTAGTCCTAACTTGACGATCCGCTTCTTCCATCAAGCTAACCTTCAAACTCATGGGAACTTGACGCTTTTGGCCTTGGCTATTAGTAATTTCAAAATTGAGTGAGCCGGCAATATTTTCGTATAAGTTTTCCCAAGCTTTAAAACCGGTTAAATCTAATTCGGCTGCCAAATTTTCCAATTGGGGATCCATACTGTGCAAAGCACTGTGGCGCAGGCGCTCCAACTGATATTCAGCCCCAGCCATCTTGGGATCAGAGCACAGTTGTTTAAATTGCTCTTCATTGAGTTGACGCAAAGAAGCTAAGAGACGTACTTCAATCTGGCGGAAACGAGCTCCCAGTTCTTCCAATTGGCTCTGAGCCTGAGCATTAACTTCATTAGTTATATCTTCAGAGCGCACACATTCTATATAAACGGTTAGATGCTGCAAGCGGGCCTGGAGCTCTTCAAAAGCCAAGATAAAAGCGCTTAGCTCTTCCAAACTTTGAGGAGCCGCTCCAAAGCTAAGTAATTCCTCCACTCGCTCCTGAACGGCCGCAAAATAAGCCAAATAATCTTCACAAGCCGGTCCCTGGAAAAATGGCTGCAAATCCCAATTGTCAAAACCATAATTAGTCATATTGTTGATAACCTTCTAAAAAATACTGGTCCAATCGACTTCGAAAAATAATTGGGCCGCCCCTTCCCTAAAGGAAGAAGCGGCCCGACTGATTAGTTCAAGCTAAAAACTCTACAGTTCAGATACACCAGCAATTACAAATCGCTAATAGCACCTTTATCTTCATAAGCGATAATCATATAGTCACCGAAAATACCTTTACCGGCGAAAGTACCAATATCCCACCTGGGGAAACAAGGAGGTAAGTTATAACGCAAGTTTTCATCATGACTGAACTTCTGATCGTAATAACCACGACCGTTAGTATCTCCCTCCGTATCAAGGAAACCACTGACAATAGCACCATTAAGTTTGAAAGTTCTGTGAGGCCCCATATAGCGACCCTCTTCATCTCTACCACGTCTGGCAATCAGTTCTTGATAATTCCTAGTAGAATTGGCGGCCATATTATTCCAGTCAAACTGAACAGAGTGATCCATGCTCATAAGCACAGCATCGATACGCAACTGATTCTTTTTCTCTGGCGTATTCTTAACTCTACTATTGATAGACTTGTCATTTAACAGTACATAGTTCTTAGCCACAACACCAAGAGTAGGAAGTTTACTCGTTCCTTTATTGGAAGAGTCATAAGCAATATCGCTGGCCAAAATAACATTGCCCTCACGCTCAATAGCACTATTAGCCGGAGTAGGCCAAATACTCTTCACATTAGAAGAACCGATTCCAAGCTGTTGCTGACTGAAAGGCGGCACGTTTACATAGGGGTTCTTTTCGTAAAATTGACGAGCTTTATCGCTATACAAAGCGGAGCCGCCTCTCCTACCGTTCAGACTATTGTCACGAGCCTCATTCACATTGGCAACAACAGTTAAAGCGCCGTTGAGAAGTCCGTTGTCGCTAGTCTTGCTGCTATCGATATAGTCACTAGTCAAGCCTTCTCCCTCTTTACTAAACTCTCGTCGAACATTGACGATTTCTACATTGCCTCCTTCGACACTAATGATACCGGCTCGAATATTGTTTATATTAGTTGCAGGCTGTAGTACTTGTACATAATCAGGATCGATATCCGCACCAGGTTTCATTCCTTTGGTAATAGCCGAATTATATTTAAGAACTTTAACCTCATTCCCCCTAATTTCTACACGCACAGTAGCAAAAGTTGGAGTAGCCGAGGGGACTGTAACTTTTTTGCCGTCACGTTCTACCGTAGTCATAGCCTGAGCTATATCTGGACATTTTCCAACTGTCTTAGAAGCTTTTATATCACTAGCTTGATTGACATTATTCCCACTGGCAATCTTAAAGACCATTTTGGTCTTTCTATCACCTCCTTTATTTAAGGTTCTATTTACATCGTCATAGTAGGTATCTATTTGCGGTAACCCAAGTGGAGTAACCCCATCGCGCAAAGAGCCATTAAACAAATTCTCGGTGCTCTTATTGCCTTGAGCAAAAGTTTTTACTTCTCCACCCCTTCTGTTCCTATATTCATAATTTTCACTGGACTGAGCAGTAGTAACATCTCCCTGGAAGATATATTTATTAGTTTTAAATTCATCCGGAGAGAAGAAAGCAAGTTTACCATCGAGAGCGGTACCTTTATAATTGTGAAGGTATTTCTTCACCTCGTTCGTTTCTGGATCATTATCGGCATAGCCGTCTACACGCAAACGCCCTGTCTCGATATAGCCTTCAGGAAGGAAGACTGCAGAGCGAGCGATATCGCGTCCTGATTCAGTCTCGCGATCATATGCAGTCTTACTCGGACCGAGATTTACCCCTAAAGCATCCCAAGAACGGGCATTTTGAATAAAGTGCATAAAGTCACAAGCCACGCTCTCACGCACCCTGGCTTCTACCACACGCGTTGCCAGCGAAACTCTGTCCTCGTCGGCAACTCTGTCATCCTTGGCAAAGACTTTAGCTACAGACAACAACTGATACTGACTGGGTTGATTGCTATTAGGATAGCGAAACTCGGTGCAAACAACTTCTACTTCAGCATAATTGTCTCCATTGCCGAGTTTTAACCTATAGTTTCCGTTAGTGCCCATAAAATTAATCAGACGACTATCACTACCACCGCCATTGCCCTCATGATTGGATTGCCAGCGATCTTCGCCCAGAATCTTACCACTATAATCGAGACCGAAATCCTCCTTGAGTCGCGGACCACTTAATGAGGAAACTTTAACATTTACTTGATTATTTAAAGCTAAATTTTCTGCACCATCGGTGAGAACTAAATTTCTTCCAGTGCCGAATGAAGTAGAAGCCCAATTCACCCATTGGGAAGTTGCTCTAACTTTGGGGTCGTTCTCGTTCGGTTTAAAGTTCAGTCCAGGTTGCCCCATATAATTGATAGCTGCTTCTATGCCCCAGTTAGCAGCATGCAAAGCGGCGTCATTATAGTTGGCCACCCTGGTAGCTCTGCTATCGTGTAAAGACAAAGCAACCACAGTAGTGCTGATAGAGAACAAAATAGCTATCGTAAAGAGAGCAAAAATAAGAGCTACACCCTTTTTTACTCTCGGCTTTCGAGTAATATTCATAAATTTTACTCTCCCTTCTAAGTACCAGCTGGCAAGCGTACCTGAGTTTCAAATTTGATATTAGTCTCATTCCCGGCTATACCGGACTTCTTCCCTTTGTAGACAGTTGTTTCAAATAAGATCCTAAACAGATTGCGATTATAAGTCGTGTAGTACAAAGGATCGACATTTCCGCCGTGACTATTTACAATTACCGGGTGGGATACCGTAAATTTCATAGTAGCCTTGGAGCGAACAAAAGCTTCACCCCTACCCTTGCTATCATCTTTGAGCTCGCCACCACTAAAATTACTACTCGTAGTACCACTATTTAGAGCACAAACCAACCAGTTACTTTCATCATTCGAGCCGACTCCACTTGGATTAAAAGCCCTACTCGAAGTAAAGAAATTGGTATTTAATACCCAAATAACACCACTCACCCTGCGTCCCAGTCCAATATTAATACCATTCTGAGTTCTTGCACTGTGACCACGATTATCTCCAAGAGCACCGTCAGTGATGGTATATACACGTCTCCAAAGCCTGTCTGGAGTGGCTCTAGGAACAATCCACTCAACGTACACATAGTTACTTAACTGAGTAGGATTGAACTGATAACTTCTAGCATTGGCGTTAGACATATTTACTTCCGTCCTCGGCCTAGTAAAGATCAAACGATTAACACTACGACACGTTTCGCGAGATTTCTCAACTGAATATTCACCGCTGCCGCTGTATACACTTCCGACATTAGTTCCGTAGCTATCAGGAAGCAAGACGCCTGAAGGAAGAGTATTGGCTCCCATAAACCCCACTGCATCCTTACTGTTATTCTTGTCAGGTAGAGTTCCTACGGCAGGCAAGGCAACGGCCAGACGCAACTCGTCGGCCATACGATTCATAGCTTCTCGAGTGGCCGTAGTAGCTGTACGCACACTGCGCTCAAATTCCTGAGCCCTAAGACTGGAGATAAGTAAATAAGCGATAAAGGCCACCATTGCAGCCAATAAACCGGCGCCCACCAAAACCTCAATAAGAGTAAAGCCACTCCGTTTTTTTAATCTGGGAATATTCATATTAGCGATTACCGGTCCTTGCACTAACTAATGAAGCTGAACGCACGACCCTTCTGCCATTTATGGTTTCAGGCCAATAAACAGTAACAAAAATTTCCCAGAAACGAGAATCGTTATTGCCACCGTTGCCGAGATGGCGGAAACGAATACCAGCAAGATCATTGTTAACTCCATAGTCTGTACAATCGAGAGTGAATCCGTCGTCCACTAATTCTTTAACCGACGTCAAACCGCGATAGTCATCATTCTTTGTTTCAATATCTTTTTTTGTTAATTCGTTGGCATTACGTGAGTATTCTTCAAGGTAATGTTTCTTTTCATCAGAGGAAAAACCCCTGATAAGGTTTGAATTACAGGCGACGGGCATAGATCTAAGCTCTTCGGCTACAGCCGCAGCATGTTTGGCAGCTTGTACCGATTTCTGCGACTGCCTATTGAGTTTAAAAGCAGCAGGAAATACGGAAGCAAAAGCCACTAGGGTAGAGGTTAAAACTGCAATCGCTACCATAATTTCCAATAGGGTCAGACCCCGCTGTCCCTTTCTTCTAAATTTTAATTTCATATGATGACGAACCTCTCTTCCATCCTAGGTGCCTATAGTATAAAATAAAACGGTGCGTGAAGTCCATTACATTAGGGTTAATAAATACCACCAGACTAATAAAATGTACTTCGAGAAGATAATAATATCATAAAGGCAGTAAAGGAAGTTGGCTAAACAAATTTTTTCTGTGGCTTTTATATTGACAGTATTACTCTATCTATTTATGTCTTTTCCCTCCTCTGCTATAGCTGCAGTAGTTGAAGGAGACCAAGTTGTTAGGTATGTAGATACTCCGACTGGAACGATACTATACCAAGGCACGGCCATAGACACTGCCCCGGTTCCTGCTGAGGGCTCATCGCAAAGAGTTGATATATCCCAAGGTTCCCCTGCTCTATCGAGTCAACCTCAAAAAAAAGAAGTCTCTTCTTCAGAAATACCTGAAGCTCCCAATTTTGAAGCAGAAGTAGAAGCTCCGGTACAAAAGCATAAAAGTAGTAATACTTTATTCCTTGTCATTGGAGCTATTGTTATTATAATAGGTGTAGGTATCATCCTATTTATAGCTAAATCGCGGGAGAAGGAATGAGTATGAAAGTTTTTACATCACCGCACCGCCAGAGGAAAGCCTTCGGTTTTTCTCTCATTGAATTGATGGTTGTAATTGCCATTATCGGTGTTCTGGCCGCTATCGGTATAGGCAATCATCGTCGCAATATTGCCAGAACAAATATAAATCAAGAGATGGAGCGCTTTTGTGGAGCTATCCGGGAAATTCCTCCTGTAGCCCAATCGGCTGGACAACTCGTCCGAACTGATGGGGTTCGCCCTCAAGCTGTTGAGAGAGACTTTAATCGGCTCGGTGACTTTAGACAAATTAACAGGGGGAACAGCTTCGTTTGGCGTGTTTATAACGGGCAGACTTTAGTTAATCAGGGCTCAGTCGGTTCGTCTTCCTCCGATCAAGTAACTCTTTTGGTCAGCAGCGGTTTTGCTGAAGCCGGTTGGGCCTCCAGAGCCCAAAACATTTCTCAAGGAGTCTGGTTGGGAATTTACGAAAGCGGCCAAGCTGCCAGTGCGACTCCTTCGTTTGCTATGGCTTTTAGACCTAACGGAACTCCATACGTTAATGGCAAGATGAGAATACTCCATTATGAAGGCAAAAGTGTCCACAATGGTGTGGAAATTAGCCTGGACAGAATGGGCAACATAAGCGAGAGGCCAATCGACGTTAAGCGTGATTTATGATAGGTTCATTCAGACAGAATGGACAACATAAACGATAGGCGAATTGACCACACATAACACCACACAACATAAAAAAACGGAGCACAGCCCCCTTAAGGGGGCAAATGCTCCGTTTTTTTACGCCTTTTTGCCTTGCTTACTCTTTAGCCTTACGCCTCTCTTGCCAGAGGCGTTCAAATTCGGCAGCTTGGGCTTCTTTTTGGGCCCGCTCATTAGCTGGCAGCAAATCTCTTATATCGCTCTTATCTAGCGAAACGATCTCGCTCTCTCGACGCTGGGCTACTACCTCTGCCGCTTTAGCAGAAGCAACAGCTTCATCTAATAAAGCTTCGGCTTGATTTGGCTTTGTATTCATAAACTAGGCCTCGCTTTTAGGAAGATCGCCGGCAAAGACACTCAACACAAAGCCCTTATTCTTTTGGTTATACTCTACTCCCATTACGGTCATTTTGGTATCGGGAGCCAAAATATATTCTTCTTCCTCGGGGAAAGAAGAGAGCTTCTTATCGGCAGCGACATAGATGCCTTTCACATTGTCGCCGATATAGAGCTTGGTAGCGACTTTGGGCTTATCTTGGAAATTAAATTCAGGATTGATAGTGGTAGATAAGAAGGTTTTGCGCTTAGTTTGGGTACCGGTAATTTTGGCTTCCAAGTAAGGAGTGAGCTCTTCGGTAGAGCAATCGACCTGCATAGCAGCAAACTTTTCGTAATCGTCCGAGCTCATATAGTTGCGCAACTCAGCTAAACTAGCTGTGCGGTAAAGGATCGAGCCCTGGGGAACCTGGTGGCGCTCTAAAGCGCCGCTCATACACTCAGTAGCTCGACGCACTACCCCTAAGGGGCTCTTCTTATTGCCCAATAAATAGCCATTCATTTGCAAATAAGCTACGCCACAATAAGCTTTAATACAGCCGCGTTCAACTATATTTAGGTCGGGCTTAACATTCGTTTGGTAATTTTCTACTGCATCTTCAGGCTTAATATAGTCATAATCTTTGACCATATCTAATGACGGCAGACGGTTAGCATCTAAATCTTTTATACAAAAGATTCCTAAGCCGGCAGCCTGAAACTCCTCTTGGTCCATTAAAAGCGGGCCTGCAGTAGTAGCAACAACTGGAGCAGCCTTTTCTTGGCCTTCGCTAGAGACGATCTGCCCCAAGATTTTCCCTACCGCCTCGTCGGAAAGTTGTACCTTTTGCTTATCGGTCGAAACAGAGGGTAAAGAGCTATCTTTAACTGAGCCTTGCTGGCTTAAATTATCCCAAGAGCTTTCAAAAATATCGGCAGCCGACTGGGGGGCAGCGGCATTCTTAGCCGCTGGGGCAGAGTTGTCGATCTTCATATTGTAAGAGGGCATAGAGTTCATGCCTACAGAACTAATATTCATGGCACCTAACACAAAAAAAATAAAATTTTCTACGCTTCTTAGGATAACACATACAGCGCTCTTTATGGGGAAACGAAGTTACCTTTTTACTATTTTTATGCGCCAAAGCGGCTACATATTAACATTTAATTAACTTTACCTTCTCTCAAAGCGTTACAATTGTGGCGAGGGAAAGTTAATGTTAAAGATCCGGCAGCTCAGCTTGCCGAGATATTCACACTTCTAAACGAGGTCTTTTTACTATGATCGGTTCAATAAATGGTGTAAATTACACTGCCTATTCAGCTCCTGCCGATAAGCTCGAAGCTACTTCTTCCAATAACGCTGCCCAAACTAGGGAGATGGAGTTTTCCTACAATCCCCAGGACGAGACCGTTATGGATCCTATTACCATAGACCTCAATACCGAGCACGGAAAGACCGCTAAGGCTCCCCGCACCGAAAATGTAAAATTCATAAGAGGCGAGCGTCTTAAGCCCAATTCCGACGGTTCTTACGTATTCGATAAAGGTACCAAAAATTACGTAGCCGCCAATAGTATGGCCACTATTCAGCATACTATCGACAGTATGGAAAAAATCTTAGGCTACGATATTACTTTCGCTTTCGGCGATAAGCAGATCGGTTTAGCTCCCGACGCAGGCGTCGACTTAAATGCTTATTACTCCCGTGACGAAGAGTCTTTGAACTTCTTCCACGATTTCGACCCCGTGAAGAAAGAGACTGTTTATTCTGGTGCTTCCGGCGAAGTTATCTCCCACGAAGTAGGCCATGCCATTTTAGACGCCGTGCGTCCTGGCTTCCTCACTTCTTGGAGTGCCGACACCAACGGCTTACACGAAGCTTTCGGCGACTTGACCGCCCTTTATATGTCTACTCAAAATGACGAGGTTTGCCAATTGGCCGCTCAGCAAACTGGCGGCGATTTGAGTAAGCCCAGCCTCCTCTCCGACACTGGCGAGCATATGGGCCGCGCTATCAATAATAAGTATGGTATCCACGACGCCGACAGAGACTACGTCCGCTGCATGATTAACGATTGCAAATGGGAAGATCCCAACAATATTGAAGGCGAAGATCCTACTCCCGAGCATCCCGTCTCTACCGAGATGCACGACTGGTCTCGCATTTTCAGCGGTGCCCAATACGATGTAGTAGCCGCTATTACCAAGCGCAATATGGCTGACGGTATGGATGCTGCCAAAGCTATCAAAGCTGCCGGCCAAGAGAGTATGGAACTCCTTACTAAAGCGGTCAGTATCTCCCCTAGCCACGATGCCTCTTATCGCGACATCGCCCTTTGTATGCTTAAAATCGACGCTCGCAGCAACGAAGGCAAGGCTCACGATATCATTCTCAACGCCTTCAAAGAGAGAAATATTCTTGAAGAGGGCGACGATACTCCCGCCGAGACTATGGGTATTACCGCTGAGCCTCGCGATCTGACTATCACTTTAGATGGCCCCGAGTATGGCAAGTTCTCCGGTGCCGAGGTAAGTGGTAAAGCTTCTAGCGGCATAGGTATGATGAGCGATCCTGGCGATAAGTTAGCTAAAGATATGAAGCGTTTAATCAAAAATGGCTCCATCCTTTACACCGAGCCCAACCAAGTAGTAGAGAAGAAAGATCTCTTCGACAAGAATGGTAATCCTTATGTGGGCGTAGTGCGCTGGACTGACGGCAAGATGGTTATCGAGCGCAACAAGATGATCAGCTAGTCATTATTCTACCTTATAGCATCTTAGGCTATAGAAATCGAAAAGCTCTTCTACACCAGTGCGAGATTGAATATGTGGCTAGAGTGTGGGAGGGCTTTTCTTGTTTTACCACTTCCGGTAAAAAGGTTTTATTTGACTTACTAAAAATACATATTTTTGTAGCTTGAAGTAACGCTCTTAGTCTTAGAATAAAAAGTAAGATAAGGGGTAGGAAGACTCCAGATACATTTTCACGAGAGGTTGTTGAAAAATGTTAAATTCTATTAGTGGTGTAAGCTCTATGGCTTACACGGCTCCGACCAGCGGCCTAAGCGCCACCAAGGTTGATACTGAAGTAAAAGGGCCGGAGTTTTCTTATAATCCTCAAGACGAGTTGGTCATGGATCCTATTACTATCCAGGTGCCCAATATCACAACCGGTAGTAAAAAAGCTCCCGAAGGCGAGCACGTACGTTTGGCCGACAAAGACGGTTTGCGCCCCAACAAAGATGGCCAATATGTTTTCAATCAAGGCACACGTCAATATATAGCCGCCAATACTATGGCCACTATTCAGACCACCGTCAATGCCATGAGCGAAAAGTTTGGTCAAGATATAAATTGGGCTTTTGGCGAAAAGCAAATTAAGCTTGTCCCCGACGGCGGCGTTATGCTTAACGCTTACTATTCCCGTCAGGACGAGTCTTTGAACTTCTTCCACGCTAAAGATCCCGTCACTGGCCAACAAGTTTATAGCGGCAGCTCCGGCGAAGTAGTCTCCCACGAAGCTGGCCACGCTATTTTAGACGCTATTCGTCCCGGTTTCTTATCTTCTTGGCACGCCGACACCAACGGGTTCCACGAAGCTTTTGGCGACTTGACCGCCCTTTATATGTCTAGCCAAAACGATCAGGTATGCGAATTGGCTGCCCAAGAGTGTGGCGGCGACTTACATAAGCCCAATTGTTTATCAGCTACCGGCGAGCTTTTAGGACGCACCATCAATAACGAAGCCGGACGCAACGTCACCGGCGGCGACCACGTGCGCAGTTTAATTAACGACTTTAAGTGGCAAGCTCCCCACACCGTCGATCGCAACCCTTCCGGTACCGATCCCTTAACTACCGAAGTCCATAGCTGGTCGCGCATTTTTAGCGGTGCTCAGTATGATGTTATGGCCGCCATGACTCAGCGCAATATGGCTGACGGTATGGATGCTGCCAAAGCTATCAAAGCTGCGGGCAACGAAAGTATGGACATTTTGGCCAAAGCTATCAATATCTCTCCCAAAGAAAATGCCACCTACCGCGACATTGCCCTTTGTATGCTTAAAGCCGATGAAGAGATGGGCGGCAAGAACCACGACATCATTTTGAGCTGTATGCAGGATCGCAATATCCTCTTTGATGATGACGACACCCCTTCAGGCGTATCTATGGCTTCTCTTCCAGCTCACGATATGACCGTCACCTTAGAGGGCCCCGAGTTTGGCAAGTTCTCCGGTGCCGAAGTTACGGCCAAAGTATCTAGCGGTATCGGCGTCAAAAATGATAATCCCGGACAGGATCTCATTAACGATATGAAGATGCACATCCAAAATGGCTCCATCCTCTATACCGAGCCCAACCAAGTTGTGGAAAAGAAAGATCTTTTCGACAAGAATGGCAATGCCTATATCGGTGTAGTGCGCTGGACTGACGGCAAAATGACTATCGAAAGAAATACTATGATTAGCTAGTCTAGCCTAAATTTTGCCGTCACAAAAAAATATGGCTCTCAGACTTTTTCCGAGAGCCATATTTTTTTGTGGTATTTTGAGCTTTTCAAACTATTTTCCCAAGATAAAAAAAGCTCAAAATACCTAGTCCAGCGCTACGGCAAGGGCACATCAGCGCCCATGACGGCTTCGACTGGCAGAACCTCCATATGCCAGCCGGGCACCTCTTTAAGCTGTTGGGCTATAGCTTGAGCGTCGCCCACAGCCACCATAATCATATCTTGAGGGCGGAAGAAAGAGAGACGAGGAATATTCATAGCCTGGCCGTCAACCTTTCTGATGTTGCCGACATAGGTAGCATAATAATCGTCGGGCAAATTATAAAGCTGCATTTCCATAAGGCGCTGAGCCAATTTGAGGCTAGTTTCAAAAGCTTCAGGATAACCGTAGCAAATATAATTTTCTGTGCGCTCTAATTCATCGGCAGCCATCTTTTTGCTCATATTGCCGATTTCATTGAGAATTTCCCGCAAAGCGGCCACCGTTTTATCGGCTTGGACATCGGTAGCCACCAAGAAGGGGCCGGCCTCCTTGCGGAAGACAAACATAGAGCGAGCGCCGTAAGTATAGCCGTTCTTTTCCCGCAAGTTTTGGTTTAAGCGAGACATAAAGGAGCCACCCAAAGCGGTATTCATAACTTTTAAGGGGAAGAAATGTTTAGTATTTCTGGCAAAGCCTACTCTACCAACTCGCAAAACCGACTGGTGAGCGCCGGGGCGATCGACAACATAGAGGATCTTGCCCACACCAGAAGTGGTTTTGGGTAAAGCCGATAAAGGAGCGCTATGTTTTTCTTCTGCTTTTTTATCTAAGCCAGCCTTAAATTCGGCAGCTACTTCGCTATCGGTAAGTTTAGCTTTATGCCATTTACCAAAGCGACTTTCCAACTCTCGCATTACTTGATCGATATCGACAGCTCCAGTCACAGAGAAGAAAGCATTTTGCGGAGTATAATAGCGCTTATAGTAACTAACTACATCTTGGCGAGTTAAACCGGCATAGGTAGAAGCTAAACCGTTTAAGCCATAGCCTTGCCTATTGGTAGGCTCACCACGATAGATAAGCCTACTAAAAGCGTAGCTAGCTAACGAAGCTGGATCTTCGCGCTGCTGCATAAAATTGGTCAAACGCAACTTTTTAAGGCGATCGATCTCATTTTGTGGGAAGGTAGGATGGATCACAGCTTCGGCCATGAGATCGAGCCCCTTGTCCAAGCGTTGGCCAGGTACGGTTAAAGAAATAGTAGAGCCGAAGTAAGATTGATCGATACCAAAGTAAGAGCCGATATTGTCAGCCTGCTCGGCAAATTGCAAAGCGTTGTACTTAGCGGTACCTTCATCTAAAGATTCGGCAGTTAGAGCGGCTAAGCCCATTTTATCTAGAGGCTCGTTGACAGCTCCAGCTTTAACAAAGAGACAAGCTGTCACCAAGGGAGTAGTGCGCCTTTCCATAAACCAAACGGGAATACCATTAGAGAGCTGGCGCTTTTCTATTTTGGGAATAACGACCGAGGCCGGCTCACTAATAGGCGGAGGACTCAGACGGTTGGGAGCTTGACTATTAGCAGTAGTTTTTAGCGGGGTTTCAGCTTGAGCCATAAGAGACATTCCTAACACAAAGATACAAGAAGTAAGCCAAAATTTCATACTTATTTAGCCTCCTTCTTTTCGGGGACGACAGTTATTTCTACATATTTACTAAGATCGAGATACTTTTTAGCACAAGCGGAAACGGACTGAGGGGTTACTTGGCGATAGCGATCTAAATCGGCGGAGAAAGAATCGGGCTTACCAAAGTGCCAATAGTAATTATTGAGCATATCAGCCTTTTCGGAAATAAGCTCGGCGTTGGCATAGAAAGCCGATTCGGTCATATTGACTACCCGATCGATCTCTTGCTGGCTGGGCGGATTATCCTGGATTTTACGAATCTCTTCATTAACTATTTTTTGTACTTGATCGAGACTGACGCCCGGCTTAGGAATATAACTAATAGTAAAGCAAGAACCTAAATCGGAACTAGATTGCTCGGCCTGAATACTTTGCACAATTTGTAATTCGTAAACTAGACGCTTATATAAACGCGAGTTTTTACTATTAGTCAAAATAGAGGCCAAAACGTCCATATCAGCGTCACCTTGGGCATAGAGAGCTGGAGTAGGCCAACTTTGAGAGCGTAAAGGCAAAGCTACCTTATCTTCTATGGTTTTTTTGACAATGCCGGTAAGCTCCACAGGCTGGGCCTGAACATGCTCTACCTTAGGGCCAGGTTTAACCTCGGAGAACCATTTTTCTACCAAACGCTTAGTTTCTACCGGATCGATGTCGCCAGCTACTACTAAACTGGCATTACTTGGAACATAATATTTTTTGAAGAAATTAACTACATCTTCGTAACCGGCAGCGCTCAAATCTTCCATAGAGCCAATAATAGGCCAGTTGTAAGGATGATCTTTAGGATAGAGCAAACGAGGCAACTCTAACCACATGCGAGCATAAGGGCGATTGAGATAGCTTTGGCGCATCTCATTCTTGACCACGTCGCGCTGACTGTCGACTACATTAGGAGACATAGAATCGAGCAAATAACCCATGCGATCTGACTCTAAGAATAAAGGCAACTCCAGAGCACAAGAGGGGACAGAACAATAATAGTTGGTGCGATCGGTACTGGTAGAAGCGTTATTGCTACCGCCTACTCCCTCTAACAAGCGATCAAACTCACCCTCTTTGACATGGCCAGATCCTTCAAACATTAAATGCTCAAAAAGATGGGCGAATCCGGTGCGACCGACTTGCTCGTTACTCGAACCAACCTTGTACCAAATATTGGTATAAACCATAGGGATAGTGTGATCTTCATGTAAGATGACGTGCAACCCGTTAGGCAAATCAAATTCTGTGTAAGGGACTTGCATATCTCCCCCGCCAACTTCCTGAGCCGAAACAGGAGCGGCAGCCATACAAAGGGCCATAGCCAAACCACATAAGGCTTTGCGCATATATGTATATTCCTCCAAAAAGATGGGCCTCCGACAGCCATAAGGTGCAGAGATTCTTTTGTATACTAGCTGATTTTAGCAAAAAAAACTAATCTGTGCTTAAATTAGGCCGCGCTGCTCACTTTGCCAAGCGATTTCCCCGTCAGAAACTGGCTTAGTGATAATACCGAGCATCCGACACAAAGCCCAAGTAAGTTCTGATCTATTCATAGTAAAGAAATGAAAAGATTCAATACCAGCTTTACGCAAAAGTAAAAGCATACCGGCAGCAACCTGCATAGCTAACATATTACGTATCCCCGGCACATCGTCTAAACCGTCAAAAAGCTTAACGATCCAATTGGGCAAGCGAGCTCCACAAGTACGACTGAATTGTAAAAGATTTTGCGCATTAGTGACGGGCATAATACCCGGAACGATAGGAATCTCGATATGATGTTTTTCCGCTCTGTCCAAAAGGCGGAAATAATCGTCGACGTCAAAGAAATATTGGGTTATAGCTCGAGTAGCTCCAGCATCGATCTTTCTCTTTAATACTTCCATATCAAAATCGAGAGAGGGAGATTCGGGGTGGCCTTCCGGGAAAGCAGCTACACTAATTTCAAAATCGCCAATTTTGCGTAAACCAGCCACTAAATCACAGCAATAATGATAACCTTGGGGATGGGGCTGGTAAACTGAAGTGCCTTTGGGAGGGTCGCCTCGCAAAGCCACAATATGGCGAATCCCCGCTTCCCAATAGCGCTTGGCTATTTCGTCAATTTCAGCGCGACTAGCCCCAGCACAAGTTAAGTGGGAAGCCGGAACCAAAGAAGTTTCTTGGGCAATGCGCGTCACAATATTGTGAGTACGTTCTCTGGTAGAACCGCCTGCTCCGTAAGTTACTCCCACAAACTCAGGACGCAAAGGCTCCAAGCGCACAATAGTATGCCACAGCGTTTGCTCAGCTTCGGGAGTTTTGGGAGGGAAAAACTCAAAAGAGACTTTAGGTGGATTAGTACAGAAAAAGTCCTTGAGCTCGGAAATTTCTATCAGCTTTTTCAAGGCCTACTCCTAAAATGGCAAAAGGGGAAAAAATACACAAAAAAAGCGGCACTCATACCGAAGGCCAGAGCAGCAAGCCGCTCCCCGCCTCAGTGCAGACCGCTTTTTTACATCTTCAGAGAAGATGTTCTAATTAGCGCAATTACTTGTAGAACTCAGCGTTGATCTGGATGAATTGCTCTTTGTCGGCGGGGATTTCGTCATCGGCATAGATGGCGTCGGCACCGCAGCAGCTCTTGCAAGCTCCGCAGTCGATACATACTTCAGGATTGATGAAGTACTGGGATTCGCCGTCAGAAGTGTGGATAGCTTCTACAGGGCAGTTTTCGGCGCAGGAACCGCAAGTGATACAAGAATCGGTGATTACGTGAGGCATGTTCTCTAAATTCCTCTATTCTAAGTGTGGCGACGTCTAGATCGCATTGGCCACTTGGTTCACGTTGAAATAGTTTTTTCCTACTTACCTGAAATGTTTTTCAACTAAAGGCCCAAGTCTGGCCCTTAAAGTTCATCTTTTTAGGCTAAGTCCCTAGAATATCTCCTTGAGCCAAACGGCGACCGGCCATAAAAGAGGCACCGTCTATCCAACCTTTACCAGCTGGCTTAACTAAACGCAAAACTACAGCCCCTTTACCTGTAGCAATAACGTAGCCCTGACCTTTAATTTGGCCTAAAAACTGGCCGGGAAGAGCCTTATCCGGAATATCCCAGGCTACAGCGGGAGCCTTACCTATCTTAAGGACTTGGCCGTTATGTAAAGTAGCCGCCTCGGGCTCGCTGTAAAGAGCTCTAACAAAATTGGCAACCTCTTGAGAGTTTTTCGACCAATCGATAAAGAGATCTTCGCGCTTAAATGGCTTAGTATAATTGAAGTCACCTTGCTGGGGCTGAGCTTTTAAAGTTCCACTCTCTAGGCCCAAAGTCGTCTCAACCAACATATCGGCCCCTATTTGAGCCAAGCGCTCCATAAGCTGGGAGCCGCTTTCTTGGGGATCGATAGCTACTTCCTGGCGCATAAGTATAGCTCCAGTATCGTAGCCTTCTTCCATAATAAAAGTGGAGATACCGGTAATCTTGTCTCCAGCCATAATCGCCGCTTGTACCGGAATAGCTCCGCGATGGCGAGGCAAAAGCGAAGGATGCAAATTGACACAACCTAAGCGGGGCATCTCCAAAAGAGCCTTGGGAATAAGCTTGGCATAGGCGGCCACTAAAATAATATCCGGTTGCAGCTCTTCGACTAACTTTAGAAATTCAGGATCGCGCACTTTTAAAGGCTGATAGACTGGCAAGCCCAATTCTAAAGCAGCCACTTTAACTGGAGGCGGAGTAAGCTTATGGCCTCGCCCCTTAGGCTTGTCGGGCTGCGTAACGACAGCCACCACTTCAAAGTGCTTAGCCAACTTTTTTAAGGAGGGAACAGCAAACTGGGGAGTTCCCATATACAAGACACGCATAAATTATTTAGTTCTCCAACTAGGCTTCAGTCTGTCCGGTAGCTACAGTTTCCGTCTTGGCTTCAACCTTGGCCTCTAGGCCGACTTCTTCGGCAGCTGGTTGCTTATTTTCAGCTTCTCCAGCCTCTCCTTGAGCTATATCGCCTTCTTCCCCTTCTTCTTCGCTCTCTGCTTGGGATTCAGCCGTAACCGGACGGACATTTTCGGCAATATCGATATAGACTCGTCCATCTAGATGATCGCACTCGTGCTGAGCACAGCGGGCAAAGAGCCCCTCTCCTTCATAGCTTACCCTCTGACCATTTTCATCTAAACCACTTAAACGCACCTTAGAGCAGCGCCAGACTTCGCCTTCTAAGCCAGGATAGGAGAGACAACCTTCCACCCCCAGCTCCTCTTCGTCACTTAAAAAAGTAACCTTAGGATTAGCCAACTTAATGGGGCCGTCACCGACGTCGATAACGATTAAACGGCGAGAAATTCCTACCTGAGGAGCAGCTAAACCTACACCGGGAGCCGCATACATAGTTTCTAACATGCGATCAAAAATATCGCGAACCTTTTGATCGACTCTCTCTACAGGCTTACATTTGCGGCGTAAAATAGGATCGTCGTTTACTCTAATTTTAAACGTAGACATAATACCTTTCCTTGACATACTCCCCATAGCTAAAGCCAGGGGATTCTGAGATATTAATGAGCCTTGCCTACTGCGAATCAATAGGCCTTACGAGCTCTCTCTACAATGGACAATGCCCTGCCCATACATTTATACTGTACGGCTATGTGAAGAGAATACGACTTCCTTCACGTTCTATATTCAGTAAATAATAAGGCCGAATATCGATTGGATAGATCTACTCTCTCAAGAAAGAGATCTTTTGGCTGCCAATCGATACCCGGTCGGCCCTTTCCCAGTGTAGTTCTTAAAGGCCAAGCGACGATATTCCACCCTTGGCCTGAAAGCCGACACCGACAAAATTCTACTTAGAAAGAGGGAGCAAATTCACCCATAGGATCAGCTTCTTTATTTTCGCTAGGAGAAGATGGCTGAGCCTGAGTATTGGTAGGAGCTGAGGGAGCTTGGGCTTTAGGTTGCTCGGCTGGCTTCTCAACTTTGGGCGGATCGTGGGTAATAAGGGCTTTGCAATCGACGGGAACCCGATTGTAGTTGAACCAAATGGGGTTATCGGGAGTGAGAGTATAGCTCTGTCCAGCCCCTAAGGTGCCTACGTTTTGGCTCCAAGTATTGACTACAGTCCCATCATAAAGTACGGCGTTTACCTTGAAGACTACGCCATTTAAAGGAGCGCTGCCAGTATTGGTAATTTTGGCGCTGTTAAAGTGGACTTCGGCTGTATAAGCGCCGCCGGCGTCATTATTGAACCAATCGATATTATTTACAGCAATGGGGGATTGAGAGTTGCTGCCGTCAGTTTCGATCTTGCCCTCGGCATTAAGTTTATATTGGGGCTCTCCGCCACCCTTTTTGGCCGATTCAGCTGTTTTACCGGCGCTCTTAGAGGCACTAGAACGAGGAGCAGCGGCAGCTATTTGGGCTTGGGTAACGGGAATAATCAAATCGATACTGCCCATAGTCGAAGAGACGCTATATTTTAAGCCAAAATATTTAGCAAAAGTTTGGACATCGACGATCAGACGGCCCCCTCTAAGAACGGTAGGCAGAGTAAATTCTTTGCCGCCAAAAACTACGTTGCTAATTTCAGAAGTGAGCAAAGGGCCGTTAGCCGCTCCTCTGACAGCATTTTTAGACTCGGCAGCGGTATAGACATAAAGCTTGCTGCCATCTACATTCCATGTGTAATTTAAAGATTGCAACAGATCGTCTAAATTGGCTTTGACAGTCTCGCCGGAAATAACGGCACTACCTTTAAATGGACGGTTGCGCACGTAGAAATCGTAATCGGCGGCACTTACTGAAGCGGCAGAGCCCAGTAAAATGGCAGCCGTTAAAAAACCATAGAAAATTTTATTCATTCTCAGTCCTCCAAAATTCAGCCGGGCTCCCCCAGCCCCTCTAGTGTTTCTAGTGTTGAAAGTTCAACACAAAAACAGAATATCCGCCTATGGCTATTTACAAAAAGAGGCCCTATTTTCAGCCACTAAAAATCTGTCGCTGGAAATAGGGCTTATCGACCGACGAATTACTTTACAAATTTTAATTCTATAGGCGTACCCACAAAACCAAAAGCTTCGCGCAGTTGGTTTTCTAAATAGCGCTTATAAGAGAAATGGACTAAATCGGGGGAATTACACTTAAAGGTAAAGCGTGGCGGAGCGCCAGGCCTCTGGCTGACATACTTAATCTTTAAACGCTCGCCTTTGTAACTTGGCGGCGGCCTTAAGGCTACGGCTTCTTTGACAACCTGGTTGAGCACGGGAGTAGGAACGCGACGACAAGATTCGTCATAGGAATCTAGAGCCGCTGCCAAAATTTCCTCAACTCCATCGCCAGTTAAAGCAGAAGAGAAAATAACCGGAGCGTAAGCCATAAACTCCAGATCTTTGCCCAGTTTCTTGACAAAGCGCTGCTTCCATTCCTCTACCTTGGCTCCGCTGGCCAGCCCTTCGCCTCCCTCTCCAGCCAATTCGCGCACCAAATCCCATTTATTGACTACGATAACAGAAGGTTTTCCCGATTCGTGAATATCTCCAGCTACCCGCTTATCTTGAGCCACCACGCCGTCTCTAGCGTCGATAACTAAAATAGCCACATCGGCCTTTTCTAAAGACTGGGAAGCTCTGACACTAGAGTAAAATTCGACGCTTTCGTCAACCTTAGCCTGACGGCGCAAACCGGCAGTATCGATTAAACGCACCACCCTGTCACCATATTCGACTACAGTTTCTACGGAATCTCGCGTAGTTCCGGCCTGATCGTGGACGATACTGCGCTCTTGACCGATTAAACGATTCAAAGTGGAAGATTTACCCACATTGGGACGCCCTACCAAAGCGATAGAAACTTCTTGTTCTTCGCTGGGCTTAACTTCGGCAGGCAACCTTTCTAAAATGGCGTCTAAAAGATCGCCAGTAGAGATGCCGTGGATAGCCGAAACGGGATAAGGATCGCCCATACCCAAAGCGTAAAACTCAACAGCATGAGTCTCAATATCTAAAGTTTCGGCTTTGTTGGCAATAAGCAAGACCGGCTTTTGAGAGCGGCGCAAGATATTGGCCACCTCTTCATCTAAAGGCTGGACACCGGCCCGAATATCGACCACAAAGAGTACCAAATCGGATTCATCGACAGCCATTTGGGCTTGCTGATGAATGTCGCGGCGCAAAATATCGGGATCGTTAGGATCGATACCTCCCGTATCACAAACTGTAAAAGTGCGTCCGTTCCACTCACAAGTACCGTAAATACGGTCGCGAGTAATGCCAGGAGTATCTTCCACAATAGCTTTGCGCTCGCCAGTCAAACGATTAAATAGGGCCGATTTACCCACATTGGGGCGACCGACTATCGCCACCATAGCCTGACTATTTAAACGCGGCTTAGCTTGATTATTCATATATTTTTATTTCCTATAGTTTGGGACAGGCGGATCCTTAGTAGGGCCGCCGTCAAGTTAAATATTGGCTCTTCCAACTTAGCAGAAAAGCGCTAAAACTCACCTAAGAGATAGAGACCGGCCCTAAAGCTTGCAACTGAGCGATAGCAGCCATAACTTGGTTACTCACCTCTTTCATGGCCTTAGGATCGGGGTGCTCATTTAAGGCTACAGGTATGGGCTTACCAAAGCGAATACTTAAGCGCCGCCCGCAAGGGATACCGTGATTGTGGCCTATTTCATAAGTATTAAAAACACAAGCCGGTACAATAGGAGCCCCACTTTTTAAAGCCATTACCGAAACTCCCAACTTGCCCCTTTGCAATTTTCCGTCCTTAGAGCGCGTCCCCTCGGGAAAGATTCCCACTACCCGACCGCTTTTAAGCAAATCGATAGCTTGATTGACCGAGCTACCGTCTTTGGAAGAGCGATCTACCCAAACACAGCCACAACCGGCTAGAATCTTGCCCAAGACAGGGATCATAAAAAGCTCTTTTTTAGCAACAAAGTGGACTTGCCTAAAATTAATAGCGATACTCACTAGAGGCGGATCGAAAAGGGAAACGTGGTTGGAAGCTATTAAGCAACCGCCCTCTTTAGGGATATTTTCCAATCCTTCAGCATCGATCCCAAACAGAATGCGGCAGTATAAATAGACAGCGCTGCGAGCCACTTTATACAAAGTTTGCTTAAAGTCGGGCGGCTGCAAACATACTTTACCTAACGGCGTGCGGCGCAAACTTTCAGGGATAACCGACTTAAGAGTGGCACAAGTATCGGTGCTCGAGTCGGGAAGCTGCTCACTCATGGGCAGAAATAGCCTCCGCATAATCGTGACAAATAATATCGGCTACAGCTTCAGCACTTAGAGAGCTACAATCTATATAAGCAGCTCCCGGAGCCCTTACCAAAGGGGAATCGACACGGTGGGTATCTTCATAGTCACGCTCGGCCAATTGTTTATAAACATCTTCATAAGTGATAGTATTACCGGGACGACTCTGCATATCTAACAGACGGCGGCGGGCCCGCTCTTCTAAACTGGCGTCGAGGAAATACTTTAATTGGGCCTCGGGCAATACGACCGTACAAATATCGCGACCGGCCATAACTATACCGCCCTTATGGGCAATTTGCTTTTGCCTCTTAACCATATCGGCCCGGACAGCCGAACAACTGGCCACTTTAGAGACGGCACCACTTACTCTGGGGCTATGTAAATCGGAAGTTATATCCTCTCCGTCCACAAAAACCTTACAACCGGCGCTACTATCTGGATCGGGCTCAAGGCGTAAGTCTAAATTTTGCGATAACTTACCCAAAGCTTGACCATCCTCTAAAGCGCAACCCTCTTTTAAGGCTTGCCAAGTGGCGGCCCGATACATCATGCCGGTATCTAAATAGAGCAACCCCAAGCGAGCGGCCACCAAGCGAGCTACCGTAGTTTTGCCTCCAGCAGCCGGCCCATCGATAGCAATATTGATATTGTGATTACACATAGATCTGGAGCCCTTCATAAATGCACATATTTCCCGTCGGCTGCGCTTCGCCACCTAGCCTCTATCCCCTACCTAAGAAGCAGAGCACTTATAAAGCAGGAAAAACCGCCACTTATAGAGAGATTTTAGAGCGTTTTCAACCTTTAGGTAGGCCAATATAAGCTTAGTTAATACAATTAGAAAGGGAACTAAAGAATTTTAATTATGAATAGAGCTATTTTTTTAGATCGGGACGGTACTCTAATTGAAGAAGTAAATTTTTTACATAAACCTGAGCAAGTACGCTGGATCGAGGGAGTTCCCGAAAGATTGGCCGCTTTGTATAAACAAGGCTGGCTTTTAATTATGGTGACAAACCAATCGGGAGTAGCTCGAGGCTACTTTACTATGGACGACGTCGATAAAGTCTACCAGTATATGCAGGAAAGTCTGCGCCCTTACGGTGCCCAATTTCAGGCCATGTATTGTTGTCCGCATCACCCCCTCTTTTCGCCCACTGAAGCCGAGCGCCATTGTTCCTGTCGCAAGCCTAAGCCGGGTATGTATTTGCAAGCTCAGCAAGATTGGGATTTAAACTTATCTCAGTCTTTAGCTTTTGGTGACAAACTTACCGATATAGAAGCCCCCTTAGCTTTAGGCTGTCGCACCTTTTTGGTAGGTACTGGCTACGGTGCCAAGGAAGCTAATAAATTAGCTGACAGTCGCTATGCTAAGGTAGAGACTTGTCCCGATTTAGCAACCGGCCTAGCCCCCTTTATCTAAACTAGCGACTGGGGCTCAGGATCGATAGAGATACGCACTTGAGGGTGCTTCTTGCTTAATTGTTGGGCAATTTGAGCACAGTGGGGTACAAATTGGCCTAAGCCGTAGTCGGGAGCCCCCTTAACTAACAAATGCCAGCGATATTGGCCCTGAATACGCTCTACCGGACAGGGAGCCGGCCCAACAACTTCTCCTTCGGCAAACGAAGCTCGCATAGTTTCGGCCCCTTCTATAGCGCTAAGCTGAACCTTTTGCGGATCGGGGCCGGAAAAGATAAAGCGCAATAGACGCCTAAACGGCGGATAAAGCAACTGACGGCGCACCGCTATCTCGCTATCGTACATAGCTTGATAGTCGTGTTTTACTACAGCTTCGATAATAGAATGCTCTGTATTCCAAGCTTGGATAATAACTTGCCCCCCCAACTGGCCGCGCCCAGCTCGCCCGGCAGCTTGGGAAAGTAACTGAAAAGTACGCTCGCCAGCTCTAAAATCGGGTTGGTTCAACTCGGCGTCGGCTCGCAAAATGCCCACTAAAGTAATTTTAGGATAATCTAACCCTTTGGCGATCATCTTAGTACCGAGCAAAATTTGGGTTTTGCCGCTGCCAAACTCTTCCAAAATGGCTTGGTGAGCCCCTTTACGCCCCACAGTATCCCGATCTAATCGGGAAATTCCTACTCCGGGGAAGAGCTCGGCAATTTCAGCAGCCAAACGCTCCGAACCTGGAGTGCCCACTTTGAAACTGAGCGCTTTACAATTAGGACAACAATTACTAACTGGTTGGCGATAATCACAATAATGGCAAAGCATAGTTTTAGAGCTGCGATGCCAAGTTAGGCTTATACTGCAATGGGGACACGTAGGAACATAGCCACACCGGCTACATTGTAAACTGCCAGCAAAACCGCGCCGATTAAGCAACAAGACCGCTTGCTCCCCTCTAGCTAAGCGAAGTTTTAATGCTTCGTACAAAGCTCGAGAGATTAAGCTACTATTCTTTTCTTGGCGCATATCGACTAAATGTACTGGAGGTAAAGCCCGACCTCCAGGGCGCGACTCTAGCTTAGCTAAACGATAAACCCCCTTTTGCGCCAAATAAAAGCTCTCAACTGATGGTGTGGCGCTACCCAGAACTAAGGCCGCCTTATGTTTTTGGGCTCGCATAAAGGCTACTTGGCGAGCATGGTAGCGCGGCTGGTTTTCTTGCTTATAAGACGATTCGTGTTCTTCGTCGACACAAATAAAGCCGATATTATCAAAAGGGGCAAAAATGGCCGATCTAGTTCCCAAAGCTACGCTAAGTTCGCCACGCCGCATCGCCCACCAGTAGTCGCGCCGGGAAGCTTCAGTTAAAGCGGAGTGTAAAACGCCAACTCTATCGCCTAAACGCCCTTTATAGCGCTCGACCGCTTGGGGAGTTAAAGAGAGCTCGGGAACTAAAACGATTCCTTGCCTACCTTGCTCTAAAATGCGGTGCAAAGCTTGCAAATAGACTTCGGTTTTGCCACTTCCAGTCACTCCGTAAAGCAAGATCGGTTTGCCATCTTGAGCCGATTGGCAAATCATATTTACGGCCACTTCTTGCGCTGAAGTAAGAGGAAGCAGCGGATAAGCGGCTGTAGACTCAACCTTGGCCCCAGCTTTAACTTTGGAGAGCACCCGCTTTTTAGCCCACATAGCTCGCATCCGTTTCATTACTGGAGCGGGCACTACCGTCTGAAAGCTTTCGTACCAAGAAGCGGCATAGAAGCGACGCATAATATTAACCAACTGCATAAGCTCTCCACCCCAAAAGGGAGCAGCTTCTAACACTTGGGAAATAGAGCGTAAAGAGTATTCTCGCTCCTCTTCGGAAAGCTCGTTAAAAACCTCGACCACCACTCCGTTAAGCTGGCGTGAAGCTAAAGGAACCTCTACTACCCAACCGGCAGCCAAACTTTTTTGATATTCTGGAGGTATGGTGTAGGTAAAAAGACGATTTAAAGCCCGCGCCGCAGACTCAACTACGACGCGGGCATATTTATGACCCAAAGAATCCACCGACTCTTAAGCTCGTTTACTTATCTAAAGTTACCAAAATAGCCTTATCGAAGCCATGATCTTTCAGACGTTGTAAGGCAGCTTCGGCGTCGGCTCTAGTAGAAAACGAGCCGGAATATACTCTGTAGAAGAAGCTGCCTCCAGAGCGCTCAAACTTGCGATAGACGGCCTCATAGCCCTTAGACTTAAGAGAATCTACCAATTCTTTAGCGTTGACTTCGTTGGAGAAAGCACCTACCTGACAACTGAGATACTTACCCTCGGGAACGGGAGCATATTTTTTACTCGAAGTAGGAGCTTGGCTAGAAGAGAGAGCCGGAGCTTTGACAGAAGCACTACTAGTAGAACGCCCAGTCGAAGCCGCTGGAGCAGCCGGAGCAGTAGTAGCTGGAGCTTTGACAGAAGGCTTTACCGTAGTTGTTTTGCTAGTGCTAGCCTGACTGGTAGAAGTCGTTTCCGTTTTGCTAACTACTGGAGCCTTGCTGACAGAGGGGCCAGGAAGAGCTCCGCTAGCCAAAAGATTTTCGGCATAATTGAAGACATCAGCAGCAGCTCGTCTTTCGCTAACGATACGATCTATACGATAGATAACTTTGCTGGGTAAACGATCGTTAAGGGCGATTATACCTAAGAAAAGCAGATCTTCACCTAAAATATTGAGCTTTTTCTCACAGAATTGCTTCTCGCGGTCGTGGTTAATATGGTAAGAAAAAACCTGCATACCGGAACGGGCCCGACTATATTTGTAAGCTCCTTTTTCATCTTTTTCCGCCAAAAGCTTAGTTATTTCCGAAATTAACTCTTTCTCAGAACGTACCATGTCGGACTTCGACTCGTCACCGACAATCAGAACGGCGTAACCACTATTTTTAGTCTCCGGCTCAGCGGCCCAAGCTGTTTTATGAAAAGAAGCGAATCCGCACAACAGTGCAAATACCAAAGTAACCAGCGCCGCAACATTGAAGCGAACACTTCTGAACAAGTTTGTATCCAAGGTGAAACCTCCGATCAGTTTATTACAAGCTCTAAAAATAGCTAGCTATAAACCGGTCATCTAAACTACAAAAATATCGAATGGCAGATCCCTTTTTGCAAATCGGTTTGCTAATCCTTCCCCAGTTTTTCTAACGACGCAGCCTACTTAAAAGGGATCTGATCTGTTTTTTCTCTTCGGCAGGAGCCAAACGCTCAGCACTTCTGTAAGCATTGGCCGCTTCGTCAAGTTGTTGCAAACTGCTGTAAGCTTTACCTAAATCTATATAGATGCGCCAATCTTCGGGATCGACTTCCGCAGCCTGACGATAAGCCCAAGAAGCAGCTTCGTATTGACCTTGACGATAGAGTACGCGCCCCTTGAGCCAACCAAAATGGCCAGCCAATTCGGGAAAATCTTCCATAGCTTTACTAAAGACGTCGACAGCATCTTGCAAACGACCACACTTGCGATAAGCTCGTCCCAGTTGCTCAATAATATGATGGTTGTGCGGAGCTTCCTGGCTAGCTTCCAGTAAAACTGATACGCCACTACTCCAGCGCTCTTGGGCTCCCAAAATATCGGCTTTAACCAATAACAAAGGAGCGTAGTGGGGAGCAGACTTGAGCCCATCTTCGGCACAGGCTGAAGCTTTGGCATAATTCTTTTTACTTAACCATACTTTAGCTAAACCTATACAAACCTCGGCATTATAAGGATCGCGCACCAAAATAGAAGACAACATTTCCAAGGCGGCCGCCGTATCACCTTGAGCCAAAAGGCTGCGACCGGCACCCACATAGGCATTGTAAACGACAGCAAACCCGCTACTGTCAGGAACGACACTAAGGAAACGACGGAAACAAAGTACAGCCTCGTCGTGACGCCCCTGAGTATAATAAGCCCTGGCCAATGGCAAATTGAATAGATACATATCAGAATCGCTATCGATAGCATTCTTAAATTCAATAATAGCCAAATTGCTGAGCCCTTGGCCAGCCAAAGCTCTGCCAAGCATACCTCTAGCCTGAGCGTCGTTAGGGCGCAAAGCCAAACTACTTTGCAACTGACGCACAGCATCTTCATAGGCACCAAGCTCTAAAAGCATTATACCCAAAGACTTAGGGTAGTCGGGATTGGTATAATCTAAGCGGCAAGCTTTTACCAATTCGTTGATAGCAGGCTGATACTGACCGGTACAGTAGTAGGCCATAGCTAAGTCTTCGCGATAAGTCGGATTGACTGGATGGGCTTCGACAGCTTTTTGGTATTGAGCTACCGAATCGAGATCGTAATGTTTCTTGAGATAGATGCGACCTAAACGATTGTAATTTTCGGCACAAGCGGGCTCAAGCTTGACGATCTGCTCGAAGTGATCCATAGCTTTTTCCAAAGAATTGCCCAAAATGAAAACTTCGCCCAAACGACGGTGCAAACTTAGATTGTTGGGATGGAATTGCAAAGCTTTCTCTAAAGTTTTTGCCGCTTCATTTAGTTGGTTATGATGGCAAAACAGAGTAGATAGCTTAATAGAAGCTTCTATATGGCCCGGCTCGTCTTCTAAAGCGGCCCCCAATTCGCCGACAGCTTGATTTTCTTTATTTTGAGCCATATAGAGCGCCGCCCAATCGGTATGGACTCCCGCATTTATATGGACTCCGATTTGCAAAGATTTTTCCAGAACGGCTTGGGCTTGAGAAGTTTGCCCCAATTGCAAACAGACGTTGGCCCAAAAACTATAGAAGCAACCATTTTGCGGCTGAGCCGCACTGGCCCTTTCTAAGCAAGCCAAAGCTTCTTGGCAACGGTTTTGCGTAACTAAGAATAGAGCCAACTGGTAGTTGACTTGAAAATCTTGCGGAACTTGTTCTAGGGCTATGCAATATTGCTCAAAAGCCACGTCGGGGCGGTTCTGAGCAAAGTATAAGAAAGCCAGTCGACAACGCAGAATATGATCGTATTCACAACGATCTAAAGCTTTATGTAAAGCGGAGATCACGAGATCGGGCTGCTCAGTTCTGGAGAAGAAATCGGCTAAAGCTACATAAGGCTCGTGACTATCGGGAGCAGCCTGGATGGCTTGCTCGATAAGCGAGCGGGCCGTGCCGTAATCGCCAAGTTCTAAACGAGCGCGACCTAAGCCGAGAAGGCCCGACACATTGTTGGGCTCGCGGGCCAAAACTGAGCCAAATTCCGAAGCGGCCTCCTGAAAGCGAGCCTCTTTTAAAGCGGTCAACCCCGATTGGATTACCGTTTCGCTGTCGCGCTCGGTAGCTTCTTCGGCAGCCTTAGATATAGCCTGGGAAGGAATAAGCTCAGCTGAGGTCGGTTTCTTTTCTTCAACGTTGGCCATCCAGGAATTGGAAGCTACGGCCGCGCCGCTGCCTCCTAGGAAGCGTCGAGAATTTGAGTTGTTGTCAGCCGTTTCGACCTCTGAAGAAGGCAGCTGGGGCTCAGACCAAGTGGCCTTCTCGGCTGGGGAAACGGATGACGGGACGGTAGGAGCCGGTTTTATTTCGGGAATGGGAACCTTAACCGGCTCAGGCGCAGCAGCTTTGGCAGAAGTGTCGGGCAGCGGCGCGGCTACACTAGTTTCGCTAATAACTTTGCGTAAAGTCGGCCCAGGAGGCGGCATAACGGGCTTGGCTGGGGCTGGAGTGGCGACAGCCTTAGCCTGTTCCTGGGATTCGTAGGAAGCAACCGAAGTGCGAAAGGCCGCTTCTCCTCCTATAGTGACGACTCCGGCAGGCCTCTTTTGGGCTTGTTTATGCTGACGAGCCACGTCGGCTTCATAGGCGGCAGCAGAATTGATAACTACAGCAGGCCTGGACTGTCCGGAGCGCAAGACCCGCGAAGAAGTGGCCGTGGAAAAAGATGGACGCCTCTCTGAAGAGGCAGGGACATCAGGAACAGGCTGAGCAGAAATAGGAGCAGCTGGAGGCACAGCGGCCGAAGCTGGAGCAGCTGGTACAGTGTCGGCCAAGTGACTCTGCCCTATAGGAAGACGCCTTATACTTGAAGGATCGGGCAAGCGTTTGCGACTAGTTTCAGAGGGAGCAGAGGCATTGGCCGCAGGCTCAGCGCTGCTAGCTTTAGAGAGATTAAAACGGGCCGAAGAAGGTGCTGGCAAACGAGAAGGGGTCTTGCTGCCACCCAATTTTCCTACAGAAGGTAACCCCGTAGCAGCAGAGGTGCCAGAAAGCGTGGCTTCCTGTTTGAGACAAGCTTCGAAACTTTCGATCATGTCGGCCACGCTGGCGAAGCGGTCTTCGGCTTTTTTGCGCAAAGAACGTAAGACCAAAGTCTCTAAACCGGGAGAGATATTTTTATTGTAAAGGCGCGGCGAAGGGGCTGGCTCTTCGGCCACTTTGCGGAACATTTCTAAGGGGTTGCTGGCACTAAAAGGCCACCGACCGGTAATAAGCTCAAAAAGGATAACGCCTAAAGAATAAATGTCGGTGCGCTCGTCGGTAAGTTTGCCCACAGCTTGCTCGGGAGAGACATAAGCTGCCGTTCCCATAACTTGCCCAACTTCAGTCAAAGAATGCTGACCAGCAAAGAAGGCCAAACCAAAATCCATCACTTTAACTTGTCCGCTCTTGCTGACCATAATATTATCTGGCTTCAAATCGCGATGGATAACCCCATTTTCATGGGCGTAGCGCACTGCTTCCAAAACTTGACGAAAAATTTTTAAGCGCCGACGCAATTGCTCAGCGGTGGGGACTTCCTCATATTCGATCATATCGCTTAGGGAACTGCCTTCGACATATTCCATAACGATAAAATGGATATCGTCAACCTGACCAATATCGTGGATTTTGACAATATAAGGACTATCTAAGCGGGCTGCCGTTTTAGCTTCACGCAAAAAGCGCTCGATAGACTTGGGAGTCATCTTTTTGGGGGGAAGAACCTTTATAGCTACTTGACGTTCTAGAACGGGATCTTCTCCGCGGTAGACTACGCCCATACCGCCTCTGCCCAATTCTTCGATAACTTTATAGCGCCCAATATAGATGGTACCCATTAGGTCAGCAACCTCATAATATACTCAAAGCGTCGGTTAGAACGCCATATCTTGTGCAAGCCGATCTTTCACCCAGAAAAGAGCCTCCTCTTCGGACATACTGCGCCTACTACACTCGGCAGTTAATTCGCGCAACATCTTTCCCAGTACCGGACCGGGTTCTATTCCCATTTTTTTTTGTAGCCAACGGCCGTCTACTGGAACAAGAGGCTTAGAAAGCGTCCCACCCTTTAAATAATCAAGCAACAGACAATCCAAGTAAAGGGCCCAAGTAGCATATTTGTCAGCCGGAGACATCCCCTCTTGGCTATTCTCCACTTGTGCTCTCTTGCCTGCCCCGCCCCCATTGGCCTCAGTTGTGCCTAGGGCCCTACTCTTCTTAAGTCCAAGTGAAAGCCAAACTCCATTTACAGCCGCAATAATAAAAAAATAGCTTACCTTGCTAAAAAAATAGTAGAATTGGCGCTTATCAGGCGGCTGGACTAACAATTGGGCCAATTGTGTCGCCGCCAAGCCCGATTCTTCTATAACTCGCAACTCAGCTGTGGATAATTTAAAACGATTACTTTTAGGGCTTAGTCTAGTCCAGTCAGCTAAAAAAGCCAATTTTAAGAGAGCTAAATAACTGCGCCCCCCCTTGGGACTTTGGTTAAGGACTCTTTGTAAAAGGCGTCCACTGTGCTTAAAAATGGGCCAGCCCTCTTTTTGCTCGGCCTCTAAACCGATAAGCAATTCCCAAAGAGATAACTCCATAGTGGGAAAAGCTCGCTGTTTATCCCAATTTTGCCCTAAAAAAATATCGAAAGCCCATTTCTTTAAGGACAACTTATGAGTAGCTAAAGGCAAATTTAATAGGGCAGCCAATTCGGCAGCCAAGCGCTCCCCAGCGATATGGGGCAGACCACTAAGCAAAAAAGAGGCAATTTCTCCAGCTAATTGACTATCAATAGTTAAAGAATAGGCTAAACTAAGGCGAACAGCTCGCAAAGCCCGCAGAGAATCGCTCCCTAAACTGTGCGAAGAAACGGGGGCCAATTTACCTTCTTCTAAGTGGCCCAATCCTGAACCGAGATCGTATAAGAGGCCCTCTTTTAAGCTATAGGCCAAGGCATTTACCGTAAAATCGCGCTCTTGCAAATCTTCATAGATGTTTTTTCCTTGTCTAGTACAAAAATCGATTACACTATTAGTTTGAGGCCAAATAGCTCTGTAGAAGCCGCGCCCTTTATCCAAAATAACCCAAGATGCTGAAGTAAAATCACAAAATTGGCGAGAAAGTAGAGCAACTTCCTCAGGATTGTCACAATCGATTAGTAAATCCCAATCTTTTATCGGTTTACCTAAAGCTAAATTGCGCAGAGCTCCGCCTACCCAAAAAATATTCTTATCGGTACAGTTAGTTAAAAATTTCCAATAGAGAGCCCAAGCCCCCTCTAACTGTTCTTTTAGAGCTTGGAATAAATAGCTACCGAACTGGCTTAAGCTATGACTAAAATGAGAAGCTGGGCTCTGGGATAGAAAATCCGCTAAGCAATACTTATACATCGTTTTTTACCTAATGACAGCCTTCTCGAAGTGAAGAATACCCCAACGGTCAGAATCGAGATTATCTACATTCTTTCGGCAAGCGTGGACTAAATCTGTCCAAGCGATATTAAATTCTAAACCGTCATTATCCAATTTGGCTTGGACAGCTTTGTAACACTCGAGCCGCTCCGCCCTATTTTCAGTAGAGCGAGCAGCTTCTAAAAGGCGCAAAATACGCCCACTAGAATAATTGGCGACATTATATTCATCGTGGACTCTGCTAGGATCAGCCAACATTAGATTAGCTTCTAAACTGGGATCCAAGGCGGGAACCTCTTCAGCTAGTAAACATAAATCATACAAATTGCCGACCAAATTGCGCCGATATTCTTGGGGAGCGGCAGCGTATACTTCGATATTGAAACCGGCACTATTGAGACAAGCAGCTAAAAAATCGGCCGTAGGGGCTAAATCGGCCGCAGCATAAGGGGTTCGACAATAGAGCAAGGTAAGCTGGCCCAACTCGCTGCTGTTGCCGTAGAGGCGCTCAAATATGCGTTTAGCTTTAACGGCACTATATTCAGTTTGTAAAGCGGAAGGCACTTGGGCCCAACTTAAAGGAGAAAAAAGTGCATGACAAACTTGACCGCGCCCGCCGAAGAAAAGTTGGAGAACCTTTTTTCTCGGTATAGCAAAATTTAAGGCCAGACGCCCACGAAGATCATTAAAAGGGCGGTGGGTACAATTAGGGATAAGGGATAACTTAGTTAAAGTTTTGGGCTTAAGGAGTCGTAAATCTTGGTTTTTCTTAACTTGAGCGATCCTATCGGCAGGTAAAGTTAAAATTATATCTACATTGCCGCGCTCAAGTTCGCGTACTCTACTCTGGGAATTGGCAATTACTATAAAGACGATCTCTTCTAAAGCAGACTTACCCCGCCAACATTGGTCAACTGAGCGCAAAGCCAAACGTTGACCCTTTCGCCATTCAGCCACAGTAAAAGGGCCGCTGCCAAAGATCTTGTCTTCACCCTCAGCTCCTCTAGCGTATAGGGTAACGGCCATAGCTGGAGCTGCCATTAGCTCCAAAAAATCTGCGCAAGGATAATTTAAGACAAATTGTACCGTATCTTTATTTAAGCTTTTGACTTTAGCTAGTATAGGACGATCTCCGCCGAAATTAGCTCTAAAAAAGGCGTAATTGCCATCTTGGCCCTCTATTAAACGCTCCATCCAACTTACTACTGTGGGAGCGGAAAGTTCGACTCCATTATGGAAATAGACCCCAGAGCGTAAGGAGAAAGTCCAAACCTTACCATTAGCAGAAGAAGTCCAACTTTGAGCCAAATGGGGAGCAATAACCCCATCTTCAAATCTTACCAAATTATCGAAAACTGGGGATAAAACCTGACCGGCTAGAGAATTGGCAGCTATGGCCGGATCGAGACTAGAGACATCGCAAGGGATAGCTACAGTTAAATATTTTTGGCTGCCGGAAAGCCAATATTGTTCTTCTCCATGAGAGCCGAACCAACTGTAAATAATCATCATCAATATTCCGGCAACCACTAAACAAAGGGCCAAAAAAGGCCTCTTACCAAAATACAGATTATTGGCTACACCCAACTCGCGAGAGATAAATTTTTGGCCCTCATTCTTTACACTTTCGGCTAAATTTATTACAGAGCTGTCGGTAACTCTCTCTCTTTGGCCCCCGGCTTGGCGGAGAGGAAATTGGCAAAGATTATTCTTTTTTTTATTCTTTCCGCTATAAGTCATTACTGTACATATAAACTGCGCAGAAGTTTTATCTCCTCGCCATAACCGCTCAATTCGTTGGGAGTTTCTAAATAAAAAGGCAATTCACGCAAGTAAGGATGATTGATAATTTTAGCTATAGCCTCCTTTCCCAATTTGCCTTGGCCGATCTTGGCATGGCGATCTTTGTGAGTTCCGCGCTCATTTAAACTATCATTAAGATGAATAGCTTTCAATTTATCTAGACCCAAAACTTTATCAAACTCTTCTAAAGTTTGCTCTAAACCGCTATCGACATCGTAACCACCGTCCCAAATATGGCAAGTATCTAAGCAAACACCTATTTTTTCTGGCCATTTAGTTAAATCGATAATTTGTCTTAGCTCTTCGAAAGAGCGTCCCAATTCTGTACCTTTTCCGGCCATAGTTTCTAAAAGTACAAAACCGGGAAAATTATCTGGCACCACATTATTTAAGGTCTCGGCAATAGTTGCCAACCCCTCTTGCGGAGTACGTTTTAAGTAATTGCCAGGGTGTAAATTATACATAGCTCCGTCTATTTTAGCGGTAAATTTTAAGTCTTCACGCAAAATTTCTCTAGTCAATTCTTGGACAGTTTCTTCAGCTGAAGCTGGATTGATAATAAAGGGACTGTGTACCAAAAGAGGCCCTAATCTCTCTTCTTTAACTAAAGAGTTAAATTTTTCAATATCTTGCTCTTTAAGACGCAAGGCTCCCTTCCCCCGTGGATTGCGACAAAAGAACTGAAATACATTAGCCTCTATGGAAATGGCCTCTTTTATCATAGCAATCAAGCCTTTAGAAATAGACAAATGGCAACCGATTTTTAACATTTTTCCTTCCTTTTACTTCCTGTAATTTTTACTCTTGAGAAGAGCGCAAATGCTCCAGCCAAACTGCTAATTTTTTTTCATAGCCCAATTGGCCAGGTTGATAAAATTGGCTATCTTTAAGAGCATCGGGAAGAAATTGTTGCTTGACATAGTGATTAGGGTAATCGTGGGCATAACGATAACCTTTGGCATAGCCGATATTTTTCATAAGTTGGGTGGGAGCGTTGCGCAAATGGAGGGGCACAGGCTGTCCTGGGCTTTGGCGCACGGCTTGGGCAGCAGCCGTATAAGCCTTACCTACACTATTCGATTTGGGCGCTAAAGCCAAATACAAGGCGGCGTGGGCCAAAGGATAAAAGCCCTCTGGCATCCCCACAAAATGGACTGCTTGTTGGGCGGCCATAGCTACTACCAACCCTTGGGAATCGGCTAAGCCCACATCTTCAGAAGCCAAAATAACTAAACGTCTAGCTACAAAGAGTGGATCTTCTCCAGCTTCCAAAAGGCGGGCTAGCCAATAGACGGCTCCATCAGGATCGCTGCCGCGTACCGATTTTATCAGCGCCGAGATAATATCGTAATGGGATTCCCCTGCTCTATCGTGGCGCAAGTTGGGCCGCCCCATTACTTCGGCAATGTGAGCTTGAGTAAGAAGGCGCTCTCCGTTAGGATCAGCTTCCAAAGAATTGACCGCTTCTTCTAAAATATTAAGCGCCGTGCGAGCGTCGCCCGTACAAGCTTGGGCCAAAGTTTCCAACAATTCATCTGAAGCCTGTACCTTAAAATTGCCCAAGCCGCGCTCTTTATCGTTTAAAGCACGGCGCAGCAGTAGGGCGATCTCTTGGCTACTTAAAGCTGATAAGGTAAAAACGCGACAGCGCGACAAAAGGGGGGCTACCACTTGGAAAGAAGGGTTTTCGGTAGTAGCGCCTACTAAAATAATCGAGCCATCTTCTACGTGGGGCAGAACGACGTCTTGTTGGGCCTTATTAAAGCGATGGATTTCGTCTAAAAATACGATAGTGCGCCGCTTGAGTAGACGCCAGCGCTCTTTAGCTTCGGCTACTATGCGGCGCACTTCACTTACGCCTACAGTAACGGCCGACAGAGGAACAAAAGTAGCTTTGGCCCCAACAGTTAGGAGTTGGGCTAAACTGGTTTTGCCTGTACCAGGCGGCCCCCATAAGATCATGGAAGGCAACGAGCCCGACTCCAACAGACGGCGCAACACTCGACCAGGCCCAACTAAATGCTTCTGCCCCACGTATTCATCTAGGGTGCGCGGTCTCATACGGGCTGAAAGGGGAACAGCTAGATCTACTGGAGAGCGCGAAGCTTCTTGGCTAATGGCGTCTGGAGGATCGTCAGCTTTTGGCAACTGGGGCCTTTTTTCTTCAGAGGAGGGATCTTTTTCATGATTGTTGGCAAATAAACCACCTTGCCAATCACAATCTTTAGGCATAGGGAGTTTTGCTCCTTTCTCAGTGACGCCGCCCCCACTTTTTACAGCAAAAGCCGCCGAAGTTTGGACTATACATTGCCGAACTCCGGCGGCTTTTCCACCAACGAGATCTTTTCTTAGCCTACAAATACAAGCTGGCCCTTATCTTGGCCCAAGAGGGGCAAAAATTCCAGTCCAACCCAGTTTAGGTTAATTTTTTAAAGCCTGCAAAGGAGCCGGAATGCGCCCTCCGCGCTCGATAAAGACAGAAGAGCTGTGTCCATTGACGGCGATAATAGAAGCAGCCCCCAAAAGGCCACCGTAATCGACCCTTTCACCAGCTTTCTTGCCGGGAATAGGCAAAATACGTACCGCTGTAGTTTTACTGTTAACCATACCGATAGCCATCTCGTCAGCCACAATACCGGAAATGGTAGAGGCCGGAGTATCGCCAGGAATAGCAATCATGTCTAGACCGACAGAGCAAACACAAGTCATGGCTTCTAGCTTATCTAAAGAGAGAGCGCCTATTTGAGCGCAATAAGCCATCTTTTCATCTTCGGAAAGGGGAATAAAGGCACCGGACAAACCACCCACATAAGAAGAGGCCATAGTGCCCCCTTTTTTGACGGCGTCGTTAAGCAAAGCCAGAGCAGCAGTAGTACCATGAGTTCCGCAACGCTCTAGGCCCATAGCTTCTAACACGTCGGCCACCGAATCGCCACGCTCGGGAGTGGGAGCTAAAGATAAATCGAGAATGCCAAAATTAACCTTGAGACGGCGCGAAACTTCTCGCCCCACCAATTCACCCATACGAGTTATCTTAAAAGCTGTACGCTTAACCGCTTCGGCTACTTTGCCTAAGTCGGCACCGTGGCCTAGACGCCTAATAGCAGCATTAACTACCCCAGGGCCACTAATACCAACATTGATCGAAGATTCCGGCTCGCCTACTCCGTGCATAGCCCCAGCAATAAAAGGATTATCTTCCATCATATTGCAAAAACAGACTAGCTTACAGCAAGGTAAACCTTCCAACTCAGGGCGCATAAAAGCCGTCTTAAGAACGATCTCTCCAAATAACTTGACGGCGTCCATATTGATACCGGCTTTAGTTGAGCCTAAAGAAACAGAAGCACAAACCCTGTCAGTAGTATTGAGAGCTTCAGGTATAGAATCGAAAAGGATACGATCCGAATTAGTAAAGCCCTTATGAACTAAAGCGCTGAAACCACCGATATAGTCGACGCCTATCTCTTTAGCCGCCTTATCGACAGCCACAGCCAAAGGCACATAAGAATCGGCTCCGGTAGAAGCCCCCAAAAGGGAGAGAGGTGAAAGAGCGATACGCTTATTTACAATAGGTACGCCGAACTCTTGAGAGACTTGTTCTACTACTGGCACTAGACGTTCGCCCACAGTCAGAATCTTCTCGACGACCTTGTCGCAAGTTGTGCTCATAGAACCAGTAGCACAATCTTGTAAATTTAATCCCATAGTTACAGTGCGCACATCGAGATGTTCATTCTCGATCATGCGCAAAGTATCAAAAACTTCATTAGCAGCTAGCCACATAGCGTCCGCCTATTCGTGGAGTCTAAAATTATTCCTGTCCTAAAAAGTACCACTTAGTCTAGTAAGTCTACTCTTCGTGAGATAGATTCGAAGAGTCTATATCTTCTTGCCAGCCGTCAGCCCAACCAGTTCTGGTAAAATCTAGATCGGCCCAAGTTACTAAATGGCGTCCACGAGAGAGACACAAAAAAGTATCATGTTCAAAATCGTGAACTGTATTATACATTTTCACTTTGTCGCGCTTCCAAGCTAAGAAAGCTTGCACCGACTCAGTAAAGTCGGCCTTTTGACAATGCTGACAAACTTCGCGCACTAAGCGAAAAAAATTCTGGAAAGAGACGTGGGAAAGTTTGTCCTTCAAAAAACTTCTGTAGTTGATAGAAGAAGAATCGAAACGAAGCGGCTCTTCCCGATCTGAGCAATAAAGATCTAAAAAGTTGGTAGGTTTAAGAGTAATTATCTTATCTTTATCGTCGTCCCGTACATTGCCCTGAGCCATGCGAGAGAAGTTTTTTACCAACTTTTGCATCTTATAGGCCGAAGCTTCTTGCTCGCTGCGCTCGACGATCATACCTAAGGCCACATGCTCGATATTTTCCCAAGGAATTTCTACAGTGGCTCCAGAGGTTTCTCCTACTAAAGCGTTTTCAGTAAAGTGGCCGCTCTTAATACGATTGGGCAAAGGGGTGGCTCTTTTGTGGAAGAGGGGGAAGTGCTCTGCCCCAGGCTCACTTTCTTCCTCAGGGGGTGAGCTAGCAGAAATTTCCTGATCGGAAGTTACCTTCTCAGGGGTGGCCTCTTGAGTATTTTTTTCCAAACTGACTTTTTCTTCAGACATTATTTTCCCTCAAACTATCTTTTTACCAATCATTTTTAATAATATTGCCAGCTTCATTCATCTCTTGAACGGCATGGCGCATCTTCAACTTCAAGTCGTTGGCATTGTCGGAGTTACGCAAAGCGTCGTCAGCCGTAATCTTGCCGGCCTTAAATAATTGCAATAAATGGTAATCGAAACTTTGCATACCGTCGGGATGAAAAGAATCTAATTCACGCTTAATAGTAGTAAGAGCATTTTCGCGCAAGCATTCTTGGATGCGGGCATTGTTAATCATAATCTCCAAAGCTGGTACGCGCCCTCCTCCGATAGCCGGAATAAGGCGCTGGGCAATTACCGCTTTGACATTCATGGAGAGCTGATACAATACTGGATTGTGCATCTCGTCGGGGAAGAATTGCAAGACACGCTCGATAGTCTGTACGGCGTTGTTGGCGTGCAAAGTAGAGAGCACTAAGTGGCCAGTTTCGGCAAAATAGACGGCCGATTCTACGGAAGAGAGGTCGCGCATCTCACCGACAAGCAAAACGTCGGGGGCTTGACGTAAAGCACTTTCTAAGGCATCTCGGAAGCACAGAGTATCGGTACCAACTTCGCGTTGGGAGACTAAACATTTGTTAGTGTCGGTATGGACATATTCAACAGGATCTTCAATAGTGACGATATGGCCGCTGAAATGTTCTTTGCGATACTTAATCATGGAGGCCAAAGTGGTTGATTTACCAGATCCAGTAGGGCCAGTTACCAGAATAAGGCCGCGCCTTTCCATCACCAAGTCGTTAAGTACGGGATGGAGCCCTAAAGTTTCGATATCTAAAATATCTTCTTCCACTCGTCTAAAGACCATAGCCACGCTATCTTTTTGGCGATAAGCATTGACACGGAAGCGGCCGATATGTTTCAAAGGGTAAACAAAGTTGGCCTCAGGATGGCCACCTTCAAATTTTTCCCTCAAATGGCCAGGCATAATAGCCAAAGCCAAATACTCGGTCATTTGCGGAGTTAAAGCTTCACACTGTACCGGATACATCGTGCCGGTAATACGCAAAAAAGGAGGCAAATCGGCTTTGATATAAACGTCGGAAGCTTTTTGCTGATAAGACAGAGCCAATACCTTATCTAGCAAAGCTCGCAAATTCTCAAATTCCATATTTTTTCTCCTTTTGAGGCCATTTGACTTAACTTTGAGAAAGCGGCCCAAAGCTTGAACCGCTACTTATTAGGCTAAAAAAACTTAATATCGATATGTTCTTCTTGTCCAGCCAGAAGGCGCTCGATATTGGGCCGATGTTGAAAGATAACTATAGCGGCACTGATTATGGCAAAGATGATTTCAAAAAGTGAAGCGCCGTAAACGTAGGCGATGCAAGGAAAAGCAAAAGCTGCCGAAAGTGAAGCAGCCGAAGCCCAACGGGTTAAGAGGGCCACTCCCAGCCATAAAAGGGCCGCTATGCCTACAGCCTGAGGAGCCAAAGCTAAAAAGACTCCGCAAGTAGTAGCTACGCCTTTGCCGCCTTTAAATTTTAGAAATATAGACCAATTGTGGCCGACTACAGCGGCTAAACCGAAAAGCAACTTGACCAAGGGATGCAAAAAATCGGGCACCAAAACAAAATAGGAGAGACAAACGGCCAAAAAGCCCTTCAAGACGTCTAAGATAAGCACAATCAAAGCCGCTTTCAAACCCAAAATGCGATAAGCGTTGGTAGTACCCACACTGCCGCTCCCCGAACTAGAAAGATCGGCACCATTAAAGCGTTTAGCCACTACGACTCCTGAAGGAAACGATCCCAACAAGTAGCAAACTACCAATAAAATCGATAACCAAATCATATTTAACTCTATTTTCTTTCCCGCAACCGTCGCTTTATTAAAAGTATAACGACGCCCCATATTTAGCCTATGACGACCAGCTCACCTGCCAGAAGAAAAGCTCTTTACCAATCAAAATAGAGGCGTCCGCCCGGCCTGGCCATAACTAAGGTGGGCTCTTGCAAATATTGGTTGGCAACCCTTTTGACGTCGGCTACAGTGACATTTTGCAACTCTTGCAACTGGCGGGCGTCACTTTCGTAACCGGCACCGGAGAGTTCAGCCATGCCCAGATGCAAAGCTCTGCCGCTCATACTCTCTCTGGCCAATAAGTACATACCTAACAATTTCTCTTTAGTCTCGGCTAACTCCAATTCGCTCATACCCTCTTTTTTTAATTTCTTGATCTCTGAGAGCATACGCCGTCTAGCTACACCTACCGAGCCTGGCTTGGTAATTACATGGCATAAAAGGTGGGAAGGGCCCAAAAGTTCAGGGTATCTAGCTCCCACTTCGTAAGCCAAACCTCGATTTTCACGCAATTGGGTCCAGAGGCGCGAGCTAAGCCCAGCCCCTAAAGCTCCGTAAATAACCTGCATAGCCGCATGATCTGAGCTTTGTAAAGAAGGGGCCTGGTAGCCCAATAAAACCCAGGCTAACTCCGATTGGGAATATAGATAAACTTCTTTTTCGGAAGCTTGCGGCTCCCATTGGACTTCCAAAATCTTTTCCTGAGCCGGTACTAAAGCACTACAATCGGAGCTTACTTCGGCACGAACTTTCTGCCCATTGAGACGGCCCGCTGCAGTTATTACTGTGCGATCGGGAGTAAAGTTACTTTTAAAATAGGCGCTAACGTCGGCTGCCGTGGCCCTTTTTAAGATAACGGGCACTACTTGAGGCGAGCGCTTGTAAGGGTGCAACCTGTAAAAACAGCTTAAAAATATATCGTAAAGCTGAGAAGAAGTACCGCCGCTCTCCCCCATACGGTTTAAAGTTTGCTCACGAGCCCTTTGTAATTCGGCTTCGGAAAAATCGGGATTGGCTACCGCTTTACATAAGCGGCGCAACATAAACATATAATTAACCGGCGTAGTAGTGATACTTAAACGGCTATAATCGGCCGAAGCTCCATCGTCTACTAGCGTTCCGGTAATTTCTACGACATCGTCCCCCTCGCTGTCGTCAGAAATGCGATTATTGAGCATTTTTAAAATCAAGAAGTTGTAGCCTTGTAAATTGCTACCTTCTTGGCTGACTCCGCAACGCACTAAGTAGTCTAGCACTACCAAATTTTCACTGGGAGCTTCTAAAGTTAAGCATACCAACCCATTGGGCAAGACATGTTTTTTAACTGCCGCCGTAGCGGCTGAAGCGGCAGAGCTTCCCGAAAGAGAGAAATTGTCGATCTTATAAGTAGCTGAAGTCGGCCAGTTATAACTAGGCAATTTAGGTGACTTTAAGTCACTTTCCTTAAGTTGGTCAGCGTAAACTACTGAGGAAAAGGAAGCAAGCAACACAAGGCCTGCTATTATTTTGCCCAAAACTTTGCCCATAAACTTAGCCTCTCTTTAGCGCCTAGATACATAACTTTCGGACGAAGGCCCCTCTTGGCTGGCCTTATCGGTATCGCTAGCCTTGGCGTCATTAGCCTTCTTTTTAGGAGGTTGGCCGACCAGTTTTACACAATAGTATCCTCCGCTTAAATATTTATGGGCTGTCGCTATAACCTCATCTTTAGTTACTTTTTCGATCTCTTCCAAATAGCGATTAGTAAATTTTACATCATCGATAGAAGCATAAAAGCCCAAATTTTCAGCTTTGCCAGCATTAGTTTCCTCCGAAAAAGAATAGTTACTGCGCAAAAAAGCTTTGGCTCGACGCAAATCACGCTCGCTAAATTGGCCTTGACTGATAGAATCAGCTACAGATAATAGCTCTCTCTTAATGCGCTCTTCCTGGCCTACTTTACCTATACCGTAAATAGAGATTAAACCGGGAAAACGCTGAGTTAGGAATTGGACGCCACCATCTTGAATTTTGCCCGTTTTTACTAACTCACGCTGAATTAAAGAACCACGCCCTAAGCCCAATAAAAAAGACATAACGTCTACTCGATAAATATCGGGCTTATCATGGACAGAAGGGCCGACAAAACCTACCATAATAAAACTAGAATTGGCCTTTACTTCCTGAGTATTTACTACTTCTTTTTCCGGCCTTTTAACAGAGGCATAATTACTAATAATGCGTCTTTGGGGACGGGTAAAAGAAGAAAATTCCTCGCGCAGAACATTGAGCATCTCTGTACTATTAAAATCGCCTACTACAACTACGCTAGTACGCTCAGGGGCGATAAAAGTATCGCGAAACTTCAAAAACTCAGGGCGATTGAACGATTTGATCGTATATTCGCTGCCGATAATGGGGCGAGCGTAGGGATGGTCTCCGTAGGCCATCTCACTAAGCAATTGATTCATAACACGAGCCGGACTTTCCAGATTCATACGATATTCTTCCAGAACGGCTTTGCGCTCCTGATCGATAGACTCTTGATCTAATTCGGCATTTTTCAAGGCATCGGCCAAAAGGTGCATACCTTTGACAGCATTTTTGCTAGGTAAATTTATATAATAATGGGTAAAATCACGACTTGTCGAAGCATTGGTTTGGCCTCCCAGAGCTTCTATAGCCCTTTTAAATTGGTAGCCGTTCAAGCTCGGAGTACCGCGAAAGAAGAGATGCTCGAAAAAATGGGATATACCCATAGTCTCGGCTGTCTCTTCAAAACCGCCTACTTTACAAAAGATATTGAGTGAGCAAGTTGGGGAAGTATAATTTTCCGATAAGACTAAAAGCATACCGTTAGGCAATACTTCGCTATAATAATTGACTCTCTGTTGAGCTACAGCTGGACTCCAGGTCCAAGCCAAAACTAAAAAGACCAACAAAAGTAGGCCCTTGAGACCTCTTCCCTCTTTGACAGCAACAATTATATTTTCCATACTCGCCCATTGTACTATGTTGGCGAAAAATGTGAAACTTACCAGACAAAAAAAAGCCCAACTCCAATTGTGAGCTGAGCTTCTTTAGACAAAAGAAAAGGGCCGGCACGCGGGGGGGGGAAACGCTACCGACCCTAAATGGTACCACGTGCGGGATTCGAACCCGCGATTTTCGCCGTGAGAGGGCGACGTCCTGATCCTCTAGACCAACGTGGCGTGAAGCTGGCTGCCGAAGAAGGATTTGAACCCTCACGTACGGATCCAGAGTCCGCTGTCCTACCGTTAGACGATTCGGCATCGTAGTCTGCACTACCATTTTATATTCTTTCTTCGCTCCCAACTAAGCTTTTCTCATTGCCTCGCGGGGAACGAGTGCATTATATACACATACCATAGCCTAGTCAAGTACTTTCGCCCAAAAAGCTATTTTTTTTGCAGATAAATCCTCAAGGGGACATTTTTTACTACTTTTTACTGCTCGAGCGGAGAGGTCTTCCCCCATTTTCCCCGTAAAAAAAGCTCCGTCTCCACATTTTTTACAAATAAACAGAGAGACGGAGCCTACTACAAGCTAATAGAGTTAGAGGTAAGTCTTCAATATCTTACTTTTTAATCAGTCGACCAGTAGCCGGAGCGGGCATACTATCAAAGCTCTTTAAGTAATCGACGAAGACATCTCGGGTAATGCCGATAGTTTTTATAGTTTCGCCGCGACCTAAGGCGCTGTAATTGTCGCCACCCTTAGAAAGGAACTCGGTAGTAGCTACAGTGTAGTCGGCTTCGGGGTCGACGTCTTTGCCATTAACTTTAAGGGAAACTACCTCTTTGCTAGTGCCATCGGCGACCATTTCTATACCGGAGGCTTGCAAGGGGCCAGTCTCAGTCATACGAATCGACTGAGTGAAAAGATCGATAAGATCTTTACCTTTAATCTTCACGACCACGACCGGATCGTCGAAAGGCAACAAACGGAAGAGAGTATCTAACTTTACTTCTCCGGCACCGATATTTTCCAGACGAATGCCTCCCCAGTTGTAAGCAGCAACATCGGCTCCAGACTCTTTTCTCATAGCATCGCAAATAGCGTTGCCTAAAGAGGAGTCGTACTGGCCTTCGAGACTACTCTTATTTAAATCATCTTTGAGAGTGCCCACAACTTTATCCATTAAAGGACGTACTTGGTCGTTATATTGTTTAGCAATAGCGACTACGGTAGGATCGGCTTCAATAGTGCAACTCTTGTCTACAGGGATCAACTTATAATCGAAATCGTAAATCTTACCGTTGTAAGGACTTACGTGCATTTCAATCTGTCCCAAATAACGGCCGTAGTGATCGGCTTGGACGATCCAAGTGTGGCCGCCAACATTGATAGCTTTATCCAGTTTGGTATGAGAGTGGCCACCTACGATTAAATCGATAGCGGGAACCTTTTCAGCAGTAAGTTTGTCCGTATCTACGCCACAGTGGCTCACAACCACAATCATCTCGGCACCATCTTTGTACATCTTGGGGATATACTTTAAGCAAGTGTCGGCCGGATCTAAGAACTTTAAGTCGGCAGTATTGCCTTTCTTAACTAAACCAGGAATATCTTGAGCAATTAAACCGATTACACCAATCTTGACGCCGTTAATCTCGGTAATCATATAAGGTTTGTAGGGATTTTGACCCTTACTATTAACGACATTGGCCACTAAGATGGGATATTTGGCATTGCTGAGCATCTTCTTTTGGACGTCCATGCCCCAGTCGTACTCATGATTTCCCAAGGTTCCAGCCACTGGATCCATATAACTTAGGGCTCTGTACATAGGCTCGCCATGGAATAAGTTAGAGACCGGAGTGCCTTGAGCAACATCGCCACAATCAAAATAGGCCACTTTACCAGGATTTTCGGTTCTGATCTTCTTTATTAAAGAAGCTATACGAGTGAGGCCACCTCGATTTTTGCTATCCGCTTCAATATTGCCGTGCAAATCGTTTGTGTGCACAATAACGATCTTGCGTCCTTTTTCCAGATCGGCGCTGTTATTTTTGGGAGTTTTGGCATCAGCGTTAAAGCCGGAACCGGCGGTCAAGACCATAACGGTCAAGCCCATAATCATTGCACGAATTGCCGTACCACGAGTCATATCAGAGAAGAACTCCTTAGTCATAAAATCGATATATCAGAAAGCGACGGCCCAAAAAAAACCGAAGCCACATCTGCAAAAAGTAAAACTTCCCTCCCCCAAAAGCCCCACTGAGTTTCTAAATTATGAAACCTCTTCCTGCCCTTTGTGCAGTTTTTTTTGCAATATTTAGGCAAAAAAGCCCTTGACCAAGTGATAAATAGCTTACCTAAATATTCTACCTACCACAGCTTCGAGCACTCCTCCACCAATAGCTCTAGCTTTATCGGAGATAGTGTAGATATCGACCGCTTCGCCTCTAGGATCGCAATCGCCAATCTTTTCCCCCAGCCGAACTTCGGTACCGCTGCGTATTAGACCTCGCAATTTACCACTTAATGACACTTTTACCAGAATATCGTTGACTCGTCCGACAACTTCACCTTCATGGACTATCTTCCCCAGCTCGGCTTCAGCTTGAAAAATTCCCCGACAGGGAGCTTTAAGCAAACGGCGTCGACTTTCGCCAGCGATAACTCCGGGGGTTCCAGTATCAGGAATAGCCTCTCCTTGATCGATTACTCGACCTAAATTGTGGCCGCGCATGGTCTCTATTACACAATCGACATTGCTTCCGGCGCAAAATCCCGGCCCCAGCCCTATAACAAAGCGACGGGAACGACGTTGATCCTCCACTTCTTTTTTTAACATGCGAGCATCAACTAAAAAACGGGCGGACAATTTATCAAAAATTTGACCTTCCGGATCGACGATTACTCCTATATATTGATGTTGCTCCGCGCCTTTAAGTTTGTCCTCAGAGCTAATCAGTTGGGCCTGGACGCCTTCAATAGCCACTTGACCTTCCCAAACGGCTTCACCAAAACAGACACTGCGCCGCACCATACGCGGATGGGCCAGTTCACTCATAATAACGGGAAAACCGGCTTTAAATAAACGGTGAGCTACGCCGCTAGCTAAATCTCCACCACCACGAATACCTACTAAAGGAATTTTATAATTTGCCATTATCTCTACATCCTCCCAATTGGGGGAGTTACAAAATTTTCCTGACGGCAACAGTCTATATAGGCAGACCAAGTGTCACAATCAGTAAATATCTCCGGCCCCGCTGCTTCATAAAAAAGGCAACGTGAGGGGTATTTTTTCAAAATAGCCCCTCCTCCTTTATCGCCGCTAAGCTGCATAAGTTCAGGCCAAAAGGCGCGGCCGAAGATTACTGGATGGCCGCGCTGCCCTTGCCAAGTAGGAACTATAATTGTTTGGCGTCTTTGAGCTGGAGTCAGATTATCGCTCGCCTGGATAATATGATCGATAGTTGTTGCCTTTAAAAGAGGTAAATCGGCTAAACATATAGCTGCGCAATCTAGGGCCTCCTCCTGGGGAAAGAGGCTTAACAATTTTGCTAAACCGACTTTTAAAGAAGAAGCTAAACCGGAGGCCCAAGCATCATTGATAGCCAAGCTAAAACGTCTATTTTTAGCGATAATCTTAGTTAGATTGACCTTTCGATTAAGTCCCTCTTGGAGCCAAGGTGAAACCTTGAGAATATGCTCTTTCTTAGCACCAAAAACAAAGATATTCCAAACGGCTTGGCTAGCTAAACAAGTTTGGCAAGCGTGCTCTAACAAATTGCTCTTATCTTTCCAAGGTAAAAGCTGTTTAGCCCTTTGCATACGTGCAGAGCCTCCGGCACCCAAAAGGATTAAGCCACATTTATTTTCCGACATAGTATTTCAGGATATTTTCCACTCTTGAGTATAGACTACTTCCAAAAGATACTTGGGGGAGGTAGGCTATGCACAATTTAACATATTGGCTGAAATCTTTTTTGGGTAAAGACAACTTTCGTCCCGGCCAGCGCGAAGTGGTGGAAGCTTTACTTTCCGGTCGAGATGTCTTAGCCCTGTGGCCTACCGGAGCGGGCAAATCTTTAACTTACCAATTGCCTGCTCTACTTATGCCAGGGTTAGCCATTATCGTTTCTCCCCTAATCGCTTTAATGGAAGATCAGGTTAGACAGTTACAAAAGTGCCATTTACCGGCAGCTTATCTAAGCAGCTCCCAATCTGGGCCGGAAAGAGTCCAAATCTTACATCAACTTGAGCAGAAACAACTAAAAATGTTATTTGCGGCTCCAGAGCGCCTCTTAGAAGAAAATTTTCTAGCCCAATTACAAAAGCAAACTATTTCGCTCTTAGCTATAGATGAAGCCCACTGTATAAACCAATGGGGCCACGATTTTCGCAGCAGCTATCTGCGCCTAGGCGAAATTGTCAAAGTTTTGCGGCCGCGCTCTATTTTAGCCGTAACGGCTACAAGCGATCCCCAAGGGGCTGAACAAATTAGCTTGAGCTTGGGATTAGATCGCCCTTTATTATCGCGCTTATCCTTAGATAGACAAAATCTTAGCTACAAAGTAATAAAGTGTGCCTCTAAGCAACGCCCTTGGCTAGCTTTAGCTCACTTAAGCCGCCAAGCCGGAGTGCCTGCTGTAATTTATGTGGCCCGCCGCCAACAAGCAGAGCAGCTAGCCACTTTTTTTAGCGGCCGCCAATTTAAAGCCGCCCCTTATCATGCCGGTTTGTCAGCCGAAGCTAGGCAAAAAATTTTGCAAGAATTTTTGGAAGGGAAATTTGATCTAATAGCTGCCACTATAGCTTTTGGTATGGGGGTAGACAAACCCAATATCCGCCAAGTGATCCATATGGCTCCTCCGGCAGCTCCGGAAAGCTATTTCCAAGAGTCGGGACGGGCCGGACGGGATCGCCTCCCTGGACGTTGTCTACTTATGTGGACGGCGCAAGACTTTAAGTATTGGCAGCATTGCCTAGAAGACAAATTTCCCCAAATCCAAGAAATAGATAAATTCGTGCGTCTAGCTTCGGCAGAGAAGCTTACAGCTTTGGAAATGAGGCGCACAGAATTTAGGGCCATGAGTTCAGGGGCCTGGGCTATGCTAGTTAGGGCCGCTCTAGGCTATGAAGCCGACCTTAAAGCCCCCACCGAGCTTAAGCTTGAACCTGAACACTTATTTAACTACTTTGCAGCCTTAAAAGAGGCGGCCCAACGGCGCTTAGATATTATGGAAAGATATTGTCGAACTAAGTTGTGCCGCCGCAGAGTTTTGCTGCAAAGTTTGGCCCAAGCCGGTGCCGAGCATTGTGGCAATTGCGACAATTGTTGGCACCGGCAGCGCCTAGCTTGCAAGTTCAAGCCTAACGGAGCGGCTTAACTAAAGAGCGGCCCTAATAAACGATGGCTTAAAATTCGCCATAGACAATTTGGCCTTGCCGGTTGGCTGCCTGACTCAAAATTGCTACTTTGTCGTCATGTTCTCGCACTTGGGCTGCCAATTGGGCCAAAAGAGGGGGCGGCGAATTTTCAGCCTGACTAAAAACGAGCACTTTAGCTCGTGTAGGCAAAAGTGCCAAATAGGCGTAGGCCAGTTGTAACAACTGGCCTACGCCTATTACGGTGCCCATCTCACAACGAAGAAGCCGACACATAAGCTCTGGCCTGTGCACTTGTCCTTCCTCTACACGCTTGCCCAATCCCTGCATACCAATAACGGCCACCCCCAAATCGGCCTGAGAGTAGAAGACTGGCTCGTGGGCAGCGTGAGCCTTAAGGGGCAAGCGCTTAGAGCCGTCGGCTTCTACCAACAGATAGTCCAAGCCCGGCCAACTACTTATCTTGTCTAGCTCGCCTGGAGTAAAACCTATCCATTTAGTGGCCTCTGTATTGAGGCGAGCTAAACCACACAAGCGGCCCCCATAATCTGGCTCTAAAGTTTTATTAGCTGAAGTGGGAGCCCACAGTCCACGCCAGCGCCCTTCAGCTACTTGCCAAGAGCTACTTTCTGAGCCGCCACACTCCAAAAGTTGGCCGGGATAGAAATGGGGCTGATGGGCACCGGGCCAAGCCAAATGGGTACTAGTAGTAAAAATTACTTTGGCTTGGCCGCACTTTTGCCTAGTCAACAGTTTGGCCTTTTCCAGCATAAAAGTAGTTTTGCCGCCGCTGCCAATAATTTCCCAACGCTTAAAATCGGCTAAATTCATTTTAGAGAAAGCCTCCCAAAAATAGATTTTTCCAGGGCGGCGGCCACCGACGTTGAAACAAAAGGCCTTTATATTGGCGTTAAAAGGCAGAAAGGTAAAAAAAAGTGGCTACCGATCAGTATACTTGCCCCAACCCGATGCCCGGAGCCGTTTCCTTCATTCCTGTAATTACAGATAAGGAGCTAGCACCAGGCCAAGACTTAATTGCTATATTGTTAGAAACGGCTCCGCTCCCTTTAGTTCAGGGGGACATAGTAATTATTACTCACAAAGCGGTAGCTAAGACGGAAGGCCGTTTGGTAAAACTGAGCCAAGTCGAGCCCTCGCCTTTAGCTCTAAGTTATGCCCAACGCTGCCATAAAGACGCTAGACTAGTAGAATTAGTGTTGCAAGAGAGCGCGGCCATAGTGCGCATGAGCCGCAATTGCCTAATAGTAAAAACTAAGCAAGGCTTCACTTGCGCCAATGCCGGCATCGATCTCTCGAATATAGGCGTGGGCCCGGCTGCCGACCGAGAAGAAGTGGCTTGCCTTTTGCCCCAAGATCCAGATCTTTCGGCTCAGCGTCTGTATAGCCAATTGCAAGCTCGGCTAGGCTTTGGCGTGCCTATCGTTATTAGCGACTCCTTCGGTCGGCCTTGGCGCGAAGGGATAGTAAATGTGGCGATAGGCTGCTGCGGATTTAGTCCTTTTACAGACTATCGCGGCCAAGCCGATAGTGCCGGCCGCCTCTTAAAAGTTACTCGCATGGCCAGCGCCGACGCTCTGGCTTCTGGAGCCGAACTAGCTAGCGGCAAACTGAAAAGGGCCCCTTTCGTAATTGCCCGCGGCTTTGACTGGCTTCCCAGCACCTTGACAGCCCAAGCCTTGCTGCGGCCTGAAGAGAAGAACCTCTTTCCCTAAATATTGCTCCCCCTACCTAAGCGCTAAACTCAAGCCAGCCTACCCTTAGGCTCGGCAATAATCCCTTTTCCAAGCCGGTATCAGCTCCTGAGAGCACATATGTAAAAACTCACTTTGGTTGCGGCCACAATTATGGATATAAACTTCGTCAAAGCCTAGAGAGGCGCTCTCTTGCAACAGAGCCAGAATATCGGCTGGATTCGAGGTAATAATTACTCGATCGCTAAAATCTTCCGGCCCCACCATCTTGGCCATTTGGGCCAACACTTCGGGAAAACGGATGTCGCCTTTGGGAAAATTTAAGCCGCCGTTAGGCCACTCTTGCCTAGCGGCGGCCCAAGCTTTTTCTTGAGTAAGATCCCAACTTACATGCACTTGTAAACGGGCCGTTTTGGGAGCTAGACCGCAACTTTCTCTAAATTTTTTTATCAATTTTTGCAATTTTTCTCTATCAGCCCAAACGGTCAGCCAAGTTTGGGCCAAAGAAGCCGCTTTAGCACATAAATAAGGGCCAGAGGTGGCAATCATCAACCGAGGCGGCACCGGAGGCAAGGTATACAAACGCAAGCTTTCCGTCTTAAAATATTGGCCTTGGAAGCGCACTTCTTGGCCGCTCCACAACTTGGTAATTAAGCTGACAGCTTCTAGAAGCTGCTGCACCCTCTCCTTAGGCTCAGGCCAATAAGTGGCAAAGACATGCTCATTAAGGGCTTCACCTATACCTAACCCCAAGGTAACGCGCCCAGGACAAAGAGACTCCAAGGTAGCGGCCGCCTGAGCCAAAATGATAGGGTGGGAGCGCCCTCCCGCGCAGCTAACTCCCGTAGAAAGGGGCAAACTGGTACACTGACTTAGAGCGCCCAGCATAGTCCAGACATGGCTAGCCTGACCCTGACTAGGCACCCAAGGTTGCAAATGATCAGAGATCATTAAACCGGCAAATCCGGCCCTTTCAGCCCCTTTAGCTTGCTCAATTAGCTGCGCAGGAGAGAATTGCTCGCTACTTAAACAAAAACCTAACTGCATAGATAAAGCTAAACCAAATCTAAGTTGGGCTTGGCGTCTAAAGTTAAGGGAGAGCGCCAACCTTGAGAGGCCAATTCCCAGCCAGCCTTGGCAATCATGACGCCATTATCGGTACATAATTCGAATTGGGGACAAACAAAAGTTATTCCCAAACGCTTAGCACCTTGGGCTAACCTTTCGCGCAGAGCCTTATTGGCCGCTACACCGCCAGCTAACGCCAAAGATTTGGCTCCACAACGGCGCACAGCCCGAAAAGCTTTAGTGCTTAACACATCGACAACAGCTTCTTGGAAAGAAGCACAAATATCAGCGTCGCTGCCCCGCTCTTCCGATTGCAAATGGAGCAATACGGCCGTCTTTAAACCAGAAAAAGAAAACTCATAACCTTGGTTAATCATAGGACGGGCAAAAGGAATAGTATCTTTATCACCCTTAAGGGCCAATTCTTGGATCTTGGGGCCACCTGGATAAGCCATACCTAAAGCTTTGGAAACTTTGTCGAAAGCTTCCCCGGCGGCATCGTCTCGCGTAGATCCAAGCACTTCGTAAACTCCAGGAGCATCAACTTTTACCAACATAGTATGGCCACCGGAGACTAAAAGGCAAATCATGGGCAATTCTAGGTCGGATTTTTCTAAAAGAGCAGAAAAGATATGGCCCTCCATATGGTTGACGCCAATTAAGGGAATATCTAAACATCCGGCCAAAGTTTTAGCTGCCGCTACTCCTAATAATACAGCGCCAACTAAACCGGGACCGCAAGTGACAGCCACAGCTTCCAAATCACTGAATTTAAGGTTGGCTTTCTCGAGAGCTTCTTCGATCATAGGATTGATAACTTCCATATGAGCGCGACAGGCTACCTCAGGTACAACCCCACCGTATTTGGCGTGTAAAGGGATTTGCGTAGAAACTAAGTTGGCTAAAATTTCCCGCCCATTACCTAAAATAGCGGCGGAAGTTTCGTCACAAGAAGATTCCAATCCCAAAATATATTTAGGATAAAAGGGATCGCACTTAATATAATTGGCACTGTTGCGATTACTCATAATCTCTCTTTAGCCCAATCCTTTCAAATGGCAATTATCAGCCCACTCTTTAACTTGCCCAACATAAGTCGGCTCCTGCATATGCTCAACTCGCATAATAATAGCGTCGTAACGGTTTTCGTAATATTTTTTGCGAATACCGACAGCTTTAAAGCCGAAACGGCGATAAATAGACAGAGCGGCCTCATTATTAAAACGAACTTCTAAGGTGGCCGCCTCTACCCCATCTTCCAACCCCTGGGCAATTAAATTGGCAAAAAGGTAGAGGCCCAAGCCGTGACCTTGCCAACAAGGAGCAATAGTTATGGTACTAACTTCCAATTCGCCTAACAAATTCCAGGAGCCAGCATACCCCGCCAATTGGCCGTCGACCAAAAGTACCAAGTAGCGAGCATAACCGCGCTCAATATCGAAAGCCAAAGATTCTTTAGGCCAAGCTTCTTTGGGCCCATAAACCAAAAGCTCCAATTGGGCGGCCTCTTCTAAAAACTCTTTGCTAAAACGACGAATCTCTATTTGGGGAAGAGCCATTATTTTTTAGCCTAACTGGACGTCAGCCGAGCGTAAATAGAGGGGAGCTAATTCCACAATAGTCTTAGTATGGCCAGCTTTAAAAGCGCTCTCACCCAAAAAAGCTACCCAAGAGGCACGCACTTGAGCATCGATAGAAGGAGAGACCAAAATAGAATCTTCCTTTTGCAAGACCTCTTGATAACGAGCTGGGCCGCTACCTACAGCCAACTGGCAGCCCAAACGAGCCGCCTCTTTGGCTAAGTCCTCAGGAGAATAGGCTTTATCGTCAGCCAGACGGCGCAAAGTACCATCAGAAGTATCGAAGAAAGAAGCGAAAATTTCTCCCCTTCTAGCATCTAAACCGGCCAAAAGACAAGGACAACCCGGATGAGCTACAGCCAAAGCTTCCAAAGTATTGACGCCAACTAAAGCACAACCTACAGTCTGAGCAATCGTCCTAGCAGTAACTATACCTAAACGCAAACCAGTAAAAGAGCCGGGGCCTACAGTTACAGCCACAGCGCCGACATCTTCAAAGGAAGCCTCGATCTCCTCAAGGGATCCTTTTATAGAAGGAAAGAGGCGACATAGATGGGAGCGAGGACTAAAACCACCACGCTCGGCTAAACAGCGACCGTCTTGAACTAAAGCCGTACTAAAACTTTCACCGGAGCAATCGATGCCGATAATTAAAGATTTATGGTATTTTATTTTCTGGGGAATCATTTTGCAAAGCCTCAACTATTTCTTGACCACGACCACCACTAGACTCGAAGACTAATTCGCGTCCAGTAGGGCCCAAATCGGTGCGATAATAAATTTTTAAGCGCAAACAATCTTTAGGCAACAGCTCTTCTGTACGCTCCGACCACTCGATACAAGCTACGCCATCAGTACCAATATATTCCTCAGCACCGATATTAAGCAACTCTTCACTATTTTCTAAGCGATAAGCGTCAAAGTGATAGACAGGGATGCGCCCCTCATAGATGTGCATAAGGACAAAAGTAGGGCTAGATACCCGCTCGGAAGCGCCCATAGCCCTAGCTAAACCGCGCACAAAAGTAGTTTTACCTGCTCCTAAATCTCCATAAAAAGCAATTACATCAGCCGGACGCAAAATTTCAGCTAAATGCTCCCCCCATTTCTCCGTTTCCCCATCGTTATGAGTAATAGTTTTAAAGTTAATTTCGCTCATATTTTCTAACTATCTTTTTTGTAGATGAACCTGACAAGAAAAGAGCTTCTCTCTGCCACTTAAGGGAGTGAGAAGCTTTGTCTTGATAACAAGTGTATTTGTGCCTTTATAGTTGTCAACTCCAGGAAGAAGCTAAGCCTAAGAGTGGCTGTCGCCATATTTTTGACGATAGAGCTGCTCCAAAATATTGGAACTTTTTTCAGTGGCCCTCTCCTCGCGCCCTTGCAACTCTTTGCGCACTGAGACCAACTCGTCGCGCACTTGGGCCACGGAGCTATAACGGCGCTCAGGAGCATATTCCATACATTTAGCTAAAACAGCCTCTAACCAATGGTTGGCGTTGGGCTTAAGCTTACGCAACGGAGGGATATTAAAATTAAACTTAGCCATATTGGCTTGAGTTAAGCACCAATAAAGGGTAGCCCCTAAAGAGTAAATATCACCGCGCAAATCACAATCGAAGCGATTATATTTTTCCGGAGGCGCAAAACCGGGACTTACCATAGTAAAGGTACGCGGACTCTTACTGGGAGCGAAATAACGAGCTACACCAAAATCGATAATCTTCAAATCACCGTTATAAGTAAGCATAACATTGGAAGGTTTCAAATCGCCCAATAAAATAGGATAAGGCTTGCGAGAATGTAAATAGTTTAAAACATCGGAAAGCTTAATACCCCACTCCAACACCGTATCTTGAGTAATACCGTCGGATTCCAGCACCTCTTGGTGCATAGTTTTGCCGGCGATCCACTCCATAACGATATAAAAGTACATGCCCTGATTAAAATAGGCCATGACTTTAGGTAAGCCGGGATGGGATAAAGACATTAAAATCTTGGCTTCCAGCTCAAACTGAACATTAAGGTCTTTAAATTCTACTTGCGAGAACCCCTCGGTGCATATAGCCTTGACAGCGACCAAAGCACCGTTAGCTTTATTGTCCTTAGCCAGATAGACCGTGGCAAAATTACCATGGCCTAAGTTGCTTATAAGTCTGTACCGCCCCTGTAGCTCAGATGCCATAAAACCTCAAAATGCAGTTTTAGTTAAAACGCTTTATACAAAATCTGTCACGTACTTAGGATAACTAGTCAGCCGAAAGAATCCAGGCTTTCTAGGTAGATAAGCCGCACCACCAGAACGAAGCCCAAAACCCTGCCATAAGGAGCGCTCCGCCTGGTGGTATACTGCAAAATGATAACCCTTACCTGCCAGAAAAGTAAATCATTTTGAACAATGGTTAATAAAAAATAGATTTGTAAAAGAGGGAGAAGAACTAAAGCGATAAAAAAACACTTTAGCCAAGAGAATTTGCAGGACGGCCCCAAAAAATGAAAATTGCCATACTATCAGACAGTCACGACAATTTAGACAAATTGCGCCAAGCTATGTGTGTTTGCCAACAATCCGGCGCAGAAGCTATTATTCATGCTGGCGACTTTATTTCGCCTTTTAGTTTGAGCCCTTTGGAAGAGAGTAAAATTCCCGTCCATGCCGTTTTAGGTAATAACGACGGCGAAAGGGACGGCTTGCGCCGCCGCTTTGCTATGATGGGAGCCCATTTCTGGGAAGGGCCTGTTACCTTTTTCCTGGGCGATACTTGCGTAAATTTGCAACATTTCGCCTACACAGCCACTGAGCTCTCAGCTTATATGGCAGCTTCCAGTTCCGCTGCCAAACATATACGCCAACAAAATTTTCGCAGCAATAAAGGGGTATCGGCCAAAGATATTTTACAAGCTCAACCCCACGGTTTGCTCGTATACGGCCATACCCACGAGTTAAAAATAGAAAAATTGAGTAATTGTACTATCGTCAATCCCGGTGAATGTTGCGGCTGGTTAACCGGTCGAGCCACTATGGTAATTTATGATACCGACTCCAGAGATTGCGAAGTTATCGACTTAAACTGAGGCTAATATATGCACCGCTACGCACCCGACCTTTACTGTCACAATATCGCCGACGTACCTTTTGCCAGCTTAGCCAAGAAAAATATTGTCAACATTTGTTTAGATGTAGATAACACCCTAGCTAAACGCGGTTCGCTGCTAATCGACTATCAAACTGTTAAAGCTTTAGATAAAGCCCGCCAAAATGGCTATATAAAGAATATTTGTATCGTCTCCAATATTATTTGGGGCCGCTCTAGAGAAGAGAGAGTACGCAAAATCGCCGAGCAATTGGCTATCGAGCACTACTTTGCCGCCCGCTTTTGGGAGCGCAAACCCAATGCCAAACCTTTCCTGGAAGCTATGCGCCTAATGGATTCCCAACCGGAAAATACAGCTATTATCGGCGATCAAATCTTTACCGATGTTGTTGGAGGCAAAAGATTAGGCCTTTTTACCATTTTAGTCCGCCCTTTGGGAGAAGATCATTGGACAACCCGCCTAACCTGGCGACGCCATCGGGAGATCCGCATCCTTAAACACCTAGGTTTTGAATAACCTAACAAAAAAGACGACCAACTATACGTACAACAGGAAGAGAGTTTTCGGTCAACGAAGTGTATTTTTATTTAGCGTTAGCTATTTGAGGGTTTCTTGGAATCCTGCCAGCAAGGAGGCTTTTCAGTGGATAAACTCAGTTTCGGAAATCTTTCCGAAAAACTCAACAACCTCATGAACAAAATCCCCGGTTACGCCGGTATGCAAGAGAGAGCAGCCAGACGTGAAAGCGACGCTGTTCAACGTGAATACATGGCTTCCAGGTTGACAAACCTTAAGAGCAGTATGCAGTCTGCTCAGGAAGAATTTTTGGGAGCTGGCAATTTGTCAGTTATGGAACCCTTCGACAAAGTGGCCAATAAACTTGATCGAGTAATCGAGCGTGTACGCCATGCCAACCGAGGTTATACCGGCTTTTTCGACGCCGTAAAGATTAACGAAGCCGAGCTGGCTCGCATTTATGACTACGATTTATCTCTGGTGACAATTATCAGCAATGCCGAAGAAGCCTTAATGGCTGTACAGAGCGCTGCCGATGAAGGAGGCGATCCCAAGTTGGCTTTGAGATCGCTTACCAATTGCATAACCAACTTCGACAATGCTCTCAACGAGCGCGAACTTATCTTGAAAGGGATTAAGGCTTAAACTATGGCTAGATATTTAGATGTAATTGAATGGCGTCCCAACGATCCTACCGCTTTGGTAGGCAGAGTCCCTGAAGAAGGGCCTGCCGATATAAGAATGGGCGCTCAACTGATTGTCCGCGAGAGCCAGGCGGCTATTTTCTACCGCGACGGCCAAGCCATGGACACTTTCAAAGCCGGTCGTCACACCCTTTCCACAGCCAATATTCCTCTCCTTACCGAATTCCTCAGCCGCTTTGCTGGTGGGAATAACGTCTTTGCCGCTGAAGTTTACTTCGTAAATCAGCAAGTAATGACCGACCTTAAATGGGGCACTCCCAATCCTATCGATCTTAAAGACCCCGATTTAGGTTGGGTACAATTGCGCGCTTTCGGTACTATGTCAGTGCGTATCGAAGATCCCCAACTCTTTGTCAACACCTTAGTTGGCACTCGCTCCAGCTACAGTACCAAAGACTTAAATACCACTCTCAAAGGCAGTATTCGCACTCGCCTCAACGATCTTTTAAGTACCACCTTTAAGTCTTATGCCAGCATTCGCAGCAACTTAGACGAATTAGTAGCTGCCATGAAAGTCAAAGTTAAAGACGACTTTGGCAAATATGGCGTCTCGTTGCGCGATTTCTTTATTCAGGATGTATCCGTACCTGAAGAGATCCAAGCCGCTTTCCGTAAACGGGCCACTATGGGCGCTCTGGGAGTACAGAACTATATGCAACTCAAAGCTGCCGATGCTTTGGGCGATATGGCCAACAACCAAGGTATGGTAGGCGGCGGTATGGGTGCCGGTATGGGCATGGGTATGGGTATGATGATGCCGCAAATGATGCAGCAAGCTATGCAAAGCGGTATGCAAACCAATATCCAACAACCCCAGCAAGCCGCTGCCCCTCAACAAGCAACCACTATTCCTTGTCCTAATTGCCAACAGCCCGTAGCTGCTGGCGGCAAATTCTGTCCCAATTGTGGAACCAAGATGCTGCCTCCAGGCACCATTCCCTGCCCTAATTGCCAAGCTCCCGTTCCTAGCGGCAGCAAATTCTGCCCCGAATGTGGTACAAAAGTAGCTCCCGATAAGAAGGTGTGCTCTTGTGGTGCCGAGTTGCCTCCCGGCACGAAATTCTGTCCCGAGTGCGGAGCTAAACAAGCCTAATTTGTCACTAATGGCAAGTTAATTTATTACAACGAGGCCCTGTATCAATTTTTTAATCAGAAAAATTGATACAGGGTTTTTCTTTGTTTTTTGGGAAGTTGAAGGAAAACTTTTGGGGGAGAACCCGAAATATGGAAAATCAAAACAGAGAATTACTCTTCTTGAACCAACCTCAAGCACAAAATACTATCAATACTTTAGCTCAAAGCAAACTTGGTGGCACCGAAGAATTTAAGCTTATAAAAAAATTACGCCAAGACTTTACTTCCGAAGAGACCTCCTGGCTACTCAACCAAGTTAAATTGCGCCAAAAAGCTTTGCGCAAGTTTCCCGCTGCTATGGTGGAGAAGATGTTCTTTGAAGAAAAAGCCCTAGAGCAAGCTACAGCCTGGCCCTTAGCTTTACACCGAGCCCAAAAATTGCAAGCACTAGCCCCAGACGGCCCCATTTTAGACCTTGGCTGCGGCATGGGCTGCGATACTTTAGCTTTAGTCCACTATCGCCCAGTAATAGCTATAGATTTGGAGCCAAGCAGACTAGATATTTTGCAAGCCAATGCCCAAAACTTAGCCTTGCCCTACCCTATTCAAACTCTGCAACTTGACTATATTAAAAATAAATTGCCACAAGCTTCCGCCGCTTTTAGCGATCCAGCCCGCCGTATAGATAGTAAACGCATCTATCAAGTGGAAGAGACTTTTCCACCCTTAAAAAAAGTAGTAGGATTAGCTGAATTTTTAGGTATTCCCACAGCTGTAAAATTAGCTCCTAGTTTCGATAAAGCTCTGCTAGAAAATTGGCCAAGCGCTTCTTTGGAATTTGTCGGACTCAATAAACAATGTCGCGAAGCTGTATTGTGGCTTAATTGTGCTACCGAGCCATCTTTACAAGCTTCCATCTACCTGAAAGATGGAACTTGGCACCAAGAGAGCCTTCCTATTAGTCAAGAGCTACCAGTTGATGTAGGCCCTCTGCATGAAGGTCAGTACCTTTACGAAATAGAGCCGGTTCTCTTACGTGCCGGCCTCTTACACAAATATGCCGATAAACTTCAAGCTCATCTTTTTGACGAACAGACTAGCTGGCTTATTAGTGATAAACTAATCGAAGAACCTTTGGCCGATGCTTTTTTAATTACTGAAATTCATAACTTTTCTTTAAAAGCTTTGCAAAAACGGATTAAAGATCTCAATATCGGCATATTAGAGATAAAAAAACGCAATTCGGCTATAGTTCCGGAAACTGTCAGACAGAGAATAAGAACTTGTCCGACTAAAAATGAGCTGACAGTTTTTATCACCAGACAAAAGGGACAGCCTCTCTTTATGTTGGGCCAAAGAATTAGCCATTCATAAGCTATTTTTTGCTGCGCCTTGCTTTTGGGGCTAAAGCTCGTTCATTTCATAACTGGCGGACAGTTTATAGCTGAAAGCGGAACCAAGGTATAGGTGCAAAAGTCTCCGTTTCTCCGCTCGCTGGCTACGTTTACGCCTATAGCAAGCTACAGGCGTATAAGAGCCTTTCGCT
>CAKUDB010000001.1 GCA_934644775.1 uncultured bacterium | reverse complement strand
TTTACACTCGCCACGTCCACCTTTTTGGGCCAAAGCTCGTTTGCGCTGCGCAGCATTGTTGCACTTGCTGCGCCAGCACTTTTGGGTAGCGCAGTATCGTTGCACTTACTGCGCCTTGTTTTTGGGGCTGGAGCTTGTTCATTTTAGAGCTGGCGGACAGTTTATAGCATAAGGCGGAACCAAGGTACAGGGGTTAAAGCCTCCGTTTCTCTGTCAGTTGGCTACGTTTTAGCCTATAGCAAGCTACAGGCATATAAGAGCCTTTCGCTTGCTATAGGCTAAACTACGCTCTAAATATACAGAAACGGAGCCTTTCCCAGTTTGTAGGTTCGTCCAAGGCTTTCGGCGTAAATCGGCCGCTATGGCCACTTACAGGAAATATGTAGCCATGCGGCCTCTCGCCAAAGCCAAGGACTCACCGAGTTCGTTTGCGCCCAGCATTTTTTGGGCCAACAGGCGAAGAGGCGTCCTGAAAGGCCAGAGCGAGACTGCGCTGTGAAGCTTTCCTCGAAAGCTGAGCCGCAGGCCGCTCGCAGACTGAAGGGCGAATCTGAGCTGGCCAACATGAACATGAGCCCGCTACAAAACTTTAAGCGGAAGTTTTGCTATATCGGTAGCGCAGGCCTCTGCCCACGAAGTGGGCAGGCAGCCGGAGCGTCGATATAGCAAAAACTGGAGCTAGCACCACACAGCTAATGGCGGGCCAACATAATTAGCGTCTCTAAATCGCCAAAAATGCGCAACCCAAACAAGCTACTGCACAAAAAAGGCAAAAAAAAGCTAAGTAGAAATAATAGTTGAAGCCTGTTCATTTTAGAGCTGGCGGACAGTTTATAGCGGAAGGCAGAACCAAGGTACAGGGGTTAAAGATAGGAAAAATCGCGAGCAAAACTGAGCAAAAAAAATAGACCCTCCAAGCGGAGAGTCTATTTTGTCAGTTAGAAGAAAAGCTTATTACTTGGTAGCTTCAGCGGGAGCAGCTTCGGTAGGAGCAGCAGCTTTGTCAGCTTCGGCGGGAGCAGCTTCGGTAGGAGCGGCAGCCTTGTCAGCTTCAGCGGGAGTAGCTTCGGCGGGAGCGGTTTCAGCGGGAGCAGCACTTTCAGCGGGAGCAGCTTCGGTAGCAGCGGGAGCACCAGTTTCGGTAGCGGGGGCTTCGGTCTTGGCAGCGCAAGCGGAAAGGGTGAAAGCAGCAGCACCGATTACGAATAAAGCAGCTAATTTTTTGAAAGTAGTCATAGTTAGGAAAACCTCCTGAACCCAAACGATCCGGTATAATAATTTGTTACACTGCCAGGCAGCGCAGGTGGACCGGGGGTAATTGGATATAATTTTATTTCGCGACCCACAGTCGCAAAACCTTGGCCGAACTTGCCACAACTGCCACCGTTTCTGCAACAGTTCCAGCTGCCTTCCGTTCAACCAAGTATAATCTTCGTTTGCTATCGCGATACGAGCTAGGCGAACCTAGACACGATACCACTAAGTGAGTCGGCAAGACTTGCAGCACGTTTTGAGCAGTACAAGCTGAATACCTGCCAACTAAGGTGCAATTATCGAACAATCAGAGCAAAAATTCAAGTACCTAGTGCCCTAATTTGCTGCTGATTTTTTATTGGCGAAATAAAAAAATGGGCCGCTGAGAAGATAAAGCCCGCAAAATAAGTATACGGAAAGCGGCAAATTAACTAAAGCGACTAATACCGGCAAAGCGAAAGTCCATTTGGGCAGCCAAGTCATTTTGGTAAGTTTGGGATAAGGCAATTTGCAAACCATTAAAAAAGCAAAAACAACGGTCAAGCCCAGGATATACCAAGTGCCAGAAAAGCGGCAATAAATCGGAGTCATAAAGTCGGCCAAGCAAAACATAGCTAAAATAGCCGCTGCACCGGTAGTAGGCATACCTTCAAAGAAACTGGGCGGACAAAGAGAATCGGTGTTGGCGTTGTATCTAGCTAAACGCATACCGCCTAAGCATATGTAAAGGAAAGCAATAAAAAGGGTAAAGTAATTGAAGCAACCGCTTAAGGGAGCGAAACCGCCGCCGTAGTGCCAACCGCCAGCAGATAACGCTTTAATAACCCCAAACAAACTGGTGCTATAGTCGGCACTATTGATAGCCAAGCTGTAAGTACCATCTGCAGAAGCAGCATTCCAAGCGTAAGAAAGCGCACCGCCAGCTAAGCAAAAGCTAGCGAAATCGGCTAAGGAATCGAGCTGAGCCCCAAATTCGCTGGCCACATTCCAGCGGCGGGCCAAGAAGCCGTCGCAAGCGTCGAAGCAAACGGAAGCTAGAAGGGCCCAACAAGCCCAAAAAGGCTGACCGATAACGGCTAAATAAAGGGCCAACAGGCCAAGAAACATATTAAAACACGTGCAAGCAGTTACTATCGCGAAATACATAAGGGCAGCAAGTTCGCCCGAACTGAGCAGGGCCCTTTTCTAGCCTCACTCTTCAACCTTCTGCTATAAACTGTCCGCTTGTATGAAATGAAACACCCCTAGAGTAAAATCTGGCTCTTTTAACGCCGCCCTTATAGTAAATGCGGCCTTTTTGTAGGGCCGCATTTTGTTTCTGTGAGGTGCTAAAAATGAGCGCTTATAAAAACTATGGTCAGTGGGTAAGACATTGGCTCGAACGTAAAGAGCAACTGATCAAAAAGTCGACATACTCGGCTTACGTTAACATTGTGGTCAATCACTTAATTCCCCAATTCGGCACTTGGCCTTTAAGGCGTTTTACGGAAGAGCGCATTCAGGAATATGCGTTGCTTTTGTTGCGCCACGGCCGGCTTGACGGTAGTGGCGGCTTAAGTGAGCGCAGCGCCAGAGATATTATCGTAGTATTAAAAAATTCATTGCGCGAAGCTATGAAACTAAAGTTGCTGCCTGCCGCTGAATTTAGCATCCGCTTTCCCAAGCGCCAAGAGCCTTATAAAATAAATGTCTTATCCAAAATTGTCCAGCAACGTTTAATTCAAGCCATCTACTTAAACCTAAATAATAAAAGTGCCGGCATTTTGTTAGCTTTGTATACTGGCTTGCGTATCGGTGAAATTTGCGGCCTCAAATGGGGCGACATCGATTTTGAAAATAAACTATTACACGTAAGACGCACTTTACAGCGCGTTTATCACAAAAATATGGACGGCAGCGGCCAATCGCAAATAATTATCTCTACTCCCAAGACGCGCACTTCCAATCGATCGGTGCCGCTCTCTTCTTTGCTAATTCCAGTTTTACGCAGACTAAATAGCGGCAATGGGGAAAGCTTCTTTCTTAGCGGCACTATCAAAAGTGTAGAAGTGCGCACCTTTCGCACCTTTTTTGAAAAATTTCTGCGCCAAAATAATATTGATCGAGTAAATTTCCACGCTTTGCGCCATACTTTTGCCACTCGTTGCATAGAAGCTGGCGGCGATTGTAAGACGGTCAGCGAACTTTTGGGCCACGCTACGGTAAATATGACCTTAAATTTATATGTCCATCCCCAAATTGAGCAAAAGCGCAAATGCGTCGAGTTACTTAGCGACTTCTTCTAAAAAGAAAAGCTCTTCCACCTTTTAGCTTTATTAAAAGCGGAAGAGCCCCGATAACTGTACACTTCTTTGGCCTTCAGCCAGAAAGGCAGAAGAGCTCCGGCCCCATCTAGTTGAGAGCTTAAGCAAAAGCTTTTATGCAAACAGTTAAAGCTTGGGCAATTTTTTTAATATCGCGGTTGCTGGTATTGATCATTAAATCGTAATTTTCACGCACTCCCCATTTGTTGCCGGTAATAAATTCGTAATACTTGGCTCGGTGAGAATCGATAGAAGCGATTCTCTTTTTAATTTCCTTTTCAGTCAATCTTTCTTCAGGATTTTTGCGCATTAAACAGCGGATAACTTTACTTTCGGAATCGGCATAGACAAAAATGCGGAAGGGATGTTTATCGCGCAAAACATAGTCGGCACCGCGACCGACAATGACACAAGCAGATTTCTCCGACAGCTCGGCCAACAACTTGTGTTGCTCGGCATAGACGGAGATATTCTGCTGCATTACCGGATCGATAACCGTATAGAAACTGCGCCCAATACTGATAGGCAGAAGAGCTGCCGGGGAAGACTCGGTAAGATGTTGTATGTAATCTTCAGTTAAAGCCGTCCTTTTAGATATTTCAGAAACGATCTGCTTGTCGTAATAAGCTATACCTAAATTTTGAGCCAAACAGCGGCCCAGCTCGCGGCCTCCACTGCCAAATTCACGTCCGATAGTAATAATTTTGCCCATAATCTGCTCCTTCCCGGCCAGCTCTCCAGCGCAACTTGTGCCAGAAATGCGAGCCACTAAATGCAGCCATACAAAAAGGGACTCCTAGATTATATTAACCTATGAGTCCCTTTTCTTCAAAATTGATCTATTTACTCTCGTCAGTAGATCAGTTAGTTAAAGGCACGCCGGCCCAAAGGCGCATAATATCGACATAAGTCACCAAAAGGACTAAACCTAAAAGTAAGTAGAGACCAATTTGGTGTACCCAAGCTTCTTTAGCTGGATCAATCTCTTTACCGCGAATGCCACCAATAAGCAAAACTAAACAGCGAGCCCCATCTAAAGCTGGGAAAGGAATTACGTTAAAAGCCCCTACCGCCGCATTGATTAAGGCCACAATATAGAGGAATTTGCCCCAACCGTCGTTGGAAAGCTCAAAGATCATTTGCATAATCCCCAGAGGGCCAGACATAGAAGACTTAACCAAGTCGGGACTGAGCACCTTATCGACCATTTGCTTAACTATAATCACCGGAGCAATGATTAAACGACCGATTAACACAAATGATTGCTTAAAGGTAGTACCAAAAGTAATAGGCTGGAAAGCTAAACCAAATTGAGCAGCATCAACCACCTTATCGGTAACTTGCAAACGCTTATGCTCACTGCCGCGCATAATATCGAAGACCAAAGGCTCGGTACCTTGGGAGAGCTTGCCCACCAATTGGTAGAAAGACTCCTGATTATCGACCCTAGCTCCATTAACTAAAAATATATAATCGCCAGCTAAGAAGCCTTCTTGGGCGGCCATACTGCCAGCAGTCACACTCTGTACTTGGTTGGTAGTAGTATTGTTAAACTTAAATTCCGTCACCTGAGCGGGCATAATACCGATTTTGCCTACCGGAGCAAATTCTTGAGCGAACATCTCCATGGAGATTTGGCGCTTATCCTTAAGAGTAAAAACAACTTTAACTTTATCTAAGTTGCCTACTTCAGCCGAATCACTGTGGCTTACTTGGGCCAAAATCTTTTCCATAGTCGCTAAATCAGCAACAGGCTTATCGTCGACAGCGGTAATAACGTCGCCCTCTTTAAGTTGAGTAGTGGGATCATCGGTACCAAATGGAGTTAAAGAGACTACTTCTATACCTCCATCTTTAGCCGCTTTAAAGTTGACGCCAGCCATAGTCAGATTGGGCACCACATTTAAGGTGAGTTTTTCTTGACCGCGAGAAATAGCTATAGGCACAGACTCAGCTGGATACTTACCAATTAAGCGTACCATATCGACGCCGGAAACTACTGGATGATTGTCGATACTGTCGATCCTGTCGCCATACTTTAGGCCTGCGGCAGCGGCTGGAGAATTGTCAAAGACTTTCATAACGATAGGCAAACTACTAGGGCTAAGTTCGGCCATACCGTAACAAGCACCAATAATCCAGAACATAATCAAAGCCGAAATAAAGTTCATGGTGACGCCGCCTAAAACTACGGCTATGCGAGCCCAAACGCTCTTGTCATTGAAGTTGCCTTCCAATTCGCGTACCGTATTATAAACGCGCTTAGGCAAATAGCGTACATGGCCCACTACCGACTTAAAAGCGGCCTTTTCCTCTTCGGGCACCTTTTCTGGCTCGTCTTGAGCAACTTTTTCCAGAGCGGCAGCCAGTTCTTGGGGAGTACCGGGCAAAGCTTGCTCAGGAAGATATTTACCTACCATCTTAAATTCGCTCTGCTCTTCGTCATTTTCGGGATCTTCGCCCAACATCATAACGTAGCCACCTAGAGGCAAGAGGCAAATACTAAACTCAGTACCGTGATAGTCGAAGGAAAATAGGCGAGGGCCAAAACCTAAGCAAAAACGCGGACAGCGTATGCCAACGCGACGCGCCATGATAAAGTGTCCCAGCTCGTGAATCGTGATAATAAAGCCAAAAGCTATACATACAGCTATCAGGCTAGGTAAATTATGGATTATCCACTGGATAACAGCCATTTATAACCTCCGTAAAAGTTTTGCCGCCCTATGAGGCAGCCGCCTATTTTCTCTTAAAAATCAGTTAATGTTTTGGGTAGTTTTGGGCAATAAAGTTTTGCGCATAAATGCGAGTCTCTTTATCTACCCTATCTAAAATGTCTAAAGTAGGCTCGGCTATCAGCTTATGAGCGTCCATGCAAGCTCGAATAGTTTCGGCTATAGCGGTAAAGAAGATCTGCCCTTTTAAGAAAGCAGCTACAGCTACTTCGTTGGCCGCATTAACTACGCAAGGCAAGGTACCGCCAGTTTTACCAGCTTCGAAGGCATATTTTAAGCAAGGGAAATCGTCTAGGCGCGGCTCTTCAAAAGTTAAGTGGCGACACTGACTAATTTGCAAGCTTTCCCAAGCATGGGGCAGACGCTCCGGCCAGCCTAAAGCATACTGAATAGGCGTGCGCATATCGGGCAAACCTACTTGAGCCAAAATAGAGCCGTCGATAAATTCCACCATAGAATGGACGATACTTTGCGGATGGACCCAAACTTCGATTTGCTCCATCTCACATTGGAAAAGATGCATAGCTTCCAAAACTTCGAAGCCTTTATTCATCAAACTGGCCGAATCGACAGTAATTTTAGCCCCCATACTCCAAGTGGGATGTTTTAAAGCTTCGGCGGCCGTCATAGAAGAGAGTTCTTCTTTAGGCTTAGTGCGGAAAGGGCCGCCCGAAGCGGTCAGCAAGATGCGCTTTAAAGATCTTTCCGGCTGACCGTGCAAACATTGGAAGATAGCCGAATGCTCAGAATCGACCGGCAAAAGGGGTAAACCTTTGGCTTTAGCCAATTGGGTGACAATGCTGCCGCCCACCACCAGAGTCTCTTTATTGGCTAAAGCTATCGGCTTGCCAGCTTCCAAAGCAGCCACCGTAGGCTTTAAGCCGGCTACTCCAACTAAAGCGGACAGCACAATATCGGGTTCGGCTAAAGAAGCCGCTTCTATAACTCCGTCAGTGCCAGCTAAAATTTTAACGTCTATTCCGTTTAAGGCTTCCTTCAATTGGGGCAAGAAGGCCTCATCCCCTAAAGCAATAACTTGGGGGCGGAATTTTATAGTCTGTTCGGCCAGCAGCTTCCAAGAGCGATTGGCTACTAAGACGCCAGCTTTAAATCGCTCTGGAAAAGCTTCAATAACGTCGAGCGTCTGGGTTCCGATTGAGCCAGTAGAGCCCAAAACCGATACACTTTTTACCATAAGGCAAACTCCTCTTATAAAAACAATCTTGTCTATTAAATTTGTAATTTAGAAACTAAACAGAGAGTCTAAAACTGGGAGAGACAGACAGAAAGTCAGCCACATATAAGCAAAGAGAGAAGCCAACAAATAAGAATCAAAGCGATCTAAAAGACCGCCGTGGCCGGGAATAATAGTGCCGGAATCTTTGCAACCAGCGTCACGCTTGAGAGAAGATTCAAAAAGATCGCCCAATTGGCCCATAAGACTACAACCAACTCCCATAATAAGCCAGAAAAAGACGTTATATTTTATAAAAATAGTCTGACTCATATTCCAATAGAGCAAGCCGTAAATACAAATGATAGATAAGAGCAAGCCTCCCCAAAAGCCGGCCCAAGTTTTGCCCGGACTTAAAGGAGAGAGTTTGGAGCGGCCTAAAGTTCGACCAAAGAAGTAGCCCCCTACATCAGTAGCGATACATATAACCACCAAAAAGACCACTAAAAATACATTGACGCTGCGCAAGTAACAGAGCAGCGCAGGTAAAAAGCCGCAGTAGGCTACGGCAAAACAATTGACAGCACTATCCACAATATAAGACTTGCGTTCTTGATGGTGAAAAACATTATCTAAAACCGAGCAGAATAGACACCAGGCCAAAATAGCCATATCTAGCCAGCCAGCTACAGCAACCTTAAGTCCAGAGCTCTCCACTATCACTATAGCCAAAGAGCAAACTACGCAAAGTAAAAGATTGGGATTAAAACCTTTAGCCTTAACTAAAGAACAATATTCATAAACCAACTCTGCGACAACTAGAGCGACTAATGAGTAAAAAACAAAACCACCCCTATAGATAGCCATTCCGGCAACGACCAACATTACTAAGCTGGAAACAATTCTTACCCATAAAGTGTGGCGGCCTTTAGGTTCAACCGAAGCGGCCACAGGTTCAACCGACGACTCATTGGTGGCTGGAGATTCTTTTGCTGAAGCTGAAATTTCGGTTTCGTTAGTCATATTTACTGATTTTTTACTCCCTCGATAGAAGGTCTTGCGCTTCGCCATAAGGAGCAGAAACCTTTTATACTATTTTTAGTCGGCCAATTCCACTTAAATTTGCCACCCATTCCAACTACTTCTGCTCAATTAAAGGGCCCAAATATATACATGAAGGATAGAATATAAGGCTATAGAATCACCACCGCGTTATGCGTGTTGCTATTTTTACTAATGCCTATCGTCCTATAGTCAGCGGCGTAGTCAATTCGGTCTACTTAATTCGCGAAGGGCTACTGAGAACCCATAATACCCCTTTTGTATTCGCTCCCAAAGTAGCCGGATATAAAGAAGAGCATAGCGGAGTATGGCGTTTCAATTCGCTCAACCTCACGCGCAAAGTGGAATTTCCTATTGCCATCCCCTACTCTTCCCAGCTTTTTGCCTTGATAGCTAATATGGGATTAAATGTAATCCATACCCACCATCCTTTTTTATTGGGTGAAGTAGGAGCCCACTTTGCCAAGTTTTTGGGCATTCCCTTAGTGTATACTTTCCATACCCAATTAGAGAAGTATGCTCACTATGTACCTTTGCCCCAAAAGTTTGTCTGTAAAGCCGCTCGCGAGGCTGTCAGCAAATATACCAGCCGTTGTGATTGCGTCATTTGTCCTTCTCCAAGCATTAGGGGCCTATTAGATGAATATGGCGTAACTTGTCGAGTAGAAGTTTTGCAAAACGCTATCGATGTGCGTGCTTTCCAGAAGGCCGACGGCCAAGCTATTCGCGCTAAATTTGGCTTAGAGCCAGACAACGTACTTTGTATTTTTACCGGACGTATGGGCTTAGAAAAAAATTTAAGTTTTATGTTGAGCGCTTTCCAAAAAGTGCATGAGCACTTGCCTCAGGCCCGACTTATGCTTTTAGGGGACGGCCCTATTTGGGAAGATCTAAAACAAGAAGCAGCCGATTTGGGATTAGCGCCCTACGTGTTCTTCCCCGGCAGAGTAAGCTATGGAGAAATTCCCAACTATTATAAGGCAGCCGACTTATTTGTCATGACCAGCACTACTGAAGTTAAGCCTTTGGCTGTACTTGAAGGTATGGCCGCCGGTTTGCCAGTTATAGCCGTCAATGCTTGTGGTACGGGCGATACCGTTACCGATGGGAAAGACGGTTTGCTCTCTTCCTGTGAGGAAGAAGCTTATGTCAATATTTTAGAAAAGGCCGTCGCCGAAAAAGAGATGCGTCAGGCTATGGGCGAACAAGCCATCCAGACAGCTTCCACCTATTCGCTAGAAAATTACATGCAGAAATTGCTAAAAATTTATCGAGAAATAGGAGCTAAAGATACTCCGCGAGACAAGAAGCAAAATGCTTTCGGCTCCGGCGAATTGCTTAGACGCTTTGAAAAATTTAAGCAAACCTACTTCAAGAATTAAATATCGCCCTTAGCCTGGGCCCGGCCCCTTCTCAGTTTTTCCTAGGTAGGGCCGGGCCTTTTTAATTATGATAAAAGGCCCAAACTGTCATAGATTTTTAGCCGCATATAACCAAAAGCCCAACCTAAAGCGCTATTGCTCCACACTAATACTAAGGAAAGGGCCATCATGGTATAAACCCAAAGACGTGAAACTTTAATCCGCTGAGAGAATGAAGGCCAGCCGGGGTTTTGGACCATTTCCAACAAGGTGCCTAAACCTATAGCCAAAGGCCAGATAGTCGAAAGACGCAGCAGCCAAGCCTTCTTAGGCGTTTTTTGGATATAATATAAGCCCTCTTCCAAGTAGGCCAACGCCCTATTTATCCAGGGCCAGAGCTGAGCTTTAAAAGGCAAAAGTTGCTCATCTTTTTGGTCAGTAGGTTGCAAGAAGATCTCTAAGCCCGGACAGTGAACATAGAGGCGGCCACAACGTAAATCGCGAGGAAAATCACGCAAGATATTGACATATTGTAAGCCCCGACCGAAATTTATACCCCATTTTTCCATAGTGGGCAGATCTTCAGCTTTAATAGCTTGTAAATAATGGGCCGTTATGCGGCTCCAAAATTGTCCGACACAGCCGGCCACTAAATAGGCGTAATTATCCAACTGCTCATCGGTAGTAAAAGCGCCGGGGAAAAACTTAAGATCTAGTTTCATGCCTTCAATTAAAGTAGAAACTACTGTTAAAGCTTCTTGTTGGGCAAAAAGATCTAACTTTAAGTAAAGGCTATAGACGTCGGCCAGGCGGGTAAGCAAACGCCCTTCTCCTTCGGTTAAGCTGCCTGGAGAGGGGCCTACCGAAGTTGCTAAAGGGGCCGATTGGGCTTTTGTTTGGACATAATTTTTTAGGTAATCCCAAAAAGCTTGGTTCTTTTCGGGATCTTCTTTAGCTTCCAGAATAGCTTGCCATTTAACTAGATCGTCTAGGCGCACTTTAGGCTCAACTTGGGGATTGTCGGCTATAGTGTCGGCAGCGCGAGCCAACAAATAAGTTACGCCTATAGGCTCATGCACCAAAGTAGGCAAGACCCAAATACTTAAATAAAAGGCGCGGGAAACACTAGCCAGTATATCTTTTAAGAGTAGATTTTTTTGCTCGTCACTTTGCTCCACGTCGATTAGCCCTTACCCTATTATTGCTGCAACCAGCTGAGCTTGACAGCTTGTTCCGATAGAATTTGCCTAGTAGTTTCCACTAATTCCCAAGCTTTTTCTGGAGAATCGGCCACACAAGTAGCCGAGAGGCGACCATATTGGGATAGAGAGCCCATCATATGGAAGATTACTCCACAACAAGTGGCCGAATTGTAATGCAAGCCAAACTCGGTGACAATATCTATTATATCGTTGGGACAAAGGCCTTTAGCTTCAGGAGGGGCGATATTGGAAAAAGATACATAAAAGATGTTGCGTCCCGAAGGAGTCTTAAAAGAGCCACTTTCTGGCCTATAGCAACCGCCAGTTAAAAAGCTAGTAGCACTTAAAGGATGGGTAGTACCGCCACGACGCAAATTTATCTCTACAGCGTACAATTCGTAATCACCATGACCATAGACTACCCCGTCAACTAAACTGGCTGCTTTCTGGCTACCTCTAGGAATAGCAATAAAATCGATAGAAACCGGGCCGATATAACCTAAACGCACCAACTCCCGGCCGATCTCTCGGCCTAAATGATGTAAAGCTTGGACATAGTTGGCTTTAGCTGGCAAAGAACAGCCGATATATTCCAAGCTGGAGCGGCCGCCCAACTCTTGCTCGTGGGTAGAATCTATACAAACTTCTCCCAAGGGGTTGATAAAAAGTTGTATAGTCGGCGAAGTTTTGCCCGGAGCATCTATATAAGCTTCTACTACTCCACCTTGATCGGCCAATACATCTTTAAATGCCTGGCAAGAGACCTCGCCACAACTATCATCGGCTAAGTTTTCTAAATAATCGGCAATAGCCTCTTGACTTTGGCGATCACCTAAGGAAGCAAATTTAACTAAGATATTGCCAATTCCAGAAAAGCCTTCATTTAACTTAATAACTGCGCCTCCTAGGTGGGGACAGTCGCGGCGCAAATTGACAATAGCTTGGGCGGCTTCTTCCATACTAAAGATCGAGCCATAACCCTTAGGGTGAGCTATATCCAACTTTTTAAAGATGTCACGGGAGCCAGATTTGCCGCTCCAATAATGTAAATCGACAGCAGAACCGAAAATAGGAATGCCCAACTTGACGGCCAGCTCGTGCTCTAATTCGGTATTGTAATAAACTTCTATGTAAGAGAGGGCCGGATTTTTGATAGCCCTTTTTATACGCTCAATAACGGTCGGACGCTCCAAAATTTTTTGGGTTAAAGGTATATCGCTGCGATCCATAAGGGAGATCAAGTGGAGCCGCTCGCGAGCGTGGGAGAAAGTGACGCCGGGCAAAAATTGCAAATAGTAAGAGATAACGTCGTCAGGAATGCGCAAGGCGCTCAAATAGACGACATGGGTTTTAGGCATACCTAACAAAGTAAGGAAGGATAAGAGCCGCTCTTCGTAATGAACCGAGCCTTGAACATTGCCTAACTCTAGCGGCGATAAAGATATAGAGGGTAATACAACTATAGTGCGTTCACAGTTGGGATCGCTGCAAACACTTTGCCAGGCAGCAGGCAGCCGCTTTTGTAAAGACTCAAAATCTATTTGCCAATTTGCTTCAGCCATATAAATAGGCCCGCCTCTCTAAGTTATGGCCTATTTTTCCCCAAAGCTGGCAGCAGCCCTTTTTTGTCTTAAACAAGCCTAACTAAGATAGCGAACCTAATTGAGAGGCTGAGCCTAAAGGCCGCTTTAGCTAAAATAAGCAGGCTGATTTTAGCTAAAGCAGAACCCCACTCCATGTCTATTTTTTTTGATGGTCATAATGATTCTTTTGTAAAGTGTTATCCTCCGCGCCATTTGCGCACCGCTCCTTTGGAGCGACACATTTTTGTCCAAGGCTACCCACAAGCCCATATAGATTTGCCCCGCGCTTTAGAAGCAGGCTATTTAGGGGCCCTGTGCGCTATTTTTATCGATCCCCCTTTAGGTGAAGAGAGCACTTGCTTACAAGCCCACAACCGCGAAGTGGCCGAAGGTCGCCAACCAGATTTGGAGCCGCCACTCGATCATTGGGTAGCCCTAAAAGCCACTCTGGAAGTAATGAGCCATATTTTCCAAGACGAGCGAATTACAGACGCTTTTAAGGTAGTCCGCTCTTATCAAGAATTGAACCAAACTATGAGCCAGAAAAAGTTGGCCGTAGTCATCCACTTGGAAGGCTGTGAAGCTATCGATATAAATTTAGAGGCTTTAGAGACTTTGTACCAAGCTGGGGTGCGCTCTTTAGGCTTGTGTTGGAGTCGCCCCAATATTTTTGGTACTGGCGTACCTTTTGCTTACAAAGTAAATCCCAATACCGGCCCCGGCCTAACTGCTGCCGGTTTAGCTTTAGTTAAGCGCTGCGAAGAGCTGGGCATCATGCTCGACGCCGCTCACCTCAATAGCCAAGGCTTTTTCGATTTGGCCGCAGCTTCCGAGCGTCCTTTGGTAGTATCTCACAGCAGCGCCTACACTTTATGTCCAGCTTCCCGCGCCCTTACCGACGAGCAATTGGAAACGGTAGCCGCTCACCGAGGCTTAGTAGGGGTGACAATGCACGTGCCCGACTTAATCGGCCCACGCGGCCAAGAACTTAATTATATTCCCAACCCAGAGAAGCTCTATAGCAACTTTAAGCAATCCCGCCGAGAGCTCTTAAGTCGCCGCCAATTATCCAACAAAAACAACGAACTGGCAGCAGTAATAGCCCATATAATTTATATAGGCAAACAAATAGGCTTCGACCACGTAGCTTTAGGCTCAGATTTTGACGGTTGCCTTATTCCCGATCAGATTAAAGACGTTACCGATTTGCACCTAGTTGCCGAGGGTTTAAGCCAAGCTGGATTGACAGAGTTGGAATTGGCCAAAGTTCTCTATAAAAACTGGCTGCGCGTTTTGCAAGAAAGCTGGTCGTAAAATAGTCAGCAAAAAAATAGCCTTTTGCCGATTTTGTAACACTTTTAGAGCGATATAGCAGGGAAATCTCCTTCCTTCCTAGGACAAATTAAAGTAAGATAGGCATAAGTAATTTTTAGGTGACAGAGCAACTCATGAATAGTATCAGTTCTTCTTTACAAAATGCGAGTATAACCAATACTTCACGGGTACCGCTCAACAATAGCCCTATCTCCGGGGCAGAGTCTGCGCCTACCCTTGTCAGCGATCAAGTCGAAATAAGCCAAACAGACGGGGCTGCCACTCCTGTAAATTTGGCAACAATTTCTTCTGCCGAAGCCGATACAGCATCTTCTGCCCCCCCTTCCAAGACCACCACTCCCTCTACTTCAGCCCAAGCCAATAAGAAAAGCAAAAAGTTGACTCCCAAAAAGATGGTCAAAAAGGGCGTCTCTTTATATAAAGAGGCTCGCTATTCGCCTTTAACTTTTGTCAAAGATCATGCCAAAAAGGGTATCCCTACCGTTCTTATCTTAGGTGTGGGTGCGGCAGCTTTTTTAGGTGAAGCTCTCGACGACGAACAAGTAGACGATATTAAAGACTTAGCCGAAGACGCCGTCAACAAAGGGGGCGGCATTAAGAAGAATATCGATTTTTGCAATAAGCTAGCCGATTTTGCTGGTATAAGTGCTGAAGTTTGCTGCGGAGCGGGCGGAGCTATTTTAGCTGGCGAAGGTATATATAAAATTGGCGAAGGTACTCGCAACACTATTAAAGGTATAAAGAAAAAAGACTCTCATAAAGTGCTCAGCGGTTTGCGCACCTCTCTGGCAGGTGTGCGCAGAACTCTCAACGGAGCCGTGGTAGGCACTTTAAGTTTGGAAGGCAAAGCCAATACGGCCGCCAAGTTTATAAAAAAGACCGTTTTACCTCCGCTACGCAAAGCGGCTGCGGCTTTAAATATTGGTGTCGGCCTAAAAAGCATCCAAAAAGGGATCAAAAATAAGAGCCGTACCAAAATTATTAACGGCGCTTTAGATTTAGCTTACGGTGGAGCGGTGGTAGCTTCTATTGCCGTAGGTGGCCCCATAGCGGCAGCCGCTTGTGCCGGTCTGTTGGCAGCCAAAACGGGCTGGGGCTGGACTAAAAAGGTCAGCCGCTGCATCAGGCGTGATCAAGAGATCCAAGCCCAGCGCCAAGCCCAAAAGGCCGAGCAAACCAAAGAGTCTGACAAAAGTGGCCAACCTTCTGGAACAGGCGAAGTGCCCACTAATCGCAGTCCGCTGCCAGCCGATCAAGTTAAGCAAATTTCTAAAGCCAACAAGGCCAAGAAAGCTGTCTTGAACTTTGTGGCCAACATCACTGCCGACGAGAAGATCCCTCGCAACATTATCTAAGTTTTTTGCCTTTCATAATGTCGATAGAGCGAATGTCGGCCTATCTAAAGCCTTCTAGCCGAGCCCCTTTTCTGGCTCAAGGTGGGAGGCTCTTTTTTTAGCAAAAAGCCGCCTCAAAAGGGAGCCACTCTAAAAGGCGTACAAATATTTCGTTAGAGAGATCGCGACCGCGACCAGTTAAACGCAAGCGCCCACCTTTAATATGGAATAATTCAGTCGGTATGGTGTGCCAAAACTCTTTTAAAGCCCAGCCTAATTTGGCTCGATAGGGCCCAGGGAAATGGAGCAACAATTGTGGTAAGTTTATACCAGAGCGACGACGTAAGCCCAACATTAAATATTCACGTATGCGAGCTGCCTGGCCTAAGCGCTCGGCTTGGCTATATAGCTCTAGCCCTTGGAAGACCGCTTCGCTATAGCGCCTAGGATCGGCCAAACGGCTAAAGCGCCAACCGTTATAATAGGAAACGGCTCCGGCCCCTACGCCCAAGTAAGAGGCGTTGCGCCAATAAGCGTTATTGTGAAAACACCCATAACCAGGCAAGGCCCAGTTGGAAATTTCATAATGGTTAAAACCAGAGCCTTTAAGCTTGTGCCGCAAAACACTTTCCATCTTTTCTATTTCAGCTTCAGAAGGTAAACTCATTAGGCCGCGCTCCAAAGCTCTGGCTAAAGGGGTAGCCTCCTCTACCGAAAGCGCATAACAAGCTATATGCTCAGGCTTAAAAGATAGCAATTTGTCCAAACTATCGCGCCAAATAGCTACCGTTTGGCCCGGCAAACCGTAGATAAGATCTAAGTTAATATTGGTAAAACCAGCTTTTCTAGCCCAAGCTAAGCTGTCGGCCACATCTTGTCCACTGTGGATACGCCCCAATTTATGTAGAAGTTGATCATTTAAGGATTGGACGCCTATAGAGAGACGATTGACGCCACATTGGCGCAAACTCTCCAACTTAGCCAAACTTAAAGTAGCCGGATTAGCCTCGATAGTAATTTCGGCTTGATTATCTAAGCCATAATACCCTTTTACCGTCTCAACTACTTCGACTAACCAATCGGCAGGAGCAAGAGTAGGCGTACCTCCGCCTAGATAAAGGCTGTGCAAACCGCCCTGGGCCACTTTTACTTGCTTAGCACTCGAGCGCAAATCTTGAAGGAGGGCTCGATGATAACTTAAACGCTCTTCTAGCTTTCTACCGCCTAAAGTATTGAAATCACAGTAGATACAGCGTTGTTTACAAAAAGGGAAGTGAATATAAAGAGAAAGGAGCTCGTCGGCTCCTTCAGAGAATTGGTTTAACATTATCCTTAATTGCTAGCGAAAATCGCGACTACCATACTCGGAGAAACTATTGCCCAAAATAGGCTCAGGGGCCACCTCGTTAGGCTCAGAGAGTCGAGGAGGATTGATAGTTTTATCGGCTTCTCCAGGAATACGAGAAAGGACAAAAGTTGATGGGAAATAGAGCACCGCAGTGGAAGAGATCTTGAAAGAATTGACGCCGCTAACAAAAACACTGCCAGACAAAAAATCTAGAATACGGGTGCGCACATTTTTGTCAGTCTTTTCGTCGAAACTGACTAACACACACTTTTTAGCCTTAATTTCTCGGGCTATTTTGCAACACCAACCACTCTTCTCCGCCTCGTCGGGACAATAGACATTGACAACTACAATTTCAATCTTGTCTTTGTTATTTTTATTAGGAAGGGCTACCAAATTAGCTCTGCTGCCGACAGCTCTATGGGTATCCGTCTTTTTTGAAGCTTTCATATCTTCTTCCGAATAATCTTCATATTCCGGCTCGCTACCGACAAAAAAATCCTTCAGCTTATCCCAAAAACCGCTAGACACATTCTACCCCTGTACGAAGTTTTTTATAGTTGCGATCGCCAAAGATAGCCCTACCCACCCTTACATAGGTGGCTCCCTCTTCTATAGCTACTTGGTAATCTCCGCTCATACCCATAGAAAGCTCTTGACCCGACCAGAAAGGATAACGGCGAGCGACTATTTCCTCCAAAAGTTGGCGCAAACGGCGAAAATGGGGACGGTTTCCCTCCGAAGAAGGGGCAGGAGGAGGGATAGTCATCAATCCTACCAGACGTAAATAATGTAAATCGGCTGCCCTTAATTCGTCTAAAAGGGAGAAAAGATCTTCAGGATCGACGCCACTCTTAGTAAGTTCATGGCCTAAACGCACCTGGATAAGGCCAGAGACTACCCGACCTTGCTCGGCACAGCTTCGCTCAAGACGCCTAATTAGCTCGGCTGAATCTAGAGAATGGATAACCGTAGCGATCTGGGCCGCCGTATGGACTTTATTTTTCTGGATATGGCCAATTAGATGCCACTTGAGGTCGGGGAAATGTTCTGCCTTGAGTTTGGCCTCTTGTATATAGTTTTCCCCAAAATCTTGCAAACCAAACCTGGCCGCTGCTTCTATAGCCTCAAGAGGCTTCGTTTTAGAGACCCCAACCAAAGTGACAGAATTGGGGTCTCGAGCGCAACTTAGGCAAGCGCGAGCCACCGACTCGCGCACTTGCACCAAGCGACTGTGCAGAAGTTCGGGCGAGAACTCATGATCGGTAATATCTGAATCCGAAGTTCCGAATCTGCTACTCATATAACTACAACCAATTCATAATAGTGTCATTATCATTCATCTCAGCTCCAGGCTGTTCCTGAAGATGGATCTCGGCACCGACTCCTGAGAAGTCCTGAACGGGCTGTTCTTCATGGAATTGTTCTTCATCTTTGGCGATTAAACCACGAGAATACAAAGCGCTCATCGATTGGTTGAAGCTTTGCATACCTTCTACGCTACCTTGTTGCAAATAAGCAGCCAAGCCGTCTAAGTTGTCATTCAAGATAGAGTCGGAAACGGCCATATCAACCACCAAAACTTCTACAGCAGGCACCCTACCTTTATCATCAGCTCTGGTAATCAGCTTCTGAGAGATCACACCCCTCAAGCAACTAGCTAAGAGTAAGCGGAACTGCCTCTGAGTTTCGCCAGTAAAGGTAGAGAGCATACGACGCACAGCTTGAATAGTATCGGGCATATTCATAGCGGCAATTACTAAGAAGCCCTTTTCGGCTGCAGTAGTAGCGGCCATTAAAGTATCGGCATCTTTAACATCGCTAATAACCAAAACATCGGGATCTTGGCGCATAGCCATATTGATAGCGTCGTTAAAGCTTTGGGTATCGGTACCTACTTCGCGCTGAGTAATTAAAGAATTAACCGTCTTGTGGTAGTATTCGATAGGATCTTCCACTGTGACGATATGACACTTGCGATTGTTGTTGATATAGTCGACTATAGAAGCCATAGTGGTAGATTTGCCCGAGCCAGTGGGGCCGGTAAGGATAATCAAACCACTTTGGTAGAGGGAGAGCTTCTTGAGAATGGGAGGCAACCCCAAAACATCGAAGTCTAAAACTTCGGTGCGCAACATGTGGAAATTGGCACTTAAGTTGCCCCTTTCCAAGAAGGCATTGACGATAAAGCGAGTGCCATCGGAAGCCACATGGGCAAAAGAGACCTCATGCCCCTTCTTTACTTCTCTTCTTTGCTCACGGGTCATAGCCGGATAGATGAGGGCTTTAGTATCGTCTTGAGCCAATTTGATTTCGCCTACGGGAACCAGATCTCCACTTAAGCGCACCGTAGGAGTATTGCCTACTTGTAAGTGTAAATCGGAAGCGCGGTGACTAATTACTACTTGTAAAATATCGTCTAAGTCGTAGCCTAAATTCTCGGTAATAGCGGGAATTGGCTCTTCCTCTTCGACAACACTTTCAGCGGCGGCAGCTTTGGGAGCGCCACTTCCGGCCGAAGCGGCAGCACTGGCCGCCTGAGCCACAGTGGCGGCAATCTGAGGAGCGGCTTCTACAGCGCTAGCTGCCGCCGCACTGACGGCCTCGGCGTTCTTGCCAATATCGCGTACCCGCTCATCGAGCTGCTCGACTAAGCGCATGGCCATCTTGATGGCGCTTAAGTGCTTGTCTATTTCGCTTTGGGATTCTTCGGCTTTGGCTACAGCATCTTCAAACTTGGGAGCATACTCATCAAGCCTAGTTTGCAAAGCTTCTACATCGGCATAGACGCTCTTTAACTTATCGGCCACCTGATCGGCACCGTCTAAAGACTCGCGCAGAGATTCTAAAGAAGACTTTACTTCTTCAACTTGGCCTTTAAGAAGGGTGGAATTTTCTTCCAACTTTTCTTCTAAAGCCAAAGAGTTCTTTTCGTGCTCGCTCTTATGATCTTCTGTAAAAGAGGCTAAAGTAGAGCGCAATTCTTCATTTTCGGCTTTAATACGCCCTTCTAGTGTTTCCAAAGCGACGCCTTGCTCTACTTTATAATTTTCGAAATCTTCGTTTTTGGCGAAAGTGGAAGCTTGACTAACTTCTTCTTTTAAGGTATCGAGACGCTCGCCCAAAGAAGATTCTAAGGCGTCAATCTTTTCTACAGTAGACTCGTTGGCGGAGTTTAATTTCTCTAATTCGGCACGGGTCTCTTCCTGAGCAGAGGTTAATTCGGCGCTTTTAGCCTCTAAAGCTTCTTCTACAGCCTTAAAACGCTCACCCATTTCATCGAGGGAGCCCTGTACCTGAGCCAAATCTTCCGCAGAGGCACCTTCGGCAATTTCATCAAAATCTTTAGAAAGGCGCTCAAAACGCCCCTGCAGCTTTAGAATTTCTTTACTGGTAGTATCGCCTACTAAGGAGATATCTTCTAACTCCACCTCTATTCTAGAGAGGCGGCCTTCTACTGACATATCAGCATTGCTGTCCAACATATCGCTATCTGATTTGGTACGAGGCTTTCTGGCCAAAGCTTGATCCCTTCCATTCCTTAGAATTTCGCTTTTACGCTCTGTGGCGTATTCTCCGGCAGCTAAGCCAAGAAAAAAATGCTGAAGCGGATCGATCCCCTTCCCCCGATTCCGCAGCTACCCTCTGCCGAATGCGCCTAACGACTCCCATTTCTGGAGAAATGCGGCTAGGCTAAGCTTTCGGTAAAATAACATTTTTTACCTGCCCAACTTAGACAACTTCCCAGGCATAAAGGGGCTAGAATGGGGGAAGACTTTCCCATCTTGCCCACTCCATTTTTATCCCATTTAGTCAAGTTCTTTAACCATTTGCAAACGCTCATCTTGATAGCCCAACTTTTTATAAAAACGGGCAGCTCTGGTGTTGGCACAAGTTACCGTTAAGCCCACATATTTAGCCCCCCATTCCTTGGCAGCAGTCTCTAGGGCATACATTAAGTTTTGGCCCACGCCGCAGCTCCAGTATTCTGGTTTTACAGCTAAATCACAAATCCAAGCCTGTTTTTCGCCAGTTAAAAATTCCGCGCCATCTAACTTAGCTACAACATGGCCAACAATTTTATTAGCAGAATCTTTAGCAACAAAAATGGCTATATTATTTTTGGAAATTTGCCAATAGAGAAGTTCCATATCGTTGCGACGAATCTTTTCGGCTTGAGCTAGATCGTTTTGGCGAAACGGAGACATAGAATAACCGACAACTTCCACCGACAGATCTATTACAGCGAGCAGATCTTCCTTTTCAGCGCGACAGATCCTAACTTCTTTTAGCTGTGAATTTGGCTGCGAACCTTCGGATTCCATTTCATTAGGTAAGATATCCATGACTCTACCTCCACTTAAGCAAAATGGCTCAAGCAAAAAAAACGTCAAAAATAAAGCTGCGCCAAGAAGCTTTTCCACCGAGCCCAAAGGCTCGAGAAAAGCACTTGACGCCTAAAAGATTAAGCAAGAATTATCTTAGCCAAATTAGTCTTCTTTTATGCCTTGCTCTTTTTTGATCTTTTCATAAGAATCAAATTCTAAGCCACGGCTCTTCAATTCGCTTTCAAAAGAGTTAACTACATCGTAAAGACAACCCAACCAGTTGCGAATATCCTGGACAGTTTTGTCCTCAATGGTAGTTTTACCATCACTGACTCTCTCGACAGTCTTCTTGAAATCTTTGTGCAACTTACACCACAAAAGGGCAACATTGCGATGATTTTTCATTAAGACTTCACTGTCGTAAGTGGTAATATCGCGCTGGCCGCCACCAATCTCATTGCGAATAGTATTCCAAGCTTCCATAGTATTCTGATAGCGATCGTAATAGGTCTGATCTTCAGCCTTGACCCCCGCTTTCCTTACCCTTACTGCGTCTTTACGTCCACTAACAACGGCGGAATCGTCGGTAGAATTTTGTACAGTAGAAGATTGGGTAGGAGCAGCTTGGGGGGCCGATTTGCCAGCCGCCCGAGGATAATTTCCACCCTTGGGATAATATTGGCCGGCCTTAGGATAATCTTGAGCTTGGGCAGAATCGGACATAAAAATTGAAGGGGCAGCCCATATTCCAACCATCAAAGATAAAGCGGCAAATTTGTGAAGATTATTCATAAGTAGAGAACTCCTTGCCAAAAAGAAAAAGTAATAAAGGACTTTGGGGTAAAATACTGCACTGGAAGCTCTTTTCCCGCACCTAACTATAAAAGTGGGTGCACTCTAAAAGGCAGCTCTGTAAGGCTCTGTAAGCAAAGCTCTTTAAGTAAAGCCCCATTTTTATATATTTAATGGAGCAAAACTTTAACAGGGGTATATTTTAAAGAGCGACGGCGCAACTCAGGCTCCAGCTTTTTAGCCAGACGATAATTAATACGCTGACATTGCTGAGCTTTTAGTTGAAGTTCGTGATTAGGAAACTCTTTTTTGTCGTCGATAATGCCTTGGCAATAATCAACCGCTATCGAACTAATGGAATAAAGTTCCAGCAATTTCTGATTGCTACTGCGTTGTATTTCTTTCGGAGTAAGAGAGTCAAAATGAAACTTGCTGACTTGAATGGCTTCATCAAGATCTTGCAACATTTTACTATCATCAGCCCAAGCTTGGTTAGCTAAAGCCAATAAAGCTAACAGCATTGCCAGCACATATACTGGCAAAAGAAGCTTATAGGGAGTAATTTTCAAGAGCGCCTCCTTAAGAATAAGAGGTCGGCCTAATTAAGCCGAAAAAAATATCTAGGTAGTTTTCTCGAGCTAGACTCAAAGGCCTCTGAGGGTATTTTTTTCGCCAACTAGTGGAAGTCTACTTCCGAAGGGGGAAAAATGGTCTGGAGGGCCCACCAATATCTTGGCCCCAGCTTATTTCTAGCGACTAAGGGCTTAAAGCTGGCCCAAAGGGACAAATATTAACAAATCTGTCACCAACTCTCTACCTTTCTGATTTTTAATTATAGAGATGCAGGAGGTTTTGCTATGGGAATTGGTTCAGTATTTAATGTAGGCGTCTATCAAGTAAACCGCCAAGCGGTTAATCCTGCTCTTATCCGCAATATGGCTAATAGCGCTGGCAATATCAAAATAGAGGGCAATGCTTCCCCGGAAGCTTGGAGCGAATTAGCCGATCGTGTAGAGACCAACGATTGTGTCTCTAGAGAAGACTTACGCCAAATTCAAGATTTAGGGCGCGCTTGTTTTAAGTATCACCGGGCTTTGCACAGCGACTTTAAAGCCAGCGGCTACAAAGATCAAACGATTAAAGCCGAATTGGCCGACGTCCATGTTTTCCGCTCCGGCAGCGATCAAATTCGCGAGTCTTTGGCTTTAACCCAAGCTCAGTTGGCTGTAGATGCAGCCGCTGGGGCTTCTTTCGGCCCCACTGCTTTAGTAGCCAACTACGCTGCCTATTCCGACTTGCAAAAAAGCGCTTTAGAGCCTTTGGTAGATAATATCCAAGGTCTGCGCGACGGTACCAGTCCCAACCTCTACCAAGGCAACAGTATCGAGTCTTTCCACGGGGCCGAAATCTGGAAAGAGATGAATACTATGCTCGACGAAGCTACCGCTCAAGCCAAAGCCGGTAATCCTCAAGAAGTAGACGCTCAGTATTACGAACTTACCAGTCCAGAAATCGTGGGCAAGTTGGCCCAAGCTGCCGAAGCGGGCAATAAAGTGCGTGTCAATGTCGATCCCGGTCGCTTAGTAGCCTTTGCTGGCGATCATGTAGTTATCGACGAAGTACCCGACAAGTTAAAGACTCTAATCCAACTTTCTCAAGTAAAGGGCGACGTAGCCGTCTCTACCTACCCTATTTCCAAACAGCTTAAGAATCCTAGCAACCTCATGCACCGCAAAGGCCTGCGCGTAGGCGAAAAGTTCTTACTCTCTGGTATGAATGCCAACGCAGGCAGTGGTGAAAATATCGACGCCGGTTACACTATCGAAGGGCCCGCAGCCAAGCGTTTGGTAGAGAACTTCAAGCGCGACGTGGGCCATTCTATAGGCGCTTCCAACGAAGAGGTCTATGGCGACAAGCCTTTGGCCGGATTTATGGAAGGCGACATCAATATGGGCACTCGCGGCCTTATTTCCATGTTCGACTGTGTCAGCGGCCCCTCTCCGGCTGGCACCGAAATGCCCAAAGCGACCAATGCTCAGCAATTGGCCGATATTGCCAAATCTATGGGCCAAAATGTTTCCGATTATACCGATTGTTCTTTGGAAGAGATAGATAGCTTGCTAGCTCGCGGCCAGGATATTCCTCTCTCTCCTCAGGGCAAAGAAGCCTTCTTGGGTATCGTCCAGCGAGCTTTGGATATTACCCGTTCTCCAGAAAATGTTGCCAAGTTGCAAGATATTGATATTCCTAGCGGCGATCCTAAAGGAACTACGGCTATAGCTCTAGCCGATCTCCCCAACGACCGTCGGGCGGCCATGATTCAAGCTATCCAAGACGCCGAAGAGTTTATTTACGTACCAGCTTTCGTAATGACTAAGAGTGTAGCTTCAGTATTAGTAGCCAAGCGCGACCAAATGGAAGCTCAAGGCAAAGATATCGATATTCGCGTAGTAGCCGATTCGGGGATCTATCCCGACGGCGGCACTCCCAACGAAGGCGGTTTAAAGTTCTTAGAAGATCACGGTATCGATGTCCACTGGACCCTTTTACCCCGCAGCTCCAGCCACGATCGCAAAGTTCATGCCAAAGAAATCCTCACAGATAAAGGGGAATTTTTCGGAAGCACAAATTTCTCCAACAAGGGTATGGGAGTCAACTGGGAGCACTCCGGCTACGTCAAGTTCAACCCCGACGACGAAGCTTCCGTTTCTCAGCGCGAGAGTGCTAAAGCCCACTTCCTCAACTTATGGGACAACGAATCCTTTGGCCTTAACACCAAAGAAGCAGCTACCAAGCGCAAACGCGCTGCCCAAGGTCAGCTCGATTACGAAGTTCAAGTTGAAGAAGCTCGCAGCGGCGTAGTGCGCGAAACCATTCGCGGTATTCAGAACTTTGAAAAAGCCAGCGCCGATTTCGTCGGCAAGTTGGTCGGTTCTGACCCTCAAGCTACCTCCCGTATTGAAGGATTAGTTTTGCAAGGCTATGACCAAGGCTCGGCCACTCTTATGGCCGCCAAGGAAAAGATGGGCGATGAAGCTTTTTACAGCGCCTTACATAGCTTGCCTGCATATGAGAAGTTGCAGCAGATGAAATAGGCATCTACTGTGCAGAATAGTTGGATCGTGGTCTCTGAGGTGCTTTGATTGCCCCTGATCTTCGGATCTTGAAGTATCCTTCGAGTATTGTGGCTCAACATAGAAGCGCCTCTCCTTTCGCAAGGAGGGAGGAGCGCTTCTATTTTTTTGTAAAACTTTAACTATGCCAATCTTAGGAGCCATTATCTGTGAAAATTAACAATGTGCATTTTATTACCAGCGCCCCCACTATTAAAGAAACTCCTCCAGCGGGCCTTAAGCCGGAAATAGTCGTAGTGGGCCGCTCTAATGTGGGCAAGTCTTCTTTTATATGTAAATTAACTAATCGCAAGATTGCCAAGGTAAGTTCTACTCCAGGCAAGACTAGGCTAATCAATTATTTTTTAATTGACGACTCCTGGTATTTAGTCGACTTACCTGGCTATGGTTTTGCTAAAGTATCTAAAGCGGAAAAAGAACGCTGGGGGCGAGCCTTAGAAGAATATTTGGCTAAAAGAGAAGGTATTCGCTTGGCCATTTTGTTAGTCGATTGTCGCCATGAAATAAAAGATTCCGACTTGCAAATGTACCATTGGCTAGTGGAAAATCACTTGCCAGTAAGTATCGTTTTAACTAAAGGTGATAAAATAAATCGCAGCCAGATGGCCCAAGCTAAAGCTAGAGCGGCTAAAGCTTTTCAAATTGAGAGTCAAGAAGTCTTTTTGATCTCTTCACAAAATGGCCAAGGTTTTGATCTTTTGGGCAATTTCTTAGATAAAGTCTTACAATAGTGATTATTTTCCCATTGCCTAAGTTTTGTTTTTAACTAATAGGTAAACCAACAGAACGAGCCGACTTTTTTATCAAAAGTCGGCTCGTTCTGTAAAGACAAACTATATGGCTAGATCTTCCCCCCAACCTAGTGATAGTTTACTTTTTGGGTAGAGCTAAGCTTCTTCAGGAAGAGCTTGGGCTAATTCGACTTCAACTTCAAAATGATCGCCACTTTCGATAGCGCCTTCAACCTTGATAACTTGAGCCTCTTCGGCACTTCCAGCCAAAAGGACGTCGGAAAGGGCCTGGTCTAAAGCGGCCAGAGCAGCGGCCGAGCCCTTAATAGTTAAGCTCTTGACCGGCCAACGCAACTTCTTCTGGGCCTTAGTCTTGGCTTGACGGATCTTGGAGAGCACCTCAACAGCACAACCGTAAATATCTTCAAACTGAGGCTCGGCTACCTCAAGCTCGGCTACGGTAGGCCAAGGAGAAGTGTGGATAGAGCGCTCGCGGCCGCTTTCGGTAGCAAAGAGCCACGACCAGACCTCTTCAGTTACATAAGGCAAGCAAGGAGCGAAGAGGCGCAAAATAGTGCGCATAGCCAAATAAAGGGCCGCTATAGCAGAACGGCGACCAGCACTGTCTTCAGCTTCGTAAGAGCGGCGCTTGACTAGTTCCACGTAGTCGTCGCAGAAGTTCCAGAAATCACCTTCGACAGCCTGGAGAGCAGCGGCATATTCAAATTTATTGAAATTGTCGGTAGCTTCTTTTACTACAGAGCGCAAACGAGCCAAGAGGGCTTGGTCTAAAGGAACGGTGACATTTTCTTTAGTCCAGTATTCTTTGTAGTCTAAGTTGGCGCTGAGTTGACTAATTACGAAGCGGCTGGCATTAAAGAGCTTGGTGACTAACTTGCGCCCTAAATCGAAGAGTTGAGGATCGAAAACGGTATCGGTACCTAAACGAGCGCGGGCCGCCCAGTAACGGACAGCGTCAGCAGAATACTCTTCCAAATAAGGCTTGGGTGTCACCACGTTGCCCTTAGATTTTTCCATCTTTTTGCGATCGGGATCTAAGATCCAGCCGCTAATGACGACATGTTTCCAAGGGATAGTATTTTCGTGCATCCAAGCTTTGACAATAGTGTAGAAAGCCCAAGTACGAATAATTTCGTGGGATTGAGGGCGCATATCCATAGGGAATAATTTGGAGTGACGATCTTCATCGACTCCCCAGCCGCTGACAATTTGGGGAGTTAAAGAAGAGGTGGCCCAAGTGTCCATTACATCCGGATCGCCAATAAAACCACCGGGAACACCGCGCTCTTCTTCTTTGAATCCGGGAGCGGGCTGACTCAAAGGATCGACCGGCAACATAGAAGCCTCGGCAAAGATCGGATTCTGATAATCGACATTACCTTGAGCGTCTAAACGATACCAAACTGGGAAAGGTACGCCAAAGAAGCGCTGGCGGCTGATACACCAATCGTATTGTAAGCCCTCAATCCAGTGCTCAATGCGGCTGCGCATAAATTCAGGATGCCACTGAATCTGGCGAGCTTGCTCCAAGATTTGTTCTTTCACGTCTAAAACACGAATAAACCACTGTCTGGTGGTAACAAACTCTAAGGGAAATTCGCCTTTTTCGTAATATTTGACAAATTGCTTGGTGGGACGAGGTTCGGCTAATAAATCGCCGCTTTCCCGCAAAAGCTCGACAATTTTTGCCCTAGCTTGCTTAACAAAGAGTCCTTCCAATTGAGCTTGGGCGGCGTTGGCCGCTTCAGGATCTAAGCTCTGGAAAGGCTCTTGAGAGTAGTCGGCATGGCCAATCTTGCCATCGCGGCCAATAAGCTGGCGCAAAGGCAAATCGGACTTACGCCAATATTCCACGTCGGCAGTATCGCCGAAGGTACAGACCATCAAAATACCGGTACCTTTTTCAGGATCGGCATGTTCGGCTGGCAAGATCGGTACTACAGCTTTAAAAATAGGCGTAATGGCCTTCTTGCCAAAGAGAGGCTTATAGCGCTCATCATCAGGATGGGCCACTACAGCGATACAAGCGCCCAACAATTCAGGACGGGTAGTAGATATAGTAAACTCCCCGCCGCCTTCTACTTGGAAACGCAAATCATGAAAGCGCCCTTCGCCCTCTTTATCGACCATTTCCGCCTGAGCTACCGCTGTACCAAAACCGGTATCCCAAGCGGTAGGAAGTTCAGCGTGATAGACGCGCCCTTTTTTGACTAAATCGAGGAAAGATAATTGAGAAGCGCGGCGACAAGTATCATTTATGGTACTGTAAGCTAAGTTCCAGTCTACAGACAGCCCCAAATGACGCCATAAATCTTCAAAAGCTTTTTCATCTTCTTTGGTAAGAGTAGTGCAAGCTTTAATAAAGTTGGGGCGAGAGACTTCTTTTTGAGGAAGGGCAGCCTTCTTTTTGCCACTGGTAACGGGCTGACGCTCTAATTTATAGTCGGGATCGTAAGGCAAATTAGGATTGCACTTAATACCGAAAACATTTTGAACTCGCCTTTCGGTGGGCAGACCATTATCGTCCCAGCCCATAGGATAAGCGATATTTTTACCTAACATACGCTGATAGCGCACAATCAAATCTTGATGGGTGTAAGAGAATACATGGCCGATATGTAAAGAACCGGATACGGTGGGAGGCGGACTATCTACAACAAAAGTCTCTTGGCGAGGACGGGAAGAATCCCAGTGGTAAATTCCCCACTCTGCCCATTTTTTTGCCCATTCAGCTTCAGCTTCGGCGAACTGATATTTTTTGGGAATCGCTTTCATAATAAAGAATAAGCCTCCAAAAGGTATTAACTATATGCTCAATTAAGAGCCGAAAATCTTCCTATATTCAAGGAAGCAAACTTTTGAACTTCAGTCTGCAGTTCCTTGTTAGATTGGGTAACATTTTGAATATTCCCCTGGCCGATTTTATCATTCCGCCTATTATGAGCCCAACTACTAAGTTACTAGCAAGCTACTAACTACAATAATAATTGTTGTATTAGTTATTTTTTGCTCTCAATCTAAGCTAAATTGAGACTATAAAAGGAAAGAAGGCCAAGATCGTGGAAGAAGGGGGCCGCTATGAGTCAACAGGCAGAGAAAAAGGGACTACCTATCCCCACTTCCAATTCGCTTATAAAAGAGCAAGCCTACGCTATTGCCCAGCAAGCTGGTGTTGATTGTTTGCGCTCAGCCCCACTAGATCAGGCCATGCAATTTTTTTTTGCCAATTTAATTATCAACTATCTTCGTAGAGAATTGGCCGATCTAGAATGGCAAATAAAAGTAAAAGATAATTTTTTTACCCTCACCTGGTTGGTTAACGGCGTCCGCAAAGGCTGGCTCCAATTGCGCTTTGCTCCCAGCCGCAGCCGCTGGTTACTTATGCGCCGGGGTGACTTAAAAGTTAAGCCGGAATTAAATGGCCACACTTGGTTTCCCCACCAGCCAGATCGCCCTTGCTTATCTTTAAGCGATTGGTTAGGTCAAATCCGCAAATTGCTCACTAACAGATTTAACCTCGACGCTCCCTCAAAACTAAATAATCGCCCCCCTAATGGCCCCCCAGTTGCTCAAATCTAAATTTTTTCACCACTTATACACTTTATTCAGTATAAAAGATAGCCAAGGTCGCCTTTTAATTTCCCGTTGGTTGAGCCGACTACTAGTCTGTCCTTCCCCCTCGCCTACAGCTTTAGCTGTGCGCTTTGTCCATAAAGAGTTAGTCTTTTGTCTAGCCGCTTTGGCAGCGGCCGTTTCTACCTTTTTTAGTCAGCCGAGCTTAGGCCGCTATCTTGGTTATATAGATTGGTGCGTTTTAGAGTTGCTCTTTTCGCTTATGGCCGCAGCTGCCGGTTTACAAAGAGTGGGATTCTTTCAAAAATTGGCTATCTATTTGCGGAGCCGCTGCCATTCAGAGGACTGGCTAGCCCGTCTATTAGTTTGGCTATCTTTTTTCTCAGCTATGTTTATTACTAACGACGTAGCTTTAATAGCCTTTGTGCCTTTCACTTTACAAGTAATGGGCGGTGCAACTAAACAGCGCCTAATTTTTGTCGTAGTTATGGAAACGGTGGCAGCCAACTTGGGCAGTATGGTGACTCCTTTAGGGAATCCGCAAAACATCTTTCTTAGCTCTTTTTATAACTTGAGCCTCAGCCAGTTTCTAACTTTAACTATACCCTGGGGAGTTCTTTCTCTAGCCTTAATCGAAGTGGCCATCTTTATCGAAGCTAGATTCTTTCCCTCGGTATCTAAGCTTGCCTATGAGAACCCAGCCCCCTCGCCCCAATTAGATCGCGCCTTACTATTGCGTTATTTTTTATACTTGGCTCTATGTTTACTAACCGTAGCCAAAATAATTTCGGCCCCTCTGTGTGCTTCTATAATATTGCTCTGGCTTATAGCTGCCGACAGAGAGTTGCTTAAATGTCTAGACTACGTGCTCTTATTAACTTTTGTGTGCTTTTTTGTTTTTGTGGGTAATGTCTCCCAAATAGAGCCCATAAGACAAGGGGCCGAATATCTACTAACCGGGCGTGAATTATTAATGGGGGCCTTAATTTCCCAAGTTATCAGCAACGTACCGGCCGCCGTTATGCTAGCCCCCTTTACTCAACAGAGCGCCGCTTTACTTTTGGGAGTTAATTTGGGAGGCTTAGGTACTTTAGTAGCCTCACTAGCTAGCCTAATATCCTATCGACTTTATATAAATAGTGACAAGGCCGACAGCCGAGCTTATCTATCTACTTTTACTATCGTCAACTTCGCCTTTTTAGCTATCCTTTTAAGTTTGGCCTCCTGCCTAGCTTAAAAGGGCCTCTTTACCTTCTCATAAGACCAGAACTTAATGCTCTACTTCTTGCAAAGTGAGCCTATTCCAATACCAACGGGGCAAGTTACCTCCCTGTCTAATAAAAAGGCCCAAGACTAAAAGCCCCCAAAGAATAGCCAAAATACCACAAATTAAACCTACCCAAGGGTACCAAAAGATTGTAGCCAAAAGCATACACATAGCCAAATCTTCTACACAAGAGAGTACCATAGTACCCATAAAAGTAACGCTAGGAGCCAGATCGACTAACCAAAAGCGTACTAGCGGCTTAGCTAAATTGACTAAAAAGGCCGTCAAACCACCTACACTAACCCCTAAAACGACTAAGCCAACCCAGTGGGAGCAGGTAATAATAGAAACGGCCAACCAAATGGCTATAGCGGTACGCAGAACCAGACCACAACTATCTAAAACGTGACCAGAAACCCTAAATTTATCGACAATGATCTCTATAATCGCTGCCAAAACAACTAAAGAGATAAAACGCCAATCGGCCATAAAGTAAAAATTGGGATCGAGGAAGAGCCAACCTAAATGGGCAAAAATAGACACGCCTAACAAACTTAAGCCGGCCCGCACTCCGCAACAAGCTGAAATGCCAAAGCTGAGAAAAAAGCTCCACCAAAAGGCAGCGTCCATATTTCCATTCCTCCCAATAAACTCGCAATCTAGTCGCCAAGCTTCGATGGCCATTTAGATAACGAAAAAAACGTAAAATAAAAGAAGGCGCTCGGTTCATGCCCAAAGCGCCCCTCTTATTAGGCAAAAGTAAGTAAAAACTTGCCGTTAAATCTAAAAAAGTTGATTTTTTTCCAATCGGAACTTAGCTGAAACTAGAAGGTAAACTCCATAGAGAGATCGTCCTTTTTTAGCGTCCTTCAAGATACGAGGGAAGCTTATAGCGGCTCTTCTTTCTCAATCCTAAAAGGATATTTACAACTTGGGAATTTTGTTCTTTCTTTAGGCCAAATGTTTCAGCTAAATTGGCCGCTAAGTTCTCTAAAGTGAGGCAGACTTTGCGTTTTTGCTCAGCGGAGATATTTTCTTTACTGTCGGCGCTAATAAGCCCTTGAGTTTGTCTATCATTAATGGCCAGACCATAATCGTCTTGTTTGGCTTTAATCACTTTAGAGTAAATATAGCCTAAAGTTTCATAGAGAACGCGATTTTCGGCATTTAAGTGCAAAGCCATGCAAAAGCGGAAATCGACAAAGGGGAGCCATTCTCCGTTGTCGACATTAAATACCTCACAAGTACCTAAATCAACAGCTTCCCCCTCTTCAGTACCGTAAGGGCAGCGACAAATAACTGGCAAGGAAGCGGCCTCAAACTCGTCAGCGCGTAAGGAGGGAGGGATTAAAGAAGCCAACTTTATAAAGAAAGGATCGCTTCCGGGCTCTAAGCGACGTCCTCCCGGCAAGGGGAAGATATCTAATTCGCGCAAGGCCACTTCATTATTGGAAGTAGTCTCATAGCCGGGCAAATAATGGCAAAAACTGTCAAATAGATTCATGCCGTACTGGCGACTACTTAAGGGCAAATTGCGAGCCACCAAGAAGCTATGCCAAGCGGCTACCAACTTTTGACGCTGGACATTGGCAAAGTTGGGAGGCAAAATTACGTAAGGGCGAGTTTGGGAGGGATCTTCACGCTGGAAAGCGCCATCCACTTTGATCATGTAGCGACCGAGCAATTTGATCTTGGGCTCTTCACCCCGGATATTGGCCAAAGCGGGAGCTTCTAAGGCTTTTTCCTGAGAATCTTTGTGGGGATCGTCGAGCCAGCGGCGCACCCGCTCGGCAGCTTCTTTAGCAGCTTGCGCTTCCCAAGTATCGGCAATATCAGCGCGATTCCAGCCTTCACAGGCTACTTCAGTAGGGAAATGGACACCTAAACAGAGAGAAAGCTCAGCCAAGCCTTCAGCAGCAGCTACCCCCAGATGTCGGCTACTTAAAAGCGAGCGCAATTTAGTGGCCGAGCAATTGGCACTATCCTTTACGGTAGTTAAGGCTGAGCCAGCCAATAAGCGACAAGCCAAAGCCCCTTCTATTTCTGAGCCCTTGTCTAAAGCAGCTAAGAGCTCCTTTTGTATCTGTTGGCGCAAGCGAGAGGGATTCCACAAAAGTTGCTGAGAATTGAAGATTGAGCCCGGCTTATTGAGTAGGCCATAAATAATTACCATAGTCGCAACCCGGCTAAGTTCAGGCCTAGATAAAGCTTCAATAAGCTGAGGGGCTAATTGCAAATCTCCCAGCAAGTCATAATCTTCTGAGCCTAAAATGAGGGAAAGACGCCAACAGGCCAAGCGTCCTACCGAGCTTTCTAAGGAAGTGATAAATTCTTCAGAGCGCAACCAACCTCGCAAAATGTTTAAAGTATCTTTGTCTTTAGCTACCGACACTAAGGAAGCATCTTGGCCCAAGATCCCTTCACTACCTTTTAAACAAGCCTCTAAGTTAGGATCGAGAACCACTTCGTTAGGGGCTAAACCGGCCAGTATTTCTTTACTGCTCTCGAAGATACGGCCTAATAAACCTTTCAAACGAGGGAACTCGGCAACCTTTCCAGCAAAAGTTAAATTGCTGTCGCTAGGGCCAGCTAAGCTATCAGTATTTTCCACTTCGGCTATAAAACGATAAGTGAGGTTGCCCTTTTCGTCGGTATAGGCGGCGGCAATATTAACCTTACCTACCAACTTTTCAGCGCTAGTTTTGATTATTCGACCCACAACCCGATTATGGAATCGGTAAGCTTGGTATCCATCGATAAAACCGTTACGACCGACTACAGAAAAAGGCACTTCACCTACTTGACGAGCGCTAAATACCGCCCAGCGCAATTCTTTCTCTTCATTGATAAAACAACTCAACAAAGGCAATCCCTTTTGTAAAAAGGCCGACATATCTAAAGGAGAGACCTTATCCAAAATGGGCAAGCCAATAAGGACAGAACCGCTAAAAGAATAGTTCTTGGCACAGATTTTTTGTAATTCTTTGCCATCTTTTATGTAAAGAACTTTAGCTAAACCGCTCTGAGTATCTAAGAAAGAAGCCACCGCCCCTTTATCAGTAAGGGAGAGTAATTTGTTAAAATCATACAGAGTATCTTCATATCGCTGAGCCGTTAAGGTTAAGCCTATTAAATTTAAGCCAAAGGCTCGTCCTACAGCCAGCATAGAGTAAAGAGAATGCTCTCTAAGGTAAGTTTCCGGCAAAAATTGCTCTATAAGATCTTCGTCAATAATTTTAGCTTTTAAGTCGGCGTAGAGACAAAAGGCTGAAAGGGTGCCGGGAGTAACTTTTTTACCATAAGCGACAAATAAGGAGCAGAGGGCAGATCCCTCAAAGATAGGATCTTCTTTTTCTGAAACTAATTCCAGCAATCTACTTAAAATAGAAGCTGTCTCTTCACTGCCACCATCTTCGGCTATATCGCGAACCGTAGAGCGAAAGGTACGCTGTTTTATAGTATCAGTCAAAAATTGGCTAACTTCTTCAATAAGCTCCTCTTGCCCACTAGTTTCCTCGTCAGCAAAAAAGGCTTCGACTGCTTTGTAGCCCAAGGGACTAATTTTGACAGTATGTTTTTGGGTGAGAACAGTCTTGAGCTGGTTCTCAGTTAGCTCCTTGGTAAAAATATCGACCAAAATACAAGTTGCGGCCAAAATATTAGTGTTGATAATGAAACCTTTATTGTGTAAAGCTTCATTTAAGGGAGTAATATCGCAATCTAAGAGTTCGGGACAAGTGTAAAAATTGTCTTTTATAAAATTGACCACTTGGGTGATAGTTTTATTTTCACAATGGCGAGCTAGCCTTAATAAACAATTAAATACGGTACGATTGGGCTTAACGACTCGCTCTAAAAAGTCTACCATTTGCTCGAGAGAGGGTATTTTGACACTCTTAGGCTCGTGGTAAGAAGTTTCCTTAAAGTCTAAGAGCTGACAATCTTCATCTAATTCGATAAGATAACGCACCAACTCGGATCCGAAATAGATTTGGATATCCAGCCCCTGACGACCGCCATATCCTTTGATAGACTCAGCTTTTTTGATTTTGGCACTTTGGCTAAAATCGATTTCACTATCCGACTTGATACAAGTGACCGAAAAATCGGCGCTAAATTTGTATACGGAAGCAAGGGCTCCAGCCCGCTCCCGTCGGGAAACTTCCGGCCCAGTTAAAATGAGGTTGCGTACTCGAAAGAGCGCCTCCTCTCCATTTTCTAGGAAAAAAGCGACCCCGCCATCTTCACGAACGAGAGAAAAGCCGGCTTCTGCGGCCCTATAAGTGGTGAATTCAGTTTTTTCTGCCTGTGCAGTCTTTTTTTTGCGAAAAATATTTTTCAGAACCCGAAACATTGCCGACCTTACCTTTCGTTAAACTTGAAAAATTAGTCTTCTCGATTAGAAAACGTTGAGCCGCTGGAACTACCAAACCTTGGCTGGAGCGACAAAGACTATAACTAAAAAGACTCAGAGTGGGAGCGGGCGTGATAAGACGAGCGGGCTAAAGGTGCCGCTTCAACATATTTGAAGCCACGTTTAAGCCCTTCTTGGCGATAGAAAGCAAATTCTTGGGGGGTGCGATAGCGCATAACGGGAACATTTTTTAAGCTAGGCCGCAAATACTGTCCAATAGTCAGAATGTCGGTGCCCACGCTGCGCAAATCGTTCATTACTTGCAAAACTTCGCTATGGCTCTCCCCCAAACCGACCATAAGGCCCGACTTAGTTATTATGGGGGTAGAAGCCTCTTGAGAAGCATATTTTTTGGCCTGGCTAAGAATAGCTAAGCAACGCTGATAGTCGCCCCTAGGGCGCAAGCGAGGATAAAGTCTGGGCACAGTTTCTACATTATGATTGAGAACTTTAGGCCCAGCAGCCAACACAGTATTGAGAGAAGCCAAGTTGCCGGCAAAATCGGGAACCAGCACTTCTACCTGGGTTGAGGGGGAAATAGCTCGAAGGGCCCTGATAACTTCGGCAAAACGAGCCGCTCCCCCATCGGGCAAATCGTCGCGAGTAACTGAAGTTATTACTACATACTTAATATTTAAGTCGGCAACAGCTTGAGCCACCCGCTGGGCTTCTTGGTCTTCCAAAGGCAAAGGATGGCCTTTAGTTACGGCACAATAGGCGCAACCTCGAGTACAAATACTGCCCAAGATCATAAAAGTAGCCGTACCGCAACTCCAACATTCGGAGATATTGGGGCAGCGAGCTTCCTGGCAAACGGTATGTAAAGTCTGCCTCTTGAGCGTACTATTTACGCTACCGTAGGCGGCAGTGGTGCGAGTACGCACTTTAAGCCATTCCGGCTTAGCTATATTCTTCTTCCATTGGGCAGAGCCAACTTCTGGAATTGATAATTCGGCTTCAGCCAGAAAGTTTTCTAAATCGATAGCTGGGACTTGGGACATGTTAGTAACAGCGCAAGAGCCTTTCTTGGGGGCAAAAATAGTAAGATTAAGGGCGTCTAGAGCGACGGGCCGGAGCGGGGAAAAAGTTGAGGGGCTTACCTAAAGCGTGGTGGGCAGCTTCGGCAATAGCTTCAGAAAGGCTAGGATGGGGATGGATAGTAGCGACAATATCTTCTAAGGAAGCCCCTTTATGCAAGGCTAAAGCTCCTTCAGCGATTAAATCACAAGCATGTTCTCCAATAATATGCACCCCCAGTACCTTTTTACTTTCGGCTTCGGCGATAATTTTAACAAAGCCCTCGGTGTGGCCGCTAATATTGGCCTTACCTAAAGCTGCCAAAGGGAACTTACCTATAGCCAGCTGGTAGCCCAGTTCTTCAGCTTTTTCCTGAGTCAGTCCCACACTAGCTACCTCTGGCCGACAGTAAGTAGCTGAAGGACATTGCTCATAATGGAGCGGCTCTGGCTCTAAACCGGCAGCATGTTCTACAGCTACAATAGCTTCGGCAGCAGCCATATGGGCCAATTGGGGACTAGGCGTAATATCGCCGATAGCGTAGAGATTATCTATCTGGGTAGACATATAACGATCGACTTTGATAAAGCCGCGCTCGGTAAGCTCTAGGCCAACTTCCGCTAAGCCTAGATCGACTAAATTGGGGCAACGGCCAACGGCTGCCAAAAGATAAGCCCCTTCCAAAGAGGCTTGCTCGGTGCCTTCGTTGGGTAAGCCCTCTCCCCAAACGCGCACCCCTTTATCAGTAGGCTCTACCTTTTCTATGTGGGCTCCGGTATATATTTTCCAACCAGCTTTGCGACATAAGCGCTGCATTTCCGCCGAAACTTCGCCGTCTTCTAGAGGGAGTAAACGATCGGCCAGCTCGATAAGGGTAATTTGTGAGCCCCAAGAGGCAAAGATCGAGGCTAATTCCATACCTACGGCCCCGGAGCCTACCACAATTAAAGATGGCGGCACCTCGGCCAAGTTTAAGATATGATCGGAAGTAAGGATGCGTTGGCCGTCGATAGGGAAGACTTTAGGTACAGCAACTGAAGAGCCCACAGCCAGGATTAGGCGATCAAATTCTATTTTTTCTCCATTTACATCCACAACCGTAGATCCGAGCAAGCGGCCGCGACCGTGGACAACTTTTACCTTGTGACGCTTTAAAAGGGAATCGATCCCCAAAGCCAAACGACGCACGATAGCGTTTTTATACTCTTGCACTTGAGCCATATCGATAGAGGGAGCACCTTCTAAAGTGATTCCCCAGGAGGCGGCCTCTTTCAAAGAAAGAAAACGACTCGCAGCCTCTACCAGGGCTTTAGTGGGAATACAGCCGCGATTGAGGCAAGTGCCGCCCAAATTCTTATCCTGTTCTATCAAGGTGACATCAAAGCCCAGTTGGGCACCTCTTATGGCTGCAGTGTAGCCGCCGGGGCCTCCCCCCAAAATACCAAGCCGCATGGGATACCTCCCTCTAAAATATAAAAAAATAGTCGATACTAAATGTTTATTTCCTGACGATCTAAAGGAGAATCGGGACGAACTACCGGAGCTCCACACTGGGGACAACGCAAGACCCCCAGCTCGATAGAGCAATCTTCCGACCAAAAAGGCAAAGCGCACTCCTTGTAAATATAGGCTTCACAATGCTCATTACTACAAAAGACCACAAAAGGATGGCCTTGGAAATTTAACTTTTGAGTAAGATAGCGACCACTATTCAGGCGCTTAACTTTCTTTTCGTAGCTGCGCAACACTAAATGGGGCTTGCCGTCTGGGGAAGGCATAATTAGTTTTCCTTTCTCTACCGCTTAAAAGCGAGCAATTGGTTAATCTTGATTTTGGGCCAAGTAGGCTTCAATTTCGTCCCTTTCGGTAGGCATACCCGGAGTAAGTAACTCACTGCCATTTTCAGTCACTAAATAGTCGCGTTCGATACGAATACCGTGCACTTCTTCTAAGCAAGGGGCCAACTTATCCAAATTGACATATTTTTGCACCAGATCTATATAATCTTGGTGTTGCAATAATTCGGCGATAAAGTATAAACCAGGCTCTATAGTACAGACAAAACCAGGCTCTAAGTCTCGATTGAGACGCAAACTCTTCCAGCCCAACAGCGGACTGCGCTCCCGTCCAGGAGCGTAACCGGCCAGATCGCCCAAGTCTTCCATATCATGCACATCTAAGCCCATCAAATGGCCGATACCGTGGGGCATAAACAAAGAGAGTACGTTTTTCTCAACATATTCTTGGATAGTTCCGCCTTGCAAAAGGCCGTAATCGGCCAAACCTTCGGCAAAAGTTGTCAAAGCCAAACGATGGACGTTGGCATAATTGACTCCAGCTTTAAGAGAAGCGGCGCAACGACGGTGGGCAGCCAAGACAATATCGTAAATTTGAGCTTGGACAGGGGTATAATGGCCGCTAACTGGCCAAGTGTTGGTAATATCGCCAGCCCAACCATTTTTATTTTCAGCCCCAAAATCGACCAAAAGCAAACGATCGGCAGCCAAATCGGCTCCCAATTTTATCTGGTGTAAACGCTCGCCCGAGGTGCTGATAATAGGATTAAAAGAGAGCGAGCCTCCAGCCTGATTGACTACTTGCAACATGGCGGCGGCTATATCGTATTCATTTTTGGCTTTAGGCAAAGCCCGTAAACCGGCCAGGTGGGCTTGCACAGTAAGCTGACAAGCTTCCTCTAATTCTTGCCTAGCAGCCTGATCGGCATGTAAACGCAAATCGATTACCGCTTTAGCTAGAAGACGATCGGGCTCATAATCTAAATCGGGAGTGCGCCCCAAAATCGATTCAAAAGCCATATTTTGGGCTGGAGCAGGCAAAGGTAAAGCGGCTATCTTGTCGGGATCGATTTCGAGCAAAAAAGCTTCCAATTCGTCGGTACAATGGACTTGGCAGCCGCTGCGCTGGGCCACTTCTTGAGAAGGGTCGCCTGGGCCGCTCCAAATAATATCGTCTAAAGTGTAAGGGGGTAAAAAGAGATGGGCTCGACCTTGGTGGAGCAGGAAATAGCTACCCGGAGCGGCCCAACCGGCAAAATAAAGAAAATGGCTGGCCGGTCGGAAGGGATAGATATTGTCGGGATAGTTGCGACACTGTTCGAAACCACTGCTCAAAATGACACTATAAGGAGCTAAAGCTTGGGCTAAAGCTTGGTGGCGCAAATGTAAAGGGCTCACTTTTTTATCTTCTTCCTTTGGCAAAATTAACCATACAACATTTTTTCTATTCAGAACTGAGCTTTTTTCTAGGGAACTTAAGCTTTTTCCCGCCCTAATTGGGGCTGAATTTGGTTAAGTAATTACCTATTTAGTAGCAAGAATAAACATTTTGTTAAAAGGGAACAAATTAGAAGAAGAAAAGTTTTAACAGTTTATATTCAAAAAAAATGGTATAAATTCCAAAAATTTGTTTCCAATGCAGCCTAGCCCAAAATATTACTTTTGAGTTTGAGGCTGCACTAAAGATCCCAAGAGGAGAACGTTGTAAAAACGTGACAAAAGAAAAATTCCCCACCCCAATTGAGGATAAAGAAGCTCTCGGCCCAACGTCGTCGCCAGTTTCTGCCCAACAGCCTCAAGACGAAACCTCTTTGCCTGAACTAAACAGTCAAGAGGAAGAAGAAGTGCCTATCGAGTCCCCTATTGAGTATACTGCCAAAAAAGCTCAAGAGAAGGACAACCCAACAGGGGCCTCCACTCCTCCCCCGCCTCAAGAAGACGAAGATCCCGAGCATTACTGGTTCCATCATGTTTATCAAGGGCCGGGTGTGCCCCAGTTGACCGCCCGAGCCGTAATTATGGGCGCTCTAATCGGCGGCGTCATGTCTTTATCTAATTTATACGTAGGCTTAAAAACTGGCTGGGGCTTAGGTGTAGCTATTACAGCTTGTATCTTGTCTTATTCGATTTGGACAACTTTGCATTCACTCTTCCCCAAAATTTTTAAGACGCAAATGAGCATTCTAGAGAATAACTGTATGCAATCTTGCGCTTCTTCGGCCGGCTACTCTACCGGCGGCACTATGGTTTCGGCTATTGCCGCCTACCTAATTCTAACTGGCACCCACATGAGCTGGGGCGTTTTAACTATTTGGACTTTCTTCTTGGCCGCTCTGGGCGTTTGTATGGCTATTCCTATGAAACGCCAAATGATCAATATCGAGCAATTGAAATTTCCCTCTGGTATTGCCTGTGCCGAGACCTTGCGCAGCTTACACTCCCACGGGGCCGAAGCTATGCGCAAGGCCAAAGCTTTGGGAGTAGCCGGTTTGGGCGGCGGTTTGCTGGCCTTGCTGCGCGACGGCTGGGGCAAAATTCCCAGTCAAATCTCCTTCCCCGGCTCTATTTGCGGCTATTCTATGAAGAGCCTAACCTTTAGCTTCGATATTAGCGGCGTAATGATTGCCGCCGGCGCTTTGGTAGGTTGGCGTGTCTCCTGGTCTATGCTTTTAGGTGGCCTTATTTGCTACGGAGTGTTGGCCCCTTGGATGACTAACATCGGCGCTATTGACAGTGCAGCTTTGGCCGAAAGTGGCTATCGCACTATTGTAGGCTGGAGCACCTGGACTGGCGCGGCCATTATGGTAGCTTCCGGTTTGACGATGTTCTTTATGGAATGGAAGACTATGGCCCGCGCCTTTAGCGGTTTAGCCCATATCTTTGGCAAAAAAGAAGAGAAAGTACACGATCCTTTGGAAGATATTGAAGTGCCTACCTCTTGGTTTATGTTAGGTACGATTATTTCCGGTATCGGATGTATTTTGGTACTCCACTTCATTTTCGATACCACTTGGTGGATGGGCCTAATCGCCGTAATAGCCACTTTCTTCCTGGCCTTGGTAGCTTGCCGAGCTACCGGCGAATCGGATATTACTCCAGTAGGCGCTATGGGCAAAATTACCCAGCTGACCTTCGGTCTGTTGGCCCCCTCCAAGATGACTACCAACTTAATGACCGCCGGCCTAACTGCCGGAGCGGCTGGTGCTTCTGCCGACTTGCTGACCGACCTCAAGAGCGGCTATGTTTTAGGTGCCAATCCTCGGCAACAATTCTTAGCCCAATTTAGCGGCATTTTTGCCGGTACTTTAGTGGTCGTTCCCGCTTTTTATCTGATCGTACCCGACGCTTCCGTTTTGGGCGGCGACCAGTGGCCAGCTCCTAGCGCTCAAGTTTGGGCTAAAGTGGCCGAGCTTTTAAAAGACGGCTTTAGCGCTTTGCATCCCACCGCACAACTAGGTATGCTTATAGGTTGCTTAATCGGTATTGCTATTCCGCTGTTAGAGAAATACTTACCGGAAAAATGTCGCCCCTTTATCCCTTCAGCCACCGGTTTGGGCTTAGCTATGGTTATCCCCTTCTACAACTCTTTATCTATGTTTATTGGCGCTTGTATTGCCACTTACTTAGAAAAGAAACACAGACAGATGTCCGACGATTACGTAGTGCCGGTAGCTTCCGGTATTATCGCCGGCGAATCGCTTATTGGGGTGGCTATTGCTTTAAAGATGGCCTTGCCTGGCCTAATGAAGAGCTTAATGCCCAGCAAATTTTAGGCTTTAGAGCCTAAAATTTAAAGGCTTCGGGCCGCAGATAAGGTTGCTTAAGCATCCTCTTCTGCGGCCCGAAGCCTTTTAGGAGCCGAGCCAAACCTTTTATTTGTTTATAGCCGCTCCTATAAACACAATCAATAAAAAGATAGAAACAGCAGCCAACACTACACCGCCGCAGCAACCCAAAACTAAGCCTGAGTAGAAACTCTTATTGGCTTTGTTGTCTTGTTCTTCTCGGGCTATAGATTTTAGCTGCGCCTCTCCTGGGGGCTGCGGTTTCAAACTAGAAGCCAAAGCCTTGGGAGAAGGACTAGTGTTAGGAGCGGCTGAGTGGGACGAAACCACTGAAGGCGGAGCCAGCGGAGCTGCGGCAGCAGCGCTAGGGGCACTAAAGCTAGCCCCCCCAGTGCTGGCACCAGTAGGGGCAGCTACACTAGGGCTAGCGCCTTTAGCGGCGCTAAAGGGAGCTGCCGCTGCCACAGAAGCTCCGCTTTGCCCCTGAGTGGGGCTCGGCTCCAGCTGGGCAGTAGTTAAGCGCGGAGCAGCCATAGGGGCATTGGGGCTACCTTCGGAAGCATTGTCGCTCCATTGAGCCACCGAGCGCTCAACCCATTGGCGCAATTCGCCAGTATCTTTAGGCATAGAGCCGCCACTATTGGCCACACCCCCCACCCCTACTGCAGCTGGCTTGGAAGCGGCCTCAAGAGGAGCGGCTTTGGCGGCCGCAGCGCCAGTCGAGGTGACAGCCGCAACGCCAGCAGAAGCAGTAACCGAGGTGGCAGCCGCAGCGCCAGCAGAAGCGACAGCAAGTGGAGTAGCAGGCGAAAAAGGATGCTGAAGAGGTGCCCCTGGAGCTAGGTTAGATAGCGGTTGGGTAGTTGGGATTGACTGGCTTTTAGGGGCCACCTTTTTGCTAAGATCTACTTTTAGCAACTTGGGAGCCAGTGGCCTTGCAGGCTCAAGCTTAGCGCTCCCAACTGGCAAAGGGGCGACCTTTTTCGCCGACGGGGCGATTCTCACAGTTGCCGAGGCAGCCGTTAGCGAAGCTTCCCGCAAGGAAGCTTCTTGGGCGGCCATAGCCGATTGCACCACCCCAAAGCTAGACGAAATAGGGGTCGGCTGCGGGGCCTCTACTGTCGATAAAGAAGCGCCACACTCCAGGCAAAAGCGGCTGCCTGGAGTACATTCAACCTGACAAGCGGGACATTTAGACATAGAGACACTTCCTAGCGGCCGCTGGTACCGTGAACTTTATTTTTATTGTGCTTATACCAAGCGCCAAAGCCGTAATCATCGATATATTTACGCATTTCCATAGGAGGAACGGTCTGTTCCTTAAGCCAGCTGCCATAAATAGGGTTGGGCAAGAGGAAGAAAGTGTTGCCCAGTTTGGTAATATTGCTCTTTACTTGCTCATTGCGAACTTGCAAAATTTCCTTATTGCTAGTCATTTGGCTATCGACAAAGACAGGCATATCGTATAAGTTATCACCAAACCAGCCAATTACTTCATATTGAGTGCGCACTTCTACACGGCGACCGGCCTTATCGCTGTAATTTTGAGCAATATCTTTACCCAAAACACTGGTGGCAGAGATCTTCAGATCTTCGACGATCTTTTGAGCTCCAGCCTTGTCGCGCTTCTTGTCGCGCAAGATTAAACGCTCATTTAAGTCGGGAGTATTTAAGCCCAAATTTATCAAAGCTTTGAGAGTAACTTGGCGCAAAGATTCGTCGCGATTAGTTAAGTAAATAGGAGTAATGCCCAATTCTTGGCAATAGAGCAAGAAACTGACGGCACCAGGAACTTCGCGACACATAGCCGGATCGGCCCCTTGACCTTGGCACCAAGCGCTCCACAACTGCTCGTTATAAGGAACATTATTTATTAAACACCAAGCTTCAATACCGCTATTGTCGATTACCGTTTCGTCTATATCTAAGACAATAGCCAAAGGCTGATAAAGGTGCAAAATAGAGCCGTCGGGCTGACGGTGATAGACCTCTTTACAAAGCTTACCATTGACGCGCACGTAACTATTGAGACGGATCTTATCGTCGATAGCTTGGGTAGCCATATTGTAAGTCTGATAGCAAAGGCCCCTATATTCGGCAGAAGTTTGCAACCAAGCAATAGAAGCGGTTAGCGGAGTAAGGCGAGCGGTAGGATCTTTAGATTCTTCAGCAGCTTGTACTCCCAAGGGCATTACACAAGCGGCGCAAAGGGCCAGAGAGAGGAAGAATTTACCAGCGAACTTATACATATTTATTAGTTTATACCTCCAAATTTCCGAAAAGTGCTTACTTACTTACAAGCAAATTTTCGCGGACTTTTTTCATATCCGCAGTACTGACGCCGCAATTGTGTAAGAAAGGCTCAATACCGCCAGCTTTATCAATACTTTTAAATACGACTCTCAACCAATCGGCCTGAACTTTTAAGCCAGGGCTATTGCGTTGAGAAGCTAAATAATCATCCATAATGATAGGGCGAGGCACGCGCAAAAGTTCTAAAACCAAAGCGGCCATAATACCGGTACGATCTTTGCCTGCCGAGCAATGGAAGATCACAGGGTAGCTCTCTTTATTGGCCAACACTTTAAAAAATTGGCTAATAGTAGAGTAGTTTTGCTTTTTGAGATAGGAAACATAGGCTTCCTGACCGGTGCCGCTGGTGCAAACCATAGGCAAATTGTAAATTTTCTTGACGCTGCCAGCAAAAGCAGGTTTATCGCGCCCTTCGGAAGCGATCTCTTTAGTAGTACGCAACTCGATAACCGAAGCGAGACCTTTGTCTTTTAATATTTCAATATCAGAATCGTTGATATAACAGAGGGCCCCAGAGCGATAAAGCACACCCTCTTTAACGAATTTGCCGTCAGTAGTGGGCAAACCGCCTAGCTGGCGAGTATTGCGCGTACCGTGCAACTTTACTTTGCGCTCCGACTCAGTCAGTTGGGGCTTTAATTTTTTAGCAGCAGCTGGAGCCTTAGCAGCGGCAGCCTTTTTGCCGTTAGCGTCGGCTTTTTTAGGGCTATTCTTGGAGCTCGGAGTTGAAGCAGTCGATTTTTTCTTGTCGGCGGCGCTCTTAGAAGGGGCTGCCTTAGTCTTAGCTTTGTCGGCTTGGGCCTTTTGAGCAGAAGGATTAGCCGCTAAAAGCGGGTTGCCCCTTACAAAATCGACAAAGCATCCGTCAAAAGCCTGGTCAGAAGGCTCCGCTCCGCCCTTAAACGGCGCAACTCCCCAATCCGGCTCTGTAGCCCTAACTGAAGAGGAAAGGGTTGAGGAAAGGGTTATCCCCAGTATGAGGGTAAAAAACCAACCTTTATTCATAAATAAAATCCTTTTTTGTTTTACCAGATCTCTATCCGCCTAAAACGCCTAAAATTGCTCTTCAATTCGCCTCCGGGTAGCTTTCTCCCCTGCAGAGGATTTTCTCCATAAACGGTCGCGTTATTTAAGCAAATCTACAACAAGTTGAGAGGAACTTTTTTACTAATCGGAAATTTCTCTCACTATGAGTACCCTCTTGATTAAGAACGCCGCTATGGTTGCCACTTTCGATGACAACATGAGGCGCATTGAAAATTGTGACATTTTAGTTAAAGGCAATCGTATTGCTGAGATCGGCCCCAAGTTGGAGGCCCCCAATGTCGATAAAATGATCGACGCCTCCGGTATGTTGGTGATGCCCGGCATGATTAACTGCCACCATCACCTTTATCAGACTTTGACGCGCAATATTCCTCGCGTCCAAGAAGCCGAACTCTTCCCCTGGCTGGTGAACTTATATGAGCTTTGGCGCGAACTTACTCCCGAAGCTCTCTATTGGTCTACTCTAACTGGTTTGGGCGAATTGCTTTTAACTGGCTGCACTACCAGTACCGATCATTTCTATTTATTCCCCGAGCATTGCTCCGATCATCTCTTCGATCAGCAAATTAAAGCCGCTCAGAGGATCGGTATCCGTTTCCAACCTACTCGCGGCTCTATGTCCCGTGGCAAAGATAAGGGCGGCTTACCTCCCAACAATGTAGTACAAAGCGAAGATGTAATTCTGGCCGACTGTGAGCGCGTCATTAAGGCCTATCACGATCCCGATCCTTTGGCCATGATCAAGATCGCTTTGGCTCCTTGCTCGCCCTTCTCAGTTACTCCCGAACTTTTATCAGAGACTGTCAAGTTGGCCAGAAAATATAAAGTGCGCTGCCACACCCATGTGGCTGAAACTAAAGACGAAGACGCCTACTGTTTAGAGATGTACGGCAAACGCCCTTACGATTTCATGGAGAGCGTAGGCTGGACTGGCGATGATATTTGGTTTGCCCATTGTTGCTACTTAAACGATGAAGAGATTAAGAGAGCGGCCGAAAGTGGCACTGGTGTCTCTCACTGTCCCGCTTCCAATATGCGCTTAGCTTCCGGCGTAGCTCGCGTACCTTCTATGGTAAAGCACAATGTAGCCGTAGGTTTAGGCGTAGATGGCAGCGCTTCCAACGACTCTTCCGATATGCTCGGTGAAGTCCGCAATTGCATGTTGGTGCAGCGTCTCAACTTCGGTGTAGACGCCATGCCTGCTGAAAGGGCTCTCACTTTAGCTACTCGCGGCGGCGCTCGCGTTTTGGGCTACAAAGAGCTGGGCAAACTGGAAGTAGGAGCTGGAGCCGATATTATCGGTATTTCCTTAAATAAACTCGGTTATGCCGGCGCTCTCTCCGATCCGGTCGCAGCCATAGTCTTTTGCGGTGATAGCCATATTGTGGACTTCTCCGTGGTCAACGGTCGCCAAGTTGTTAAAGATGGCAAGCTTTGCTTGATCGATGAAATGGAGATCTTCCAAGAAGCTAATCGCTGGTCGAACTACATGATTGAAAAAGCCGAGAAGAATACAGGCATTAACATGCGCTCCAAAGAAGGCCCCGGCATGGAAGCCCCCCGTCCTTCACTTGAGCATAAATAGTTAGCCACATCAAGCTAAAACCAAAAAGCGGCCGTTCCTCACAAAGGTTCGACCGCTTTTCTTATATAAAGATTTAACCTCCTGTAGTTTCATACACCCACATTTTAGCACGAAGTATTCATAAAGCCGTTACCAAGCTCAAGCTATAAAAAATGCGCAGCTTCCAATATTTGGGAGTTGCGCATTCTTTCTTACTTAGCTAAGACTACTCGCTTTAGCAGCAGCCAGCCTAAGCGTTTTTCTTATTAGTCTTTTACAGTGTAGTCGGCGTCGACTACTTCCTCGTCGCCTTCAGCTTTGCCGCTCTTAGGAGCTTCCTGACCGGCTCCGGCCTGTCCGGCACCGGGCTGTTGCTGAGCTTGGTAGAGGCTCTCGCCAATCTTTTGAGCGGTCTGGGCCAACTCATCGGTAGCTTTCTTAAGCTCGTCGCGATCCAAAGGCTCAGCAGCGGAGGCCTTCTTTACTCGCTCAATAGCGTTCTCAATGGGAGCCTTGACAGAAGCGGAAACCTTATCACCAGCGTCGCGCAGAGCCTTTTCGATCTGATAGACTAAGCTGTCAGCTTTATGGCGCAGTTCGATCTCTTCGCGTCTCTTCTTATCTTCGCTGGCGTGACTGTCGGCGTCTTTGACCATGCGATCGACTTCCTCTTTGGAGAGGTTGGTAGAAGCGGTAATCTTGATATTCTGGCTCTTACCAGTGCCCTTATCGACGGCGCTGACATTGATAATACCGTTAGCATCGATCTCGAAGGAGACTTCGATCTGAGGTACCCCACGGGGTGCCGGCGGGATGTCGGTGAGGACAAACTTGCCCAGAGTCTTGTTATCGCGGGCAAATTCACGCTCGCCTTGCAATACGTGGATTTCTACCTGAGTCTGCATATCGGCAGCGGTGGAGAAGACTTCGCTCTTCTTGCAAGGGATAGAAGTGTTGCGCTCGATAAGCTTGGTCATCACGCCGCCCAAGGTTTCGATACCTAAGGACAGAGGAGTTACATCGACCAAAACTACATCTTTAACTTCACCAGTAATGACAGCACCCTGAATAGCAGCGCCTAAAGCTACGCACTCATCGGGGTTGATGTCCTTAGAAGGCTCTTTACCAAAGAATTTGCGGACAAATTCCACTACCTGAGGCATACGGGTAGAACCACCAACCAACAAGACGCGGTCGATTTCATCTTTCTTCAAGCCGGAATCTTCCAAAGCTTTGCGGCAAGGCTCTTGGCAACGCTCTAACAGATCGGCGGTCAAAGCTTCGAACTGAGCGCGGGAGAGGTTCATATCCAAGTGTTTGGGGCCAGTAGCGTCAGCCGTAATGAAGGGCAAATTGATGTTGACGTTGAGCATCTGAGAGAGCTCGATCTTAGCTTTCTCGGCAGCATCTTTAATACGCTGAGCGGCCATCTTATCTTGGCGCAGATCTACACCGTTTTCTTTCTTGAAGTCTTCGGCGATCTTGTTGACAATGCGCATATCCCAGTCGTCACCACCTAAGTGAGTATCACCGTTAGTGGCCTTTACTTCGAATACACCATCACCTATTTCCAAGATGGAAACATCGAAGGTACCGCCGCCTAAGTCGAAGACCACAACCTTCATGTCGCCTTCGCCCTTATCCAGACCGTAAGCCAAAGCAGCGGCCGTAGGCTCATTGATAATTCTCTTGACGTCTAAACCGGCGATAATACCGGCATTTTTGGTAGCCTGACGCTGGGAGTCGTTAAAGTAAGCAGGTACGGTAATGACAGCTTCTTTGACCGGCTCGCCCAAGTAGGCTTCGGCATCGGTCTTCAACTTCTGAAGGATCATAGCCGAAATCTCTTCGGGAGAGTATTTCTTACCGTCGATCTCGACGCGGTAGTCGGTACCCATGTGACGCTTAATAGAAGCTACGGTGCCATGAGGATTGCTCACAGCCTGACGCTTAGCTAATTCACCAACCAAGCGCTCACCAGTTTTGGAGAAACCTACTACGGAAGGCGTAGTGCGGTTGCCTTCAGCATTGGCAATTACGGTAGGTTTGCCATTTTCCATAAAGGCGATTACTGAGTTCGTAGTTCCTAAGTCTATACCAACAACTTTCGACATAAATTTTATCCTCCTCGTTCACCTTCCCCCGAGCTCCCCCGGCGAACGCAAACTTCTTTTTCTTCGCAGATAATGTACTACTTCAGACGTAAGAAATATGCTTGCTGAGTGTTAGAGTAGTGTTAGAATTTTTCTGCCCAACTGCTTTTTTTTTACTGGGCCAACATATCTAAAAAGGGCTGCCAAACAGGGCCAGTGGGCTTACAAGTAAAAGTTTGCTCCCCCTTTTGCCAAGGAAAACTCAGTTGATAAGACCACAAAGCGATCCCTCCTAAGCGCAACTTGCTACTCGCTTGGTATTTAAGATCGCCAGCCACAGGACAACCCAAATGGGCAAGCTGAGCCCTAATTTGATGGTGACGACCACTCTCCAGCTTAACTTCCAATAAAGTGCGCGTCCGCCCCTGAGCCAAAAGGCGATAGCTTAAACGAGCCAACTTGGCTCCCTCCTGGCTAGGGCTAACCACCCGCGAAAGGTTGGCCCGCCCGTCCTTAAGGAGATAATCTTCCAGAGAAGCTGAGCTAGAAGGCAAACGGTCGCCGTTTTCTACGAGAACCCAATAGACTTTACTAACTTTACCCGTTTGCAACAACTTGTTGAGAGCCGCTGCCCCAGCGGAAGTTTTGGCCATAAGTACCAAACCACCGGCCGGGCGGTCTAAGCGATTGACTACATAGGCCTTCCCCCATTGGCCTTGGGCCCAGTCTAAAAGAGAAAACGCCTGGCTAGGATCGGGCTGGGTAGGCATACCTACCGGCTTTAAGATCACGGCCCAGGCGTTATTAGCAAAAATTAGCGAAGGTTGAAGAAGGGACAAAAAGAGCCTATTCCTCTCTTAAGGAGCGCACAGAGGTTACGCCCTGGCGCACTTCTTCAACTAAAGCTTGGCGTCTAGCAATGGGAATATCTAAGTGGGCTGCCAAAACTTCTACCAAATCTTTTTCACAACCGGCCAAAACACCATCTACCATAGCCATAGCGGCAGCGGCTTGCAAAATTTCTTCGCGCTTGCTTTGCTCGATACTATCTACATCAAAATTTAATTCTTCAGTAGGAGGAGCTACCATCATCTTAGAGATCTCATCCATCTCTTCTTTGGTGCAGCCCAATTCGGCCACCACACTGCCCAAGAACTCACGCTCGTGCTCTTCAATAACGCCATCAGCCCACATCATGTGGATTAAACTCTTTACCAAAGCATTAGTCTGTGCATCCATAGTGATAAACCTCCCGCCGGTTAAGCGCTTAAGATAGGTATTAAAAAAAAGACTAAACAACCTCTAGCTCTGGTTCGCTCCTCCAGCCTCTATCCCCTACCTAGAGAAGAGAGAACTTCCCAGCCCCTTAAATAGAAACTCCTGGCTAGCCACAGTATTTACAGAAGTAGGGGCTAAGTAGCCGAGAGATCTTAAAATCGTGTACAATTAAAGAAAGAAGATGAGGAGTTGAAGCGATTTAATATGAGCCAAGTTGTTTTTTTACATAAATTATGGAAGCGAGCCGCTGCTATATTTTTGTTGGCCGCCTTTTTCTGCCCCACTTTAGTTTGGGCTGGCAAGCCTACTATTTCTGGCCTGATTAAAAGCTATAATCCCGGTGGCCGCCGTATGCAAATCCAACGCGACGATGGCGTAGTCAAAACGATTATCATGCGTCCAGGTTGCCAATTTATGCTCAACGGCCAAAAAGCTTCTAGCAATGCCTTCCGCCCCCAAATGAGGGTCTGTGTGCGGATCTGTGGCTCGGTAGTGGGCGATCCTTTAGAATGCGACTTAATTGCCGATTTTATGTCCTCTAAAAATGTAGTGGCCCGCCATGCCGGTACGCCTAATCCCACCACGGTAGGCGGTTTTGCCGGTACTGCCGGCCCAGCCGCCACCTTAACTAGTGTATTTTCTAGTGCTACCGGAGCGGCTCCCAATGTAATGGGCCCTTTAGGCATAGGTGGCAACTTCCCCGGCTCCAATACCAACCCCGGAGCTAACGGCATACCCAATACTAACGCCTTCCCCAATGCTGGCAACCCAGCCACTATTGCCCAAGGAGCTACTCCAGCTACCCAAACTTCTCCTCAAGCCAATATGGGGGCCAATGGCCAAACCAATGTAAACGGCCCTAATCCTTATGCCCAAAATCCTTACAGTTTAGGCAACGAAACCCAGTTTAATAGTACCGCCTCTTTAATTTACGGCGGCGACGACAAAAATAAGGAAGAGCAAGGCAACTTTATGCCCGCTCCCAACGGCCCCTTCTCTATGCAGTTGGTGACATTTAGCGGCCGAGTGATGAGCGCCGACGCCCGCACTCGCAGCTTGACGATTTTGGCCAACGGCCAAAACCAACCTACTCAGGTTATCCTCCACCAAATGGTTAATCCCACCAACACTTCAGGGCAAGCGGTCGACTTAGCCAATATCCAACCTGGTATGGCCGTCTCTGTACAGGGCATGGCTAACGCTGCAGGTATAATAGAAGCTAGAAAAGTAGTCGTAGCTTTTTAGATAGAAAAAAACTTAACAAGGATTTTCCGCCCTTTCACCTATGGATTTTAATAATAAAAATAAGTTCCATATAATTTTTTATCTATTGGGACTTTTAATCTTAGCTGGAGCCTTTTGCTGGTTCTTAGGCCAGATACACATGATCATCAATATTTTGATCGTGTCTATCCTGGTGACATATTTAATTGCCCCCTGCGTCCATTTTTTACATAAAAAGGGAGTACCCCTAACGATCTCCATAGTGATCGTCTATGCGGCCTTATTGGCCATAATTAGCTTTTTTGTGGCCTATTTGCTGCCTATAGTCAAATTAGAATTTCATCGCCTAATTGCCAATATGAGCACCATGTCGGCCAGCTTGAACCATATTACTTCCCAATGGGCCCTTACTATTCAGAGTTGGTTGCCAACTACCCTTAAACCTATGGTCGAGCCAGAGAAGCTCAGCACTCAGCATATAATGCAATTTATGCAAAATAACAGTCCCAGTCTGGTCAAGAACTCTATGCCCGGCTTCCTTTCCGGTGTGCGCAGCATGGCCAGTATTATGGGCGGGGCCATCTTGGTGCCCTTGCTGGTCTTCTATATTTTAATGGATGCGGGTATTTATAAAGAAAGTTTCGTGGGTTGCTTGCCTAAGGCTTGGCGCAACGGAGCTGTCGATTTGTTGCGCCGTATCGATTATGTTTTGGGCAAGTTTATTCGCGGCCAACTGATCGTTTGCGTCACTATCGGCTTCTTTGTCGGCCTTTCCCTCTGGCTTATGGGTATAGATTATGCCATCTTGATCGGCGTTTTTTCCGGCATTATCGATATTATCCCCTATGTAGGCGTAGCCATAAGTTATATTCCGGCTTTTATTATTGCTTTGCTCAATAAAGGGCCGCTCTTTGCCGTCTTCACTATTATCGTTTTGCAAGGCGTCCACTGGTTGGAAGGCCACATTATCGTGCCAGCCGTAATCGGACGCTCGGTAAAATTGCCGCCCCTAACCGTAATGGTCGCTTTAATAGCTGGTGCAGAAATTGGCGGCATTATGGGTATGCTAGTAGCTATCCCTGTAGCGGCTATTGCCCGAGTATGTATAGAGTTTTATGTAGAGAAGAATCCGGCTTTCGGCCCCCTTACTGAAGAGGATATGCGTTTGCCGGACACCCCCTACCCCTTGGAAGCCAACGCTACCGTACCAGCCAGAGAGTCGGTAAAACAAATAGTTAGTAAAGTCCACGGTAAAGTTCAAGATAGTAAACAATTAGTCCATAAGCTGCGTAAGTACGGCCTAAAGAGTGGCGAACTTAAGGCAATTAAAGCTGCCGAAGAGCCTAATACTTCTAGTTTTGTCCAAAAGCAGCAGCCCTCTTCTCCAGAAGCTGAGGCCCAGGAGGCTAGCTCTAAAGGTAGCCCCGAAGGCTAAAGCAGGAGCCCACTTCTTAAGAAGCGAAGGCGGCCAATTGTGTCTTTAAGGGTTAGGCTGTAGGCTAACGGCCAACCAAAGACAAAATTAACGAGGTTGCTTTTACTCCAACCCCGCCGCCTACAATATAAGGAGAAATCAAAATGGCAGAGACCAAAGAAGTTAATGCTGTAATCGCTGCAGCTATCAATGCTGATCCCGAAGAAAAAGATTGCGTTTGCTGGGTTAAAGCGTGATTTCCGGCCAATTAAGGCCAGTCTTTAAATTAACCGAGTCCTGCAACCTCGCCTGTAAGTATTGCTGTCAGGATGGGAAGCTGGGCTCTGGTTATTTTATGGATAAGGCCACTTTAGAAAAATCCCTCGAAGCGGTAGCCCAAAATACTCAAGGGCCTATCCATCTTTTATGGTTTGGTGGCGAACCTACTTTGTATGGCCTCAAGCGCTTTGCCCAAGCTATGGAATTAGTGGATCGCTATTTTGCTGGACGTACCGTCTACCACGGCCTACAGACTAACGGCACACTTATTAACGACGAATGGGCCGACCTTTTGGCTAAGCGAGGTTTCGCCGTCACCGTCAGTTTAGACGGCCCTCCTTGGTTGCACGATCAACAGCGCGTCTACCGAGCCGGGGCCCAAGCAGGTCGAGGCACTTTTGAAGCCGTCTGGCAAGGTATTACCAATTTGCGTAAGGTGGGTATCAATCCCAGAGTTTCGGCCGTCCTTACTCCAAGAGGCTTAGATCACCCAGAAGAATTGGTCGACTGGTTTGAGAGTAACGGCGTTAGAGAGATGGACTTTGTCCCCTCTACTCGCTTCCACCAAGGCCATTTCGAAGTAGAGATTAGCGGCAAGCAATACAAAGATTTTATTATGCGCGTTTTGGAGCGTTGGCTAGCCCTAGGCAACCCCAACTTCCGAGTGCGTATCCTTTCGGAAATTTCCCGCAAATTGGCCGGCCATACGCCGCACTATTGCAAATTACAAGGCAAGTGCTCTCACTTTGTGGGTTTTGCTCACAATGGTGACGTCTATCCTTGCGACGAATTCTCCGGCATGAAAGAATTTTGCTTAGGCAATATCCATCAGCATACCTTAAAAGAGCTGATGACTTCCCCTAAAGCTATTGAATTTTTCCGCCGCTGGGCCCAAATTCCCGTCAATTGCCGCTCTTGCAAATGGTTCCATTTCTGCCGTGGTGGCTGCGCTTGGGAGCGTCAGCTTAGTGGCAACCCGGATCAGCAAACCATTATGTGCGAAGCTATGCAAGCTATTTTGGAGCGACTCAGTTCCGAAATTCCCGGCAGCTTAGAGCGCTGGCAAGTTGAAGAAAAATAACATAAAAATAAGCCTCCCACTTAGAAGCGGAAGGCTTATTTTTTTATGACTTATTGAAGCTTGGTAAGCAAATTACAGGCCGCCGATCAAGCCACCCATGTCGATGTCGCCACCATCTTGACCTTCGTCAGATCCGTCGCCACCTTCATCGCCACCTTCATCTCCGGTATTATCGCCAGTATTGTCACCAGTAGCATCACCAGAATCGTCACCGGAACCGTCACCAGAATCGTCGCCAGAATCGTCGCCAGTAGGAACAGCCACTACTTCTACGGTATGTTTAGTTGAACCCTTAATTTCTCCATATTGGAAACTGGCACTTAACTCTGTAGAGCCCACGCTCTTACCCTCTAAAGTTACACCCTCATTATCGACAGCAGCAACTTCAGGTTTAGAAGAAGTTACGGTATAGTAATTGACGTCGTCTATTTCATAACTCTTGTCGCTGCCGTTAATAGTAAAGGTGGCAAAAACTCCAATAAAGCTAGTATCACCTACATAGAGAGGTTCGGGATCGACCTTTATACTTAAGCTTTTATAGGTAGCGTCAACTACAGTAACTTTGCACTGATCCTGGTGGTTTTGGCCATTGGAAGTACAACTAGCCGTAATGACAGTAGGCTCTTCCTCGGCTTCGTGAGAAGCTTTGGGGAAGATATAGCCGTAGCTAACCAAGACGCGGTCTCCATTGCTAGTGCTCCAGTTGCTTTGATAACTAACGTCAGTCTCTTTACCGTCAGACCAAGTAGCCGTTAAAGGCAATTCATAACAAGGCAAACCTAAAGGCAAAGTAACTTCAGTTTCGGACAACTTAACTTTGGTAATAGTAGCCTCGGTAACGTCTAAAGTGACCGTAGCGGTATATTTTTGGAAAGTAGCACTGATTTGAGTAGTGCCAGCGTTAAAGGTATAGAACTTACCTTTAATTGAAGAACTCTCACTTTCATCAGATTTAGTTGAAGAAGCTACGCTAGTATTGCTGCTCTTCCAATCGCACATAGTATTAAAGAGCTGAGGATAGAGCTTACCGCTCTCTTTATCTTTAAATAAAGCCGTAGCATAGAAAGTAGCTTCGTCGCCAGTATGCACACGCATATCGTCCTGGACGATCTCCAAACCTTCCATGTTATCGATTTCGTTGAGATATTTCCAATCGGGATCGTTTATTTCATAAACTTCCCCAACTTTGAGGCTGACCGGCTGGCTATAGTAAGCTATCGCCTTGCCATCGCCGTCAAGGTAGGTCATACCTATAGAAGTAGACTCTACCGGAACGGCTTGCAAAAGAATCTGAGGGGTTTTAGCTAATTGGGCCGGGCCAAAAGTGCGCACGCCTTGGCTATTGTAGCAATAGTAAATTACACTGCGAATATCGGAGCCTAAAGAGCGAGCCGTAGCCTCCATTTTGGCTGAAGCGATACTGTGAGTTACTAAAATAGAAGCGCGGGTGGGATCACCTAAATCGTCGTCGTCGGAACAAGCGCTTAAAACGGTACAAAAACCCAGCACCATGAGGAAAGCGACTATAACTTTCCAAGAGCGTTTATTAAGAAAAAACTTGCTCATAGATATTCCTTTCTAGTAGAAATTAAGTATTAAAGCTTTCCAATTTTTTGTTAAAGCGAACACTTATCCGCTTACAAAAAATAATGTTAACCTAAAAAAAAGGGGCAGCCCCAGATTTTTTTAGAGCTGAGACAACCGCCTTTTTATGTCAAGAATCTACTTAAGAGCTAAACCTTCTCCCTAAGGTTCTTCAGTTTCGGTCTCTTTGACTACATTCACAGAAGTAGAAGACTTTAACTCCATTTTCTTACCACTCTTATAAAGATCTTTGTAGATAGTCTCGAAAGTAACGGTACTACCAACATCTTCATCACCGAGGGTAAGCTTAATACCGTTAGCAGCTTCATTCTTCTCTACTTTAGCTTTATTTTCAGTAGGAGCAGCAGGGCTAGACTCCACCTTATCGATCTTCACTTTACTATAATCAGTAATATTAGAGCCAGAAGTTTCTACTACTCCTGTGGGAGTTGTCACCTTAAAGAAGCCTTCAACAGCACCGTCGACACTGCCACCCTTAACCACTTCCTGAGCGATCTTAACTTTAATATCGGCAGCAGCGGGCAGAGAGTGTAAAGATACTTTAGGAGAGGCGCTACTAGCTTGGGCTGTCAGCTCAAGATCTTTTAAAGAAGTGGCTGTAGAAGTAACGACATAGTGGCCCAAAGCGTCTTTTTGACCTTTGATGCCGTCTTTATCGCTAAGTTCTTGGCCATCTTTATTGGTAAGTTTCCAGGTGACATAGGAGCTAGCGTCAGTATCGAAACTGGGGCCACTGTTCCCCTTATACTTACCTATAGCCTTAAAGGACACGGTGTTGAAAGGAATAGATTCGGTACGTACGTCGGGAACAACCACAGAGCTCAAACCGAAATCGTAATTAGGAGCCACAACATAATAAACATCGTCTTTACCATCAATAGTTACTTCGGTAAGTTGGGCGTCGCTAATATAGACGGTAATAGGATCGAGTTTACCCAAAGTTTCCCAACCGTTCAAGGAGACGGTAACTTTTTGCTCACCATATTCGACAGCTTTGTAGTAGCCGGGAGTTGTTTCTGAATCGTCTGCTTTAGTGGTAGTTTTTTCGTCGCTGTTTGAGAAATCGCTCTTACCTACATACCACTGATATTTAGCCTTTTCTAAGTAGGTAGACTGCCCTTCGTCTTGCCCATCAAGGGAGTAAGTAGCCAGACCGCTAAGGTCGAAAAGTACCGGTTTGTCAGAGCCATTATTGTAAGCCAAAACGGGTTTTACCCAGATATATTCATCCTTATCGACACAAGGAGTGGAAGTAACTACCTGAGGTACGATCTCTCTGTTTGCAATCTTGGTAGCGATAACACTACTGTCTACCAAATCGGGCTGTTCTACAACAGCAGCTTTACCTGTGGTAGTAGAAGTCCAATCGAGGCTATCTACACCCAAGCCTACAGGGGCGCCATTAGCGTCGAAATACATAACCGAAACTCTGTCAGCTTTGATAGGTACTTGCTTAATATCAACATTCCAAGAAGTAGGTGTGGCGTTAGGATCGTTAGGCGTAAGATCTTCAGGGACCCTACCGACTAATTTACCTTCTTTAGTATCGTCACTTGACCCATTCTCGGGAACAATTTGAACATTGGCTACAGTATAGATTAAAGCGTCGCCTTCGCTAAAAGTGTAGGTGGCTTTGACGGCAGCAGCTGGCAAATCGGCAGCTTTAGCTGCAGCTCTAGTATAATTGTAGGTGACAGTACCGCGATTAACCTCAAAGGGGTTGGGATCGGAAGTATCGTCGCTACAACCGGAAGTCGTTAAACATAAAGCCAAACCGGCGGCGGCCGCAAAAGCAGTAAAACCGTAAAGATTCTTATAGGCGGACTTAGCCATACTTATTTATTCCTCTCAAATATAAAAAAGAGTCGAACTGCGCTTCGAAACGCAAAACTCATAAGACTATCTCTGTGCTTTTCAGCTTGAGAATTGCTTACTAGAAACAAATGCCGCCGACTTAGCGAAAAAAGAGCCAGCCCAGCGCAGGCATGAATAATGATAACCTACTTATTTTCAAACAAGGCGCCTGCCCTCCTGCCAAGCACTTTAACAAAAAAAAAGCAGCTACACTTGCCAAAAAGTACAGCCGCTTATAGCTAGTTTACAAAACTATCACTCTAATAAGTGGTAATAGATATGAAAGAATACTGCGGAGCGCCTTCCACATCTTCAATAAAAAGCTTAACTATTTTATTAGCTTCCAGCTCGCCTTCAGTTTTTAAGGTGTAAGCATTAAGTCCAGGTTTATCTTGTTTATAAATCAAGTTGGAGAACTCAGTTTGCTTGACAACATCAGGATACTTATCAGGCGCAATTACATCGGTGGGAATTTCCAAAGGATCGGTATAAAAAGATACCGGTTCTTCTCCATCATCAATGCTAACAAGCACACTAGAAAGGCCCATAAGTTTCAACTTAAAGTCGATCTTAGTTTTCTTAGCTTCAATGTTATAAGGAACAAAGAAAGTAGGTTCTTGACCTTCCTCTACGGAGGCAAACTGAATAACTTCATTCCTTACGCCTTCGGCTTCTATAATTAACCTTACAGGATCGCTTTTTATAGCTTGGTCGCCTTGGCCATATTGGGCAGTTATTTTGTAATCGTCGCCGTAGTTATAAGAGTTTACGCTATTAGCATGAACTTTAGTTCTATCGACGACGCTAGCCTGAATTTCGAAACCAAGCGCTTTCATATACTCAGGATCGGTAAATTCTACATCTAAAAGCTTAACGTTAGGATCGTCGGTAATATTGATACCAATTTGTCCATCTTTAATAGTGGGAGTAGGCCCTTTGGTAGGATCTTCGGAAGTATAAGCGGTAGCATAAACGATAAAAGGCTGCTCGTTTATATAGTAATATATGGGATCGTATTGTTTCTTAGAAGAATTAGCGTGATACTTTATGTAGGGGAAATGGCTAAGTAAACACTTCTCGTCAACGTATTGCATATAATACTTTTGGCCATTGACATCACTACCGGCAAAAATATCATGGCCTTCAACTGAAGCAGGCTTTAAGCTAATAGCAGAGGGAGTTTGATCGGTAACATAAATAGAATTGCCTATCAAGCACTTAGTATTGCCAACAGTAGCAGTAATGGTGCCACCTTCAATAGTGCCATACTTGACACCCTTATAGGTGAAGCCTTCTAAGCTGCCTTCTTGCAAAGCGAGTATATTTTCGTCTATGCCGCTAATTTCAGCAAAAGCGCTCAAATCGTACTCTTTGTTGGCAGCTATAGCTTTAAGAGACAAAACTACAGTGTCTTGCAAAGGTATAACATATTTACTGGCCTTAAAGGTTAAGCTGTCGGCTACTACTTGAGCAACTTCAGGCTCATCTACAATGGCAGTATGGTCTTCATTAAAGGCGATCTTGTCTTGGCCAACGGCCACCAAATGGCCTTTAGCATCGTAGTAAGAGGCTACTACTAAAGAAGCTTGCTTATTTACATTTTCTACGGTAATTTGCTTATCGGTAGCTTCTTTACCATGGGTGAAAGTTTGGCTATAAGAAGGATCGGTTTGGGGGCCGTCTACAAAGTTTTTGCCCTCGTTTTGGCCATAGAAAGCATAATTTACGCTGATAATATCGGCTTGAATATCCTGAGCTTTGGCTGTAGCTTGGGCTAAAACGTGGTAGTTAAAAATAACTTTGTTACCTTTGGGCTCAGCTGGCGAAGGGGCAGAGCCCTCTAAAGTATTAGGCTTAGTGGAGCCGCTGTCGCCGCAACCTGAGAGCATAAGGCCCAAGCCTAAGCTAAAAGCAACCACCCAATGGCCGAAATAGAGCCAATTCTTTTTATATTGCATACACAGCACTTTCTTTTTGTCTTGAGTGAAGAAGGCGACAGAACCAGCCTAGTTAGACTTAATATAAATAGGCTGGAAAGCGGGTTTAAGGGTATTAGCACCTTTGACCGTTACTTCTACATCTTTAGTAGGAGCAACTACGCCAACAATAAGCTCATATTTATTTTGGCCTTCGCTCTTAGTATATGTTGTGCCCTTAGGCTTTTCGCTAAGTTCTTCAGCGTCGGGATAAGTTGAAGCTACATAGGGAAGGGGCTCGGAAACATAAGTATCTAAACCACTTTCACCGCAGATGATACTAACTAAACCGGCTATAAACATATCAGCTTTCATGGGACTAGCGGTAATTTTAACATCGCCAATAAACGTATCGTGGCCAATTTCTCCATTTTCAATAGCGAAAGTAAGCTTTTCTTCGCTAATAGGTACTACCTCTACTTTTATATCGGTAGTACTCTCACTCTTAATAACATTAGTACCATTGTTAAATTCAGCCGAAACGACGGTAGGGCCAGCCTTTTGGGCACTTAACTCAAAGTATTCTTCGCTATCTCTAGCTATTTTGGCTATACTGGCCACTTGGGGATCTTGGGAAATAACGGAAACTCGCTCGTCATCAGTAATTTCGATACCAATAGGATCAGTTATTTTAGGCTGCGGCCCTTTATCGCCTCCTTCAGTATAGCTGGTGGCAAAAACTGAGAAAGGCAATTTATTGACGGCCATAGTTCTAGGCTCGACTTGCTCATCATTAAGCCAAGTCATATCAACTGTACTCTTATCGCCAATCAGACTATCTTTACCAGCTAAAATAAGCGGAGTCGTACCTTCACTATCGGTAAAAGGAATTATATCGCCAATTGTATTAGGGATGACTTTGATCTTATTGGGAGTTTGATCAGTAATGTAAATCGTATCTTCTACAGTATACTTTTTGTCGTTTAAGGTAGCGCTAATAGTATCTGGCTCAAGGATACCATACTGAATAGCTTCATATTCAGCACCGCCATACACAGTTATACGTTTACTGAGCCAATTGTCTAGACCTTTTATTTCTACAAAGGGAGTAAGATCGTAGTAAAGATTGGCAGCTTTACCAATCATAGCTGTGCGGATTTTACCCTTAAGGGGAACAATTTCTTTGGTGACTCCCAATACAGGCGGTTCTTGGTTAAAATCGACCGCAACTACTTCTGGCTCACTTACAACGGCCTCATCATTGGCAAATTTAATTTCATCATCGCCTAGAGCCACGATATGGCCCTTTTCATCGTAGTAGGCTGCTACTACGCGAGTAGCCTTAGTATTAACATTATTAACTACGATATCTTGTTCTTGATCTTTATCCTGATGCTCAAATTTATAAGGGAGAGTAGCTTCGTCCATAAAATCGTCACCGTAGAAAGCATACCTTACGTTGACGATCTCTTTTTCAATCTTAGTTTCGTACTTATAATTGGCCGCAGCTTTAGCTAAAACATTGTAATTAAAAGTAACTTTACCAGTCTTGCCTAACGGAGCAGGCTCGGTAGAGCCACTGTCGCCGCAGCCAGAGAGCATTACCCCCAAACCTAAGCTAGTTGCAGCAGCCAAGGTAGCAAAACGATACATGTTCTTATTGGTCATATTTTTTTAGGGCAGTTCCTTTCTTGACGTTCTATAACTAGTAAAAAAAGCTGAGGGGAATCGCTTAGGAATTTTTTGTCCTCAGAAATCGGCCCTTCAGCGACATATATTAAACGTCCTTTAATTTTTTAAGCACTTTTAGGGTTATTGCCGTAAAAACAATATTTCAAGTAAAAAAAAGGGCCCCCAACTTTTTTAGTTGGAGGCCCTCTTTCGGTTCAACCTAGGCTAAGCTAAAAGTCCAACCTAGACGAAGTTAAAGACATATTATTTCTTGACGCTAATGGCATCGAAGTTGCTAAGGTCAACACCGATCTCAACATCTTCATCGGGAGCAGCAGTCTTTTTGACTTCGAGCGTATACTCGTTCTTTTTGTCAGTCTTAGTATAAGTAATATCTTTAACGGTCTCAGCAAGAGGCTTAATAGCAGGAGCGGTCTCGGTATACTCGATAGGAGTGCTGACGTAAGAAGTTCCATCTACGTCTAAGGTAGCCTTACCGGCAACAGCCATAGTGAAAGTCTGATCCTTCTCTGTATCGACAGTAACATCTTTCATGAAGACAACATCTTTGTCATCGTTTGTGGTAGTGAAAGCGAAGTTCTCGGCACCAGGCACAACAACATTAACATCCAACTTGTTGCTATTGACAGTAGTTGTGTCGTCTACTTTGTAAGTAGCGCTGACAGTGGTATTACCTTCGGCAACAGCCTTAATGTTCAGGCCTTCAGCCTTAGCAGATTCAGCAACGGTAGAAGTAAGAGTTACCTTAGTAGTATCGGTAATTTCGCTCTTAACATCTTTAGGGGTGGGGCCCTTCTCAGGATCTGCACTGTAACCGGTAATGAAAGCGGTGATAGGCTGCTCATTGACGGCATAGTAGAGAGGATCTTTGCCTTCGGCAGTAAGATCGACAGCCTTCTTAGCAGCGAGGATACTGTTTTCGCCAGCAAAAACTAAGGTAAGAGCTTCGGGAGTATCTTCGGTAGCGGCAACGGTAGTAACACCTTTGCCCTCAACCTGGCCAGCTTCAATCGTAATGGCATTAGGAACCTGGTTAGTGACATAAATATTTTTGTCAAGTTGGGCTACATTCTTGCCATTAACCTTAACCTTAATATCTCCAGCGGTAACGATACCCTGATGCTCGCCTTTGTAGCCGACACCTTTGTAAACGTCGCCTGCAGCATGGCTATAGCCGTAAGCCAAAACATCGGTATATTTATCGATACCTTCGAGAGTTACGAAAGGAAGAAGGTGGTATCCTTTCTTGCCGATAGTAGCGACGACAGAAATTTCAGTCGTTTCTTCGGGAGAAAGGATATAGGGCTTAGCTGTCACGCTATAACTAGCATCGGCTAATTCAGCATAGTCGGGTTTTTCGATAGTGGCCTTCTTGTTGGCATCGAGCTCGAAATCATCCTGGCCTACAGCCACGATATTGCCATCTTTATCGTAGTAGGCAGCAATTACGCCAGCAGCTTTGTCGTTTACGTTGTTAATAACAACGTCTTCATCTTTGTCCTCAGCTTCGGGCTTGAAATCGTGAGTGTAGCTAGGATTATCTTTGTAGCTTTCAATGAAGCGGACACCGTCTTTTACACCGTAGAAAGCATACTTTACGGTGACGATCTCATTCTTGATCTTGGTTTCGTACTTGGGGCTGGCAGCAGCCTTAGCTAAAACGTCGTATTTAAAAGTAACTTGGCCGGTCTTGCCCAATTGAGCAGCGTCGGTAGAGCCGCTGTCGCCGCAGCCAGAAATCATTAAACCCAAACCCAAGCTGGCTACAGCAGCAAAGGTAGCGAAACAATACGTGTTCTTATTTGTCATGTTTTGTAGTAATTCCCTTTCGAGAAAAGCCTCTGAGAGTGTTGTAGGATTTACTTTGAGGAGATGCTTTGCGAGAACACCACCCCTACCCTCGAGGACTCTTCCGCACAAGATATTAAGTTCCTCCACTGAGCAAAAACTTTATGTAATTACCCAAAAGGACTCGGAGTTGGTTATAAAAAAAACTAAACGATAGGCGACGCACCTGCCCCGCTTTACCTAGCCTCACTTTTCCTTCGCCCATTATCACATTCCTGCCCGATTTAAATCTAATTTAGCAAAAAAAATAGTCGGCAAAAGAATAACTTTTAACGAACTTCCCAGCGCAAAACTTTTATGGCACCACTATCGCGATTAACTACACTATGTAATTTTATGCGCCCAGGAGTAGAAAGAACGGTAACATCTACACTAAAAGTAGAACTTTTAACGCAAAGATAATCTTGAATACGGAAAAGCAAGTCGGCATCCATACCGGTAACGTTGTGTAAATCGTCCACCTTTTTAAAGGCTTCGGAGCGGCGCTTGGAATCTATTTCGTCGACTAAAACTTGGCTCATACCTTCGTCTAAAGCTAGTAATACTTCCTTGGGAGCGGTATTGACATTGATTTTGCCATTGGAATCGACGCTGACCCATTCTTCCCAAGCAGTAGTGGCCGTGCCCCCTTGGGTTTGGGCTGAAGGGAGATCCAAATGGTAGCCTTTATCTTCCGAGTTGGCGTCGGCAGAGCTAGAGCTCGAGCTACTGGAGCCAAATTTATCGAATTGGCCATTAGAGGTGGAAGAAGAGCTATCAGTTGGAGTCTGGGATGAGCTACCAGAAGATTCAGCAGCTGCTTGCTTTAAAGCGGCCGTGCTGTTAGCCGAAACTGAGCCCATAATGCTTTGTAAGCTATTTTGGGGACGAGCCGAAAGGTAGGAAGGGCCCTTTTCCCAACCGGGCAACTCTAAAATTTCGGCTAAAGAATCGACCGGCCCATCTTTTATAACTAATTTTTCGTAGTCGCTAACCTCGCCCCCTTGGCTGCGCCTTTGGGAGTCGGGATCGACCCAATCGAGAAAGCGATCGGCAGCTTCTTGGCCACAACCTAAGCCACCATTTTCAAAGAGGCGCACCAAACCTTTTTCCAAATATTCGCAATTGTCGGGAGCTTTTTGCATAGCGCTTAAAGGGAATTTGCTCTCTTCATCAACTATGCTAATAATGACATTTTTGCCTTCCCATTCCATTGTCACCGAGCCGGCGGCCCACATATCGCTTAAACTGTCGGTGTCGCCATTGTCGGCCTTGAGAAGCTCAAAACCCATTTCGGCAGCGGAGCGGGCGATCTGATAATTGTTTTCTCGGGCCGAAGTGTAATTTATTAAGTTTTGAGCATCGACGCCAATTTCACTCATCTTGGCCGCAATAACTAAGGCCACCAGAATTGCCCCCAAAACTGCCATTAAAACCATAATTACTTCCCCCTACCAGCGATCGGCCGCCGTAACTGGGCCGGTCATAAAGACTAGAGGCTCGCCGCGCTTCAATTCAAAAGTCACTTCTATCCACTTGGGCACGCCTTCGCCAGTCCAATCTTGTTGCCAAATTTCCAAATCGTCGGAGAAACGTACTTCTAAACCGATAATTTCTGAGCTTAGCTTCTCCCAAGGGGCCTGGTTATCGTCGCCAACTTCATGCAACCCCAAAGGATCGGCCCAAGGATATTGCCTGTAAGCTAAATATTTTTTACTGTCAACAACTTGGCCAGAGCCAATAAAGTCGGCTGCTTCCAAAGAGCGCAATTTGTCGTCTTCGCTTTTTACAGGCTCGGTAAGGGAAAAGGAGGCTGAGGAATCGCTCACAATTTTGTAGCCAACTTCGGCTGTACCGCTATTTTCCACTCGCAAAGGGAAATAAGTAGTCTTAAAAAGCAATACATCTTGGCCTTTTTCGCCCAAACTTTTACCATATATAGCCGATTTTAGCAAAGAGGGAGGATTGGTATGGCTAGAGGGAGGCTGGGAAGCAGCCCCTTCAGGCACACGATCGTAAAGGCAACGCAATTGCCAGCGCAAACGCTCGGCCGTCTCGATCACTAATTCTCGACGCTTAAAAGCTACTTGGGAATGGCGCACCGTATTGTTCATCTGGATGGTCATGTAAGAGATTAGGGCATAGACCAAACTGGCCAGCCCCATAACCAACATAAGTTCCAACAAGGTGAAACCGCCTGAAGGCCTAGCCAACCGAATTCTTGGGGGATAGTGGAAGCTGCCTTTTAACATAAACCAAAAACTTCTGATTAGCTACCGGAAGAAGTTCCCGAAGAGGATGAAGACGAAGAAGAAGAAGAAGAAGAGCTTACTTGGCGCAAGCGATAAGCCCTAACTACGGCATTTTGGCCGGGGCGAAGGCCGCTAACTTTACTCTCTATTTGATCGATACGGGGATCGGAAGGCATGGCCCCTACGCTGACTTTATATTCAATACCGTCGAGAGAATCAGTTTCGCCGTCGTTTCTCTTGGCCATGCTTTTTTCTAAACCTACGGAAGCTACAATAAGGTTGCGATAACAAGGCTCCAGACGAGCTACGCGCTGCACATGTTGACAGAAGCCACCGATCAGACTGCCAAAAACCATAGAGACTAAGCCCAGAGAGATAAGCACTTCTAAGAGCGAAAATCCCCTGGGGGCTCTAGATGCCAAACTAGGGCTATTTAGCAATAAGGCCACAAGTCTTCTACCTTAATTAAAACGTTTGCTGCGCACAGACTTAGATCTAGACTTAGACTTAACTTGAGATTCTTGGGGAAAGCGAGCCTGGTCGCGACTAAGAGCCGCCGCCAGAACTACGTCCTGACCGGTCATATCTAACTTATAATAATCGATTAAATACTGCCAATTGGCACCGTGGCCAATGCGGTTGGCAATTTCGCTTACATCAACAAAAGCCATACGAGCTACAGCTAAAGATAAAGCTTGATCGGCAAAAGAGAGGCCATAAGAATTGAGTAAAGCCCTCTCTTGCTCAGTTTCTTTATAGTAAAGGCTCATAAGCCAGCCCAAAGCTTGCAACTCGGCATTTTCTACATTGTTTAAGACGTAAATATTATCTAGGGTTGCCGGATAAGAGGAGCGGCGCAAACCGGACAAGGTGGCATAATTTTCACCTTCTACCAGAGCAGCGTAAATTGAAGCCAGAGGGCCCTCTACAAAGATGCTGGGATCGACGCTAAACATAGCGGCCACATCTCCCCATTCGACTACTTCGCCAGTGCGAACCGACAAAACGGTGTCGATAGGGAAAGGCTTATATTTAGAGATAACTCCGGCGATCACCCAGTCGCCCACTTTTAAAGAGCGTCCGGCGGGCAAGCGCAAAGTAGCTTCATCTAAATCGTTGACATTTTCTAAGGCTAGCCTGATGTTGGCAATATCTTTTTTGGATAAGCGAAAACGCTCGACAGCTACGGGATCGGGCACGCTAGGCGAAAAGGAAGGCAAATGGAGGCGACTAGCTAATCCGGAGCGCACATCGGGAGTAAAGTGGACATATTCCAAAGGCCTATTGCCATTTTGGGTATTCATTACCTTTATAACCGGCTTAGGCAAAGAGGAGGGCTCGATACCCACAGCAGCGGCCACCTCGTCCCAACGATGGTTGCGCCTCTTTTCCAACACTTCGTTTAAGGAGGCACCAGCGTCCATAAGGGATAAGGCAACTACAGCGTCACTGTAAGTATAACCAGCCAAAAACATCTCTTCAGGAACGCGAGCCGGAATATCGTAGGCCGCCGCAAACCAACGCGAAACTAAACGCATCTCGTTAAGGGCTTGTACTGACTGATTCGGAGCCAGGGCCTTTTTAGAGGAAGACTGGGCCTTGGCCCCTTTATTGGAAGAGCGATCGTATTTTTTGACGCCGTAAGTAACAGCCCCAAGGCTCCCCCCAGACGAAGGGCTAGGCTCGGCCCAACTGGGAGAGCAAAGAGAAAAACTAATACCGGCTGCCACAGCCAGGCTGAAAGCTGTCTTATAAAACGTACCCATAGGGCGTAGGTAATTTGTCTTTCAAAGGGCAGCTCCTGCTAAAAAGGCTGACCATTTTGGTGAAGGATAGGCACCCACTAAGGCTCAACCTAGCGTAGGCTGAACCTTAGTGGGGCGACAGCGGCAGCCCCAACCTATAAATCATAAACTAAAGAGCCGGTCTGCCCTTGGCGTTTATATTCAATATTGACAAAAGGCATTTCGCTAATACTAAGCACAGAGTTAAAGAGCTCTTCACTATTTAGAATAGTTTTGTTATTAACCCTAGTAATAGTGTCGCCATCTTTGATACCTAAGCGGTGCAAGACATTATCTTCCTGCACAAATTTGACCTTGACGCCCAAACCGCTCGAATCGGGCTGCACCTTTATTTCGGAAATGATAGCCGCGCCGCGCTGCAAATATTTTTCGATCTCTTCGCGAGTCGGACGGACAGGCGTAGGGCTAGCCTGAGGCAATTTAACTTTAGCTTTAGTCGAGCTTTTAGAAGAATATAAATCTTCGCCTTTTTTTTCAGCTCCAGCTCTACGCTCTTGAGCAAAGTCGTAAACATCGATCTTGCTAGGCAAAGGAGCGGAAAAGGAAGGGGCAGACGCCTCTTGAGCTTCGTCGGTAGTATAATCTTGCCAAGCTGAAGTGACAGAGGGACTTTCCTTTTGAAAAGCGGTTTGGGCCCTTACGCCTGGAGCTGGCGGAGGGGGAACTTGTCCAGGATCGGGCAAAACGGGATGGCCGTTTTTTACCCCACCTGAAGCAGCCGAAGAAGCCAAATCGGAAGAACCATACGAATTGAGTCCTAAAGTGAAACTATTAAGGCCATCTTCTACAACTACACGATCGGACATAATTTTGGCCACCGTGTAGCGGCCTACCTTTTGGCCTTCCGATTTGGTATAGGAAGTGCCATTGTAATCGATAACGGCTATGCCAGCTCCACTACCTAACATAATGCCGGAAAGTTTCAAGCCTTTAGGGGCAACTGGACTTATAGCCGTTCCCCCTCCTGCGCTCTCTCCCCAACCAGAAGCCAAGTCGGAAGGCTGAAGACTTTTAGCTAAGTCGTCGCTCGAAGATCCTGGCACCCCTTGTCGCCCCTCTTCCCTATCTTCTTTATCTCGCTCTTTGCTGCGATCTTCTTCTTCCAATAATTGTTTCTCTTCGGAAGAAATATCAGCTTCTTCACCTTGGCGGCGCAAAAAGAAATTGGCCCTGCGCTTAGCTCGGCCCGGACTATAGAAATTTTCCTCGGCATTGCCTGAAGCCATTAAATTAACAGGATCGGGCTTAGGTTGGCTGCCATAATCAGTAAGATTATTAAAGAAAGAAGCTCCCAACCAGACTAAGCCTCCGATAAGCAAAGTAAGCAAAGCCGCCGTCAGGGGAGAAACATTATTTTCGTTATAATTATCTTCTATAGCCATGCTCGTAACTAATTGCGGCTAGTTTTGGCTTCCGCTTTTACCAATTTTTTCGCCAAACGGAGAATATTGCAACCTTCCGTATAACGATAGGTCATTTGATCGGTCAGTTTTCTCACTAAATAGATGCCTAAGCCACCACAACAACGCTCTTTAAAGTCTAAATCGATATTGGGAGCAGCCACCGCCGTGGGATCGTAAGGATGGCCATTATCTATAAAGTGGAGCACCAACTGGTAGGGATAATCTTGAAGTTCGGCTCGCACCGTCACCTTGACGACTTCGTTGCGCCCTTGGCCGGCATAATTGACGATATTAGTAAAAATATCGTCGACGGCAGTAGCCATAGAGCTTTTAACTTGCTTTAAGCTTTCCGGATCTAACTCGGCTTCAGCTAACAAATTATCGACAAAGATCAGCACTTCGTCTAACTTTTCGCTTACAGCCGGCACTTGAAGGAAGCGAGCTCGTGGACATCGAGCGTAATATTCTAAGGCTACCATAGTAATATCGTCTTCTAAAGTGGAATTTTGAGTAAAATGTTCCAGTTCATCTTGTACTAAATTGATTAGGGAAGCTGGATCGTAATTATCGCAAGAAGAGCGATTGAGAACAACTTCTAAACCACCTAAGCCAAACATTTCACCTTTTTCGTTTATAGCTTCGGTAACGCCGTCGGTATAGAGAAAGACCCGATCGCCCTCTTCCAAGAACCAACTCTCGGCACTGTAACTGAGATTATCGAGGCCGCCTAACACCATGCCTGAGCCAATCTTTACCGAATGCCAGATACCGTCGCGGCGGCGCAACAGCGGGCGACAGTGGCCGGCGTTAACAAAGCGAAATTCGCCAGTATCGGTATTAACTGTAGCGGCAAAAGCGGTGACAAACATGCCAGTAGTATTATTTTCACATAGCGAAAAGTTGACACTTTCCATACAATGCTCGAGGGTATCGCCAGCTAAAATAGCGTCATGCAAAGCCGTTTTGGCAGTCATCATTACCAAAGCGGCCGGGATGCCATGCTCAGAGACGTCAGCAATAATTACACAGTAGAGATTATCTTTAATGCGGAAATAATCGTAGAAGTCGCCGCCCACTTCTTGGGCTGGAGAAGTGCGAGCACAAAGGTCGAGAGCTTTAAGCTCAGGATAAGTGGGGAAAAATTTAGGCAAACAAGAGAGCTGAATGGTGCGAGCCAAATTTAATTGCTCGGCGTCGTAAGCCGATTGGCTTTCCATAAGCTGCTTGAGAGCCTCAACTGTAGAATTTATACCTTGGCTGAGGACGCAAAACTCTGGATAACTCGTCTCGTTGACTTTTTCTTCTAAGTCGCCAGCTTCGATTTTGGCTAAAGAAGCGTTGATCCGCTCCAAACCGTCTAAGATAACCTTTTTAACGATACGAGAAGTGCTAAAAAAGATAGCGGCCAGAATAATTAAAAAGCCGGTCAGCATAACTTTTAGAATAGTCGTCCGAGTAGCGTAAACTTCGGAGGCGGGCATAAAAGGCACCAAAATATAACCATATTGTGTGGTATAGAAGGTGCTGTAGCTGACCGTACCGCGACGACTGACCTTAATCAGTTGGCCGGCTTTAAAGTGACCTAGCTCTAGGCCAGGATAGATTTCGGTAAAGGAAGTACCGATAAATTCTTTATTGATACTATTAACGATTACCCCATTTTGGGAGACTACGTCGACGCCGCCATGCTCACCTAATGGCAAACTGCCCGTTACTAATTCATGTTCGGCCACGTTGTAGGTATTTTTAAAACTGACGGCGTTAAAACCTAAACGCAAGACTCGCCCTTGGCGCTTAAGCTCACTGTAGAAGAGCAACAGATCGCGATTATGGCTGTCGGTGACATAATCTACCGGATGGTAGCTGCCCATACTGCTGACGAAGGCGCTAAAATCGGGATTGCTATCTTGCAAGGGGGCGGGCTTGTCCACTTGCACAGGCGCTCCGTCCAGCTCTTTATCGGAGCTAACGATAATCTTCCATTGCTTAGAATCGATAATATCTATACGACTGATACCTAAACTACTGCGCAAACCGTCCAGAGCGGTGTGATTTTTTTCTATACCCGGAAAGGAATTGACCACTTCGGTGACAGTTTCCAAAGAGGTTAGTACGGTGTGCATCATGCTCGAACGGGTATCGTAGGCCCGTTTATCGCTAGTAGCCAAAGCTCGGGCTGTATCTTTGCCCGCCTCGTTAAACAATTTGCTAACGTGTAAACGGCAGTTGCGATCGACTAAATCTAAAGCCAACCAAGAGACGATTAGAGCGGCTATAGAGACTACGATTAAGAGCTTTTTGCGAATAGCGGTGCGCATATTTTTTAGTATAAAGGCTAGTATAAAGGCGAAACTATCTACCTATTGGAGTGGCGATACTATTGGACTTGCAATATCTTAGAAAAGCCGGAAATATCGAAGATCTCTTTGACAACCTCGTTGGCGTTAATTACGCTGACAGCCACAGTAGAGCCCAACTTCTTTTTAGCCATAAGTAAAACGCGCAAACCGGCGCTGGAAATATAATCTACTCCGGCAAAATCGAAGATCAAGCGGCGACAAGAGCCGATAACTTCTTGGACTGCGCTCTCTACTTCGGAAGCGGAATTGTTGCCGAAACGCCCATTGAGGATTAGAGTAACTTCGTGGCCTCCAACTTCGGGTATAGGGACGATTTTAGTGGTAATTTCCATAAACTTAAGCCTTCTCCGAATGCGAAAAGATTAGCCGCTTTTAGTCGGCAAAAGCTGGGAGGCTCCCGCCGATTATACGACCTAGCGCCGGGCCGGTTTTCTATTTTTTTAGCCCCAAAACCTTTACAGCCTTTCCTACCAGATTTTAACAAAACGGCCCATTATGTTCGTTGACTTTGAGGGGCCCTGTTTCTAAGATATGCTTGCGAGTCGAAAGAAAAATATTTTGTTTTTGGCCCCCATTCAGTTGGGATAGCCAAAGTGCTTTTAGAGATATTTCCGCCTAAGGATTAAGGATTAAGTTAGCAGTAGGACTGCGTTTGGCGGCTGCAGCCACTAGGCTCAGCCTTTGGAGGGTTATTTATATGAACGAAATCAATTTGACTGGGTTGCATACCGTCCGCTCTGCGGGCGCTTTAAACTACGGTCAAGCGGCTTCCGCTCAGCGCGAGCGTCCCTCCGTCAGTGTCGAGCCCGAACCCCAGCTCGATCAAGTAAATATAGGTTTAGATCTCACCTACTCCGATTCACTCGAATCAGTTACTTTGGCCTCCGAATCGGCAGCCTCCCAGCCTTCTGTAGCCGATAGTTTTACCACTACGGCCTCTTTGGCCAAACATGGTTTAACTAGTAGCGAATTTGACGGCTTCTTAATTGCCGACGCTCCGGCCGCCGCTGTCAATCGGCACAACCAAGTAAAAGAATTAGCCGTTTCCAGTTTGGGGACGATTGCTCTTATAGATGATATACAACAACCTTCCGACTTGCAGTCTTCTTCCGTAAGTTCGACTGCGACTATCGACGAAGCTCAAAGTAAGCCGATAGGCGGAATAGAGATCTTCCTTAACGGCCCTTCGACCATTGGCGAAGGTATTTACAATACAGACGGTGTACGTATCGCTTAGTTTTTTACAAAGTTTTTAGTTTGTCTTTCTTCTAGAGGAAGATATGTTAAGGCTATAAGAAGAAGAGATGGAGTGTCGATTTCCTTTGACTCTGCGTCTCTTTTTTTTAGCTAAAATCGGTACCGCTTTTTGGGGCGGTCGCTTTTAGCCAAAAGCTTTTTAGAAAGGCTGCTCTCCATGGACAAAGAAGAGATTATCCAACTTATTAAAGAACAGACTCAATTTCGCACCGGTTTAGGCTTTGACGTCCATAAGCTTGTAGAAGGACGCCCTTTAATAGTCGGCGGCGTCAATATTCCCTACCATCTGGGCCTTTTAGGTCACTCCGACGCCGACGTTTTGGTACATGCCGTCATGGACGCTCTTTTAGGAGCAGCCAAATTAGCCGACATTGGCGTCCATTTTCCCGATACCGATCCCCAATGGAAGGGGGCCGATTCTTTAAAATTGGCGGCAGCCGTAGCCGATTTAGTTAGGCGCGAAGGTTACGAAATTATCAATATTGACGCCATTTTAATAGCCCAAAAGCCCAAAATTTCCCCTTATTTTACTACTATGGCTCAGAATATCGCCTCTGCCTTGGGAGTAGACCAAGGGGCAATCAGCGTTAAAGCTACCACTACGGAAAAGATGGGCTTTTGTGGCCAAAGTGAAGGGATGGCCGCTTCTGCTTGCGCTTTGCTGCGCCGCATAGTTAGTTAAAAAAGAGGAAAGCAGCCCAGCTTAGGCAAGGGAAAGAGGCGCAGCTGACCAAAAAGAAAAAAGCAAAACCATAAAAAGGAGGCCTAAGCAGCCATGGCTATAGATCAGGCCAAACTTATTGAAGCTTTAAATGAAAGTGATCCTGGCGTACAGTGGTTTGCCGACATAAAATTGCAAACGGTGCGCAAAGTTAGTTTGCAAGATCCCCAAGGTATTGAAAGATTTAAACGGGATATGGCTGCCGACGCCAAGCGGTTTGTACAAATTCCCAAAAAGACTGGCCCCGAGCGCTATGCTGAATTGCAAGGTTTTATCAAAATTGTCGCCGACAAAGCTTTGGCAGCCAAGCTTGCCGACGCCTTGTCTAGCCCAGCCCCTTATCGCGAGTTCAGACTGCTTTTAGAGCGCAAAGCCAAAGAGAAACGCCAGTTCGACAACTACTTAAAAAGCTGCTCCCAAAAGCGCTTAGAGAGTTTCCTTAAGCTTACCCATCTGGGGTAAAATATTTTTAATAGAGGGCCCGCCGTCCAAATTTTAAGTGGGTCGCCAAGGAGGGAAAGTCTATGCCTAAAATTCGTCTTCATTATTTCGGCCATTCTACTTTTGCTTTGGAAAGCGAAAATTTAGAGACTAAAGACAAGCAAGCTATTATTATCGATCCTTTCATTACTGGCAACCCTCATATGCAAGGCCGAAGCTTGCCCAAAGGCTTAGTCTTTTCCCATATTTTACTGACTCACGGCCATAGCGATCATAGCGGCGACGCCGAGTCTTTAGCCAAATTGCACGGCGCTACCGTGGTGGCCTCTTTCGAATTGGCCAACCTTTTGGCCGCTAAAGGAGTCAAAACTTTCCCCTGTGCTCCAGGAGGTAAGTTGGAATTTCCTTGGGGCTGGGTACGCTTAGTTCCAGCTATGCACAGCTCTTCTTTTGCAGGCCACTATGCCGGCGCTTCTGTGGGCTTAGTAATCAATATGGGCGGCGTATCTATTTATCACTCTGGCGACACCGGACTTTTTAGCGATATGGAGCTAATAGGCAAGCGCTACAACTTAGATCTGGCCCTCTTGCCTATCGGTGGTACCTTCACTATGGATGTAGAAGAAGCCGTAGAAGCGGTCAAAATGCTTAAACCCAAAGAAGTAGTGCCTATGCACTTTAATACCTTCCCCGTCATACAAGCTGATCCCCAAAGATTTAGCTCTTTAGTCGAAGAAAAGACTGGCAAAAAAGTGCAAGTAATGGCCGCAGGGGACGTATACGAATGCGGAGACTAAACTGCGTTTTAGCTCTTTAAGCTATAACCCAACCATAGTTGCTAAAAGGAACTACTCAATTTAGTAGACAACTAAAAAGCTAGTTTCGCTCCGGCCTCCTTCGCTTAAGGCGAGGGGGCTTTTATTCTTTTTTAGTTCCGATAAAATAGACGAAAATGAATAGGCAGCCTTTTTCTTATATACTTATCTTGGCGGCCGCTTTAAGTGTCGGCTTATGGTGGCCCAACTCTGGAGAGACGGCTCAGGCGGCAGCTCAAGGGGCCAATGGCCATTTGCCTCCAGCCTCTGTAGTTCCAGCTATTGGCTCAAAGCCTCTTATTAGTCAACCGCTCAACTCTGACGCCGGTAAGTTTAATAGTTTGGAGGCTATACGCCATTCTGCTTCCGGTTCTAAAGTACGTATAGTGCTTAACACAACTAAAGAGCCCGACTTTGATTACAGTTTGGCTGACCAAGGCCAAAGCTTAGTTGTCGATCTAATTAACACCCGCCAAAGCCAGGTAAAACCGGCAAGTTCTCCTAAGAGTAAAGCTATAAAAAGTTGGCAAGTTAGCTGGCCCAACTTTAACCGCAGCCGTTTTACCATAAATTTTGCTTCAGCGCTACAAACGGACAAAATTGCCTTTTTTAAGCTAAAAGAGCCGCACCGGTTAGTTGTAGATATAGACACCACTCCCCGGCCCTTACCCTCAACTTACAAAATTTCTCCAGGCATTACTTGGAGCCGCCAATTTATTAAGGATCCTACTTTTGGCACTTTACTTTGGAACCAACTCGTCTTTGATCGCTCCGATCCTCATGTCAGCGTCGATGTAGCTTTGGCTAACCACAATAACCCTAACACAGTAGCTGTGTTAAGTAAGATCGTGCCCCAAGAAGAAGGGGCCGTTGCCGGCATTAACGGCGGCTTTTTCAATATGCCCAACGGTGGCTTGCTCGGCTTAGTAGTAAAGGACGGCAAGCTCATCTCCCCCCATGTGGGCCGCCGCCCAGCCCGCAGTGTAATCGCCTTTACTAAAGACGGGCAGCCTTTTATCGAGCGCCTTAAAGCTATCAATGGCCAAGTAGTGCGCTTAAATGGCCAACCTACTCCTCCACTGCGTATGGCTTTGGGAGCGGGCCCTACTTTGCTTAAAAATGGCCAGCTTTATATTACCGCCGACGCGGAAGAACTGGGCCCCAAAGGCAATGATATTACCAGAGCCTGCGGCCGCAGCCTCATTGCCTACAATAAAGATAAAATGATGCTGGCCACCTTATCGGGGGCCCGCGACAGCCACAGCCAAGGTTGGAAGCTACCCGTCTTAGCCAAATATTTGCAAAAAAAAGGCATGAGCGAAGCGCTCAACCTCGATGGCGGCGGCTCGGTAGGCATGGCTATTGGCCCCAATATTGTGGGCAACGGCCCCCAGGCAGGTACCTACCAACGCCCTATTGGCGACGCTCTGGTGCTTAAAGATAGTCGCGGCACTAGCTACCCTAGCTTGATTAAAATCGACTTACCTAAAAGACTAAAAGGCGACGGCCGCGACCAAGGCCAAGCCTCTATTTTGGCCTTAAACTCTAAAGGCAACCCAGTGCCCGACGGTACGGTGCTCGAGCTTTACGGGCTGGGCCTATATTGTCCTAGCCAGGTAATAACCAAAGAGGGGCGGGCCCAATTTGAGGTACAATCTTTGCGCTCTCCAGGCTTGGCTAGCCTTACAGCTTGTGGCCTTTTTTCTCAAGGCACAGCCACTATGCGCCTGGAGAGCGGCCCAGCCCAACGCTTAATTGGGCAGCTAAGTAGCTGTAGCTTATCGGCAACTACTCTACCTATAGGTAGTGCGAATGGCCGCTTCTGTAGAGCAGCTACTGAGCCTAAAGTTGGCCCGCCCACCGAGCCGACCCCAGCCCAGCCCGAAGAAGACGACTTGGAAGCCCCTATTCCAGAGCAGCCCTTAAAAGGGCTAATCGATTTAGACGAAGCTGAAGTTCCTCAACCTAGCCAAGCTTCGCCTACTCCCGCGCCGCCAAGCTGGCCTGAAGAAGAGGCTGCTCCCTCAGTTGCTTCCAAGTGGCAGTTGGCTTTAAAAGTGCTAATTGAAGACGAATGGCACAACGCTTTGCCTGGGTTGCCTTTTAGCGTGGAAGACGCTCAAGGCCAAGTGCTCTACCAAGGGCAGACCGAGCGCAACGGTACAGCCAGCTTCAATTTGGAGACGGCTGCCGACAATAAGCGCCTCTTTATAAAAAGCCCTCAGTTAAAGACGCTGACCTTAGAACTGGGCGAAAGACCTAGCTTTAGTAGATAGACTGTCGGCAGCCCACTTCGAGCAGGTGGAAGGCCGATACTAAAACAAAATGTTGCCAGCCTAGCGCCCAGGAGCGCCAAGGCCCAAGCCCCTTTTAGGAGAGGAAAAATGGATATAAGTATTATAGGCTGCGGCTATGTCGGTTTGGTGACGGGGGCTTGTCTGGCCGAATTGGGCCACAACATAGTAGCCGTAGATAACGACTTAGAGAAGTTGGCCCAATTGCAAAACCAAGAGTGTCCTATTTACGAGCCGGGCTTGGAGCAATTGATAAAAACTTACACTAGCGAAGGGCGCTTGCGTTTTTCCTCCAGCATTGGCGAAGCGGTGGACTGCAGTCAGATTATTTTTATTTGCGTCAATACGCCACCTTTGCCCGACGGGCGGGCCGATCTCTCTTTTATAGAGGCCGTTTCCCAAGAGATAGCCCTCAATATGGACAGCTACCGCCTTATAGTCGAAAAGAGTACCGTGCCAGTACGTACCGGAGAATGGGTAAAACGGACTATCCAAGCCCACATTGCCCCCCATATTGAATTTGATGTAGCTTCTAACCCTGAATTTTTGCGCGAAGGAACGGCTATTCACGATTTTTTGCACCCCGACCGCGTAGTAATTGGCACCTCTTCTCAGAGGGCTTCTTCCTTGTTGGTGGAGCTTTACGAGCCCTTAAACGCCCCTTTGTTAATTACTGACATCAATTCAGCTGAACTAATTAAACACTCGGCCAACGCCTTTTTAGCTTTGAAAATTTCTTTTATCAATTCGGTGGCCCAAGTTTGTCAGCGCTCAGGGGCAGATATAAAGAAAGTGGCTAAAGGTATCGGCCTCGATCATCGCATTGGCATGGCCTCTTTGGAAGCGGGCATAGGCTACGGGGGTATGTGTTTGCCCAAAGATGTGGCCGCTTATATCAGAATAGCCAAAGATTTGGGCTACGATTTTACCTTACTTGAAGAAGCGGAAAAGGTGAATAACCGCCAACGCCGCTGGGCTCAAGAGCAATTGCAAAAGATCTACCCCAATTTGGAGGGCTTGCGCCTAGCTATCTGGGGCCTTTCTTTTAAGCCCCATACCGACGACTTGCGCTTTGCCCCAGCAGTAGAAATAGCCCAAGACTTAATCCGTTCTGGGGCCCAAGTACAGTGCTACGACCCGGCAGCCATGAGCAAAGCGGCTACCATTTTGCCCCAAGCCACTATGTGTTCAAGCGCTTTAGAGGCTTGTCGCCAAGCCCAAGCCCTAATTATTTGTACCGAATGGCCCCAATTTAAAAGCGTCGATCTCTTGGCCTTGCGCCTAGTTATGGCAACGCCGCTAATATTAGATGGACGCAATATCTTTGAGCCTAAGCGCATGGCCCGCCACAACTTCCGCTACTACAGTGTGGGCCGCTCTTAAAAAGAGCTGCCCGGTGGCCAAGGGCCCCAGCTTAAGTTACTTTAGAGCCCAGCCAAAAATTATAAACTGTCGTTATTTAAGCCTAAATCGTCTAGACAACTGACGATATGAGCTGGCAGGGCCTCGGTAAAATCGATATATTCATCCTGACGAGCTTGTAAACCGCCGCGCAAGTCGAGGAAATCGCTATCCTCATAATATTTGCGGCGCAACTCGTGATGGCATTGGTAAATATAAGCGGCCAACTCCCGCTCAAAATTGAGAATCTCCTGCATATGGGGCGATTCACGCTCCAAGGCAGCTTCCCTATGGCACAATTCTTCTAATTGGTCAAGCCCCTTTTCAGCCTCAGCCTGGATCTCTTTATCGGCTGGCACCTCCAAAAGCCAACGCTCTCGATCTTGGCGTAAGACAATTTCTACGGCCGCCGAGCGCATCTCCATAAGCATCTCAAACAATTCGTTATAGACCCTCTCGACAACAAAACGCCTCTTATTCTCTCGCAAAAACTCTAAAAGCTGGCCTTTCCATTGGGCTATAAATTGGTCGCGCTCTTGATCCTGCTTGTCGATTAGCTGGCGACGCAGCTCAGCTTCCCACTTGCCGCGCAAGATCTTAAGCTCCGGCGTTTCATATCCTTCTATCAATTGGGGCTGACCCGCTTCGTCGAAAATAAGCTCGGCAACTCCACTAGGCAATTCACGACTTTTTAAGCAATATTTATCGTAAAAGACGGCTTTTAAGTCGGCCAAGTGAGCACTTAAAGTGGCGCTAAGCTCTCGCTTTTGCTTATAATAAGCGCTTTGCATTTGGGCCACAGCTTCGTTACTTTCTTCTGGAGAGGTAAATTGATTTAAGGCCTCAGCCAATTGGGCTTTAGCTTCCCAAGAGCCATCTTCTTCAAAATCGGCCTCTATATCGCTCTGAGCGGAAGCTAAAAGCAAGTTAAGTTGATCGCGTAGAGAGACTAAACTCTGTTGTTGAATTAGACAGACGTCGCGCTTTTGGCTATTCTCTCCCACTAAGTTTATGAGAGAACCGACACCCAAAGATTGCCAAAACATAAAATCACCCTCTAAATTAAATCCTGCCCCAAACTAGCAAAAAATGGACTTTTTTTCAACATTTCTCCCCAAGGACACACCAGAAAAAGGGCAAGGCTAAAAAATATTAAAAAAAAGATCACCTATAGAAGGAATTATTTTTATACCGGCGCATAAGCTGGGATTGTGAGAACTCCCAACCTTTTGAAAGATTTTGGCCTGCCCCGGATTTTCAGATGTGCAGACGCGAAAATATTCCTGGGGTCGGGCAGGGTAAGAAAGATTTTAGGCGAATTTGCCGACATAATCTTAGGTCTCAGACTAGAGATCGCCCGCCGCAGTTGGCTGCGTAGCCGTTGCGGTTGAGTTCTTAATCAAGGAGGTGAAAAAAAGAAATGAAGGCTCTCCGTAATTTAGCTTGCACCGCGTTCATGGCGGCCGTAATCTGCGCTTCAGCTGGTGTCGCAACAGCAGAGACAGACGTCCAGTCTAATCATCAGATGGCTCCTGGCGTATGGTATACTACTTGGATGGGTCCCGAGAACTTGGAGTTCGGTACTCCCGATGTCGGCGTAACCTGGCAGAAGGATTTCACCGGCGAAGTCGTGTACGTCGATGGTAAGTACATGAGCGTCGATATCGACGGTTCTGAAGATGACGTTGCCAACTTCTACCTGTACGAAAACTTGACTCAGTACACTCCTTCCCTCGACGCTATCCGCGTTGGTTCCAAGATCGAAGTCCGCGCTGACAACCGCAACCGCGTACGTTCAGCTCGCACGATCCCGTTCTACCAGTGGTTGGAGAACCAGTCTGAGAAGTAATTTGCTTCTTATTTCTGGCTTTTAGAACAGCAGCCTCGTGGAATCTTTCCTTGGGGCTGTTTTTTTGTATTTAGAGAGAAATATATAGATATATGATCAAACCTACTCCTTTAAGCGGTTTTCCCGAATGGCTCCCCGGCCAGCAAATTGCCGAGCAGCGTGTTATCGATACTATTCGCAGCGTATATGAATTGCATGGTTTTTCCCGCCTTGAAACTAGCGCCGTAGAGCGCGTTTCTATCTTGGCCGCCAAGGGAGAAATAAATAAAGAGATTTACGGTTTGGGCCGTTTGCAAGGTACTCCCGGCCATTGGGAGATGGCTCTCCATTTTGATTTGACAGTACCTTTAGCTCGCTATGTGGCTCAAAATAGTGGCGCGATTAACTTCCCCTTTAAGCGTTGGCAGATTCAAAAAGTCTGGCGCGGCGAGCGTCCTCAAGAGGGGCGTTTTCGCGAGTTTTACCAAGCCGATATCGACATTATTGGCGACAATGAATTGCCCTTAAGCTTCGACGCCGAGTTGCCCGCCGTTATCCACGAGATCTTCCAAAAATTAGCCATTCGGGCTCAAATAAATATCAACAACCGCAAAGTGCTTTTAGGGTACTACCAAAGCTTAGGCTTAAATGAAGCTAAGAGTGCCGAAGTGCTGCGCGAAGTCGATAAAATAGAAAAAATCGGGGCTGACAAAGTAAAAGAAGCTTTAGCTAAATTGGAGATCGACGAAGCGACAGCCGATAAGTGTTTAGCTTTATGTTCGCTTAAAGGAGCTCCCCAAGAAGTTTTGGCCAAAGCTAAAGCCTTAAATATCGACAACGAGATTTTCCAAAAAGGTTTGGCAGAACTGGCCTTTGTAGCTGACGAGCTCTCTTATATCAGCAGCGAGAACTTAATCTTTAACTTAGGTATCGTGCGCGGCTTAGATTATTATACCGGCACTATCTATGAAACTATGTTGCCCGACTATCCTAGCTTAGGCAGCATTTGCTCAGGCGGACGCTATGAGAATTTGGCTTCCCAATTTATCAATCGCCACTTGCCTGGTGTAGGTATCAGTATAGGTCTAAGCCGCCTGATTTCTCACTTATTGGCTCAAAACGCCTTAGATTGCTCGCGCCAAACTCCCACCCAAGTGTTAATTAGTTGGCCTAGCGAAGAATTACGCCCCACTTGTCGCACTATTGCTAAGGATCTGCGCCAAAAAGGTATCCCTACGGAAATTTTCCACGAAGTAGCCCCTTTGAAAAAGCAAATCCGCTATGCCGACCGCAAAGGTATTCCCTTTATGCTCTTCCCCCACCAATACACCCAAGAAGCTCAGTTGGTGGAAATTAAAGACTTAAAAACTGGTGAACAAGTCCAGATGCCTTTACCAGATTGGATCAAAAGCCAGCAGAAATAAGCGCTAGCTAATTGGTAGTAAATAAAAAAAGCCCGACCAGTTTTTATTCAAAAGTGGAAAGAAGCTGATCGGGCTATTATTTTCATAGGATAGCAACTTTATCTTTGACTAAGCTGGCCAAAGAGATCTGTTCCCAACATTTTTAAAGACGTTCGAGCTACTTCAAACATAATTGCAATCATATCCTCATTATTCCAATGTCCACCATCGCCTTTAGTATAAATCGAAGCAGCCTGTAACATAATAGTCGTCCCATTGCACTTCACAAATCTATTTTCACATAAATTTGTGTTAATGGGCATTCCATAATTGGCAGCAGTTAGCCTATCAATTCTGTTCAGCATGCCATCATTATATGATAGGATAACTTGTCTTCCATATGGATTTGTAACAATTACATTTTGCGTTAGGAAATTCGACCCCTCCAAAAACAAAACATAAGGGAAATAACGCTCTGCCAGCATAAAATTAGCTATCTCGTCAATATTTTTATGCGCTCTTTCAATAGCGTTCCCCGCTGCCATAAGGTCTTGATCGTTATTCTTGCCAACAAGTTTTCCAGCTATGATATTTTCGATATCTTTTCCTTGGTGCTTAGCTTCTGACACTAACACAACGCGCCACTTACTATTATCATCCAGCACCTCAATTAAACCGCCGTCTGGTTTAATGCTAGCGCCTTCTATAAAAAGCGTTTGTCCAAGATATCCATCGATATTACGCAAAGCTTCATTTATTTCTCTCTTAGATAGTTCTTTTCTATATCGGAATTTCAACATAGGAAAATCTAATTCAAGTTTTTCCTTTACCAAAAGAGATGTATTGCCAACTTCTCTATCATGTATATAAGCGTCCTCATGGAAAATAGTAAGAGGCCCATGCCCCTCTTTTTGCTGTGTTGTCAGTCGGTTTGATTGCTCTTTTTTCATATGATCTGCCTTCTATTCAGCCTTAAAAAAGTCAGCGATATTGGGAATATCTATATAATTCCTGTCTTGTCCTAATTTTCTCATTAGTTCAATATGTTTATTAAAATAATCTACCGTATCTGGGTCACTATCACACAACAAGCAATGTCGCCCCTCTGCAATACAAACACGTCCAACGGTTCCACTCCCAGCAAAGAAATCAAGTACAACCGCCCCCGGATAGGACAAAGCCTTAACAAAGCGCTCTATTATCTCAACAGGCTTCTGAGTAGGATGACCGACGCGTTCCTTGCTATTTCCGTTCAGTCTATTTATTTCCCATACATTCGTAGGATTTTTTCCTTTCTTCGTATTTTCGGGATTTAAACGTTTGTCTTTTAACGCTGCTTCAAGATCTTTTTCTGAATAAGGCTCTCTTACGGCGTCCAAATCGAAATAATAGTCATTTGACTTTGCCAACCAAATAACTTCTTCATGCCTATTGGCAAAATATCTATGAGCAGACATACCATTCTTATAACGCCAAATAATAGTATTTATCAGTTTAAATTTTGTATTATGCCTGACGTGATGTATTATATCTATCAAGTCACCTGATTTAACATCCCTAAATTGAATTCCGCCAAAGATAACCATACTTCCATTTTTAGAAAGAACTCTATAAGCTTGGTCAATCCATCTTGCCGCCCATTCGATATAGTTGTCATAAGTGTCCCACCCTGCAAGTTCAAGATTATAAGGTGGATCTATACAAATTAACTGTACAGATTCATCGGGGATTTTTTTCAAAAAATCACAACAATCCGCAATATTTAAACAAAGCATAGCCCTATTAGGCATTACAAAATCTGAAGCAGTTTTATATTTCAATGTATTGTCTTTTCGCATTTTATTTAAAGACATAAGCGCATGGTTATAATGCGATTTATTGTGAATAGCCATATTTACCTCGATCTCTAATGTTTAGCTAAGCGGCTCTACTTTAACAAAGTGTTTAGCACTAAGTATAGCGGCAGCCAAAATAACTAAAGTGGCGCTAAAGAGGAAGGCGTGAGCCTTTACTAAAGCTTCCGAATAGATAAAGACTATGCCTAAACAAATAACTAAAACGCCATACCAGCGCACAAAACTGACCTTTTCTCCAAAGCCCAACCAGCCGATCAGTAAAACTAAAACGTAGCCAAAACTGAGCAAAGGATATAAAAAGCTAATGGGCACTTTGGTAAGCAAAACTAGCCAAAGTACGGTCGAAAGCACATAGACCAATAAACCAGCCAAAACTTTAGGGCTTAAACATAAAGTACAAGCGTTAAGCAAAGCTTGGCCTAAAGAAGTAGGTAGTTTTTCTTTTATATGGTGGAAAGCTTGGCCGATCTTTTGGACGCGCTCTTTATTTATTTCTAAATTCATGCCGGCCTTTAATAAAATTTGGCCTATTACTCCTAAAGGTATAGTACAAACGATCAACAAGACGGGTTTGTCAAAATCGGCCACTTGAAAACTGGGGCCATCAGAAAATAAGAAGACGGCTGCTGCCAAAGCTAGCAATAGAATAGATGCTCCGTAGCTGCGTTGCAAAAAGGCTGGCTCAGAATATATAGCCAAAATGCCCAGCGAGATAAGCAAAACTCCCGTCCAGCGCAGCCAAGAGACCTCTTCGCCAAAGACCAGCCAGCCCATAAGCAAAATGGCCACATAGCCGATACTAATCATAGGATAAGCAAAGCTCAGATCGACTTTGCTAAGGATAGAGAGCCAACAAACGGCAGACAAAGCGTAAGCGATCATACCTACCAAGATTAGGGGCTGCAAGAAAAGAGCAATGGTGTGCCAAATTAGCTTAAAGCCTTCAAAAAAGTCGCCATGCACTAAAGCTCCAGCCTCATAGCCTAAAAAAGTAACTAATTGCTTAGCCCAGGCGCTTTCCATGCCCAGCTTAAAGAAATATTGGCCCAATAAACTTAATAAACTAAAAGCTAAAATCAATCCCAAGGGCTTAGAAGGAGCAGCGACTTGGGATTGCACGTATTCTTGTTGTGTAGTCATTATTTTTTACCAAATTGAGGACTCGACCGGTGGCAAGGAGAAATTAAGTTTTTCTTCCTGATCGCTCGTCTCTTTTATATTGCTCTTCAGAATAACCCCACGACAACAGCGCCCATTGACGCGCACCGGCAAGGGGTTGTCCAAACGTATATGTCTAACTCCATCAGCTTCACTTAATATTGGCAAAGCTTTGAGATAGTCTAAATCGATATAATCTTGGGTAATCTTGTCGACACACTTTACAGAAGTATCGTCCCGACAAATACCGCTGCGAATCCCTTGATTAAAGGCTCGCTCCTGGCCCTCAAAAGATAGATTTAAATAGCAAATGTGCATAGCGGCCAATTCGTGGAAGAAATGGGAGCCCATAGAAGGCTCAACAAAGCGATCTCCGTAGGGCAATTCCACTATAGCTTTAGCTCCCATAACTTGGTTAATTTGGACAGGAATACCCAAATTGGGATCGAGCGAGCCCCAACGGCCTGGCCCTATCAATAAATAAGGGCGCTTTTCTTTTACTAAAGCACTATTGAAACGGCCAATCCTGGCGGCAGCTAAACGCGCTTCCCGAGCGCTTAAATTAGAGCCCACTACCCAAATAAGATCGTAAATATCGTCTATAGCCCCGTGGCCTAAAGAATCGCCAGTACAGACTATATCCTGGCAACGATAACCACAAGCGTGGATCTCTTCACCTACAGCTAAACTGGTAAGAGGGCGAAGTTGCAAAATATAAAGGGTAGGCTTATCTTGGCTAGCTTCTTCGGGCTCGGGATCGCTCTGTACCGAATAGAGAAAATCGTTGCGCTTAGTAAAAGAAGGGCCCAACTCGACAGCAAATTCAACTTCTACGGGACAACCGATAGCTACCTTAAAGCGGTCTAACAATTCTTCCAAACATTGGGCCAAAGGGACTTGGCCATTTTGTAAAATATTACTAAAAGTGACGGCCCGAGGCCCCGAATATTCCAAAGAATCGCGCCAAGTGTTGCTTTGGGGAGAGAATACCGAGCCTATAGGAGCTAAAGTACCATCCTCTTCGGCTTGTTTCAATTGCAATTTGACTAAACCGCTGGGATTCTCTGGAGTAGAAGCGTCTAATTCGATAGCATAGAACTCACGCTGGGAATAATTTAAGTAGAGCTCTTGATAATATTGATGGGGCAAAACTTTGGGCCATTTGGGAGAAAAACGCATACAACTGCCGCCATCGGCTACAGTATTGCCTAAGCCCAAAGCCATAGCCGCAATACCGTCGTCTATATGTTGCGGCCCTATGGGATAATAATTGACCGACATGGCCACGCCCGAAAAGTTGGGATAAAAATAGCGACCGTGAAGAGAGCCTACCGTCTCTTGTAAAATAACGGCCATCTTCTCTTCGGCCCCTAAATATTGGGCACTGGCCAAGTAGGCTTGGGCTCGGGAAGAGACGGCCGACATATAGACACGCTTGATAGCTTGGCATATAAGCTCAAAACGGCGCGACGAATCTTCGTGGTTGTCGGGAATCATGTAAGTAGCGTAGATGCCGGCGCAAGATTGATTTTGCGAATCTTCTAATAAACTGGAAGAGCGCACCGCCAAGGGGCCGTGCAAGAGAGCAAAAGCCGCCCTCAATTCCTCGATCATCTCCGGCGGCAGCTGAGCCTTTAAGTAAATATCGGTCAATTCTTCGTCGGTAAAGGCCCGCTGTCCCCTTACGCTAAAATTGTTCAGTTCCATAAAGCGGTCGTAAACATCGACGCCTAAAACTAAGGTGCGCGGAATAGCCACTTTTAAGCCGGGACGCTCGGTAATAAAATCGTCTTTGGCCAATAGGAAATTGATAAAGGCTATGCCCCGCCCTTTACCGCCAATAGAGCCCCGACCGACGCGGAAAAAGTTGTGGCCGAAATTGTCGCTGCGATGAACCGAGAAATCGGCCACCACCCCTTGACGCTCTTCACGGGCTGCATCTTGCAAAATGCGAATAAGGTGCTGGCGCATCTCTTCTGGGCCAGAAAAATCGCTTATCTTCAAATTTTCGACAGTATTGGCTAAGTTAAAGTAGTGGCGAGCCCGCAACCAAACGCTAAAGTTATTATTGATAGCGTGGTAATAGAAAGAGCGCAAGTCGACCGTATGCAGCAAACGCTCTAATTCATAGGTATCGCGAGCTCGGGCTACTTCGGTGCGGTCGGGCATACGGAAGACAAAATTGCCAAAGCCCAAGCTCTCTTCCAAGAAAAGATGTAAAGCTGGGCGGAAGACTTCCGGCCTCTTGTTGGCAAAATGCCAGCCTTTATCGGTGGCCTTTTGCGAGTTGGCCGAATCGGAAGATTGGAGCAAAATAGGCAACTTAGGCTTGCGCTCTGAGCAATAGGCGGCCAACTTAAAGCCGGCCTGGCCATCTTGTTTACCTTTTACTCTAAAGCTGACGTCGCTAATTAAAGCTAAAACGTAGCGCTGATATTTGTCAAAGAGAGCTTGGGCCGACTCGTAGTCTGAAGCTAATAAAATTTTGGGGCGAGCTAACATACGCAAAGTGCGCTGGGTAAAATTGACCCCTTCACCGGAAAGGGAGCGATTTTGCTCAAAAAGTTCGTCGTAAAGATGAGGCAAAAAGACCGAATAGTCGGCTACCGTATCTTCTACAGTAATAATTACCTGGACACCAGTAGACTTAGTATCGTGCTCAACATTGAAGCGATCTTCAATTTGATTAAACATAGCTGTCACCAAACTTAAATCGCCTGTCCAAAGGTAGACTCCGGCTAACCATTTAGGCAAGCGCCCTAAATTTAAGCCATGTAAACAGCCCGGATCTAAAATAAGCAAAATGACGGGAATGGTGGGGGCACTTTTATAAAGGCGGGAGAGAAAAGCTGTACTTAATGAAGAAGAGTCGCGTATGGCAATAACTATCAGATCGACGCGGTGGCTGGCCAAAATTTCTAGAGCCCGCTGGGGAGAACAAGCGTGGCTTATGCGAGGTACGCCCACCATAAAAAATTCGGAATAGCGATAAAAGAGGCGCTCGGCTAACTGGTTTTCTGTTTCCAAAATAAAAGCGTCATATTCGGAAGAGACGAATAGTACCTCGCGCACCCGATAAGAAGCCAGCTCGTAAAATTTCCCTAATGATCTCATTTATTATTTGCTAGACTCCTTCTTGTCTTTAGCTTGGCCTATAATCGATCAACAATATCTACCCTTTAGATAATGCCCTGATCGACCATAGCGTCGGCCACTTTGACAAAACCGGCCACGTTGGCCCCGCGCACATAATTGACGAAGCCGTCATCGCTGCGACCGTAGCGCACACAAGCTTCATGGATCGAAGCCATAATGCGCCGCAAACGCTGTTCTATCTCTTCGCTGCTCCAACTCTCATGGGAAGCGTTTTGTGACATTTCTAAGCCAGAGGTGGCCACGCCGCCAGCATTGACCGCCTTGCTGGGGCCAAAGAGCACTTTATGGCGCAAAAACTCTGATATAGCTTCCGGCATACAGGGCATATCGGCCGCTTCAGCCACTACAGCTACCCCATTAGCGATCAGAGCCTGGGCGTCTTCTAGGAAGATTTCATTTTGGGTAGCGGCCGGAATGGCTACGTCGCAAGGGATATTCCAAGGAGCGCCGCCTTCGATATATTCAGCGCCGTCAAATTCGTCGACATATTCTCTAATGCGGCCGCGACGCAAATTCTTTAGTTCCATAATCCAATCGAGCTTATCTTCGTCTATGCCGTCGGGATCGTAGATCATGCCGGAAGAGTCTGACATAGTCAGCACTTTGGCCCCCATAGCGATAGCTTTTTTGGCGGCGAATTGGGCTACATTGCCCGAGCCGGAAATAACGATGCGCTTATCTTCCAAAGTCTCGCTGCGGCGCTGTAACATACTTTCTATAAAATAGATCACCCCAAAGCCGGTAGCTTCCGGGCGCAACATAGAGCCACCCCAACCCAAACCTTTATTGGTCAGAGCGCCGGAGAATTGGCCCGAGAGCTTGCGGTACATACCGAAGAGATAGCCAATCTCTCGACCGCTTACTCCCAAACCGCTAGTGGCCACATCGACAGTAGGGCCCAAATGGCGAAAGAGCTCAGCCATAAAGGATTGGCAAAAGCGCATAACTTCCATATCGGACTTGCCCTTAGGATCGAAATCGGCTCCGCCTTTGGCCCCACCTAGAGGCAAACAAGTGAGAGAATTGCGAAAGACTTGCTCAAAAGCTAAAAACTTAATAATACTTAGATCTACACTGGGATGGAACCGCAAGCCGCCTTGGAAAGGGCCGATAGCGCCACACATTTCCACGCGGTAGCCTCGGTTAATTTGGGTATTGCCCAGATCGTCGACCCAAGGGACACGGAAAATAATTACCCTTTCAGGCTCGACTAGACGCTCTAACACTTTCATGCGCCGGTAAACAGGATTGGCTTCTACTACAGGCACTACTGACGAGAAGACCTCTCGCACCGCTTGCAGGAATTCCGGTTCGCCAGGATTGCGCACCGCAACTTGGCCCATAATCAAATCTAGAGTCGTCGTTCGCATACCCATATAAAAAGTTAGCTCCGTCCCTTCTGAAAAGCTGCTTAATTTGGCGGCTTTCGCCTTTTTTTGGCCGCCTCCCTCTTAAGTGTAACTACAGTAAACTAGCAGAGGGAGGCCGATTAAAATGTCGAATTTCGGCGGGCTTTTTGATATTTTTTTGGAGTGTGCTATTTCACGTGAGCAATCATGCTGTCGCTTTATATGCTCCCCTTTCGGGACAGACTATAGAGCTCGAGCGCGTGCCAGATCCAGTTTTTGCTGGTAAGATGGTAGGCGACGGTGTAGCTATAGATCCAACTTCAGAAGTCTTGTTGGCCCCTTGTCCGGGGATCGTCAAGCAAATTCACCCTTCCTGTCACGCTCTGACTTTAGAAACTCCTTCCGGCTTAGAAGTGCTTATGCATATAGGCTTAGATACGGTAGCCTTAAAGAGCGAAGGTTTTACCCCTAAAGTTAAAGTGGGCGATTCAGTAGAAAAAGGGCAGGAGCTTATAGCCTTTGACGCAGGCCTTATCGCCGAAAAAGCCCGCAGCCTGATTACTTTAGTCTTAGTTACTAATACTGAAGCCCTCAAAAATCTGGAAATAAAACCGGGATACAAAAAAGCTGGCCAAGATCTGCTAATCGAAGCCACTTTAGCTCAAAAAGAAGAAGATAAAGAGACTACTTCCGGCTTGAGTCTAATGTCTGAGCCCATAGTAGTGCCTAATCCTCAAGGGTTGCACGCTCGCCCGGCGGCCGTCTTAGCCAATTTAGCCAAAAAGTTTAAGTCCAACTTACAAATCGTGCGCGGTGAGCAATTTGCCAATTGCAAAAGTGTCGTAGCTTTAATGAGCTTACAAGTGCTACATAATGAAGTAGTGCGCTTTAGAGCTAGCGGCGAAGATGGCCAAGAAGCTTTAGAAGCTTTAAGTGAGGCTTTGGCCAGCGGCTTAGGCGAAAAGCCCGAAGTTCCAGGAAGTTCCGGCGTCAACGCCCGACCGGACATAAATGTACAAGCTCAGCCCATGATTACGCCTGGCCCCTTGACGCCGGCTTTTCCCAACCCTCACACCCCAGACACGGAAAACTTATTACATGCCGTTTCTGCTTCTCCGGGCTTGGCCGTAGGGTGCATCTACCAAATGCAGCGGGCCGAATACAAAGTAGAAGAAGAAGGCCAAGGCCAGGAAAAAGAGTTGCAGAAACTGCGCGCAGCTCTAAAAAAAGGCCAAAACGAACTAGAATTTTTAGAAATAACTATGAAGGCCAAAGCCGATCCCAATAAGGCTGGCATCTTCGCCGCCCACCGCGAGCTGTTGGACGATCCAGATTTGCTTGAGCAAGCTGAAGCCGGTATAGCCAAAGGGAAGAGTGCCGCTTACAGTTGGCAACAAGCTTACACCGGCCAAGCGGAGCGTCTAGCCCAACTGAGCCACCAACTAATGGCCGCCCGAGCCGTCGACTTAAAAGATGTGGGCCAAAGGGTATTGCGCTTACTTATGGGCCAAGCGCCTACTATCCACAATTTCCCTGAAAACACTATCCTTATTGCCGAAGACTTGACCCCTTCGGATACGGCGGCCTTAGACCGCTCTAAAGTAGTCGGCTTCGCTACTGTGTTGGGCGGATCCACTTCCCACGTGGCCATCTTGGCCCGCTCCCTCGATCTGCCCGCTTTGGCCGGTATCTCGGCCCGCGCCCTTACTATAGACAACGGTACCAAAGCTATCTTAAGCGGCACTAAGGGCACCTTAGAGCTTAACCCTGACGCCCAACGCTACCAAGAAGCCCAAGAAAAGCTTAAGCTTCAACAAGAACACCGCCGCCAGTTGTTAGCCAAAGCCAAAGATCCCGCCCAAACTAGCGATGGTCGCTTGGTAGAAGTGGCAGCTAATGTCGGCTCAGTGGCCGATACCGAGCAAGCGGTGACACTAGGGGCCGACGGCGTAGGGTTATTGCGCAGCGAATTTCTCTTCTTGGCCCGCACTACTCCGCCCAGCGAAGATGAGCAAGCCGACATTTATGGTCAGATTGCCCGCACTTTGGGGCCTAAGGCCACACTAATCATTCGCACCCTCGATGTAGGCGGCGACAAACCCTTGCCCTATTTGCCTATTCCTCAAGAAGCCAATCCTTTCTTGGGCGAGCGCGGTTTGCGCATATCCTTACTGCGTCCCGACTTGTTGCGCACCCAGTTTAGGGCCATTTTAAGGGCGGCCGGCTTTGCCAAAGTGCGCATTATGTTACCTATGGTGACGACTATTGGTGAATATCGCCAAGCTAAAAAGCTCTTTGAAGAAGAATGCAAAAATTTAGGCGTTAAAGTACCCCTAGGTATTATGGTGGAGGTACCTGCCGCCGCCTTAATGGCCGAAACTTTAGCCCAGGAAGTAGACTTCTTCTCTATCGGCACCAACGATCTCACCCAATATACTACAGCTATCGACCGCGGCCATCCTCAATTGGCCGGCCTAGTAGACAGCCTCCATCCTTCGATTTTGCGCTTAATAAAATTGACCGTCGACGGCGCTCACCAACATAAACGTAAAGTAGGCGTGTGTGGAGGTATTGGCGGCGACTTGCAAGCTACAGCTATTTTAGTGGGCTTGGGAGTAGATGAACTGAGTGTGGCGGCCCCGGCTATACCGGCTGTCAAAGAGAGAATCCGCCAAGTGAGTATGGAAGAGTGCCGCCAATTGGCCGACCGGGCCTTAGCTTGTGAAAGCTCCGAAGCGGTGCGCAAATTACAGGAGGATATTGAGCGGTGAACTTTTTCAAAAAAGCTTTCGGCATTCTGCAGCAAATAGGCAAAGCCCTAATGCTGCCGGTGGCCGTCCTGCCTGTGGCAGGTATCTTGTTGGGCGTAGGCGCTTCCAAATATGGCTGGATGCCGGCCAATTTAGACGCCGTCCTCAAAAGTGGCGTCAACATCTTTACTCAAGGCTGGCCCACCCTTATGGCCTTGGGCGTAGCTATTTTGAAGATTATGGGCGAATCGGGCCAAGTAATTTTTAGCAACTTGCCCTTAATTTTCGCTATCGGTGTAGCCTTAGGTTTAACTAAAAATGACGGCGTCTCCGCCTTAGCCGCTGTGGTAGGCTATATGGTCATGAATGCCACTATGGGGGTTATGGCTACTATCCGCGGCCTAGACATACTAAAATACTGTCCCGATTGCGGAGGCTTGCTAAGCGAGCAATCGGTTATTTCTACTACTACGATAATGGGCATAAAAAGCGTCGATACGGGCGTCTTTGGCGGCATCGTTATCGGTATTATTACAGCTTACCTCTTTAATAAATACTACCGTATCTCGCTGCCCCCTTACCTGGGCTTCTTTGCCGGTAAGCGCTTCGTACCCATTGTGACAGCCTTTGCCGCCATCTTAACCGGTATTGTGCTTAGCTTCGTCTGGCCGCCAATTGGCGCTGTCATTACCTTGGCCGGCAACTGGGCGGCCAACGAGAATCCTTCTCTAGCCGCCACCGTCTACGGCGTAGTAGAAAGGGCTCTGCTGCCTTTCGGTTTACACCACGCCTGGAACGCTCCTTTCTTCTTCCAAATGGGCAGCTTCACTACTCCTGAAGGTAATGTGGTTCAAGGCGATATTACCCGCTTCTTTAACGGCGACCCGACCGCTGGTATCTTAGGTGGCGGCTTCCTCTTCAAGATGTGGGGCTTACCGGCAGCAGCTATTGCTATTTGGCATAGTGCCAAGCCGGAAAACCGTGTCCAAGTTGGCGGCATTATGATGTCGGCAGCTCTAACTTCCTTCCTGACCGGTATTACCGAGCCTATCGAATTTTCTTTCCTCTTCGTAGCTCCGGCCCTTTACGCTATCCACGCCCTTTTGGTAGGTAGCGCTTTCTATGTTATGAACTTGGTGGGGGCCCACATGGGCTTTACCTTCTCCCAAGGTTGTATCGACTACCTACTCTACTTCCACAACGACACCAACCCTAGCTGCGTCCTTTGGCTGGGCCCCATTTATGCTCTCATTTACTATGTGGTTTTCCGCAAAGCTATCGAGATCTTTAACTTCAAAACTCCCGGCCGCGAAGAAGCTATGGCCAGCGCCGGAGCTAGCGGCAGCGGCAGTGAATTAGCCGGCAAGGTGCTCCAAGCTTTGGGCGGTCGCGCCAACTTGGTAAGCTTAGACGCTTGCATTACTCGCCTGCGCGTAGGCTTAAAGGATATTTCTAAAGCCAACCCCGACGCCCTTAAAGCCTTAGGAGCTGCCGGAGTAGTTACTGTAGGCAACAACTTACAAGCTATTTTCGGAACCCTCTCTGAAAACCTTAAATCGGACATTGAAGAGTACATTTGCGCTCACGGCGACGCTTCCGCCCCCCCCTTGCCCGCTGCCGCGCCGCTCGATTCCCTAAGTGCAGAGCCTGTAGCTGTCAGCTCAGCCCAACGGGCCAAAGCGGCTGAATTTGCCTCTCTAGCTGGCGGTATAGCTAACTTGGAAAATATTCATTTGGCTTCCTTAACTAGGGTAGTTTTCCAAGTTAAAGAGGCTTCCCAAGTTAAAGCCGAGGAATTAGCAACCCACGGCTTTAACCTTATGGCTTTAGGTAAAGGCAAATTCCACTTAGTTTGCCCCTTAGATGAAGCCGCAGCCCTAACTCAGGCTTTGCTTGAAGAAGCTCAAAAGTAGCGCTTAACAAAAAATGGTCGGCGGCAACCTTATACCGCCGCCATTTGCCTAGCGCTACCTACACGAAGTAAAAAAAATAACTCCGCTTCCTTCTAAACGAGAAAGTGGAGTTATTTTTTTAGAGGCCCACCTATCTTCAAGCCAAGCTAGATAACGGCACTGCCCTCCCAGGCCGCAACAGGGGCTCAAGCTTTTCCAAATAGACAAAGGCTCACTTTTTAGGTTGCGGCCTGGGCTGTAGGCTGGCTAGCTACAAAGCGGGCGTAGGCTCAACCCTAGGCTGGGCGTTAGGCTGAGCTTCCCCAGAAGACGAGTCGAGCGGCGCGGCAGGCCCTGGCGCAGTAGCGGCAGTAGGTGCAACTCGCGCGGGTGTAGCAGCGGCAGCGGAGGCACCATCGGGCGCGGTAGAGGGCGCAGCGCCACTATCTTGGGGAGCGTCGCCAGGAATGAAAGCTTCGACCTTGCGCACTAATTTATCGATTTGCTCCGATTGCAAGCGATATTTGTGGGCGGCATCTTTAAGAGCTTGTTGGGTAGTTGGTTCTTGGGTCATGTAATGCAAATCTTCAGCCACCTGGGCTAAGTTCTTGAGCTTACGCGAAGCTTTGTGCAAACGCTCCACCAATTGGGGCGAACACTTGGCCTCCATTTTAGTCTCCATACTGTCGGTTAGAACCTTAAAGCGCTCAGTTTCGCTTACTGCCAAAGCGCTCATTTGGCCCAACTTTACTTCATAACCGGCAGCTTGGGCGGAAAGATCGGCCGTTTTGTCTTTTAAGGCGGCTGAAGTTTTTTGTAAAGTTGCTCCAGCTTGGTTCAATTGGGTATCTAGGCGGTCGAGTTGGGCAGCCAAAGCTTTCTCTTCTTGGTCGAGTTTGGAGTACATTTGGCCCAATTGGTGGTGAGCATCTTTACTGGCAATACGCAATTCGTTACTGTAAAAGCGCATATTAGAAGCTAAATCTAAAACTTTGCGAGAGAAGCCTTGGGCGCTCATTAAGGTGCGCAAAGCCAAAGTTTGTTTATTAAGATCTTTAAAAGGAGATTCGACCAAAGCTGAATTGTAAGAAGAGGCTAACGGAGTACGTAAACGGACGCAAGAGCCATTTTCTAAAACTTTATCGGAAAGGCCGGGGGTAATTTCCAACCATAACAAACTGCTAGAGACGGTCAAAACGCTAGCCGAACTATCTTCGGGAATGCGCGTAGAAAAGTCGGTAGCTATAGTAACGACAATATTGGCATCTCGACCGAAGCGCTCTTTATCTTCTGGAGTACAAAAGTCGATCTCTTTAACATAGCCAATATCGACACCGGCCATTTTTACGTCGTAATTTTCTTCTAAGCCGGGGGTATCTCTAAAAATTAAGCGGTATTGATTGGCAAAGATACGACTATCCCTAGTTTCGCTGCTGGGAGCAAAAATGAACAAAAGGACAACCAACAGAACCAACAAGGCTCCTATCTTCGACTCTTTGCTCAAATTGTTTTTCTCCTTAGTAGGTTTTACAGAGAGCTACTTGGCTTCTTGCCAAGCTTGAGAGACTAACTCCTTTAGATCCCAAGCCTGCCCGTTCTCTTTTGGCTTAGGGCCATCGTTTTCCTGGTAGGCTCTACTTAAGCAAGCCAAAAACTCAATATTACCGGCGGGCCCTTTAATAGGGGAGAAGGTCAGCTGATCAACTTGTAAAGCGATACTTTGACAAAAGGCGATAAATTGAGTTAAAACTTGCTCGTGAACTTCAGGACGACGTACTACACCGCCTTTAATATTTTTGGGACCAGCTTCAAATTGGGGCTTAATTAAACAGACGATCTGACCATTAGCGGCTAAAAGGGCTTTGGCAGCAGGCAAAATAAGCTCTAAAGAGATAAAGGATAAGTCCATAGTCACTAAATCTAAGGGCTCAGCAAACATCTCAGGGGTTAGATAGCGAGCATTAGTGCGATCCATCACCACTACGCGACTATCTTGAGTAAGCTTATAATCTAAAAGGCCTTTACCAACATCTACAGCATAAACTTTAGCCGCTCCCCCTTTAAGCAAACAATCGGTAAAGCCACCGGTAGAAGCTCCTAAGTCGGCTACTACCTTGCCTTGGGGAGAGATCTGGAAAGAGTTTAAGGCCTTCTCTAACTTAAAGCCACCGCGACTAGAAAAAGGGATACCTCGCCCTTTAATAGTTATTTCCGACTCTTCATCGACTAAAAAGCCAGCTTTGTCGCGGCGCACACCATTAACAAAAATCTGGCCGGTCATAAGCAAAGATTTAGCTTTTTCTCGAGTGGGAGCTAAGGCCCGCTCTACTAAGAGGAGATCGAGGCGCACTTTAGAGTTTTTCATAAGAGCAGCTTTCTTTAAGTTCAAGAAAAAAGGCCAGGGCCGAGCCTTAGCCTTTTTTTACTAATAGTGAGATAAGCGTTAGTTTTCCGATTTAGCCACAGGAGGTGGCATAGGCGAGGCAGTTTTACTTTCAGATGCTAGCGTGGGATTGGTAGCGGCAATTGGCCCGGCAGCAGAAGGGGCGGCCGCAGGGGCTTCGGAAGCAGCCACCTGGGGCAGAACTGGAATTGGTCTGGAAGAAGCGGAAGCTTCCAGAGAGACCAAATGGACCGAGCCAGCTTGTAAATGGGCTCTAGCAAAATGTAAACAGACCGGACTTAAGAAATAGACCAAAATGCTTTGTATAAACAAAGTGACGACTAGGCAAATACCTAAAACCCAAATATGTTGGCGGATCTCTTGCTCTAAATTCATAGGATCGGCCAAAAAGACCAGATAGGCCACCGCGTCGCGCTTCTTACTGCTATCTAATTCGGCTACAGCCGCTTTCCAAGTTTGGCCGGCCAATTTGACGTCGGAGCTGGTAATCTTAAATTGGGAACTGCCTTTACCCGATTCGGCCAGATTCTGACGCGGATTCCAATATTTGAGCATCTTGTCCAGCTCGGCCGCCATAGTGGGAGTGGGGCGTGAATCGGAGCGTTTGTCGTAGGCGGAGACTACCTTGCCTTGGGCAACCAGCACCAAAAGGCCAGGAGGCATACTCTGACTCCATTTAACTAAAGCCTTGTCGTCGATACGCTCGGCTAAGAGCAAAGCTCCCTCCCTCTTGTCGGCATTTTTATTACCTTTATTTAAAGCTACGGCCACCACACCGTAGAGAGGAGCGGAAGGAGAAGAGGAAAAGCGCAAACAGCCCTTACTGGCTTCACCAAACTTAAAGACCGAGTCTAAAAAATCGGCTTCAAGCTTATCTATATTTTCAGCGACCTCGTCTTGGCCGTTGTCCTCCCCATTTTTGTTGAGAGTTTCGGCTTTGCTAAAGTCGGTCTCGGAAGGGGTTCCGCTGCTCTTTTCTTTGGGAGCGACCCGCTCGACAAAGAGGCAGATATTACCTTCGCTATCTACAATAGCTACGGCGTCTTTGGAGATATTGGCCAAAGAGGTTAGCATCTCGGTAGTTAGCGTTTTTTTGTCGACTGGAGAGAGAGAAGCAAAACTTTGCTTTAAGTGGGAGCTATTTCGGTAGTTGTTCAGACAAGGATCGGCGGCTAAAAACTCGGCTTGAGTAACGGAAGTATCAAAATCGCGGGTACTAGTGTAGCCAAAAGCCTTAACCCCTTGCACTAGGGCATAGGAAAGCTGACCTTCTCCTCGGGTGCGAGCTAAGTAGATTACTGAGCTAGCCACAATGCTAAAGGAGAATAGGTAGATCACGGCCACCATAACTACAGTGCGCCAGCGGAAACCGCCAATCAAGCGCTTTAGCCTATTCTTTATCTCGGCGCTCGTAAATGAATTCATTGGTGACAGCCTAACCTTCCAAAAGTCGCAGCGGTACGCCAGCTAAAGACGCCCTCGCCCAGCCCTTACAAAGATCGCGCTTTCTTGTTTGCCCGGCCTATTCCTGCCTTTTTACCCTCCATTAGGGCTCCGCCAGCCCCTAGCCATGAGCAAAAGGCTCAACCGGGCAGGGGGAAAGGGGGTAAAACTTGAAAGGCCGTCGGGACAGCAAAGAAGGTTTGAGAGTTGAAGGAAAAAGTGAGTCTGATTACTCCTCCGCGCTTTGAAGAAAAAGATCTCCAATACTACTTGGGCGCTCTGCGCAGCGGCCGTCCCTTGGCCGAATCTTCCCTGTTGGCCGGTTCTGAGCCCCACAAGTTTGGCGGAACCCTCCTTATTTGCCAAACTTATATCGGAGCCCCCGATACTTTAGGCCAAGAACTTTTGCACCACCTCATTACCAGCCTAAATAGCTTACAAGAGCTGCCCCGATTCCTAATTTTTATGCACGAAGCGGTGCGCCTATGTACCGAGGGCTCCCCCTTGCTGCCCACTTTGCAACTTTTGCAAAAGCGCGGCTGCTCGGTGCGCATTTGTGAATATTCGGCCCAAAAATTGTCTCTAAGTGAAGAAATAAAGGTGGGCCACTTAGTTTCGCTCCATCTAATTTTGGAAATTTGTCTTAAATCAGCAAAGGTTATACGCTTTTAACCATGATCCAACTTTCCCTAATCGTTCCCACTTATAACGAGAAAGATACCTTACCCATTTTGGCCGAAAAGGTCTTTGCCGCTCTAGATAAAGCTTCTGTTAGCGGAGAATTGGTAGTAGTAGATGACAATTCGCCCGACGGTACGGCCGCTTTAGCCGAAGAACTCAGCTCCAAATACCAAGGACGCATTAAAGTAGTAAAAAGGAGCGGCAAGTTGGGCCTATCCTCAGCAGTTATTGCCGGCTGGCAAGCTGGCCAAGGCGAAATTTTGGGAGTAATCGACGCCGACTTGTCCCACGATCCCAACATTTTGCCCGATATGGTCTACTCTATTACCCAGGGTGGGGCCGATATTGCCCTAGGCAGCCGCTATATAAAAGGTGGCGGCGTGCGCCATTGGCCTTGGTATAGGCGCATTACTTCTCTAACCGCTGTAGCTTTAGGTTGGCCTATTTGTCCAGTCAACGACGTCACCAGCGGTTATATGCTTATGCGCCGCCAAGTAATTGAAGGGGTCGAGCTCAATCCTATCGGCTTTAAGATCAATTTGGAAGTATTAGTTAAGGGGCGCTATAAAACTGTTACGGAAGTGCCTTTTATCTTCGAAGATCGCTTGGCTGGCAAAAGCAAGTTTGGTGGCGGCGAAATCGTCAACTACTTAAAACACTTGGGGGTGCTCACCCTTTATTGGTTAAAGAACCGTCCTAAACATACTAAAATAGCTTACACTCCCTTCCCTGGGAATAGGCAATAAGGAGGAGCCGTTATGGAAGAGAATTGGCTAAATGACGAATATGTAGCTTATTATAACCAAAACTACGCCACCGAAGCCGACTACTTTCGGCAGTGTCTTAACTTATTAAAAATTGGCCCTGACGATAGGCTTATCGACTTAGGCTGCGGCAACGGCGAGTTTTTGAGTTTGGCCGCTCCCCTAGCCCAAAAAGTCTATGGGCTCGATATTTCCCGACTGCAAATCGAGCTTGCCCAACAAAATTTAGGCCATTTTTCCAATATCGAGCTTATTTGCGCCCCTTTTACCACTTACCAGCCCCAGCCTAACACTTTTACTAAAGGCTTTTCCCGCAAAGCTCTGCACCACTTAACCGACGCCGAGAAAGCTCTTTTTGCCCAAAATGTCGGGCCAGCTTTTCAAAGTGGCGCTCTACTTTACATTGAAGACGGTATCTTTTTCGAATTTGAGCGCCCCCAACTAATGGACAATTGGGAAAGATTAAAAGAGCAAGCCGCCCAATACTACGGCAGCGCCTGGAAAGCTAAAGAGCACGACGTCATGAATAGCTTTCTCAACGAATTTCCCTGCGGGGTAAAATATTGGCAAAATTGCTGGGAGCGAGTCGGCTTCAGACTTATCAAAGTTATGCCTAAATCTTCCTTTTATGGCGGTATAATGTTGCAAAAAAGCTAAAGAGCCCCCCATTTTTTTCCTTACCTTAGCTCTAACTCCACTTTTTTTAGTTGCGGCTTAATTATTTATATGGGAGAATAGTAGGAATAGTATTGTTATTTTAATTAAACGAGAACTTACCTGATGGAAGAAAAAGTAACTTTATTAGCTCCCGGTTCTTTAGGAACATGCTGGTATGGGAAATACCACTATTTAGAGCCTTGGGTCGGTTGCCAGCACAATTGTCCCTATTGCTACGCTCGCTCTCGAGTAGCTGTCAATAACACTTTAAACTACTTGCAAGCTAAGTTTGACGATCCGGCCTTGCTTTATCCGGCTGACGAGTTGTTGCGCCGTATCTATGAAGAAGCCAATTCCGGCCAGATCAATATATTAAAACTTTCTCGCTATACCGATATATTTACCCCCAAATTTGTAGAAGATGGCCTTAGCTTAGAAATATTAAAGATACTGGCTACTTCCCCCGTTAAACGCATAATTATTACTACCAAAGGGCTGCCTAGCGACGAGATTATCGACTTACTAGGTAGATACCGCCAAAAGTTCTCCTATAATGCAGCTTTTAGCCCTTCGGTTATGCTTAAAAAGAATCCCTTGGCCAATTTTGTCAAGAACTTGAAGCCTTGGCCTAAGCGTTTGCAAGCGGCCCAAGAGATTTGCCAAAGCGGTTGCCTAACCACTATCCATCTCGATCCTTTTATAGCCCAAATTGACGATAGCGACGCAGCGCTAGGCCCCTTCCTCGATCAGTTGGAACAGCACAACTTAAAGCGGGTTATGTGGTCTTATTTGCTCCTTTCGCCCGGCATTATGGAGGCTATAAACCAAGCTTTAGAGCCAGCCGAATTAGAGAAGATCTTGTCTCGCTACAATTTTGACGCCAGTCGCAAAATTTTGCCCGGCCAAGACGATACCGTCTCTTTTGCCCAAAAAGATGAAGTGGCTTTAGCTTCAGTAGATAAGGTGGCTACCACCCTAATGGAGCGCCAATTCCAATTTGTGCTCTGCTCTCTAAAAAGTATTCGCGGCTTAAATTTGCAAAAATATCCCCGCCAGATGCTTTGCGACGGCAAATTCTATGCCTAAGCTCTTTTTACCTAACGCCGAAAATGTAATTCCTAGCTCGGAAGGCGGTTTTAGTGAATTTTTTCACCATAAAACCTTGAGGGTCTTTCCCCGCTTTCTTTGCTCGCTTAATCCCGGAGACATTTTAGTAACGCCTACCCAAATCGAGCCTTCTTTTCAAAGGTATATTTGTGCCTTGCTCGACTTGGGCGCTCCTGAGCAAACGGTAATCAATGTCAAAATGGCCGAAAGCTGCCTTTTAACTGAAGCGATCCAAGCCGACGAAGCCGCCCGCCAAGCTATCCGCGAGCGTTGCCAAGGTGAAGGCTGGTTTGTCGAGCCTTATATCCAAACTGAGCCTATTGTAGAGCTAAGCCGCCAACTAAATTTGCCACTTAAAGGCACCGCCCCAGAATATTTGGCCTTAGGCTTAATCGACAGCCTAAATAGCAAAGACTTTTGCAAAGCCTTGGCTATAGGGGCCGGTTGCCAAGTGCCGCCGGGCATGTGGGCCGACAGTTTGGCCTCGTTAGAACAAACTATAGACAGCGTCTCGGCTCAGCTAAGTGAGCAATATGGCCAGGCCCAGCCCCTGCTTATGTTGCGCAAGATCCAGTCGGCTGGCGGAGCGGGCAATTTAGCTGGCACAGCGGCTCAGCTTAAGGCCGCTTTACCCCATTGGTACGGCGGCAGTCGAGTGTTGGTAGAACATTTTCTCAACTTTGAGACGGTTTGTGGCTCGCTTAGCTTAGTCGATAGCCAAGGCTGCCATTTTGTGGGCCTAGATAGTCAGGTGTTCGATAATGGTGGCAGCTGGTGCGGCTTCGACTACCCGGCCAACGTAGTAGGGCCAGAAGCTGAGGCAGCCCTATCTAAGCTTTTAGCTAATATCGACCGCTTGGGCCGGGCCGTCTATCTCTCTGGGGCTCGTGGCTACTTAAATATGGATTGGGGCTTAGCTAGAAATAGTCAAGGCGGCCTCGAGCCTGTCTTTTTGGAATGTAACTTCCGCCACAACGGTTTTGGCTACGTAATCGATATTGCCAAACACTTCTTTGGCCCTCGTTGGTCGAGTTTGTATATAAGCTCTCGCGAAGCCCTGCCTACTACGGCCACGACTACCGACGAATTGCTCTCAAAACTCGATTCGCTTACCTATGAAGGGGAACCGCTCCTTTTGCACAAAACTCGAGGCAGACGCGGACTAGTCATTACTTCGCCCCCCACTCAGGGCAGCGCCGCTTTGGCCGCTTTAGGCGAAAGTGAAGAATATGTAGAGTCTGCTCTGGCCCTAGCCGCTCGAGCCTTAAAAGAGCTGCCCTAATTTAGCGGATCAGAGGTTCTCAGTTGTGGAAAGAGTCGTTGTCTTTCTGGCCTTTATTTTAATCTTTGCCTTCAATTCCATCGACAATGCCATCTCTCCCCTGGCCGAAGTAATTGGCCAAAGCTTCGCCATTCCAGCCCATACGGCTCTACTTTTTATCTCTTTTTGTACTGGCGGCACCGTAGTAGGCCTCCTCTTCGGCCCCTCTCTAGTCTCGGCTTTTAAGTCGAGCCGCCTGCTCTTCTACTGTACCCTCCTTTTGGCCCTTACCCAAGCGGCCTTCGTTTTTTCTTCTTCTTTTGAGCTTGGCCTAGTGCTGCGGGCCTTGTCCGGCTTGGGGGCCGGCTTTGTGGCTTCCATTATGTGGAGCTTAACCTTCCACGGCGTCTCTAAAGCCTATTTCCCAGCCATGATCGCCGTCCTAATGTCAGCCCGCCCCTTGGCTACAGCTATAGGGGTTCCGCTGGCCGGTTGGCTGACGGTCGATTTTAATTGGCGCTTCCCCCTGATTCTAATCGCCTTATTGACGGCGGCCAGCGGTTTAGCTTTGGCTTGGTTTTACCCAACCGAAAAGAAAAAGGCCACAAGCCAAAAGCCTGGCGACAGCCCTACCACAAAAGAAGAAAAAGAAGAAGAAAAAGCCTCCCCTTTACGCCAAAATTTAACTTTTAAAAGTCTCTTTTCCGTATGTAAAGCTATTATCGAGCCTTACCAAAAAGCTTTGGCTGTGCCCCACGCCGTCACCTATTATGTAGGTTCGACGATAAATCGTATGGCCTATTTTGGCTTTTACTCTCTCTGTGGCCTGTGGTTCCCCTACCACTACGGGCTCGATCTCAAAAAAGTCAGCCTGGCTTTGCTCATTATCGGTTTAGCCGATTGTGTTATCAATTTCTTTACCAATAGTATTATCAAACGCTGCGGCCATCGCTCTACCTTTTTAGCCAGTATTATTTTATCTCTAGTGTTACTGCCTATTTTTATTTACGGCCAATTAAGTATCACCGCCGCCGTAGTTGCTATTGCCCTCTTCATGACTTTAGATCGTATCTATTCTATGGCTCTAGTAATTAGTGTGCCCGATATGTTTCCTAGCCTGGGCGACAAGACGGCCTTCGGCTCTTTAAATACCCTTACCGCCTGGGGAGCCATGACTATTATTGCCGCTTTGCAAGGCGTCTTTACCGAATGCTTAGGTATGGCAGCTATGGAGACTTTGTTAATTATTTGCTTTATAGTTGGCGGAATTATGATTACTTATATTCAGTGGCGAACCGTCTTTCCTAAAGAAGTTTTAGAATGTCACCGTCAAGATTGAGTTTAGCTTGCCAACGCTGCACATATACAAGGCTAATAGAAAACAAACATTAAAAGCGAAGGAAGCAAGCATTTATAATAGAAACCACCTAGGCTGTCGTTGGGCAACTTTTGGGAGGGCGCTTTTTTATCCGCCGCCCAAGCGCTCGTCTGTTTTTCCCTACAAAACGGCTTGCCCGAGGCGGTTAGTCCAATTTTTTATAAGAAAATTTGATTTAGTTTGTTTACAAATATCGGAGTGCGATAACATGGGATTTATTGAATGGCTTTTCGACCCCAACGAGCGGGAAATTAGAAAGATCCGCAAGGTCGTCAAGAAGATCAACGACTTTGAAGAGAGTATGAAGAGTCGTTCTGACGAGGAGCTGCACGCTCTTACCGACAAATTCCGCCAGCGCTTGCAAGACAAAGAAACCCTAGACGACCTTTTGCCTGAAGCTTTTGCCGCCGTGCGCGAAGCCTCCAAACGCACTTTGGGCTTGCGCCATTACGACGTCCAAATGATTGGCGGCGTAGTGCTCCACCAAGGGCGCATTGCCGAAATGAAAACTGGTGAAGGTAAAACTTTGGTGGCTACTAGCCCAGTTTACCTCAACGCCTTAACCGGTCGCGGCGTCCATGTGGTGACAGTAAACGACTACTTGGCCAAGCGCGACGGCCGCTGGATGGCCCCTATTTACCATTTCTTGGGCTTATCGGTAGGTATTATCAACCACGATACCGCCTACTTATACGATCCCGAAATAGAAACGGGCGACGATAGCAACAACCATTTGCGCCCTGTGCCTCGCCGCCAAGCCTACGAAGCCGACATTACTTACGGCACCAACAACGAATACGGTTTCGACTATTTGCGCGACAATATGGTCATGGACTTAGACCAGCGCGTCCAGCGCGAGCTCAACTTTGCCATTGTCGACGAGGTCGACTCTATTTTAATCGACGAAGCCCGCACCCCGCTAATCATTTCCGGTCGCGGTACTGGCTCCACCAACATGTATGGCCGCTATGCCCAAGTAGCTCGCGAGTTAAAGAGAGACGTCCACTACACCGTAGAAGAGAAGTCGAAGACCGCTCCCTTAACTGAAGAAGGTGTAGCTAAAGTTGAGCAACTTTTGGGTTTGCGCAACCTTTTCGATCCCGACAATATGGAGACGGCCCACTTTATAGACAACGCTCTAAGGGCCAAAGAATGCTACCGCAACGATATTGAATACGTTATTAAGGGCGGCGAGATAGTTATTGTCGACGAATTTACTGGCCGTCTGATGTTTGGTCGCCGCTATTCCGACGGTTTACACCAAGCTATCGAAGCTAAAGAAGGGGTCAAGGTTCGTCAAGAAGACCAAACTTTAGCTACTATTACTTTCCAAAATTACTTTAAGCTCTACCACAAGTTGGCCGGTATGACTGGTACGGCCCTTACCGAGGAGCGCGAGTTCCGCGAAATTTACGACTTAGACGTAGTAGTAATTCCTACCAACGTAAAAGTAGCCCGTATCGACTTGCACGACCAAGTTTACAAAAACGAAAAGTACAAATTTAAGGCCGTCTGTGCCGATATTAAAGAGCGCCACGAAAAGGGGCAGCCTATTTTGGTAGGTACTCGCTCGATCGAAAAATCGGAAGAGCTCAGCCAATTGCTTAACAAGATGGGCATTAAGCACAACGTACTTAACGCCAAATATCACGAAAAAGAGGCCCATATTATCGCTCAGGCCGGCCGTTTAGGGGCTGTCACTATTGCTACTAATATGGCTGGTCGAGGCGTCGACATTAAATTGGGCGGCGATCCGGCCGATCCCGAAGAAGAGAAGAAAGTGCGCGAAGCTGGCGGCCTCTATATTTTAGGAACCGAGCGCCACGAGTCGCGCCGCATCGACAATCAGCTGCGCGGTCGTGCCGGTCGTCAGGGCGATCCCGGCGCTTCTCGCTTTTATGTAGCTTTAGACGACGAGCTTATGCGCCTCTTTGCCAGCGACAGGATCCGCAACTTAATGGACACTTTGGGCTTGGAAGACGAGGTTATCGAGAATCCTTTAATTTCCCGTGGTATCGAAAATGCCCAAATGAAGGTAGAGAGCCACCACTTCGAGATTCGTAAAAATGTGCTCAAGTACGACGATACTATGAATGAGCAGCGGCGCGTCATCTATGCCGACCGCGACAGGATCTTAAAAGGCGAGAACTTACGCGAAACTATTTACGGCTTTATCGAAGAGGAAGTTAGTGACTTGGTCGATATGCATATGCACGAGCAAGCCGAGCCCGAAACTTGGGACTTCGACGGTTTGTTAGTCGCTTTGCACGATCAGTTGGTCTTGCCTGAAGGGGTCAGTAAAGCCGACTTGGGCGGCAAGTTGCCTTCTGAAATTAAAGAGACCGTAGTGGGTTGGTTGCGCCAAGTTTACGACAAGAAAGTGGAAGCTCTGGGCAACCAGCTTATGAGCGACTTGGAGCGCTTTACCTTGCTGCGCGTTACTGACGAAAAGTGGATCGAGCATTTAAGCAATATCGAGTTGCTGCGCGAGGGCATCCACCTGCGCGGCTATGGCCAGAAAGATCCTCAAGTAGAGTTTATTCGCGAAGCGGCCGAAGAGTTTGACGGTTTGAAGCGCCGCCTGCGCGACGACACTTTGCACTATCTCTTCCGCGTCGAAGTCCAAACGCCCGACCAGATCGAGCAAAAAGAGACTATGCGCGAAACGGCCACCAACCGCGACAGCGAAAGGGCTGCCGAGCCCATTAGGCGCAGCGGGGCCAAATTGGGGCGCAACGATCCTTGTTGGTGTGGCAGCGGCAAGAAGTGGAAGAAGTGCCACTATCCCGAAGAGCGCTAGCTTTTAGCGCTACTTAGCCTAAGGGCCCGTCCGCCTTTTACTTTTCCTTTAGGCGCGGGCCCCACTATTTTTATCCCCTATTTTCAGAAAGGAACCCCCTTCCTTATGCTCTCCCAATTTGTCGAGCCTTTAAGCGAAGCCCGCGCCCGCGTCCAACGTATGCGCGACTATCTTTGACTTAGCAAAGATCGAGCGCCAAATCCAAGAGATAGAAGCCCAATTTGGCTCAGGCCAAGTGTGGCAAGATAATGAGGTTGCCCAGCGCCTCACCCAAGAATTGGCCCAATACAAAGCCATCTCCGAGCAATGGTATAAGCTCAATTCGGCGCTAGAAGAAGCCGAGGTGGCCGCCGAAGTGGCTAGCCCAGAAGATCTACTAGAAGTGGAAGAAGCCCAGCGCTATTACGGCGAGCTTATCCACCGCTTAGAAAAAGCCGAAACTATTTCTTTACTTAACGGCCCCTACGATAAAGCGGCGGCTATTGTCACCTTGCACGCTGGAGCTGGCGGAGTAGATGCCCAAGACTGGACAGAGATGCTCTTGCGTATGTATATGCGCTGGGCCGAAAGGGAAGGCTACAAAGTAAGCTTGGTAGAGTATTCACCCGCCGAAGAGGACGGGATCCATTCGGCCAGCCTTATTGTGGAGGGCTTCTATCCTTTCGGTATGCTTAGTTCTGAGCACGGCGTCCACCGTTTGGTGCGCATCTCTCCTTACGACGCCGCCCACCGCCGCCACACTTCTTTTGCCAAAGTGGAAGTAGTGCCCGAGCTATCTGAAGAGCTCAATATCGAGTTGCGCCCGGAAGATTTAAAGATCGATACTTACCGCTCCCAAGGGGCAGGCGGCCAACATGTCAACAAAACAGAATCGGCCGTACGCATTACCCATATTCCTACAGGCACAGTGGCCGCTTGCCAAAATGAGCGCTCCCAACATTCTAACAAAGAGACGGCTTTACGTATGCTTAAAGCCAAACTTTTAGAGCTTAAGCGCGAGCAACGCCAAGATACTCTAGACAACGTAAAAGGTGAAAATCGAGAGGCGGCCTGGGCTAATCAGATCCGCAACTACGTTATGCAGCCTTACACTATGGTTAAAGATCGGCGCACCGGTTTTGAAAAAGCCGATGTAGAGTCGGTATTGGCAGGCGACATTAACGATTTTATGGGCAGTTGGTTACAAGCTCGGGCCCGTTTGGGGCGCGATCCCCAAGCTGGCGACGCCCTTTAAGCAACAATTTTTGTAAAAAAACTTTAGTAAAGAAGGGGAAGGGAGATAAGAGCAGAAGAGAGGCTCGTTATTAGGTAAAGATCATCAGATTTTTGATAGACAGATTTTTATCTGTTTTTTATGACCTTGGGCAGGAGAAAAGATCTTTTGCCGAAGCTAACCCCCGATCCGGTAAAAATGCGCTTTATTTACTGCAAGTTGGCGTCTAACTAGTTTGAGGAAACTTTGAACAGCTCATTTTAGAGACCCAAGCTGGCAGGGGAAAGAAGTACTTTAACTCCGGAGTTTTACTATCACTAATATATATAAAAAAACATAAGGAGATCATGCAATGAATTTACGCATGAAAACTACGGTTGCTGCCGCAGTATTTACACTCGGACTAGCCGCCCCTGCATTCGCCGCTCCTTTATTCCCGGATGTTCCCGAGAATCATTGGGCTCGTGATGCCGTGGCCACCTTGGCTGCTAAAGGTATTGTCGAAGGTTATCCCGATGGCACCTTCAAGGGTGACAGAAACGCCACTCGTTGGGAAGTTGCCATGATGGTTGCCCGTCTGCTCGGTCAGATGGAGCAAGAGCACGCTACTTTCGCCACCAAGGCCGAGCTCGCTGAGCTCCAGAAATTGGTGGACGCTCTTCGCAGCGAATTAGACGCCCTGGGTGCCCGCGTTGGCACTTTGGAAGACAAGGTTGACAAACTCGACCTGCGCGTCTCCGAGCTCGAGAGAATCACCTTCTACGGCTCCTTGGAAGCCCGTGTCACCGCCCAGTCCTTCCACAGTGACAGCGATGCTATGGGCGACAACATCAACAATAAAGGTGGCGAGCTTGGTTATAAGTCCGACTACGGCTCCGCTTACCACAACTACAATAACGATGTAGGTACGGTCAACGCTTTAGGTTATCGTCCCCAGTTCGGTGGCGTTATGCCCGTAGCTGACTACCGCAATGGCGTAGGCCTGACCAACGGTACTGGCTTCACTATGAAGGGTATCTTGGGTATGCGCATTCGCGTTTCCGACGACATCGACGCCGGTGCCGAATTTGCTGCTTACACTTCCGCTGGTAACAGCATGGTCGACTCCCTCTGGGGCGTCTCGGCTCCTTACCTTTGCAACCAGTTCGGTGGCTCTAGCTCCATTAACAGCTTGAACAACGCTCCTTACACCCGTATGGTGTTGGATAACTTCTGGGTAATTCACAATCCTTCCGGCATTAAGCTCACCTTGGGTGCTTACAGCGAAGACAATATGGACAACATCCTCTTCGCCGGTCAGAGGAACCTCTCCGCCTTCGGTCCCGACTACTTAGATCGCTTCGGCTTCAACTTAAGTGGCAGCCACGCTTTCGAAGTCGGCGTCCTCCGTTGGGAAGTTTTAGGCTCTCGTATCTCCACCTTCATGGGTGAAGGAGACGGTGATATGTACGGCTTAGCCACAAACAGCTATGACACCGACGTTATCGGTGGCGACATTGCCTTCGAGTTCGGTGGCGGCCAGGTTAAAGTCAACTTCATGCGCGCGGCTAACGAAGCTGCCAATGGCGGCATTTTAGCTACCGGCCTGATTAACGAGACTGGTAACAACTTAGGTTGGGTCAACCCTGTCGGTTACGGTTATAGCGCTGCTGACTATAAGGATTATCCCGGTGGTGAGGATGCTTACAAGCAACCAGACTTTGATAAACGTCCTATGACCGGCGATAGGTTTATGGGTAAGGGTTCCTTCGGTCCTCAGAGCATGTTTGGCTACGGCATCAGTGCCAACTACAAGTGGGATATCGGCGAGTCGGGTAACGAGATTTACGCTGCCGGTGAATATGCCCGCACCGAATACAAGCCTAACAAGAACTCCGACTACTCTTCCGAAGGCAATGCCTTCCGCGTAGAAGTTGGCACCAACTTGTTAGAGGGCGACCTCGACCTCAGCTTGTCTTACGTATCCGTTGATCCTAACTACGATCCTTTCGTAAACATGAACCCCTATATGACCAGCTTAAACTATGACAGTCGTTATAGCGTGTTCAATGTCTTCAACACCAACTACTACGACAATATGTGGTCCTTACACGACACCGAAGTCTATCCTCACAACCGCGAAGGTATCCGCTTCAACGGTCAGTGGCGCTTCGACGATCGTCACGGTTTAGTATGGGCTAAAGCCGCTTTCTTGAACCAGAAAGAGTCCAGCTTATACGACGTACGTGAAGTGGCCAAGGATGGTCACCCCGAGATTATGGGTTTTGCCCCCGGCTTTATGGATCCCGTCTTCTACGGTTACTCTCGTGGCTCTTTCGATAAGGATCTCAACCCCCTCGATGATCACAAGGGTAAACAGACCCAGTACGGTATCGGTGCCAGCTACAAGTGGGACAACCCTCGTTTGAAACTCGACCTCGGTTACAACCGCAACGAGTTCAAGCGTGACAGTGATGTTATTAAAGAAGACTGGGCAAGTAGCAGCCAGAACTATGTCAAGCTAAACAACGACAACTTCCACATCGGTTTAGGTTGGGAAGCCAACGATCAGTGGACCTTGCGCGCCGGTTGCGACATGGTTAATATCAATGGTCACTGGGATCCCGATGGTCAGTACGCTACATACGCTAATGCCTACGCCAAGACTAACGACTTCAAGAATATTGACGTCCAGCAGACTATTCCTTACATTGGTTTCGACTGTGACTTAAGTGCCAACACTCAGTGGAATATGGACTTCCGTTACTACGATACCAAGGATAAGATGGACGCTCAGGTATTTGCTGGCAATCAGACTTCCAGCAATCAGACCCCTGGTTACACCAACCATCCTTTCAGCTGGTACGGTTGGCAAGTCAGCACTCAGTTCAAAGTTAAGTTCTAATCTTTACTTAGTTAGAACAGCTTAAGCTGAATAGATAGAGAGCCCCTGCTCTACCCGAGCAGGGGCTCTTTTTGGTTATTATAGACATTCCTTTGAAACAAATGATACAATGTATTATCATATAATTACAAAAGCCAATAAAAAGGAGTAGATTGCGTATGTCGTCAGCTATTACAAATGTGAATATAAGCATCGACTCTGCTTTAAAAAATCAAGCAGATGAATTGTTTGCAAAATTGGGCTTAGATTTTTCTACTGCAGTCGATATATTGGTGCGTCACGCGCTGTGTGAGGGTAAAGTCCCATTTGAGTACGATTACCCAAAAGAAGAGACCATAGAAGCTATGCGCGAAGCGGAAAGAATAGCTCGAGATCCAAACGTAAATGGTTATACTGACGTTAACGAGTTATTTAGAGCCTTAGACGACGATGACTAAATATAGCATTAAATATACAACTAAATTTAAGAAATCTTACAAGCGTGCGATAAAGCGCGGATATGATAAAGAGAGTCTCATACAAGTGGTGAATTTGTTAGCTAAAGGCGAACAACTTCCACCTGGATACCGCGATCATGCGCTTAAGGGAAACTGGTTTGGCCATCGCGAGTGTCACATACAACCAGACTGGCTGTTGATTTACCGTATAGAGGATGACATTTTAGTTTTGACAGTCGTTGACACAGGTTCACACAGTGACTTGTTTTACTTATAAAAAATCCCACCCAACCTTGCGGAAAGGATGGGATTTAGGTTGTTTAATGAGCAGCCACTTTTACAACGCAGCTGCAGACAATGTTTCGCCTAACGCTTTAGAAAGTAAATAAACACAATATTGATTCAAACTTATTCCTTCCTCACGTGAATGTTCACTCAAAAGTTTATGCAAACTGCGAGGAATACGCAATTTAAACTGCCCAGAATAACTCTTTAAGCTGTCAGGTTCGTTTATTTTAATACCTTCTTCTAAAGCCGCTTCAAGCCACACTTTTTTAGCATCAGCCGCATTAGCTAAGGCCTGTTCTATAGTTTCTCCACAAGTCAAACACCCAGGCAATTCAGGAAAAGAAACTACAAACCCACCTTCATAAGGATCTTCAACTATTTCCATTCTGTAAGGCTTAGCTAAATACTCATCCAATTGGCTCATCATTGCTTACCTCACTTTCTACAACTTGCTTAACAATTTCAACATAAACCCTTTTAATTGGTTCATGTTTGGGTATCGTGATGGGCTGCTTACCAGGTTTACTGTTGAAATTAAGAAATCCAGTAAATTCACCGTCACACTCCTTTCCAACATGCTACATTATACGTTCCCTTTTCTTGTAAATTTTGTTCCGCGTTTTACCGTAACTAAACAATAGTCCCATTCTTTCTGCTTTAAGCAAAAGACGAGCAGCCGTTTTTATATGTATACCTAACAGTTCGGCAGCTGCTGTGCTGTTTATGCTATCATGCTCAGCTAAATATGACGCCAAAATCTTCCAACGCTGCTCTTCCAATTCGGACATTGATTCGGACACTAATTCGGACATTGAAATTCTCGCTGGTTTCTCCACTAGCAAGTTACATACTTTGGGAGTAGCCGGAAGTTCAATATGGGAAAAGCCTTCTCTTATAAAAATAGTAGTTTGCAAATAGGTTCTATCTTCATCCATTTCAAATTCTGGCTTAGGAGAACCATTTTTGCGCAGCTCTTTAAGAATTTTAGTTATGCCTGTACCTTGTTTTTCTGAAAGATCGAGTTCTTTAAAAAGCTCACCTATGCGACGATTGCGATATTTGCGAGCTTTAGCTTGGCCGGAAGCGAATTTATCCAAGTTAATCCATTTAGCTAAGCCAGGATAATTGATAATAATTATCTTATCTATATAAACTCGAATTTCTACAGGCTCCGGCTCGCGATACGACTTATGAAAAACAGCATTTACTATAGCTTCTTCTAAAGCGTTATAAGGGTAATTGAAATAGCGTTCAGCTTCGGCTTGGCCTTGCACCTTAACTACTTTTTCTTCAATTACATTTACATAAAGATAATCGAGTACATCGCGCACTTGCTTCCAAATAGGACCATAAAAAGTTTTTTCTGTAAAATCATCTGAGCCTTCAGCTTCCTCAGTATGAAACTTAACTAAATCGATCTGGGCGCCAGGAATAAATTTATCTGGCCTTTCGGTAAACATTAAAACACCAATATTACGTATATCAAGCTCAGTATCTGTTTCGTTAGCAACTTCTAAAGCCAGCAAAAGTTCTTCTAAACTACTCTTATTTATGTCTTCAGCTAAACTGCTGCGACTGTCTCTGAGAAAATCTTCTAAAAAACCACGCCTAATATCTTTTATAGAAGCTTTCCTATTGACGCGATCATCATAGGGCACCGAATTAAATTTATCAAAAAGTTCGGCTACTTCATCTTGTTTGGCAGCAGTAGTTAAAGAAGCAGGCCTAATCCAATAGTGCATACGACGATCTGCCTTTTGTCCTTTTTCAGCATAAACACTAACCGGCGCCTGATATGGACCACTATCTCCAGCTACACACCATAAATATAGCAAATAAACGCCTGAATTCTTATAATCAACTACTTCAATTCTAGGAATATAGCGCGGCGAAATCTGATTACAATATTGAAAAATAGCTTGCTGAATAGCATCTAGCTCATTAGCGGCAATACCTTTAGGAGGCAAAATAGGTAATCCATCTTTAGCTTGTACTCCTATAACTAAGTAGCCACCATTCATGTTATTGTAATCATTGGCAAAAGCACAAATGGTATGAATAATGTCGTTGGGATTCCATCCCTCTTTGTATTCCACCCGATCTTGCTCTACAATCTGGCCGACCAACAGACGCTCAATTCTTAATGGAATCATTTGTATTTTCCCCTCCCACATTAGAAAGTAGTTTGAGACAAAATTAAAAAAGCTCTATTTAATTTTAACATAGAATGGAGCTGGGCCGACGATCTTAATAAAAGAGCTATAAATCGGCAACAAAATAATAAAAAAAAGCCCGCCGACTCGATTGCAGTGCGGCGGAGCTTTTGTAGTAATGTAAAGCTAAAATTTAGCCTTTGGGCATAACCTCAAGGAGTGCCTTCTTCATTTCTGGAGTCAAATCACCGCGAATAGCTTTCAAATCTCCAATGTCAGTGCGCACTACCGATTGCAAATCTTTAGAAACAAGATAACTTCCAATCACTTGATCACGCTTGTCTATAGCTTCTACTTCATAGTAAATGCCAAGCAAAGGATCTTCATTATCAAAAAGTTTAATGGTATATTTACCTGCAGCTTGAGTTAAACCAGTAACAGCGCCGGGCAATTCTTCCAATACAGCCTTAGCCAAACCGAGACTAATATCAAAACCGGGGTGATAGTAAGAATAACTGCCTACATATACTTGATTTTTTGGGCCTTCAGCAGTTACGTTAATCATTTTACCGTCTTTACTCAACTCAAAATGAATCTTACCATTCTGTCCGGCCACAATACTATCAAATTCACCTTGTCCAACTTTATCTAAGTCGACATTAAAAACACCGGCCAAACGATAACTGGTAGCCGAATCGGTAGCCTCACTACCGCTAAGAATATTAAATTCGAAAATTTTCAAGCCTTCGCTAAAATCGGTAATTACTAAAATGCCATTATTATACTGGCTGCTATTTTCTCTGTAATAAGAACCAATTACCTTAAAGTTAGGGTTGACTTTTGAACTCAAAACTGGAATATTTTCGTCATTTTGAGCAACTTCAACCGCAGGTTTGGCTTCTTCCGAAACAGCAACAACTTCAGAAGCGGCAGATTTAGCCTGCTCGGCGGCCTGATTAGCAGTTTTGGCTGTACAACCTACACTAAAAGCAGCCACTAAGGCCAAAGTGCAGAGAAAACCTCGGTAATTCATACTTTTTCACTCCTTGACATACTCCCTACGGCTAAAGCCAGGGGCTTCTGAGATACTAACGAGCCCTACCTACTAAAGAATCAACAGGCTAAAATTTCAAATTAACTTCTTTTTGCTTAGGTTTGGAATTTTCGATCCAATACTTGACGACATATTTACCATTTTTACACATTACGCCGCCTTTATCGGGGTAGCCGTTCCAATTGAGAGTATATTTGCCATTAAATTTGCCGGCCGTACGAGTCTTAGAAACTAACTTGGTGCCGTCAGCATTGTAAATTTCTACCCGAATCTTACTATGTTTGGGATAAGCGCCCTCAAAGCGGAACTTAAAGCGTTGAACGGTCTCGCCGTTATCATTAGCTTTTTTTACCGAAGTACAATAAATGGCCGGCTTGCCAGAGCGATTAAAGGCAAATTTCCAACTGCCGAACTCCCCTTCGCTGCCACCGGCGGTAGGCTGAGCTTTGACTATAATAAAAAGATCGCCTTTGGGGGGTAATTGGCTCACATTGGGCATCCTTTGGGGCTCGTTGTGAGATTTACCCTTGGCTACATCTATATCGTCCCATCTAGCTAAAACATAACCGTCAGCATTAACTAAGCAAGTTTTAAAGCGCGTATTACAATTGGAAGCAGCCGTATATTTTAAGTTGTAAGTAACGGCGTCGCCACTTTTACTTACTTTATTGCGAGTAACTTTGGCTTTGGCTGCATAGACTGGTACTGGACAAAAGATACCGAGCATTAAAAGAAAAGCTAAAAGGCTAAATATTTTCTGGCGAGTAAGTTTTAAAAGCATAATAAACCTCCTTATCAGGGGGGCAAAAAAGGCTAGTCTATAGCAGAAACTAAAAGATAAGCGGCACCGACATAAAGAGCACAAAGGAAAGCTACCACTCCCAAGATCGCAGCCACAAGTATTAGGGTCTTTTCCGCTTTTTTTAAGCCGAGCGCTTCCGCCTCTTCGCTTTCACGCTGGCGGCGGCGCAAGTCTTTTATAGTAAAGATCATCTTGACTATCAGCAAAAGGCAAAGGGCCAAGATAAAAACAGCCGTCATTACAGTCATTCTCTATACCTAAACTTTCCTAAGATATTGCTAAAATGGCCAAGAGATACCTTTTTGACAGTTCCCAACCCAGAGCTTAAAGCCTGCCGTCAGTTAAATTATTTTTAATAATACCTTCTTATTTAGATAACCCCAAAATAAGCCAAAGTTAGAAACTGTAGAGCTTATAGACAACTCTAAATTTATAGGTCGAAACAGAGTGAAGCTTTGTTGCAGTTAGAGGCGTTGATATACTAAAATCAAGCCAAAGCTTATCAAAAGAGATAGTGAGGTAAAGATGCTTAGACAGGCCAAAAAAGTCCATTTTCTTTGGCTATTTTTAGTGGCCGCCCTTATGGCGGGACTTTTTATTGCTCCAGCTATAGCCAAAAAGAAAGCCAACTATAACGATAAAAAGTTTGATAAATATCGCGGTCCCAACTTATGCGGAAGCGTAGTTACTTCCCGCCCCGTAGCTAGCGCTATCGACATGCCCTACGAGCCCTTAGATTCTTGCGAAGTAACCGTACAAGAGACTAAACAAAAAGCCGTCACCGACTCCCAAGGCATCTTCTATTTTACTGTTAAACCCGGCCAATATACTTTGTTGGTTCAAAAGGCCGGAGTAGGTATGGTAACAAAAAGCGTCACCGTTCCCAAAGGGCTTGGCGAAATGGCTATGGTGACAGTTATTCTCAATCCAGGCATGAACCCTGGCAATACTATGTCTAACGGTATGCAGGGGGTACGCGCTCCCCTCAATCCCGGCACGGCCTATATTTGCTTAGCTGCCAAATCCGGTCAGGGGGCTCCGGCAGGCAGCAGCACTTCTTACAACGCCCCTCCCATTACCACAACCCAATCTTATGCCCAAATGCTCCTTTTGGGCCAAGGAAACCCCTTCGGCGTCACTAATACCATGGCTCAAAATGCCCAAATGCCTACCCAATTGGGCAGCGCCCACGATATGATGACGGCTGTGCAGGGTTCTACCTTCAACGCCAACCCCAATTCCTTAATGATTATGAATGGCGACGCCCCCGGCAATCCTAACTATAAAGCCTTGGGCACTCAGCCTTTCTGGGCCGCCTTTAACGCCTCGGGCACCAGGCTCTACGTAAGCACCTCCGATCGCATGATCCAAATTTACGATACGGCCAACGACAACCAATTGCTTACTTCTATTCCGGCTGGCGGTATTGTCACCGACTTGCGTATGGCCCAAAATGGCAACTATATTATAGCTACAGTAATGAGCGCTTCTCCTAGCGTTATCTTGATCGATCCGGTCAGCAATGCTCCCCAACGCTCTATTGTTTTGCCACGTATGCGTACCGGCGAAGCTGGCCAACCCCGCGCTGCCGTTATCAATCGCGAAGGTACCCGCATGTTTGTAGCTATGGGTACTACCTCTTCAGGTGAACTTTTGGCCATCAATGTCTCTACGGGCATTCCCGAAAAGGCCTTGCCAGTAGGGGCCAATCCCTGCGGTATGGAGCTCTCTCCCGACGGCCGCTTCCTCTACGTAGCCAATGCTGGCTCAGGCGATCTTTCCGTAATCGACGCCTGGACTTTCCAGGAAATGGGGCGAGTCCGCGTCGGCGTCAACCCTCAGCGAGTAGCCATTACCCCCGACGGCTCCAAGGTATTTGTTACCAATAAGGGCTCCGACAATGTCACCGTCCTCAATGGCCAAAACCAATCGCCTATAGCCACTATTCCAGTAGGTAAAGGGCCGGTGGGTATTGCTTGCACTTCCGACGGCAGTAAAGTCTTTGTAGCTTGCACCGGCAGCGGCAATATCAGCATATTAGACGGTCGCAGCGGCGGCGTTATCAACACTAGCTCCCCTATGCCCCAATCTACTCCTTGGGGCGTAGCCGTTTGTCCTTAATTTAGCCCCTTAGGCCCTAGCCTGGCCAACTAACTCTCGGCCAGGCTATCCTTTTAGGCGAAGGCGGCCATTTGTATAATCAGTCAGCTAAAAACTAAAGAGCCCTGTCCGCCTAAAGCGAGCAGAGCTCTTCTTTATATTTAGCCAAAACTTGTAGAAACTAAACTAAGCAACTAGGCACAGGCTCATTAAAAGTAGATTCGTATCTCTCTTTGAAAGCTTCTTTAGTAAAACTATAATTTTGAGTACCTAAATGCTCGACGGCATAAGCCCCACAGACACTGCCCAATTGGGCAGAAGTCTTTAAGGGAAGGCCGTTAATTAAACCATAGATCAAACCGCCGCGGAAAGCGTCGCCAGCCCCGGTAGGGTCGACAGCTTCAACTTTTACCGGATCGATATGGATAACTTCACCCTTATCAGTGTAGACGGTACTGCCCTGGCCGCCTTTAGTAACAATAATAACTTCTACCAATTCGTTAAGCTGGGGCTGAGTTAGGCCAGTCTTATCTAAGAAAAGCGAAAACTCGTAGTCGTTGACGATTAAAGCTTTAGCTCCCTTGACGTCAGCTAAAAGCTGCTGGCCAGAAAAAGCGATCACTTGGAAAGAAGGATCGTAAATAAAAGGAATACCGGCTTGCCTAGCTTCCTGGCAGTGCTGGTTCATAGCTTGGGGATCGTCAGGAGAGACGATAGCCAACTTAGTTTGCTTGGTAGCGAACTTACTTAAATCTAAATTGTGAGCTTCGGCCATAGCCCCGACACTGACAAAAGTAAGCTGATTGTCACATTTGTCGGCGCAAACCGTACACGTAGCCGTCAGTTCGTCTTCGTAAACGGCAATACAAGAAGTATCTACGCCCCTATTTTCAAGATAGAAACGATACTGCTCAAAATCTCCACCGGCAGTAGCCACTATGCGGGGATGTTCTCCTAACAGGGCCAAAGCGTTGGCGATATTGCCGGCACAACCGCCCCGTTCTTTGCGGGCTCGCTCAGTCAAGAACGACAAATTGATGGAATCTAAACGCTCAGGCAGAATGTGCTCTTTGAAAAGCCCGGCATAGCGCATAATGAAATCGAACGCCAACGAGCCGGCAACCAAAACCCTACCAGTCGTCTCAAATTTATTCTGAGCAGCGACCATTATAAAAAACCTCGCACAACAAACTAGGTCTGCCTCTAAAAAGGCGAAAAGACAAACAGTGTGGCCCTTTCGAAGAGGTGGCCCCTTTACCCTTCCTTCTTTAACCTAGTATTCAATATCCACCGAAGGGGCAAAATCGTCGTCATTCATGCGGAAAGCGGAGTCGTCCCCTTCTTCTCCGTAATAGGTAGGCTCGTCGTCGCCCAATTCTTCTTTGGGAGGAGCAGGCTTGGGCTGGGCCTTCTTGGCCGGAGCAGCTTTAACTGACTTAGCTTTAGTAGGCGCCTTCGCCTGACTTTTAGTTGAGCCTTTGGGCTTAGATCCAGACGAAGAGGGAGCTTTTAAAGCCTCGGCCCGCCCACTATATTTTTCGGTAGCCGCTTTTTTATTAACTTTGCTTGGCTCGGCAGAGCGCTCAGGCTCTTTAGACTTGCGCTCAGAATGTTCTACCTTGGGGGCGAAGTCGGCTTTAGACTCGGTAAGGCGGCGGCTCGGCTCTTCAGCTACTTCTTCATTGTTCTTACTTATGCGGTGGAATAAAAACAAAGTGAAAAGGGAAAGGGCCAGCACCACAATGATAAAACTTAGTACAGTATATTTGCCGCCGCCTTTAAACCAGGCGACAAAACCGCGCCAAGAGTTGCGCTCTTGCTGGCTTTCTTCGACTAACTTGGCATAAGTTTCGGCCGGACTCAAATGGCCAGAAGACTCTAAGGAATCGCCCCCTTCGCCTCCCGAAGCGCCTGCTCCTAAGCTGGCATTGGGGTTGGAACTGCGGCGCGAAGCCAGCAAAACGTCGCTTAAACTACCCTCACGCCGATCTATAGCTGGGGGCGAACCATAAGCGCTGGCAAAAGGTGAGCGGTTTTGTCCACCAAAGCCGCCCGTCTGAGCCATTAAGTTTGTCTGGCCCCCCCAGGTGCCGCTCTGAGCAAAAGTGTTAGTCTGAGTGCCAAAACCAGCCTGAGCGCCAAAGCCACCAGTTTGAGCAAAGCTATTAGGCTGAGCCCCAAAACCAGCCTGCTGAGCGGGATAGCCGCCGTAAGGAGCCTGTCCCTGAAAGGAGCTATTGCCTAAATTAGTGTTGCCAAAACCGGGCTGCCCAGTAGGATAGCCACCGTAGGGATTCTGCCCTGGAGAGCCACCAGTTTGAGCGTAAGTGTTAGTCTGGGCCCCGAAACCGGCTTGTTGAGCTGGATAGCCGCTGTAAGGATTTTGCCCTTGGAAACCACTAGAGTAGTTTTGGGAGGTAGTACCAAATGAGTTTTGCGGACTCTTATTTACCGAAGTACCGTCTCCGTAGCCTTGGGCGCTCAAACTGGGCGGAGTATCGTATTTTTTTGGAGCCGTTCTGGAAGCGGCGGTAGAGGCAGTCTTGGCCCGTCTGTAGGGGCTGATATTGGTGCCGCGACGCATAGCCAAAGCGCTGGGCCGACGGTGAACCACAGTAGCAGGATCTAAATGGTTACCGTTAAGGGCATTATCAAACTTTAAACCTAGACGACCGGCATCATCTCCGCCGCCTAGCCCTCCGTTTTTATTATCATAACCTGAGCTGTTCACAACTCCCTCGCCATTAAAACTGATATATTGATCTGTAGTATCCTAATATTTTTTGCCTTATCCTTCTTGGTGCCTTTTTCCACGAATTGCACTCTAGGGCCTCTCAAAACGACTCGGGCCGCCGTCAGAAGAGAACCTTTTAAAGACAAAGGCTATTAGTTAAAGCCTAAACAGGCTATTTAGTTGTGCATTCTGCACCCTATCAAAATTAAGCGTAGCGGCTGGGCCCTTTGCGCTTATTGGCTACCGGCACACTTTCTAACAATTCTATAAGCGACTTGCCCTCGGTAGTAGTTTCCTCTTCTTCATTAGGGGCTAGGCCAGCTTCTTGACCAGCTCTGTCGTTTGGCCGAGCCGCCAACTCCCGATTAGAGCTCTTAAAATCGTCGTTGGAATGGGCCCGCGCCGACGAGCGGTAGTGGCTGCCGCCTTCGTGAAGGACTTCATTTTTGGGGGGTGCCCCCTTGTGGCCGCGCCCAACTGGCAAAGGCAAGACCGTATTTTTGGAAGGGGAAGCCCCTAAATGGACAGCGTTTACCGGAGCGCTATAGACCGAAGCTGTGTTGGCTCCGAAGTTGGGCGCGGCAGGCGAAACGCCCCTAGGCGGGCCGCCGACAGACGGGCTCCCCATAGCAGGGCCGCTAGCAGCGGGACGGCCAGCAGCAGGGCTAGAAGGTCTACCAGGAATATAGGGCTGGCGCTGGGTGACAGCTTCGCCAGGCTGGCCGCGATAAGGACGAAGGGGCGAAGTAGGGGCAGCCGGTGACAATTGGGCGGCCGACCTAATAGGCTCAGCTTGGGCTATTGGGGCGCTCGGGGCTGCCTGAGGCGCTGGGCCTTCTGGCGGTGCCGAAGCAGCCGCTAGAGCCAGAGTTGGCGACGAAGCTACAGAGCGGCGACCCGGAATATGGGGTTGCGGCTGGCCAGCAGTTTGAGAAGCTGGGCCTGGGTAAGGACGAAGAGGAGAGACCGGCCTACGGGGGGCTGACGAGCTATTGACAGGCCAAGGCTCGACCCCTTCGGCGGAGGCAGGGCTAGAGTTGGCGCTGGGAATAGCTAAAGCAGGCTGAGCGTTAGGGGGAGCTTGGCCTAGGCAGGCGGCTAGAGTGTCATCTAGGGCGGCTACACCTTCAGGGTCGCTTTCATCGAGGCCGGGAGCCAACAAAGTGAGGCCGAACAATTTGTTACTTTTAAACTTTTTTTTGTTGCTAGGGCGCTTTTTACCTATAGCCTCAGTGCCAACTTCTGCTTGGACGGCCTTCTCTTCTTCTTTTTGGTTAAAGGCCTTAGAGCGAGCCTTAATACCTTGAGAGACGCCTTTAACCCGCTCTTGCTCACGCCGAGCTCTAATTCTGGCTCTCAGGCCGCCGCCAGACGAAGCCGCCTTCTTAGGGCCTTCCGCCCCTGCTGGAGCTGCCGCACCGTCAGCAGAGCGTTGGTTCTTTTTAGCTTTAAGGCGCGGTTTGCTCCAACCTTGATCTGAATCTTGCCTTTCGTTATATGCCATGAGCCCAGTCTCCGCTTCGTAAACCTATCTCTCCAGCCATTGCTAAGCTAAGGGGACACCCACTAGCTTAAAGACGGTGAAAAAATACTCGACCACTATATATTTTACAACATTGAAGGCAGAAACGAAATAAGCACCCTTCGCCCTCTTCCAGAGCGCCTCGCCCCCCTCTATTACTTTTTACTGCATTAAAGAACAGGATAAGCAGGCAGTATATTCGAAAATATACCGACTGTTCAAATTGCGCAATGGAGAGGATGAAGAAATGCTTTTAGTCGGTAACGGAAGACTTATTACCCGTGATAACAACATTTTCTATGAAAATGGCGCTGTGGCCATTGAGGGCAATACTATAAAAGAAGTGGGCGACTTGACCACTCTTAAAGCAAAATATAGCCAAGCCCAATTTATCGACGCTAAAGGCGGCATCATTATGCCCGGCCTGATCAATGCCCACAACCATATTTACAGTGCTTTCGCTCGCGGCCTCTCTCTGACTAACTATAATCCCCAAAATTTTAACGATATTCTCGAAGGTATGTGGTGGAGAATCGACCGCCAACTCACTTTGGAAAACGATCTCCTCTCTGCCTATGCCGTCTTTACCGATTGTATTAAAAACGGCGTCACCACTATCTTTGACCATCATGCCAGCTACGGCGATATTCCTTACAGCCTCGATCAGATCGTTAAACCGGCCAAAGAATTAGGCGTACGCGCTTGCGTATGCTACGAAGTCTCCGACCGCGACGGCCAGCAGAAAATGGAAGAATCGGTATTCGAAAATGAGCGCATGATCAACGAAGCCGCCCAAGACGATTCCGACATGATCCACGCTATGATGGGTTTACACGCCGCCTTTACTTTAAGTGACAAAACTTTAGCTTTCTGCGCCGATCACAAAGGGCGCGAAGCCGGCTATCACATTCACGTCGCCGAAGGCCCTTCCGACGTCTCTGACTCTTTGCATAAATATGGCAAACGGATCGTCGAACGCCTCTATGAGCAAAACATTTTAGGCGAAAAAACCTTAGCTATCCACTGTGTCCACGTCAGCCCTGCCGAAATGGACTTGCTTAAAGAGACTAATACTATGGTCGTCCACAACCCCGAATCTAATATGGGCAACGCCGTAGGTTGCGGCCCGGTCATTCAACTTTTCAAAAAGGGACTCACCTTGGGTTTAGGTACCGACGGCTACACCAACGATATGTTGGAAAGCTACAAAGTGGGTAATATTATCCACAAACACCACTTGGGCGATCCCACTGTAGCTTGGGTAGAGATTCCCACTATGCTCTTTGAAAATAATGCCAAGATCGCGGCTCGCTTCTTCCGCAAACCCTTGGGCGTACTTAAAGAAGGGGCTTACGCCGACGTAATTGTCACCGATTACGATCCTCTCACTCCCATGGATGGCACCAATAGCAACGGCCATATACTCTTCGGTATGAATGGACGCTCTGTCACTCACACTATTTGCAACGGTAAAGTGCTTATGGCCGATCGCAAGATCTTAGTAGCCGACGAAGCCGACTTAATGAAAAGGTGCCGAGCCAGCGCCGCCCAGCTTTGGAAAGCTGTCAACGCCTAATCTTTGGCCTAATTTTTTACCTACTACCTACCAATATTTAAGGAGTTTTCTCACATGTCCGACAGAATGACGCCGTTAGCCTTTGGCCCCTTAATGGAGCGCATCCTTAGCGAATATGCCCAAAAGGGTACCGTCTTCTCTATCAACCACCCCTTTAAGCCCGCAGCCAAAAAGCTGACAATTTTTGGCGAATTTTTAGAGACCCCCTTTGGCCCAGCCGCTGGCCCTCATACTCAGCTGAGCCAAAATATTATCGCCGCCTACTTTGCCGGCAGCCGTTTCTTCGAGCTGAAAACTGTCCAAACTTTAGACGGTGAAGATTTGCCCGTAGCCAAGCCCTGTATCGCCGCCGAAGACGAGTGTTACAACGTGGAATGGTCTACCGAATTGCGAGTCCAAGAGGCTTTCGGCGAATATGTTAAAGCTTGGTGGGCTTTAAAGCTTTTAAGCGCCCAATTCGGTTGGGGCGATCCTAATGGCTTCGTCTTCAATATGAGCGTAGGCTACGACTTCAAAGGGATTTGCTCTCCCAAGATCGATAGCTTTATCGAGGGCTTGAAAGACGCTTCCCAGACTGAAGTTTGGCAAGAATGTCGCCAGTGGACTTTGGCCAACTTAGATCGTTTGCCCAATGTCAGCGCCCAATATGTCGAGCAAATCAACCCTCATATTTGTCGCTCTATTACCCTTTCCACCTTGCACGGCTGCCCGCCCCAAGAGATTGAGCGCATTGCTTCTTACCTTATCGAAACTAAAAAGCTTAACACCTTCGTCAAGTGCAACCCCACTTTGCTCGGCTACGAATTTGCCCGCCGCACTCTGGACAAGATGGGCTTCGACTATATCGAATTTGACGATCACCACTTCAAAGCCGACTTGCAATGGAGCGACGCAGTGCCTATGTTCACTCGCTTGCTCAAATTGGCTGAGAACAACGGCGTCAGCTTTGGCTTGAAACTTACCAACACTTTCCCCGTCGACATTGCTCATCAAGAGTTACCCGGCAACGAAATGTATATGAGCGGTCGCTCCCTCTATCCTTTAACTATGGAGCTGGCCAAGCGAATTAGCCAAACCTTTGACGGCAATATGCGCATCTCTTACTCTGGCGGTGCCGACGCTCTCAATATCGTCGCCTTATTTAAAGCTAATATTTGGCCTATCACTTTAGCTACTACCTTACTTAAACCCGGCGGTTATCAGCGCTGCACCCAGATTGCCCAAGAGCTCGTTAAAGAAGAGTACCGTCCTTTTGATAGTGTCAAAGTTGGCTTAATCTCCGCCTTGGCTGAAGATGCCCGCACTAACGCCCGCAATCTTAAGGCCATAAAACCTTTGCCCTCTCGCAAAATCAAAGAGAAGGTACCTCGCTTCCGTTGCTTTATTTCTCCTTGTAGCCACGGTTGCCCTATCCACCAAGATATTCCCGAGTATATAAGCTTAGTCGGTCAGGGACGCTATTTGGAAGCTTTGCGCTTAATTACGGCCAAGAACCCCCTGCCCTTTATTACCGGCACTATTTGCCCTCACAATTGCCAAACTAAGTGCACTCGCAATTTCTATGAAGATGCCGTACATATTCGCCAAGCCAAATTGCAAGCTGCTCGCGGCGGCTTCGAAGAGCTTTTAGCCGAAATTAAAGCCCAAACCGCTAAGCGCGTCTTGGCTGCCGATACTCCCCAAGTAGCTATCGTCGGTGGCGGCCCGGCCGGTATGGCAGCAGCCTTCTTGTTGGCTCGCCAAAATTGTCGCGTCACCCTCTTTGAAAAGAGCGCCAAGCTCGGCGGTATCGTCGCTTGGGTTATTCCCCACTTCCGCATTGCCGACTGTGCCATTAAGCGCGACGCCGAGCTTTTAGAAGCTATGGGTTGCGAAATTAAGCTTAATAGCGCCGCCCCCGCTTTGGCCGAGCTCAAAAAAGCTGGCTTTAACAAAGTGATTTACGCCGTCGGTGCTTACAAGCCCGGACAGCTCCGCTTAGCTAAAGGCGAAGCTATTAACGTAATTGACTTCTTGCGTCAAGCCAAAGCTGGCGAAGTAGAAGGCTTAGGCGAAGATGTGATCGTCGTCGGCGGCGGCAACACCGCTATGGACGCAGCCCGCGCTGCCAAGAGAATCGACGGTGTTAAAAATGTAAAATTGGTCTACCGCCGTACTCGCCGCTATATGCCCGCCGACGAAGAAGAGTTGGCTTTGGCCTTAGAAGATGGCGTCGAATTTGCCGAATTGTTGGCCCCTAAGTCTTTAGAAGATGGCCAACTTATTTGCCAAAAAGTCGTCTTAGGCCAAGCCGACCAATCGGGCCGCCGCGCTCCTGTTGAAACCGAAGAAGAAGTGGCTTTGCCTTGCAGCACTTTAATAGCGGCTGTCGGCGAAAAGGTAGAAGGCGACTTCTTTAAAGGCCAAGGCTTAGAGCTTAACGAGCGCGGAGCTGTAGCTTTACAGGAAGACTTGAGTACCATTTCCGACCCGGACGTTTACGTAATTGGCGACGCCAAGAAGGGGCCAGCCACCGTAGTTGAAGGTATTGCCGACGCTACCAAAGTAGCCCAAGCTATTGTCGGCGCTTACACTTACACCGTACCTCAAGCCAGCGCTATTCGCGTCCAAGAGATCTATGCCCAACACGGCTTAATGTTCCCTTACCTCCAAGCTGCTCAAGAGAATAGGCGTTGCTTGTCTTGCAATACAGTATGTACTAATTGCGTCCAAGCTTGTCCCAACCGGGCTTATGTGCCTATCGAAGTTGAAGGCGAAAAGATGCCCGTCATCCTCCATATCGACCAGATGTGCAACTACTGCGGCAATTGCACTACTTTCTGCCCCTACGATAGCAACCCGTTCCGCGAAAAGCTCAACCTCTTTGCCACTCTTAAAGAGTTCCAAGAGAGCGATTTGCCCGGCTTCTTCCGCGTGGAGAAGAATGTCTATGAAATTCGCTTAGCTGAGCCCGGCAGCGAAAGACGTATCGTTTTGGGCCAAGACGAAGTTTGCCACGACTTCGAAAAGCTCTTAAATACTTTGGAAGAGAAATATTTGTGGCTCTTCTAACTTACTGATATAGAGTATTTATCAAGTTCAGCTCGAGGTTATAAGCTTTTAGCTGTAGCTAGATAGATTTTGACTAAAGTGGAGGCTGTCTAATTTTTGACAAAGATTGGGCAGCCTTTTATCTTACTTTTAGGAGGCTTGGAACTTGTTGGATCGAGACAATTCACCTATGCGTAATTCGGGATTTACCCCCAACTGCTGGGAAAAGCCCTTAGCCGACGGGCGTTGGCAATGTAAGCTCTGTCCCCGTCAGTGCCAATTAGCGCCCCAACAGCGCGGCTTCTGTTACATTCGCCAAAATAATGGCCAACATATCGTCAATACCTCTTTTGGCCTAACTACCGGAGCTGCTATCGATCCTATCGAGAAGAAGCCTCTCTATCACTTTATGCCCCAAAGCCGCGTCCTCTCTTTCGGTACTTTGGGTTGCAATATGGGCTGCCGCTTTTGTCAAAATTCGCAAATTACTAAAAATTGTCGCGAAAAAGAGTTAGGATTGCCTCTGCCTCCACAAAAGATAGGCCTAGTCGCCTTAAATTATCAGTGCGAGAGCGTAGCTTTTACCTATAACGATCCTATTATCTGGGCCGATTATGCTATTGAAAGTGCTAAAGTGTGCCACTCTTTGGGCTTACGCACCGTAGCTGTTACGGCCGGCTATATCAATCCTAAACCGCGCATTGAATTTTTCTCCCACATAGACGCCGCCAATATCGACTTAAAAGCTTTTAATCCCCAATTTTACAAAGATTATTGCCAAGCCGACATTAAGCCCATTTTAGAGACGATAATTTACGTAAAAGAACATACCAAATGTTGGCTAGAGCTAACTACTTTAATTATTCCCGGCTTAAACGATTCAGAGCAAGAGATAAAAGACTTAAGCCGCTGGATCTATAAAGAACTGGGCCCAGATGTGCCGCTCCACTTGAGCGCTTTCCATCCGGCCCACCTTATGCTCGATAAAGAAAAGACTCCGCCGGAAACTTTATTCAAAGCCAGAAAAATAGCCTTAGAAGTCGGCTTACATTACGTCTACACAGGCAATATCGCCGATCCAGCCAGCCAGTCGACCTACTGCAGAAAATGCGGCCGCTTACTTATTGAGCGCTTGCTCAACTTAATTGAGTATAAGGACTTTGACGCCGCCCAAGGCTGCTGCCAAGCCTGCGCCACACCGCTGCCGGGAGTATTTGCATAAAAAGGTATATATAATTATGAAGTTATATCATGGTTCCAATGCGGTAATAAAAGTTCCAGTTCCACACGCAAATACTAATTATGGTAGAAAAGATTTTTCATGGGGCTTCTATTGCACTGAGCTTTACTCTCAAGCTAAAGAATGGGCAATGAATAGAGCGACCAAGTCAGAAAACTGCATAGCTATTGTAAATATTTACCACTATACACCTGATACTAATCTGAATATATTAAAATTTTCTGCTGAATCTTACGAATGGCTTAATTTTATGGCCGAATGTCGTAATGGCGTACAACATGCTTACGATATTGTAGAAGGGCCAGTCGGAGATGATCAGTTTTGGCGATATTTGGGCTATTTAAAAAGCGGTGCTATGACAAAAAAAGAAGTTCTCGAGCTGGCAAAGAGCAGAAACAAAATCACCCATCAGATTTGTTTCTGCAACGAAAAAGCTTTAAAATGCTTAAAGTTTATCAATTATAAGGAGGTTTAGCTAGTTTATGAAGTTTACTTTCAATATGGAAAGCGATCTCCACTATGTGTGTAGTCTTCTCGTCTATATAGCTCAAGAGACTAACAACTATATTTCAGATGTTATTAAGCTTTTTCCCAAAAAAGAACTTACCAAACAGTTAAAATTTGCCCATATAAACCATTGCCTAGCTATTGAAGAAGTTGTGGAAGATGTCATTAGTAAGTTAAGTATTCCCAACGGCAATTTTTATGGTTTGGGCAAGGAGTTCGAGTATGTTACTTTAGGAGACGTTTATAAAGCCTTTGTAATATCATATTACCTAAATTACAGACACAAACTTAATTTGGAATTAGAAGATGCTCTTTATAACGTTCTCTCATCTCCGATTAGCAAAACAGTAGACCAACTTTCCTTTGGCGATATTAAAAGCTAACGTGCACAAATTAAGATCGATACTAACTAAGCGTTTGCAGCTAAACATTAACGATGATTTAGGTATGCAAAAATGTTGAAACCAAGAGGTATCTATCATGTCCAAAAACATGCAAGATACTGTCAATTTTCTCTTAACAAAATGTTCTATTGAGGATTTTTTTTGGTTAGGAGAAGTCTTTGAAGACGTAGCTAAAAAAACAAAAAGCCAATCTTTTGTTGAATGTTTGCGTATGAAGCTTGCCACAATTACTGAAGCTGAGTACAATAGCCAAATCTTTTCAACTAATTTCAGTCAGCTTGATATTAGCTATACAGAATACGTTAAACAGTTAACGGATGATATAGCCTACGCTGATGGGCAGTTGTTGTCGAAATCGATAAAAGATCACAATTAATATTTATAAAAAAACGCGGCTTGGAAATTTTATGACCAAGTCGCGTTTTTCGTTTGCAAAATAGAACTAGATCTTGCGCACGGCCATTTTCCATACATTGTCTTGCTTATAAAAGCTCAAAAGCACTTGGCCGCTTTTTTTATCGACAAGTTCGGCATAATCACCAATTACGTTTATATCGGTTTGCCCTTTATCAAGCTCTATTTGTCCGTAATTTTTAACAAAGACTTGGCCTCGAGCTTGGCAAAACTCTTTAGCCAACTCTGAATTGGGCTCGTTAAAGGCCTGAGCTATTTGGCTTTTAAGCTCTTTAACTTTAGCGGAATCGAGCTCGGTATCCCTATTCATATTAACAATAAAGAAAGAATAGATGCCTTCTTTACATTGCTCGTCTAAAAGGCTCCATAGCTTAGCGTCGCCCTTTTGGGCATATTGTAAACCTTGACTAAAAGATTCCTTTACGGCTGCATTTTCAGCTTTTGCGTTAAATAAAGTATATTGGGTACCAGAGTCGGAAGTTTGTTTTTCTAAAGTGGCGCGAGAAGATTGCAAGTCGGCGGCTATTTTCCAAAAGCCCCTTTGCCTATACATAGTTAAAACTAAGCTTGGATCTTTAGTGTTAGTTATTTTAGCTTCGCCGCCAGTAATTTTAATGTTAAGCTTGGCCGACTGGGGATCGAAGGCAGCGTATTCTTCAGCAATAGCTTGGCCTTTTTCCGCCCAAAAACTAGTGGCTGTTTTGGAAGTAGGATCTTGCATCTCTGCACCAATTTCGGCAGCCAATTCCTGGTGGTTTTTCTGGGCCGCTATAGTTTTGTCAACCAAACTGGTAGCTCTAGCTAAAAATTTATTAACTATAGCTTGGCTTTCGTCGGTAAGGTAGAACCAAGCGCGAGGATCTTGAGCTTTAGCACAGCGGAAAAAAGCTTGCAAATTAGCTTGGACGGCCGCCTTCTCAGTAGCGTTGTTATATTCATTTTCGTTAATATTGCTCGTCGCTACTGTTGCGCTTGGCAGCGTGGCTTGAGGCCTAGCTGCCGAATCGTGATTTTTTAGCGAACAAGCTGAAGTAAAGCATAAAGCCAAAGCCAAACTTAAGCTCAGACTAATCTTTTTATTCATAGTTAAATTCTTTCTCGATCGTTGCTAAAAACGGTTAGATAAAAAAAGACCGCCTAAAATCAACCCAAATACCAGGCATATTTTAGCCAGTCCTGTCGCTAAAGACTATTTCCTTTTAGAACCAAAATGGCGTTTGGAAAAGCGCGTAGTGCGACTCTCTACAGCAGCAATCTTCCAAGCACCTTCTTCTTTATGTAACTCTAAATATTTCATCTTATCTTCATTAACTACTTCGGCATAATCGCCATTTACTTTTACAACGGTACCATGTTTGCCAACTTGTAAATCGTAATAGAAGTTTATTATATCTTTGCCAAAATTGGCCAAACTTTCTCGAGCGCCCTGATCGGAACCGCTGCTCAATTTTTGCTCAGCTTGAGTAGCTAAAACTTGTGGAGCCTCTTTAGCGTGTTGTTGTTGAATTTCAAATTGGACAAAGTTGTCGACAATCTGTCGGCGACTCTCTTTAGTGAGATGTTGCCAAATTTCGGGATTGCCACTGCGACACAAATTCATAAAAGTATCATATTCAGCGCTGACAGCCTCTTCCTGACCGCCACTACAAGCCCAAGCAAAACAAACTAGAGCCACTAAAGCTAGCCAGAGACTAATTTTTTTTAGCATAATTCCTCTTTACTCCTTATTTAAGTTAAAGCATACCTATTTCATGCAATGTTTCAAAAAGGCCCACTTTCCACTGGCCATTTTCTTTAACCATTTGCATGGGAGTATCGTCGTCAGGAGGGGTTAAAAGGGCTTTATCTCCCTCAATTTTGGCTTTCCAAGTGGAGGTTGTTTTACCGTTATCTAAAGTGGCAATATCTTCTTTTAAGCCTTCCCAAAGCATCCTAGCAATTTCACTTTCCGGATCTTCCATTTCGCCGCGCAATTTTTCGATCAATTCATCAATATCAATTTTAGCGGCTTCTTTAGCGTTATCCTCGGCCTTTCCCTCAATATAACCTTGAGCCACTATTTCTAAGGCAATCTTTTGACCTTCTGCCGTAAGTAAATTCCAAGCGGTAGGATCTCCTTGAGCGCCCAATTTTAGGAATTTATCAAAAGTTGCCAAAACTTGTTGTTCTTCAGCTTGCCCTGAAGTTTTGGCATTACAGGCAGAACAGAAGAAAATTGCGACTATAACTAGAGCTAAATAGAAATTACGCCCCATTTTTTTATATATCATAATAGAACTCGACTTTCTATAAGGGATAGCCTAACTATCCCACAAAAAAAGCAGTTTGACCAGAAGTACAAACTGCTTTTTCCCCTATTCTTTCTTTTGACAACTACTTACCCATAACGCTAAGCACGTCAATCTTCCATTGGCCATTTTCTTTAATCATAGTTAAAGAACCAGAACTATCGGGACTACTAATAGTAGCCGTATTGCCGCTGATTACAGATGTAAACTCAACATTACTTATATCTTCTGTAGGGAAATACTTGCTAGCTTCAGCCCAGCAAGCTTTGGCCATTTCGCTATTAGGATTAGCTAATTCAACTTTTATCAACTGCACCAGATCTTGACGAGACATACCTTCTTTTTGCATAAGAGCCTTCATATTGGGATCGGACACAGCAGCATCAACACTCATTTCTATAAACAAGTTCTGACTCTGCGCAGTAAATAAATTCCACACTCTGCCATCTTGTATTTGGACATACTTTACAAATGTCTTAAATGCGTTTACAGCCGCAACTTCTTCACCCTGGGCAGCTTGAGCAGGCACTACGCTAAAAAGCAGAGCCAACAAAAACAAACCAACAACCAGCGCGGAACCGTTTCTTCTATTTAACATAAACTTCACTCCCTTACTTCTTTTTTAATAGAATAGACATTCTATTTTTAATTAAGCTGCGCAAATTTTACCGCCTTTATCTAATCTAGCGCTTGCCGTCATTATCGGTATTGATAGAAGCTTGGATAGAAGTTATTAAATCAAGCTTGTAACCGTTGCCCTCTTTTACTACAACGTAGTATCCTTGGGTATTAGTACCCTTGGTATAGTTGAAAAAGACATTCTTATCTTTATCTACACCAACTTTAAAATCACTCAAAATTATTTGTCCGTTGCGGTAGTAAGGATGAGCTGAAGTGCCATATTGCATAGTAGCCCAACATTTTTTAGCAAAATCACTATTGGTATTGTTAAGTTCTTTTTCCACCATGCATGAAACTTCGTAGACGTCGCCTCGTACAGCTCCGCTAGAAATTAAACTTTGAGCGATTTGCCGAGAAATAGCCCGCTTAGAAGAAGCGCTCAAATAATTCCAAGTCAAAGGATTCTTTTCAAAATAATACTTCAAACCCATTTGTAAAACTTGGCTAGCTTGTTGTTTTATTTTAGCTTCTTCAGCTGGAATAAGGCCATTATAGATCAATTTATCACCACTGGGCTCCCAGCGTTGGGCATAGGCAACCGAGCAACAAATTAACTCGATAAGCACTAGAAGACTACCCAAGAATAAACCGTTTTTTTTCATAGAAAAAACCTCCTTAAGCATCGAAGCGCCGCTCGGGCTACTTCATTCTTTTTTATTGGTCTAATTCCAATTTAGAGTTGACAATATCGACCTTCCATTGCGACTTTTCTTTAACTAAAACGAAAGTGCGCGAGCCGATAGTGACAACTTCTTTATCGCCACTCTCCTTAAAGGAAAGTTTATCGAAATCGATCTTGTATTCCATATCCCCAAAGGTGCCTAAAAAGTAGGCTTGCCAGAAAATTTTGGCCACTTGGTTGTCCGGATCTTCAAAAAGAGCCCGCATATTATCTTTAAGTTTAGATTCTGACTCAACTTCCTCATCAGGATTATTTTTGTGCCAAGCTTCGGCCATAGTGTCGATAATATATTGCTGGCTTTCGGAAGTAATAATATTCCAAGCTTCCGAAGAGCGCTCGTTGGCGATAGCGGCAAACTTAGCTAAAGTGCCCGGCACGGTATTGGCAAAAGCCTTAAGATCGTAAATTTTGCTTAGAGTTAAGCTGGGACGAAAGAAGGACTGGGAGTAGCCGCTATAATAAATGGGGGCCAAACCGGAAGAAGGCTCTTCTATCTTTAACTCATATTTGGTAGCTTGAAGATTTTCCAAAGTGACAGTCCTGGCGCTTTCGGCCTCCTGGGCCCACACCGAGCTGTTTAAGGTGCTAAAAACTACGGCCACAGCCAGCGCCATTTGCCATATCTTGTTCATATTCTGCTCCGATTTTATCTAGCGCGATTTAGTATCAAATTATCTACCGATCTGCTGCTCAATTTGCTAGAATGTTCAACGTATGTGCAAACAAGTCTTTCAACTGGCCGCCCCTTTTCCAGCTAAAGGCGATCAGCCTCAAGCTATCGACAACCTAGTCAAAAGTCTGCAGGAAGGCAAGCGCTTCGTCACCCTTTTAGGGGCTACCGGCACTGGCAAAACCTTTACCGTAGCTTCAGTAATTGCCCGCTTGGGCCGCCCCACTTTAGTTATCAGCCACAACAAAACCCTAGCCGCCCAGCTTACTTCCGAATTTAAAGAGTTTTTCCCCAAAAATGCCGTCGAATATTTCGTCTCTTACTTCGACTACTACCGCCCCGAAGCTTATATGCCACAGACGGATAGCTATATAGAAAAAGAGTCTTCCCTTAACGACGAGTTGGACAGACTGCGCCATTCAGCTATTCAAGCGGCCATTAACAGACCCGACACTTTGTGCGTTTCTTCCGTCTCTTGCATTTATGGTTTGGGCAACCCCGAAGATTATAAACGTATGCTTTTAGTCTTTCGTCCCGGCGAAGAGATGGACCGCGAAGCTATATTGCGTCAATTGGTGGAGATGTTTTACACTCGCTGCGATATTCTCAGCAGCGGTACTTTTCGCCTAAACGGCGAAATTTTGGATATTTACCCTGTCGATGAAAATAAAATTTACCGCATTGAGTTTTTCGGCGATGAAGTCGAAAGTATGTACGAGCTAGATCCACTCAACTTCAATATTATTTCCAAACCGGAGCGCATTGTAGTATCTCCAGCTCAAGTATATGTTCTGCCTCGAGAAAAGATGGCTAAAGCCATCGATTCTATTCGAGAAGAGCTTACCGAGCATTTAAAAACTCTGCGCCAAGCCGGTAAGCTTTTGGAAGCTGAGCGCCTAGAGCAACGCACTAATTACGATTTGGAAGTCTTGCAAGAGTTGGGGTACTGTCCGGGCATTGAAAATTACTCCCGCCATTTGACATCCCGAAAGGCCGGCCAGCCTCCCTACACTTTGTTAGACTACTTCCCCAAAGATTTGCTGGTCTTTATCGACGAATCTCACGTAGCTATTCCCCAGTTGCAAGCCATGCTAGCCGGCGACCAGGCTCGCAAGCGCAGTTTGGTGGAATTTGGCTTCCGCTTACCTTCAGCTTTTGACAATCGTCCCTTATCTTTTGAAGAATTTTTACAAAAAGTTGGCCAAGTAGTCTTTATTAGCGCTACGCCGGGCCCCTTCGAAATGGACAACTCGGAAATAATCGTCGAGCAAATTATTCGCCCAACCGGTTTAGTCGATCCCCAAGTGGAAGTTCGTCCCATTCAAGGCCAAATTGACGACTTAGTTGACGAAATAAGAAAAAGAGCCTCCCAAAAAGAGCGCACTTTAGTTACTACCTTAACTAAAAAGATGGCTGAAGACTTAACCGAGTACCTGGCCAACTTAGATATTCGCGTCAAATATTTACATTCCGACGTCGATACCTTAGAGCGCATTGAAATTTTGCGCGACCTACGTTTAGGCCGCTTCGACGTGTTGGTAGGTATCAACTTACTGCGCGAAGGCTTAGATCTGCCCGAAGTTTCCTTGGTAGCTATTTTAGACGCTGATAAGGAAGGTTTCCTGCGCTCCAATACCAGCTTAATCCAAACTATAGGACGCGCCGCCCGCAATGTTAGTGGCAGCGTTATTTTGTATGCTGACAAAATTACTAAATCGATGCAAGCGGCTATGGAGGAGACGGCGCGCCGCCGGGCTATCCAAATAGCCTATAATGAAGAGCATCATATCGTGCCCCAAACGATCAATAAAGCTATTAAAGATATTTTGGGCATGGTAAGCTCGGGCAGCCGCACCCAAGAAGGGGCCTCCCACCTTCCCAGTGAAGCCGCCGATCGCGATGCCCAGCTCTTTATTGGGCCAGAAGAGCGCAGTCGCCTAGATATTGAGCAGTTGCGCACTTTAATTAGTAAAGTGGAAGAAGCTATGCTTAAGGCCGCCGCCCAAATGGAGTTTGAAATGGCAGCCGCTCTGCGCGACCAGATGTATTCCTTAAAAAGGCAGCTAAGCTCAATTTTAGAAGGGTTGCCCGCCGCAGCTGCCTTAGAGCTGGCCGAAAGTGACAAAGGATTGACTCTTAAACGGCGCAAAAAGGCCGAAAGGGCGGCGAAGATACCTACTCCTAGGGGCAATGGCTACCCAGGTAAGGTGCGGCGGCCTCGAGTTTAACTTTTTACTTACAATCGAAAACGAAAAAAGAAGATGGCTTTAGAAGAAATTATTATTAAAGGGGCGCGGGAAAACAACTTAAAAAATATCAATTTAATTATTCCTCGCAATAAAATGACGGTTGTCACCGGTCTTTCCGGCTCGGGCAAATCATCTTTAGTTTTTGATACTATCTACGCCGAAGGACGTCGCCGCTACATGGAGTCGCTCTCTTCCTATGCTCGCCAATTTTTGGGCCGCCTAGATAAGCCGGACGTAGATAGTGTCGAAGGTCTTTCGCCAGCTATCTCTATCGATCAAAAAGGCACTTCAGCCAATCCCCGCTCGACAGTAGGTACAGTTACAGAAATTTACGATTATTTGCGCCTACTTTACGCCCGAGCCGGCTTACCTCACTGTCCTAAATGCGGCCGCGAAATCTTCCCCCAAACCTTAGATCAAATTGTAGAGATAATCTTTAATAATCCCGAGGACTCCAAATTTAATATTTTGGCCCCTTTGGTGCGCGGCCGCAAAGGTCAGTTTCACAAATTGTTGCAAGACACGCTCCATAAAGGCTTTAGCCGCATTAGGATCGACGGCCAAATTATCCGTCTAGATGACGAAGGCGACTGGCCCCAGCTCGATCGCTACGTCATACACAATATAGAGATAGTCGTCGACCGCATCGTAGTTAAACCAAGCGCCCGCCACCGCATAGCCGAATCGGTAGAGCTGGCCTTAAAATTGGGCGAAGGGGTAATTCTGCTCCAAAACTTAGAAGGCGGCCAACAACTTTACAGCCAAAACTTAGCTTGTTTGGAGTGTGGCCTTTCCTTTGCCAAGCTGGAGCCGCGTCTTTTCTCCTTCAATTCACCCTTCGGAGCTTGCCCCGAATGTAGCGGCTTGGGCTTTGTTTCTAAGTTAGACTTAAATTTAGTGATCCCCAACCCAAGTTTAAGCTTAAATGAGGGCGCTTTGGCCCCCTGGGGCAAACCTATCCATTCCTTGCGCTACCACATGCGCGAGACTTGGTTTTGGAGCCAAGCCCAAAAGCTAGCCGAACTGGGACTGATCGATTTAGATAAGCCTTGGCAAGAGCTTAGCCAAGAAGAGAAGAATTTAATTTTACATGGTTGCCCAGCTAATGGTTATGTTCCCTCTTTTGCCGGCGCTTTACCTATGTTGGAAAAGCGCTACCAAGAGGCCAACTCGGAATGGGCTATAGAAGAGCTAAACCAGTTTCGCGTCAATTCCCTTTGCCAAGCTTGCGGCGGCGCTCGCTTAAAGCCCGAAGCCCGCTCGGTTACGGTCGACGGCTTAACTATCGCCCAATTGTGCGCTAAGCCTATCGATAAAGCCCAGCAATGGTTAGAAGCCTTAAATTTATCGGCCCAAAATCAAGCTATTGCCAGGCCTATAGTGCGCGAACTTAAAGCCCGCTTCCAGTTTTTACTCAACGTAGGTTTAAACTATCTAAGTTTGGACAGAGCGGCGTCTACCCTTTCTGGCGGCGAAGCTCAGCGTATTCGTTTGGCTACCCAAATCGGCTCCGGCTTAGTGGGCGTACTATACATTCTGGACGAGCCTTCTATAGGCTTACACCAACGCGACAATCAGCGCCTTTTAGATACTTTGAAAAGATTGCGCGATTTGGGCAACACTTTAATTATCGTCGAGCATGACGAAGATACTATTAGAGAAGCCGATCATATTGTCGATATTGGCCCTGGCGCTGGGGTTCACGGCGGTGAAGTGGTCGTTTCCGGCACTTTGCAAGATATACTTAACGAGCCTCGATCTTTAACGGGAGCGTATTTAAGTGGAGATAAAGCTATTGCCATTCCTTATCCACGCCGTCCTCGAGGCCAAGAGCGAATTACTATTTACGGCTGTAAACAAAATAATTTACAAAATATCGACGTAGAGTTTCCCTTAGGCTTAATGATTGGCGTCACTGGCGTATCCGGCTCGGGCAAAAGTACGTTAGTCAACGAAATACTCTACAAACACTTAGCCCAACATTTAGGCTTAAAAGTGGAAGATCTAGGCCAATGTGACAAAGTGGAAGGGGCCGAACTTATCGATAAATTGATCGTTATCGATCAATCGCCCATTGGACGCACTCCTCGCTCCAATCCAGCTACCTATACAGGTATGTTTGACGCTATCCGCAGCCTTTTTGCGGAGTCTCCCGAAGCCAAAATGCGCGGCTATAAACCGGGCCGCTTCTCTTTCAATATTAAAGGTGGCCGCTGCGAAGCTTGCCAAGGCCAAGGCTTACTAAAAATCGAGATGAACTTTCTGCCCGACGTTTGCGTCCCTTGCGAAGTGTGCCAAGGCCGACGCTACAATCGCGAGACCTTAGAAATTCACTTTAAAGGTAAAACTATCGCCGAAGTTTTGGATATGACCGTAGACGAAGGGCTGGAGTTTTTTGCCAACTATCCTAAAATTCGCTCTAAATTGCAAACCCTCTTCGATGTAGGTTTAAGCTACATTCGCTTAGGCCAAGCGGCCACTACCCTTTCCGGCGGCGAAGCCCAACGTATTAAGTTAGCTGGCGAACTTGCCAAAAGAGCTTTGGGGCGTACCCTCTATATTTTAGATGAGCCTACTACCGGTCTCCATTTTGACGATGTAGCCAAACTTATGGGCGTCTTGCGCCGCTTAGTAGAAGCTGGCGGCTCTATGATTATTATCGAGCATAATTTAGAAGTGATAAAATATTGCGATTGGTTAATCGATTTGGGCCCCGAAGGAGGCACGGGCGGCGGCCAAATAGTAGCTTGTGGTACTCCCGAAGAGGTAGCCCAAAACGATTACTCCTGGACGGGTAAGTTCTTAAAGAATATACTCCCAGTTTAAGATTTTCCTAATAGACTGACTCTTAAGAAGTTTTCTCTATAAAGTTAAGAGACTTACTCTATAAAAAATCCTGGCGATAGCTCAAAAACAGCTTATTCGGCTGACCAGGATTTAGCGGCTGACAGCATAACTAATAAGATGGTAAAAAGAGACGCAGAATTGGAAGAGCAACTTTTCATAACCAGGCTGCAACCGACAGCCTGTTTTATTGTGTGTCAAAACCAAAAAACTCTATAAAAAAAAGGATAATTCAGTGGGAATAGCTGGAGATATTGTACAAATTGTCGTCGTTGCGCTGATATGTGGCTTAATAGCCCAGCGTTTAAAAATGCCCGCCCTGTTAGGCTATATTGTGGCAGGCATCCTTATTGGCCCCAATACCATAGGCCCTAAAGTAACCCATGTCGAGCAAATAGAAGTTTTGGCCGATATAGGCGTAGCTCTGCTCCTTTTTAGCGCAGGCTTAGAGTTTCCCGTAGAAAAATTGTCGCCGGTTAAAAAGATTGCTCTTATCGGTACGCCTTTACAAATTTTGGCTTGCGTGGGGTTAGGTTTCGGCTTAGGAACTTGCTTTGGTTGGAATTGGATATATTGTATCTGGTTTGGCTGTATTATCTCTATATCCAGCACCATGGTAGTCTTGAAAATTTTGGGCGAAAAAGGACTTACTGGCACTCTGTCCAGTCAGGTAATGACGGCCATTTTGATCGTTCAAGACTTAGCCGTTATCCCTATGTTAATCTTATTGCCCGAGCTGAATAATTTAAGTCAGGGTCTGGATATTCTGGGTATGGCTATAATAAAATCGGTAGTGCTAATTGCCGCTGTAGTAGCTATCGGTTCGACAGCCGTTCCCAAATTTATTGCCAAAATTGCCGCTTTAGGCTCTCGCGAGCTGTTTATGGTGACAGTTTTAGCTATCGGCTTAGGCTTAGGCTTACTCACCTACACTATCGGACTCTCTTTCGCTTTTGGCGCTTTCTTAGCCGGTATGATCCTCTCCCGCTCTGATTTTAGCCACCACGCTTTAAGTGAAATTGCCCCCTTGCGCGATCTCTTCTCGTTGCTCTTCTTCTGCTCCGTAGGTATGTTGATCCAACCCCAATTTATTATCAACAACTGGGGCTTAATTGCTATCACTATAGGCGTCCTCTTAGTAGGCAAAGTATTGATCTTCGGTATTACTACTCGCATGTTCGGTTATGTCAATATTATGCCGATCGCAGTAGGCCTTTATATGTTCCAGGTCGGTGAATTTGCCTTCGTTTTGGCCCGTACCGGTATTTCTAGTAACGGTATTAGCAACGATATTTACTTACTTTGCATTACCGTAGCCGCCATTACTATCGCTATTACCCCTCTCTTTGCCAATATGGCCGACCCTATCTATCAATGGTGGAGAAAACGTACCAAGACCAAGCCCTCCAACAGTATTCCTATGTCCCAAGTCGGCTTTAAAGATCACGTAGTAATCGTAGGCTACGGTTATATGGGCAGTTTCTTGGCTGAAGCTATTCCCAATTCTACCAAGATCCTGATCGTCGAATCGAATCCGCGCCGAGTCAAAAAAGCTAAAGAGGACGGTTATGCCGTTATCGGAGGAAATGGCGCTTCTAGCGATCTCTTAAAAGCTGCCGACTTAGATAAAGCAGCCTTGTTAATTATTACTATCCCCGATCCTATCGATTCGACCATGGTTCAAGAGGCCGTCCACGCTATCAACCCCCAACTTAAAGTTATGGCTCGCGCCCGCAGTTTAGAGCATATGAAAGAGTTAATTAAACGCGGTTGCAGCGAAGCTTTGGTGCCCGAATATGAAGCTAGCCTGACTATGATGCGCGATATTATGCTTTTGCTTAAAGTTAAAGATGTAGCTATCGATAAATTTATTCAAGATGTGCGTACCAAGCAGTATAGTCCCATCTTGGTGCGCAATTCCACCAAAAAGCGCACTCTAGAGCCGACTTCTACCCAAGATCAGCCGCCCAATTCGGAAGTACCTACACCTTCTCCAGCTCCATAAAAGTTTCACCCTCGCCACTAAGTTTAAGGAGTCTTTTGCCAAAAATGGTTGCTTTAGCCTTCTCACCTAACGAAAAAGATTGCCTATTGGCTTGCCAAGTAGCCATTATTGGCGGAGGCACGGGCGGTTTTGCCGCCGCCTGGGCCGCTTTGCGCCAAGGCCTGACAGTAGTTATTAGCGAAACCTACGACCGTTTGGGCGGCCAGTTTACTTCCCAAGCCGTGCCTCCAGACGAGCATCCTTGGATCGAATGCTGCGGTTCAACCCAATCTTATCGCCAATTCCGCCAGTATATACGCTCGTATTATCGCCAATGGTATCCCTTAAAGAGTGAAGCTTTAGCCCATTGGGAGAGACTTAACCCCGGAGAAGGTTGCGTTTCGGCTTTATGCCACGAGCCGGCAGTAAGTTCAGCTATTATTGAAGCGATTTTGCGCCCTTACATTAGTTGTGGACAACTGCGCGTCTTGCTACATAGCCATCCTATCCAAGCCGAAAAGCAAGGCTCCAAGATCGTTGCCGTTACCGTAGCCCAAAGGCAACTCGACGCCACTTCTAAAAATTATCGTATAGTAGCCCCTTATTTTATCGACGCTACCGAAACGGGCGATCTACTGCCGCTAACCGATACGGAATATTCCCTGGGCTCTGAAGCTCAAAGCCAAACCCAAGAGCCCCATGCCCCCTTAGAGGCCAATCCCCAAAACCAGCAAGCTATCTCCTGGTGCTTCGTGGTCGACTATCAGCCCAACAGAAATAGCGTTATAGCCGAGCCGGAAAGTTACCATTTTTGGCGCTCTTATATTCCTGATGTAAGTCCAAGCTGGGGTGGCCCCCTACTCTCTTGGCAAGCTACCCACCCAATTACTTTACAACCGGTAGTGCGCTCTTTCCATCCTATCCATCCCCAACCGGAGCGGGGCCCTATGGATTTGTGGACTTTCCGGCGTATCTCTCGAGCGGCCAATTTTAATTATCGGCCAGACACTTCCGATATAGTGTTAGTCAATTGGCCCCAAATCGACTATCTGTTGGGCAACATCATCGACGTCTCTGCAGAAGAAAAGCAAAAACACCTGGAAGGGGCCAGGCAACTAAGTTTAAGTATGCTTTATTGGATGCAAACCCAAGCTCCTCGAGCCGACGGCAAGACGGGCTGGCCGGGCTTAGCCTTGCGTCCAGACATAACCCAAACGCCCGACGGCTTGGCGGCCGCTCCTTACATTAGAGAATCTAGGCGTATAAAAGGCCTCTTTACCGTATTGGAGCAACATGTCAGTTTAGAAGCCCGCCAAGCCATTACAGGCTTAAAGGCCGACCAAGTAAAAGCAGCCCAATTTGCCGACAGCGTAGGGATAGGGGCCTACCGTTTAGATTTACATCCGACTACCGGTGGCGATAACTACATAGATATAAGCGCTTTGCCCTTCCAGATACCTTTAGGGGCCTTGATCCCTCAAAGTACGGAAAACCTCTTGGCTGGAGGCAAAAACCTTTCCGTTACCCACATAACTAACGGCTGTTATCGCCTCCATCCAGTAGAATGGAATGTGGGTGAAGCGGCCGCTTTATGTATTGCCTATTGCTTAAGAGAGCATATTAAGCCCGGCCAGCTACACGCCAACCTGGAGAAGAGGAGCTCTTTCCAAAATTGGCTGGTAGAATGTGGCCTAGAATTGGGCTGGCCCCTCGAGACCTACGCTTTATAGAAAAAGACCGAGCTAAGCCCTAGTGGCCCTAACAGCCTAGGCCACTTAAAGGAGAAACCGACTTTAGCTTAAGCTTTCGTGGAGGTTTCTAACTAATCGTGGCAGAAACAGGGGCTAGAGAAATACTCTGCAGTAGAAGGTAATTACGCTATGACAATGAGTAATGAACATTATCGCATGGCTGAACTCCATCGCGAACGCGGCAAGCGCTGCTACGAAGCCGGAGAGATTAAAGAAGCCGTTCAAGAGTTTACCGAAGCTTATAAATTTGATCCGCGTGATGCGGAAGTGCTTTACAAATTGGCCGAGATTTACGGTGCTGCCGGTTTCATCGACCCTGCTGTAGATTTTATTCAGAAGAGTCTGCGCGAAAATTACATGAATATCGACGGCTGGATTATGTTAGCCAACCTTTATGCCCAAAAGGGAGGAGCTTACTTAGATTTGGCCCTCGAGCAGCTCGTCCAAGCTTCCGGTTTAGATAATAATAATAGTATGATCCATTATTTGCGTGGAAATGTCATGGCTCAAAAAGGAAAAACGGAAGAGGCTGTCGAAAGCCTGAAGAAGGCTTTAGAACTCGATCCTAACAATGCTTACGCCAAGCATGACTTGGAAGCTTTAACTAAAGCTCAAGGATAAAATTGGTATAGAGATAAAAAAGCCAAGGTCAATCAAAGAAACAGCGCAAGCACCTTTTCTGCAGGAAAGGTGCTTGTGTCTTTTATATGCATTTTATCTAGAGCGGTACTTTCCAGGCCTCATTAGGCTAATAAGCCAAACCTAATCGCCCAATTCTTTTAATTGGTTGGCTTCGTCTTTACTGATACTGAAGCTTTCTACTTGACCTTTAGAATCTAAACGGATCCATAAGCCAGGATAAACTACCGCTTGGGGCAATTCCTTTAGAGGCTTGCCCAACTTAGACTTTACCGTTTTTAAGCTAGATTCTGGCCACAAACCTTCGACCGTAGAACCTGGATAAGCTTGCCAAGTGACTCCATCTTTAGGGCCAGAAGAGTAAAGCAAAATGCTGCCCACCGTTCCATCTAGATAAGATATTTCTAAGCCCTTGGCCGGATATTGGACAATAACGTTGCCAGGATTAAAAGGATTTTGGGTGACAGTTTCCGGCTCTCCAAGATTTTTTTCAACCTTGTCCCGAGTATCGAAAAGGGCCACTTCTTTAACCCCTTGACCAGGTATAATAGCCCCAGGATTGGGCCCCTGGGCTGTATTACTAGTACAAGCGCTTAGCAACAAACAAGCGCCTAAAACTATTTGACAAAGACTTTTTTTAATAAACAAGATTTGCCTTACCTCCTCTAAAAGGCTATTTTTTACTCAATACCGATATCGTTTTGTGCTTCGGGCATAAAATTCTGCTGCTGAGCCTGATGCCAAGTGCGATATTCCACCCTCTCTGGCTCTTCTTCCTCATAAGGCTCTTTTTCCTCAGGTAAAGGAGCAGCTTTAGGCTGGATTAGAGCTTCTGGAGCTTCTGGCTGGGTAGGAGTAGCCTTAACTTCATCCTCTTGGGCTTGATCAGCTTTAGGCTTAGCTGCTCCTTCCGGCTGGGCTGGAGCGGCCTTAGGCTCAGCCTCTTGGGTTTGGTCAGCTTTAGGCTTAGCTGCTCCTTCCGGCTGGGCTGGAGCGGCCTTAGGCTCAGCCTCTTGGGTTTGGTCAGCTTTAGGCTTAGCTGCTCCTTCCGGCTGGGCTGGAGCGGCCTTAGGCTCAGCCTTAGCTTTAGGCAATACGGAGAGGCGCAACTCGCGCTCTTCTTCAAGCCATTGGTTGGGCACCTTAAAAGCTTGCAAAACTGGACGTAGAGGGATAATAGTAGCTGAGCCAACTTTACGAGCCGAACCGGCGATCCAAGCTTTGCATCCTACAGGCACGTCGTTAAAATCGAGCACATAATTATCGTCGACAGGAAAATAAAGGATCTCTTTATTGCGACTAACCTTGACGACTTGCTTATCGTTATCCCACTCTACGTTTAAGCCAACCGCCGCCGCGATCTTGGGAGAGCCCCAAATACTACCCTCAACCATAGAAGGCTCGATAGGCCAATCTCGCCAGCGCTGAGTCCCCACGGAGACACTGACGCCACTAACATAAAGCTCTTTGCAAATGCCATCTGTTTTGGCAAAATATGACAAATCGCTCGGAGCTACGGCTAAGCCGGCCTCTTGCAAAGTCTTACTTACCGACGCTGTAGGGGCTTGTTTTTTGTATATATCGGGATATGTCACCAAATAGTAACGGTCTTCGTTATAATCGCAACCGATCTTAGAGACCTCATAGTCGATACGCACCGGCCAACCGATCTGTACTTTTTCAAAAAGCTCGTGGACGGAGCTAGGATACATTCTCATACATCCGTGAGAAACAGCCTGACCAATAGACATAGGCGCAGTAGTCGAATGGAAGCCAATGCCCGGAGCACTTATGCCAATCCAACGATCACCCAAAGGATTATCCGGCCCTGCTGGCACCATTTCATCTTTTAAGCCAGCCCATTCCGGTGGGAACCAAGCTGGATCTTTGGTACACGATTCGATAGTATACAAGCCTACAGGAGTTGCAAATTTACCAGGCTGACCAATAGCGATAGGATAAAATTTTTCAAAAGAGCCGTTGCGGAAGAGAAAGACGCCGCGCTCAGGCAAATTTACTACCAGGCCATTATCTGGCGGATTGTTGGGCAAAACTCGACGCCCAGGAATAACTAAAGAGGTGCCAGGAGAGACATTGATATTGTTGGGGTCCCGCCCATTGGCAAAAGCTATATGCTCAATAGCTAAGCCATATTTTTGGGCGATAGTGTATAAATTTTCGCCGTTTTTAACTACGTGGGTGCGATCTTTTCCCCTTACTTCACGCCAAATTCCCTCAGCCTCAGCTTCCTGACTCGGTATAAATAAAAATAACCCCACACAAAAGAGGCCGAAGTTTTTGACAAATGATTGAAAATTCATAAATAAAAGCTATCCTTGGGCCGGTGCCAAGCTCTACTCCCCCGCTTGCCGCATAAATTTCCTTTAAAGCACAGCCAATAAGACCCAATATAACACAACTTCAAGCCTTAGGATCCTTATAGGCAAAAAAATATTTTATAGGACATAAATGGCAGGATTCTTGGTATAGGATTAAAAGGTGTTTAGAAACGAAGTCGGCTGGTCGGCTTATTTTAGGATCTTTTTATAATGGGTAGCAGACAGAAACCCCAATAGTAGAACCTGGCTTCTGCCAAATTAGGCCCAAAAATATCCTGAAACCAGTAGAAAACACAAATACCAGCTAACTAAACACAACCCTAAAATACCGAACACCTTGAGTAGTTCCTTAAAGGAATAGCTCAAAAAGCTCAGCCGGTTTCATCTACTTTGGTTTTGTTGCCGAAATAATCTAACCGGTAAATAATATATGCCGGAGGCATAACTTGTCGGTTTCCCCCCTATCCGTCCCAACTTTACACCGTCCTCCTTCACCTCTTTACAAAGAGCTAAAGAAGAAAGGGCGCATCTACCCCGCACAACCTGGAATCTTGGAAATAGATTATGATACCGGCCTGTTTGGAATAGAGTTTCCAACCGGCGGAGAAAACTCTATCGAAACTGAGCTCACTCGCACCAGCAAACATTTTCCTTTAGCCGGCGTAGAGAAATTCCAGCAACCCTCTGATAACGATCCGGAAAACGGATGCAAAGTCTTTTATTTTGATTCTTCCGGCAGTAACGCCAGAGGTTCGGGTGAGTTACACTTTGCCCAAACCAGCGGCCATAAACGCACTAATTCTATGAAAATTCGCTTGGAAGTTGAATAAGAATAAAAGATCTTCTATAAACAAGGCTCCGTAGGCTTAGCCTACGGAGCCTTGTTTATAGACCAACACTAGCTAGGCAAATACCGTTTGCAAAGCGTCATGTAATAAAACCTGGGCCATAGCTTTACGATAATCGGCGCTAGAGCGAATATCGCTTATGGGATGGACGTCCTGGACGACTATTTGCATAGCCTCCTTTATGCGCTGCTGAGTTAAGGGGGCCGAGCTCAAAAAAGCTTCCGTCTGTTTGGCCCGCAACACAGTAGGGCCCACAGAGCCAAAAGCCAAGCCTAAGTAGCTAAAGGCAGCTTCGTTTTCGTCTTTACTTTTTAGGACGTAGCTAAAGCCAATATTGATCTTACTAATAGCCAAAGAGTGGCGCTGGGCTTTAGCATCCCACAGGCCGCGCATATTTTCTCGAGCTGGGAAGGAGACGCTAAAAATAATCTCTCCCGGCTCGAGTACGGTGCGGCGCGGCCTCAAAGTAAATTGCTCGACAGGTACGCTGCGGCTGCCTTTAGCCGAGATAATATTTACCGTAGCTCCTAAGCTGTAAAGGGCCGGCACGGTGTCGGCTGCGGGCGAGCCGTTGCCCAAATTGCCACCGATAGTGCCACGCGAGCGCACTTGCGGGCCGCCCACATTGGAGCTAGCTCGCACTAAAGCGGGAGCATATCTTTGTAGAAGCGGGCTACGCATAACCTCATGGTGAGAGACTCCCGAACCGATAATAATTTGGCCGTCTTTGTGCCTAATGCCGTGCAAATCGGGAATATCAGAGATTTCCATCCAAACGGCAGGAGGCAAGACTCCGGCCGAAAGCTGTACCATCAAATCGGTTCCGCCGGCCAAATAGAAGATCTTTTCCTCACAGTGGCTGGCAGCTTGTAATAAAGAATCTAAATCGGTGTAGCGCTGTACATTTAAGCTCATGGTCTCGTGCTCCTTAACTAAACTGGTCTTAGTCTTGCACGTCGGCTAGAGGCGCCGGATGGACGCCAGCCACGTCCTTCAAGTTAGGGAGTAAGCCCGCTTCTCGGCGCTCACGCTCAATTTTGGCGGCCCGCAAAACAGCCCGGAAAATTTTGTGATAACCGGTGCAGCGACAGACATTGCCACCTAAAGCATGGCGCACTTCCTCTAAGGTAGGATCGGGATTCTCCTCCAGTAGGGCTCGGGCAGCCAAAACCATACCGGGGATACAAAAGCCACATTGTACGCTAGCTTCTTCGACAAACATTTGCTGGATAGAGTCTAAGCGTCCCTCAAAAGCCATACCTTCGATAGTAACTAACCTATGGCCCTGGGCCTGGATAGTCATAACTAGACAAGAGTCGACCGGCTTACCGTCCATAAAAATCGTACAGGCCCCACATTCACCTTTGCCACAACCCTCTTTAACGCCAATAAGGTGGAACTCATGGCGCAAAGTATCCAAGAGGCGAGCGCTAGGATCGACCATCTTGTCGACAGGGTGGCCGTTGACCGTACATTGTAACCGAAAAGTCTTTTCACTCATAATTATTGCACTCCTGAATTTTGCAAAGCTTCCCAAACACGCTCAGGAGTAGCCGGCAGATGTTTTATACGCACGCCTGTAGCGTTGGCAATAGCATTTATGATAGCTGGAGCCACCGGAACTAAGGGAGTCTCTCCAAAGCCTTTAGCGCCAAAGGGCCCCCAAGAATACTGGTGCTCGACAATAACAGGAATAATTTCCGGCACATCTGTAGAAGTAGGTAGTATATATGTAGACAAATTATTATTCATAATGTGCCCTTTATCGAGCTTATATTCCTCCATAAGAGCATAGCCTATCCCCTGAAGGGCGCCACCCTGGATCTGTCCTTCGACCAAAGCTGGATTTATAGCTCGGCCAATATCCTGACCGCTGACAAAACGATTTATCTTAACTTCGCCAGTCCAAGTATCGACAGTAACGTCGGCGGCATTGGCACACCAAGTGTAAACTTCGTAGGCGTCGCCCTGGCCATATTGATCTTCAAAAGTCTGTTTGTAACCGGGACGGGAGTAGCCCTGAGCGGCCATATGGACTCCGCCTAACCAACAAGCGGTGACAGAATCTTTCCAGCTCATCTCATCCTTATCTTTTAAGTAATCGTCCATACGACGGCGGATCTTGCGACAAGCATCTTGGACAGCGCGACCGGCACAAAGCGTGGTACGACTAGCTACAGTAGGGCCAGAATCGGGAACTTGAGAAGTATCGGAGTCGCTTAAATATAAGTGCTGATAAGGGCAGCCCAAAACTTCTGAAGCAATTTGTAATAAAACGGTAGTCATGCCCTGGCCAATTTCGGTAGTACCTACAGCTACTCGCACCGAGCCGTCGGAGCCGACAATAACATTGGCTGAAGAGAAGTTGTTGGGGCCACCGTTAGCCCCTAAACCTACACCGTAATGGCTGACCGAGAATCCAATCCCCCGTTTAAAACGACTATCGTGATTTTGAGCTATGGCTTGCTTAACTTTGTCATATTCGACAACATCTTTGACCCGATCGATTACTTCGTCGAAACCTACCGATTCTACCAAAAGCTGACCGCTAGATAATTTATCACCTACGCGCAGCATATTGAGCCTGCGAAATTCGATAGGATCCATGCCTATTTGTTGGGCTACGTCGTCCCAATGGGCGTCGGCAGCAAAGACAACTTGGGGCTGACCAAAACCTCTAAAGGCCCCGTTGGGAGCGGTATTAGTACCGACAGCGTCGGCTAAAGTGCGCAAATGGGGAATTTTATAAGGGCCGCTAGCATGGAGCATACCGCGCCAAAGAACGATACTCGAAAGGGTTAAAAAAGCGCCGCCATCGACATAGTAATGGATATCGACTGCTTTAATTTTGCCATTTTTGTCGACAGCGCTCTTGAAAACGGTGCGAGAAGGATGGCGCTTAGTCATCGATTCCATATCTTCTTCGCGACTGAAAACTAACTTTACAGGGCGACCGCTCTTCCAACAGAGGACAGCAGCCAAACTAGCTGGCGTACTGGGAGCATCTTCTTTACCACCGAATCCGCCGCCAGTAACCGCCTGAACTACGCGCACCTTCTGAAAATCTACGCCCAAAACTACCGCTACGGCTTTTTGGACATAGAAAGGACATTGCAAAGAGCCGTAAACGACCCAACCACTGCGATCATCGGGAGCCACTAAAGCACCATTAGTCTCTAAATAGGCATGTTCTTGGTGGGAAGTAGTATAAGTGGCCTCAAAGATGTGCATTCCCGGCTCGGGATTATTGAAAACACTATCGACATCGCCTTGGAATTGCTGATAATGCCAAAGGATCCAATCTTTCTTTAAACCTTCGTCGATAGAAAGAACGGGCTCCAACTCTTCATATTCTACTTCTACAGCTTCAGCGGCGGCTTTGGCTTGCTCTAAAGTTTCGGCAGCCACTAAAGCCACAGGCTGGGCCACAAAATCGACTTCTTCGTCCGCCAAAAGGGGCAAGTCGTTGCGCACCAAGGGGATATGGTTGGGGCCAGGCAGATCTTTGCTACTCATAACGACCACCACGCCAGGCATATTTTCTGCTTTACTAAAATCGATCTTTTTTATACGAGCTTTGGCATACTTACTGCGCACCACAGCAGCATGGAGCATATTAGGCATAGCCAGATCATTTACATATTTAGCTTGGCCGGTAAGCTTGCCCGGAGCGTCAGGCCTAAAAGGAGAACGCCCCACAATCTCCAGAGGTGAAATGCTATGCTCAGTTTCACAAACGGTCTCGCTAATTTTAGGTAAGTCAGGATGAATCATGGCACACTTCTCAACTTTAGCAATGTTTGGTTATTTTAACACAATAAAGTTATCTTTTTGTGCACATTAAGGGCCAATCCCGATATTTTTCTATAAAATATCGGGATAAATAGGCTTTAGATAGGCTCGACCAACTTAAATTTACAGTTACTATTGCAACTAAAAAAGTAGCCCTACCTTCTGGTTCTAACTAACTAGATGGGAGGGCTACTTATCAATTGATAAGGTGCTAGCTAAGCTGGCCATCTATTCATGGCGCAAAGCTTGAATAGGATCGAGCTTAGAAGCTTGTACAGCCGGATAGAGTCCGAAGAAGACACCTACCGTAGCTGAGAAGAGGACGGCCATAACAATGGCGGCCGGAGAGATTTGCATACTCATAGACATAAACTTAGCCGCCAAAGTGGTTAGGACGAAAGCGAAAATTACGCCTATTACGCCTCCGACCAAACTTAACATTAGCGATTCTACCAAGAATTGGCGCAGAATATCGCTCCCTTTAGCCCCCAAAGCCATACGGATACCGATCTCTCGAATGCGCTCTGTCACCGATACCAACATAATATTCATAATGCCGATACCACCTACTAACAAAGAGACTGAAGCTATACCACCCAAGAAGAGGGTAAAGGTTTGAGTAGATTCGGCCATCATACTAGCTAATTCGGCTTGAGTATTTACTCTAAAATCGTCTTCATCGCTATCTTGCAAGCGGTGGCGGGCGCGCAAGAGAGCAGTAATATCATCGACACAAGTATCGACCACATCTTCACTTTTAGCTGAGCATTGGATATTGCGCAAATAACGCAAGCTAAACAGGCGATACATGGCTGTAGTGTAGGGAACCAACACGGTGTCGTCTTGGCTAGGGCCAAAGCCACCGTCGCCTTTAGCTTCCAAAACGCCCACTACCAAAACGGGAGTCTTGTTAATGCGCACACTTTGGCCTACCGGATTAACGCTAGAGAATAACTCGTCAGCTACGGTAGCTCCCAAGACACAAACCTTAACGCGACCGCGCACGTCTTCGTCGGTAATAAAGCGCCCTCTAGTTAAATTCCAGCTTTTAATAGCTTGATAACCTTCGGCACAACCTACTACAGTAGTCGACCAGTTTTGCTCCTGGAAGATTACCTGAGCCGTATTTTGAGTAATGGGACTAACTTGAGCTAAATCGGGCACCGATTCGCGGATAGCTTCGCTATCTTGGACGGTGAGACGCGAACTGCCGTAAGCGCCGCTGCGAGCACCGCCTTGGCGTACCGACCAAGCAGAAACGGTAATAGTATTGGTTCCCAAATTGGCAATACTCGATTGGATAGAGTTTTGCGTGCCGGTACCGAGAGCCACCATAGTAATAACGGTGGAAACACCGATAATAATACCCAGCATAGTTAGGAAGGAACGCATCTTATTGCGCAGCAGAGCTAAGCCTGCAATGCGCACAATCATCAACCAACTCATAATTTTTTATCGTTTAGAAGGGAGGCCCGCCGCGTCTTTTTTTATCACGTGATTTAACTAAGCTCTTGTCGGTGCTGCCCACTACGACTAAATCTCCTTCCTTCAAATCGGGGGATTCGACTTCCGTATTGGTTCCGTCGGTAAGTCCAGTCGTCACTTCTATACGTACCAATCCGGTGGGATCGTCCTTGTCCTCTATGTAAAGGGCGCGAATAGCTTTCTTTTCCACCACATTGCCGCTGGCGGAAGTATTGGAGGCTTCATCAGCCGCTTTGCCGTCTTTGCCAGAAATATCTACCACTTCGCTAGGCTTAAAGCGCAGAGCGGCGCTAGGCACTAAAAGAATATCGCTATGCTTCAAAGTTTGGATACTAACGGTGGCGGTCATGCCAGGAATAAGGCACATATCAGGGTTGTTAGTAGCGATAATTACCGGGAAGGTGACAACGTTGTTGGTCGTTTCGGCCGCTTTGCGCACTTCCTGAACTTTGCCTTGGAAGATCTTATTGGGCCAAGCGTCGACAGTAAAACTGGCTTCGTCACCGACGTGAATTTGCCCAATATCGGCTTCATCTACAGTAGCTTCTACCTGCATAGAATCTAAGTTTTGAGCCAACTTAAACAGTTCGGGGGTTTGGTACTGGGAAGCTACCGTTTGACCTTCGGAGACTTTTATGCTAAGTACGATACCGTCGATAGGAGAAGTAATGCTAGTTTTACTTAAATCGACTTTGGCCGAATTTAAGCTAGCTTCAGCTTGCTTGACGTCGGCGGCGGCCCCGGCTGCGGAAGCTTCGGAAGAGGCGGCCTCGTCGCGAGCCGCTTCAACTTGGAGGCGGGCCGCCTCAACATCGGCCTGAGCCCCTTCATAGCTAATAGTGGCCGATTGTAAATCGATTTGGGCGCTCTTAAGGGAAGCCTGGGCCGCTTCCAAGCCGGCCTTAGAAGCTTCGAGGGAAGCTTTACTAGTAAGCATGGAAGTGTAAGCGTCGTCGCGCTCGCTGCGGGAGACCAAATCTTGGCCAAAGAGCTTATCCCAGCGCTGGTAATTGGCTTTAGCATTGGCATATTCAGCTTCGCTTTTGGCCAGATTGGCTTTAGCCGTATGGAAATTGGCTTGGGAGTTGGCCAGACTAGCTCGAGCATTTTCTACGCCAGCTTGGCTCTTTTTGGCTTGAGCTTGTTGGGAGAGCAAAGAAGCTTCGGCTTTTTTGACAGAAGCTCTGGAGTTGCTGGCTTTAGAAACGGCGCTATCGTAAGAAGAGCGAGAGCGGGCCAAGCTAGCTTCAGCTTTGTCTACCTGGGCTTGCAAAGTTTCGGGGTTAATTTGGGCCAAAATTTGACCTTTTTTTACTTTGGAGTTGTGCTCAACGAAAATTTTATCGATTACGCCCGAAACTTCGGAGCCGACGTCGACAGCGGTCACGGCCGTAAGCTCGCCCGTAGCCGTCACCACCGACTGGATAGTGCCCCTACTTACAGGCTTAGTTCTGAAAACTTGTTTGTGATTGGTACTGCGCGAGCGCATGAACAGGATTCCCCCGCCCACAGCGATGGCGACAATGATTAAAATTATCAGAATCCGCTTCATTATTTTTCCTCTCTAAGGCTTGGGAATTCAGCTTTTATCTTTTCTGTCGAGACACCGCTGTTAAATGGCGGCGGCAACTCCGGCACAGAGTCTAAACCTATCTCTGTTTTCACTTCAGGCAAATTATCCATATCGTCTACACCCAAAGCTTTTATCATAACGGCTTTGGCAACGCGCAGGTCGTTTAAAGCCGAAGCATAATTCACTTGGGCTTGGGCCAGGCTCACTTCAGCATCAGAAACTTCCACACTGTTACCTACGCCAACTTTATAACGGGCAGCCGCCAAGCGATACTTTTCTTGAGCCGAAGCCATAGCCGCCTCGGCTGAAGCTATGGAAGCTTCGGACTGGCGCAAAGAGACTTCGGCGCTCTTAACTTCTTGGAAAATTTTTAAACGCTGATTTTGAAAATCTTCGGCCAAAGCTCTAGCTTTTATCTTCTGAGCGCTCTCTTCATATTTGCGCAAATATCCGTCGAACAGAGACCAATTGAGGCTTAAGCCGACGCTCCAGTTACCTTCAAAAGGCGAAAGGGAGCCGCTACCGCCGACATTGGCGCTAGCTTTTAAAGTAGGATAGCCGTCGGTACGAATAATATCTAGTTCGTTTAAGGCCGAGCGCAAAGCGATCTGACAATTAAGTAATTCGGAGCGATTGGCCAAAGCGGTTTGTAACAATTTGTCGGAATCGAGTTGGCCTACGCGCTCCCAGTAAGGGTCTAAACTCAGCTGATAAGGCTCAGTTTGGGATCGGCCCATACAAACATTAAGTGTCACCCAATCTACCATAAGCTGAGTTTTGGCCTTGACTACCGAGTGCTGGGCCGAAGCTAAATCAGCCTGAGCGGCAACTACATCGGCTTTAGCTTTAGTGCCGGCCTGGTAGTGTTGGCTAGCTTCATTCAAGCGGATCTCCCGGTTTTGCACATTTTCTAAAGCGATCATCAATAAAGTCTGATCGATATAACAAGCAAACCAGGCTTTACGCACTTCGAGCAAAACTTGTTGGCGCTGACTTTCCAAAGAGGCCAAGGCTGAAGCTTCGGCCAACTCGGCACGGCGCAAACGGGGGCGGCGACTCAAATCTATTAAAGTTTGACTGGCCGTAATACCGGCATTGACGCGGCTACTAGAACGACTATTGCCACCGGAAGCCACTTTAATAGTCTGACCGGTAGTGGGGTCGGTCATAGTATTTTCTTTTTGACTGACAAAGGTACCGCTATGGTTGAAGCCAGCCGAAAAAGAGATAGAAGGATAGATATTGCTAAGCCACTGGCCCAATTGCTCGTGAGAGACCATGGCCGAATATTTGCTCGATTGCAATACGGGACTGTGTTGCAAAGCATATTCTTCGGCTTGGTATAAAGTTAAGGAAGGGGCGTCTTCAGGAATAGAAGCTTCTTTCCTAAGCCGCTCCACTTTTTTAGGATCGACTAACATCGTCGACTTATATTGCTCGCGCACACTCTGGTCCGCTTCGGAAGTGGCTAAGCTAGCGACTGGACAAGAGGAAGCGCTTAAGCCTCGGGCAGGTACACTTTCCGCTTCAGGCGAACAGCTACCGGCTGGGGTAAGGCTCAGGGCGCTTCCAGCTATGGCCACACAAAGCAGAAGCCATCTTTTTGAGTAAGAAAAATTCATGCTATACGCTCTCAGCTTATTTCATTATCTTCAAATTGGTACAATCTCGATTCGGTAACTAAGTAGGGAGTTCATTTACAAGCCATAGGCTTGTTCCCCCTTAGTTTTAGTTAAGGTATAATAAAAAGATTTGTTTCCCTAGCGGAAATAAAGATGTTATAAATTCTTTGTCCAGTTACAGAACTTCAGAAATTACCTATATGGCCGCTTTTATAGCCATAACCCTAGCCTTAAGAGCCTTGCCTGCTCCGCCAGTTATGCACGGTTTCTTTAGATTTGTGGCCTTTCCCATTATCTTGTCCGGCTTTGTCCTGGGGCCTAGAGCCGGTTTTTGGGTAGGGGCTATTAGCGATATTTTTGGTTGGGTTCTCTTTCCCAGCGGCCCTTACTTTCCCGGCTTTACCCTTACCCAAGGCTTAACTGGCTACTTGCCAGCCAAAATCCTCGGGGGGCAGCCGCGCTCTTGGTGGCACCTTTTGGGAGCTATAGCGGCAGGCCAATTGCTGACCAAGTTCTTTTTAGTTCCCATCTTTCAACATATACTTTTTAGCCCTACTCCCCATTGGCTTACTACTTGGAGCTACATAAGTTGGGCTTCCCTACCAGCTCAAGCTTTTCATATTCCCCTCTATACTTGGCTAATAGCTTGCTCGCTGCGTTGCTTGCCCCCTTTGGGCCTGCCTACCCAAACGCCTCCACCACCAGCTGCCGACCAAGCCCCCCGTACTAAAGACCCCTAAAATAAAGTCGGCTCAGCCCCTTTTAGGGCTAAGCCGAGACTATTTAGCTTCTAAGCTGAATATACTTTAGGAGCGACGCTCACGCGGTACCCGAATACGCTTAACGCCGCCCTCATTCTTTCTGTCGTAGTAGCGACCGGTAGAACGGTCGGCAGAAGGGCGTTCAGGACGTCGGCTGCGGCTGCCGAAACGCTCGGAGCGACGTCCCTCGCGAGTGGAAGAGAAGCGCTCACTGCGCTTATCGCCGCGACCAGCAAAGCGATCGTCACGACGCCCTTCACGAGCGGGGAAGCGCTCACTGCGCTTATCACCACGACCAGCAAAGCGATCGTCGCGACGCCCTTCGCGAGCGGGGAAACGCTCACCCCGTCTCTCTCCCCGTCCACTGCGCTCAAATTTGCGCTCGGAGCGGCGAGGATAGCGATTATAGCGAGGCTCATCATCTTCGGGGCGATCGTGGCCTCTGTCATTTTTGCGATAAGCCATATCGAAGCGGCGCGGATCGTCTTTACTAAATTGGCGAGGGACGCGTCTATCTTGGTCGCGATCTTCACGCTCGTAGTCGCGGCGAACTAAGCGAGCGGCCCAGCGGGGAGCCCGTCTAGTTTCGGCAGCCCCTTCAGTGGCAGGGGCGGCCTCTTCTTCGGTCGGGTGCTCAACTAGGCGCACCGACTCTACCTTAGAAGGGGCTGGAGCTTGAGGAGCGGAAAAATCTTGTTCTTCCAAAGAGAGGGCGGTTGCAGGAGCCGAAGAGGGAGCGACTTGAGGCTCAGAGGAGGCCACTTCGGAGGCCAATTTTATGTCGTTAGCGGCAGCTTCACTGTCAAACTCAGGAACAACCGGCTTTTCACGGCGAGTATAATTGCGCAACTCTTCCTTGGCGCTGGCGGCATAATAGTTTTCCATATCTGCAGAACGGGCCGCGCTGCGCTCTCTAGCTGCTGCCTTGCGCAACATGCGCCCTAGGCTGGGCAATCTTCTAATGGCGTCACCAATACCGTCTAAAACGTAGGTGGAAATATCAGTAGGCAAAATACCACTAGGGCCAACTAAAAGATGGGGCTGGAAAAACTCTTCAGCATACTTCTCAAAGTAAGCATTTATCTTGTTGGGACTTTCGTAAGCGACAGTTTCGTGGTTGACACCGCCCAAAACGGTGCGCTTCCATTCAGCAATGCCATTACGCAAAGATTGCTTGGCGGCAAAGTGAGGCCAGCTAACTACTTGGGTTTGATAAGCTTTGAGAGTATCGAAATAGAGGCGCTTGCTGTCGATACGCAAAATATTAAACGGAGCCGAAGCGGCCGCTTCTAATACTCGGTTGTTGTAAGGCTGACAAAGCTCTTCCTGGCTCAAAGGATCGAGCACATCGTAGGCCGCCTCAGTTAAGGTAAAGAAGATACCTTTAATGCCCAGTTCCATAGCTTTTTGGACATATTTTACCTGAGAATAGGAGATAATATCTAAAGCAGCCTTAACTATCTCAGGACGGCGTCTGGCCGTAGTTAATACCATATCAGGACTAGACAACTTGCACAAAACTGTCCAAGGGCTATCTACCGAATCGACTACCCAAATATCATCACTTTTTAAAGAGCGTACAATCTTATCTAAAGCCCGCAATTGCTGGCCCCAGTATCCCTCTTCGGCTACTATGGAAGGGATCTGTAAGAAGTCGCTAGCTTTATCGAAGCTGCGCAAGTTGGTCAAAGGATAAGGATATCCATTCATTACTCGAAGGTAATCGAGCTCAAAGCGTCTGGCAAAAGCAATATGGACGTCGGCGACAGCCTCGCCGGACATATGCTGCAAACCAAAATTATACCAAAAAGAAAAAGGAGGTCTGTCGACCTCTGCCCCCGCCAAAGCGGCTTGAATGCGTTCCGAACTGTTCATAGAGGACGCCATTCAGCAACTCCAGGTAAGCTCCTGCCCTACCAGATGAACAAAAAAAAGGGCAGCAGCTTCGGCCCCTGGCAGAAGCTCTGCCCTCTTGATAAGCGCCTAGCGCCGCCCAACTCCAACTTTAGGTTTGAGAAGCTGCCAGTTAGAGCCGGATTAAGGGCAAGGGCTATTTATTGAGATATTTGGCAGCGTAGACACAAACGCCGTCAGCCAAGCCATCGGCAATAGACTGACGGTATCTAGGATCGCCTAACAACTTAGCTTCAGTAGTGTTGCTGAGGAAAGCGGTTTCAACTAAGACGGCCGGCATTTGCGAATGGACCAAGACAAAGAAACGATCTTGCTGAATGCCCCGATCGTAACGGCCGCTAGCTCGCAACAAATGGGGATAGATACACTCAGCCAAAGCCCGATCCGAGCGCTTATAAACGTGTAAAGAGGTTCCTTCAGCGGCGCTAGAAGCGGCAGCATTACAGTGGACACTAACAAAGATGTCGGCATTAGCATTATAGCCAACGTCTACGCGAGCCCTTAACTCTTGAGTATTAGAAGAGCCGGCCCAAGTTACATCGCGATCCGTTTCTCGAGTCAGGATGACATTCCAACCGCGACGGCGTAAGTTATCGGCCATCTTTAAACAAATATCTAAAGTGACGTCTTTCTCCATATAGCCGTAAGCATGGCTTACACAACCAGAATCGGAACCGCCGTGGCCAGCGTCAATACAAATAGTTTTGCCTCCTCCACCCAGATTAGCATAAGAAGAGGAGCCTAAAGATCCTGAGCCACTCAAAACGGCCATACTAGTATCGATCTTATTTTCAGAAATGGCTAAACAAATGCTGTTGGGACTACTACCAGCGCTAACCGTCACCCCCACGGCATCTTTTAAGTCGAGCACCACTCGAGTAATCGGAACCGGTTTAGCTGCATATTGAGAGATGCGCACTTGCTCTACCAATTTACCGTCAATCTTTTTAGTAACTTTGTTATCGGGGAAAATAACCCGCTTAAAATCGATAACGAAGCGTTTTTGGCCTTCGCTTAAGCGACGCCATTCGTAAGCTACCGGGCCGCTAAAAGCGATCGTAACGTTGCTATTAGTGGAGCTGGTGGTACTAAATCGGCCAATATCACAGTTGATAACCCGCTCATTTTTGTATTGAGATACGGCCGATTGGGGCAAACTGAGGGCGAACTTAAAATTGGTACCGGTGCGACTTGCTGGAGGAGAGACTTTTACTCTGGAAGTAGTAGGCACGACGATACGCGAGACGGCCGGGCCTAAAGAGAATTGTCCTAAACGAATGTCGCCAATTTCCGGATGATTTACCCTTAAACTGGTAGTATCTAAAACGGCACCGGCTACGTCGATAACGTAACGATCCGGCTTAGAAAGCTTAAAAGTAGAGAATGTCACCGGCGCACTTACGGCCACATTTAAAGTCAAGTCGGAGCCGCTGCCATCTAAACACACCGAAGTAATTAAAGGATCGACCCAACCTTTACCTTTGGCACTATTTATAGTAACTCGCACATCTAAAAAATCTTCTAAAATGGAGATAGGGCACCAATAAATACCAGCTATTTCTCTAATGCCCACATCTAAAGTACGACCGCCTAAAGAATCGGCCATCTTCATTTGCTCAATTTTTAAAGTATTAATCTTGCCTTGGCGAGTGACGCTCAGCGTTTTGGAGCTTAAGCTCCAATTCCAGGCCGAAGCTCCAAATAGAGAAGCGATAGATTTAAGGCTGGGAGCTTCGATAGGAACAAAGTATTCGTCTTCGATACCGGTAGTACGTATAGTTAAAGGATAATTTTTACCTTTAGCAGTGATGGTAATATTTTTAGGCGAGCCGACGACAATTTGGGCAGGCAAATCGGCCGAAGCTTGCTTAGGGTTGCTGGCCCGTCCGCGCCTGGTAGTGTTGACCGAACTATTTTTGGAACTATCAGTTGGAGAAGAGGGAGCGGCAATCGGAGCTTTCAGATTACTCGAAGTTGAATCGGAAGAGGCTTTACTCTTGTTGTAAGAAGGAGCGCTCTTAGGAGCCGGAACAGAAGGCTCTAGGTGGGTTTTGCGACTAGTGCTAGTGCGCTTATGGACACGTCCCCAAGGGAAACCTTTCGAACCGCTGATCTTTTTGCTACTTTCAGAAGATCGACTTTTGCTCTTAGAGGAAGTTTTTACTCCTCCCTTTGAAGAGGAAGGCTTTACTTGAGGCCCAGGAGCCGCTTGAGTAGGCTGCACCTTAGCTGGAGCCTTACTATCCATAGAAGCTTCACTACCGCTATTAAGAGGATCGTCAGGAATTTTAATAAGAACAGGGGCCACCCCATCTTCTTCGTCAGAAGGATCGGCCCAAACTTGTCCACTTAAGCACAAGCACATCAAACAAGCGATTATAAAACTTAAACTCCGTAATTTACTATACATAATAACCGATAAGGCCAAACTCTCCCACTTTGGCGTCTATTCTTTCCTCTGCCTAGTCGAACCTAAGTTGGCCCTATATCCCTATAGCAGAGCCTGCCTTGCTTCTCTTCACGATCCGCTTAGCCTGCCGCCCCTAAAGAAAGACCTTTAACCTTGGCAAGGTAAGAGAGCAAATACCTAGAAATTTCCTTGATAGTATCGCCTGCTCCTTAGCGAGCTGGCCCTTTACTTTTAAGTCTTTTTTAGGGGCGCTATTGCAAGATAAGCCTACTTAGCATCTTTTTTTTCAAATGAATATTGCCGACACCCATATCCATCTCAATAGTGAAGAATACCAAACTAATTGGCCACAGTTAATAGCGGCAGCTAAAGACGAAGGCCTGAGCGCCTTCATTGTACCTGGTACCGATTGGCCCACTTCTCAAAGTGCCGTAGCTATGGCCCGCCAAGAAAGCTCTATCTTGCCGGCTGTAGGGATCCATCCTCACGAAGCCGACAGCTTGAGCTTAGATGCCTTACAAGGTATAGAAGAGCTCTTCCCTGAGGCTATAGCCATAGGCGAAATCGGCTTAGATTACCATTATAATTTTTCTTCGCCCCAGCAGCAGCTCAAATGTTTGGAAGAGAATTTTAAGTTGGCCCAAAAAGCCGATTTGCCAGTTATTCTGCATATTCGGGAAGCCGACGACGATATGTTACAATTTTTACAGCGCTTGGGAGTGCCCCGTAAAGGGGGCGTAGTCCACTGTTGTTCTTCTAATTGGGAGACGGCCCAAAAATATTTGGCCCTAGGCCTTTATATAGGTATTACCGGTATGGTGACATTTCCCAAACTAAAAGATGTAGCCGAAATTGCCGCCAAGTGTCCAACCGACAGGTTGCTGATCGAAACGGACGGCCCTTACCTGGCCCCCATACCTAAACGCGGCCGTATTTGTCAGCCCCTTTGGCTTAAAGAGTACACTTTGCCCTATATAGCCCAATTGCGCCAACAAACTACCCAAGAGGTAGCCCAACAAACGGCCGCTAATGCTTGTCGCCTCTTCGGAGAGCGCTTAGCTCGATTGCTACGTGAGAACTAGCATTTAGAATTACCAGCCCCCCAAAAAAAGCAAACTGAGAGGGAAGAAAAGACGTGACTAAAGACAAAATCAAGTTTCTTTTTGTAGGCTTAGGCAATATCGGCTGCCAAGCTGTACATCGAGCCATCAATACCGTAGCGGAAGCCTACGCCCCTTCAGTTCGGGGCCTTTTACTAGATACAGCCCGCTCTTCTATTGAGTCTTTCTCTCCCTCTCCCTTAATTAAAAGTATTTATCTGGATACGCTTAAAGGCACTAGGGCTATCCAATTACGCTCCCAATCTAAAATTTTAGATGGTTGGCTGCCCAACTTCCCTATGACTTTGGAGCCTGGCAGTGGCCTTTTCGGCAATAAGGCTCTCGGACGCTTAGCTTTAATTATAAATATAGTCCAAGTTGCCGAAGTTTTTAAAGAGCAAGTTAAAGAGCTAACCGCTTCAGCTGAAGGCAATTGCCAATTGCACATAATCATTTGCTCCTCTTTGGGAGGTGGCACCAGTTCAGCCCATACCGATTTAGCTTATTTATTCAGAAATCAATTAGAGAACGAGTCTATTCAGTATAAAATTGCAGCTCTCTTCCCCTACTCCAAGCAATTGCCCGAATCGGAAACGACAGCCGCCAACGTCTACGCCGGTTTACTAGAGCTAAATCACTGGATGGATACTTCCACTTTATATAAGTTTGCTTGCAACTTAGACGAAGTCGATCTTTGGGAGATCCCTGAAGACGAAAGCAAAGCTCACAAACGCGACGAAAGTACCGCCGAAATTTTAGCCAAATTGGATATTCATTTAGCCGAAAATGTTAGAAATGTAAATCCAGGTTTAGGCAAAGGCTCAAAAGAAGGCCAAGATAGCCAAGAGGAAGAGACTACAACCAAGAAGAGTAGCGCTAAATTAGATCTCCAAGATTCTTCCGCTCCAGTTTACGATCTAGTCCTTTTTAACAGTTTAGAAAAATTTAACGACGCAATAGAATATCAGACGCTCAGCCATACTTTGGTGCGCTTAGCTTACTGGTGCTTTGAAGGAGAGAACTTATTTAGCGACCTTGAGCGTCTATTGATTGAGGTTCAGGCCAATCAAGATACAGATACTTCTTGGCCGACCAACCTAGAGGGCAACGGGGAAGCGGAGGACAATCGCCATTATGCCGACTTACATTCTTATCAAGTAGCCCGGCCTACCCAAAAGATTTTAAGCGTAGCTCGCAATCTGTCCAGCCAAGCGGTTATTTCCGAGCTTTACCACCTCTTCTTCGAAAAAGATTTAGAGCAAGACAAGGTGCGTGGCTTAGAGATGGGCAAAGATTTTATTAAAGCTCGCAATTTAGATTCTCTAGAGATTCACCAACGCTATACCAAATGCTGGCAGCAGTTGGAAAACGGACGTTACGACTCGGCTTCTTTTATCGATAAAAAGATTAAGGAGCTGCAGCAAAAGCCCCTTTATGGCTCTGACTTAGTAGCTTATTGCCAGACTTTCGACGCTGAATTGCAAAAATTGGCCGCTCAATGCGAAACTGAGCCCGACTTCTTTGCCGCTTTGGCCCAAACGACTAAAGATATAAGCGACGATTTTGTAGTCGGTATCGATAACATAATTAGCGATACGGTAAATAGGCAACATAACGGCGTAGCTATGCAAAGTATGCTCGAGGAAGTGAATAAGCAATTGTCTTTTAGCTTGAGCGCTTTGCACGAGCGTACCAACAACGCCAAGTCGGAGATGCTCCGTCTGGAAGAGCAAAAGAATAAAGCTATTGCCAGTTTGGCTTCTTTTAAGCCTTCTCTCTGGCAAAGGATGAGGCGCAAAGTAGACTTTACCCCTCTAAAAGAAGCTAGCCGAGTTATTAGCGAATATTACACTAATGTATTCGTCAGCTACGTAGGGCGCGAAGAGGTAAACGCTTTCTTCAACATGATCAATATCTGCGACACTACGACTAAGCGTCTACACCAATTGCGCCAGTTCTTAGACGATTCGGCTTCAGCTTTAAAAAATTCCAATCGTCACTTATATAAACAACTTATAGAAGATAGTGACGAGCCTTTAATCTCTTCCCAAGAAGCTATTAGCTATATAGCCTCTCACGCTTCGCCTCCCGATTTAATGTTATTTATAAAAACGTTAGATCTTGTCACCGACTTCAATTTGCTCGACTTACCCAAGCGCTACTCTTTGCCCGACTGGATCTCTACTCTTAAAGGGGTTGTAGCCAAATTTTATCCTATGGACGATCCCCAAACGGTAGATGAGTTTTTACAGGCTTATCCCGAAGAGAAGTTAGACAAAAAGCTTACCTCTATTGGTAGCAGTATCACTTCACAATTTGTCTATGCTGCTCCCTTCAATGTGCCAGGCAGCAATGTGCAAAGGCAAGTGCTAGTCTCTTTTGATACTTGTTCCCATCTAACTACCCCTGATACTTCAGACGGTTCCAGCCGCCACCAAGCGGAATATTTAGAGCAAGCTATCCAAAAAGCCCATTTTTCTGTATCGGGAAGGGTTATCGACGAGCCGGGCTCAGAAACTTTAGACTTTATCGAATTAACTAACGGCTTTACTTTGGCCGATTTAGAAATATCTGAATATAAAGAGGCTTATTTGGAGTCGCTTATTCGAGGCAGTCGAGCTATGCAAACTCGCCAAGATGTCAAATTAAAGTCGCTGCTTAAAGTTGATAAGCGCACCCACTTTAATATCGTTATTCTCTTGGCTTCAGCTTTCAAATTCGGCGTCTTGCAAGAGCGCGAAGATCCAAACTCTTACGATAAAGAGCTGCGCCTTACTAGCAATAAATGGATCGACTTAGCCCCCATCAGAGCTTGCTTAAAAGTTTTTGCCGATCCCGTCGAAGCTTTGCTCTTCGAAAACAATTTCTATCAAGAACTATTCAAATGGCGACAGCAGCAAATGAACAGTATGGGAATGAATGCTTGGCTTAAAGCTATGGCCCCCGACGCCTGGGGAGGCGAACCCTTTGTCAACCGTCCCCAATCTTGTTTCTATTCTTTGGAGTTGGATAAGCAAATGCTTACCTTACAACAGATGATGTCACGCGATTTGGAACGCCATTGGCCCACTTGGAAATATAAAATTGCCGAATATCTTAACAAAGGGCTAAATCTGAAAATGGCTATAGCCCAGACTGTCCAGCCCAGCGTAGCCGAGTGGCTGGAAATGCGCTGGAAGAGGGAACACCCTCTGTAGAATGAGCCCTCTCTTTCCCCCCTGGGGGGGCAGGTCTGCCGCCTCAGGTTACGAAAAAGAGGCGGCTATGAAGAATTTCCCTTTTTCCTTTAAAACTTTAGTCGTCACCTTAGCTTCTGCCGCTTGCTTGGCCGCCCCAATGGCCGCTTGGGCTCAAGAGCCAGCCGATCAACCTATAAGTAAAGGCCATGCTCTCTTTAACAGTATGCAGGAGCATATTATAAAGATTTCCGATCATATAAAGAGTACCGTAGTCCATATCGAAGTACTCTCCAAAGTTGGCAATCAAAGGCGCAAAGCTACAGGCAGCGGCTTAATTTTGTCGCCCGATGGCAAAATTGTCACCAATTATCACGTTATCGATAAAGCTCAGTTGATCACAGTCATTCTGGACGACAAGAGCAAATATACGGCCGAAATAATTCGCGACGACCAGCAAACCGACTTGGCTTTCTTAAAGATTAAGCCCAACCGGACTTTGCCTTACGCTCAGTTGGCCGACTCCGATAAAGTACAAGTCGGCGAATGGATTATCGCTGTGGGCAACCCCTACGGTTTCGACCGTACCGTCTCTTTCGGTATCGTCAGCGGCAAAGGGCGCTTTATTCCCGGTGCCGATAACGGCGTGCCCCTAATTAACGACTTTATCCAAATCGATGCTTTAATCGATCCGGGCAACTCCGGCGGCCCCTTGGTCAACATGAATGGCGAAGTTATCGGTATCAACTCTATCGGCGTAGGGCGCGGCCAAGGTTTTACTATCCCTTCCAATATCGTTAAAGATGTAGATAGTCGCCTCGAAGTAGAAGGGCACATTCAGCGCGGTTGGTTGGGTATATTTATGCAGCCTTTCACTGAAGAATACGCTGCTTTTATTAAGCAACCCACTTTGCGCGGTCTCTTAGTAAGCGATACCACAAAAGATAGCCCCGCCTACAAAGCCGGTTTGCGCAGCGGCGACATTATTACCAAACTGAATGGCAAAGCTGTCAACGCCGATAGCGACGAAGCTTTAAATCGCGTCAAACTCGAAGTGGCCCAACTTTTGCCCAATGCCAAAGTGCCTATTGAGTACAACCGCAACGGCAAAAAGTATGAAACTACCGCCACTTTAGGCGTCCAGCCCAACGTAAATACTAACGATATTGAAACTAGCTATGGCTTTATTGCTAACGAAATTACCGTAGCTTCCGAATTAGAATACCGCCTCTTAGATCGCGACGGTATGCTCGTTTCTAAAGTCGAAAAGGGCTCTGCTGCCGCTAATGCCAGCTTGGCTGTAGGTGACGTTATTACCAAGATCAACGACAGACCTATTCACAATGCCAAAGATCTCAAAGAGGCCTTAAATAGCGTCAAAAACGATAAACACTTCCTGATTACGGCCAAACGTGGTTTAGTTAAGGTCTTCTGCCTTATAGATACCTCTACTTACGGTGTAGCCGATCCCTCCAAAACTGAAAAAGAGAAATAGGAAGAGAGATCGACAGCCCTAAAAGATGAGAGCCCCTGGCCTTAGCTCCTTTCTGGAAACTAAGGCCAGGGGCTCTTACTTATTTTATTAAGCAGCCGCTGGGCAAGAACTAGCGAACAATACGGCGCTCTCTGTCACGCTCGAGGAGCTGGACGAGGGTATTGACGGGATTCTGGAAGCGGGTAAGCAAGATCATAGCGGCAATGACGAAGGGCTTATGGGCGGCTTCGGCATAAGTATCTAAGCGGTAGCGCTCAAAGACGGAAGCAGCGCATTCGCCTTCTTTGCAACTGACACCACTAATGTCAGCGGGCAAGCAATGGCAGTAAAGGGCCTTGCCGTCGCGGGTAAGTTTCATCATCTCTTCGGTGCATTCCCAATCTTTGTGGGTAGCGTTGTGGGCCAAAGCTCTCTCTTCGAGGGCCTTGAGCTCGGAAGCGCGACCGGAGCGAAGCAACTCAGTGCGCTCCTGCATTACAGTGAAGGGAGCCCAGCTCTTAGGATAGACGATGTCGGCATTTTCGAAGGCTTCCTGCATAGAGTGAGTGATATTGAAGCTACCGCCGCTCTCCTGGGAGAACTTACGAGCAGCTTCGACAGGCTCGTCTAAGAGATCGTAACCTTCGGGGTAAGCTAAGCTTACATCCATACCGAAACGGCTCATTAAGCCAATGATACCCTGAGGAACGGAGAGGGGCTTGCCATAGCTGGGAGAGTAGGCCCAAGTCATGGCCACTTTCTTACCACGCAAGTTCTCCACGCCACCGAAGCGCTCGATGATATGGCTCAAATCGGCCAGAGCCTGGGTGGGGTGATCGAGATCGCATTGTAAGTTGACTACGGAAGTGCGGTTAGGCAAAATGCCATGCTCGTAGCTTTCCTGAATGGAATCGGACATCTCTTTCTGATAGCGGTGACCTTCGCCAATAAACATGTCATCACGAATACCGATAACTTCGGTTAAGAAAGAAATCATGGTAGCGGTTTCGCGAACGGTCTCACCGTGAGCGATCTGAGAAGTGCTCTCGTCGAGTTCTTCGGTACCTAAACCGAGCATATTACAAGCGGACTTGAAGGAGTAGCGAGTGCGGGTGGACTTATCGCGGAAGATAGATAAACCTAATCCGGTATCAAAAACTTTCACGGATTTGCCGGCGCGATTTAAACGCTGTAAAGCTTCAGCTACTAAAAGGACGGCGTTGATGGTCTCTTGGGGATAGCGCCAAGTAATAAAGAAGCTGTCATTGTAAAGTTCGGTAGGGTTAGCTTCTAATTCGTTGATGATTTTTTTTACTCTGTCGAGGTTAATGTCGGCCACAGTATATACACTCCAAAAAAAATTGGTTAAAACAACTAAATTCGCTTTAGACAGCCTCCCCCTTTATCCTGCCTACAATAAGGAGGAAATTGGGCATTTTAGCTTAAAGTGGCAGGACTTCCGTTATATTTGTAACAATATATCGAAACTCATTATAAGCTCTTGAGGGCAGGAGGAGTCGTTTTTTTTAGGGCTGCTCCTGTTCTTTTTTATTCCGATTCTTCCAGCCAAATTTCTGCTTCTACTTTAGAAGGTAAAATAGCTAGACAACCTTCTTTTACGCAAACGCTCCTACCGCTAAACCACCCTTTGAATTTGGCTCCCTCGGGTAAGGCGGCAGCTTTTACCGAAATAGTTTTATAAGCCTCTTCGGGCAGCTTTCCTCGGGCTGTAGACTCTTCTTCTCTGGTAATAGTACAAATAACTCTGGGGCCTTCCCCTTCGCGCATAAAAGCTAAGCTGCCGCCTTCGGCATAAAGCCATTGCAAACCGCCGCCACGCAAACTGGCCACTTTTTTACGCACAGCGCACAATCTTTTCATAATTTGCAACATTTGCTTGTCCCATTGGCCTTCGTCCCAAACCATGGTGCGCCGGTTGTCAGGATCGCAACCCCCTTCCATACCTATTTCATCGCCATAATAGATGCAAGGCACCCCTTGGTAGGCGAACATAAAGGTATAAAGGGCAGCCGCTTTATCGGTGCGCCCTTGGTTAAAAGTTTTGACACGGGGCAAATCGTGACTATCTAGCAAGTTAAGCATATTTAAAGCGTTTTTTTCGGGGATAGCCGCTCGGAAGCTTTGCATTTGCTCGACAAGATCGGCGCTAGCTAAGGGGGCCCGGTCGCCCCAACGGCTGCCCTTAAAAGCTTCAAAATCACAACCGGCCATCCATTGGTTTATAGGCATACAAAAAGGCCGATAATTCATAGAAGCGTCAAATTCGTCCCCTTGTTGGTAGTCGCTGGGATCGAAGAATTGCTCGCCCAAGAGCCAAGCTTGAGGATTTTCGGCTTTAACAGCTTGTCTCATCTCCCGGCCTATCTCGTGGCCTAATTGATCCATCTTTTGCCGGGCTAACATATTGGCCACATCTAAACGCCAGCCGTCAATAGAGTAAGGCTCGCGCAGCCAGCGGCGCATAACCGAATCTTGAGCAGCATACATGCGGCGGCGCAATTCGGGAGAGCGATAATTTAAGCGTGGCAAAGTATTTACTCCCAGCCACATTTCGTATTGCTCAGGATTATCGTTATAAAAGGTAAAGAAGGAATATTCCGCTGCCTTTTTATCTTGCTGAGCCCTTTTAAACCAATCGTTGTGGTTGCCACAATGGTTGGGCACTAAATCGAGCACTAAGCGTATATTTTTATCTTGGGTAGCTTGGCGCAATTGGGCCAAAGCTTGGTTGCCGCCAAAATGGGGATCTACATTGTAATAGTCGGCCACATCGTACTTATGATTGCTCGGAGAAGTAAAAATAGGATTTAAATAGAGAGCATTTACTCCCAATTGGCTCAAATAATCTAACTTAGAAGTAATGCCGGGCAAATCTCCGCCGTAAAAAGAGCAATTGCCACAAGCTTTATCCACAGCCTCGCCCCAAGCGAAACTTTTAGCCGTCTTGCCCGCCAAAGTATACTCTCCGTCTTTAACATTGGTGGAGCTGTCGCCACAACAGAAGCGCTCTGGGAAAATTTGGTAAAAAATTGAGTCTTGCACCCATTGAGGAGGCTCGTTTACTAAAGAAACTTTAAAGTCGTCTCTGTCTAAAGGGGTAAAAGAACACAAACCTTTGGCGTTAAAATATAAATTACCCTGGGCCCTCACGCAGCAAAAACGATATTGCAATAAGGGCACGTCTACTTCCAAACTAGCTTCCCACCATTCCCAAGTGCTGTCACTAGGTTGGGCCCCTTCCGGCCTTTCGCTAGGCTGTAAACGAACCGCTTGGGTAAAATTTTCCTCGCCCTCGGGAGCTGTGCGCACATAAACATTTTCAATGGCCAATTCTTGGCTTAAACGCAAACGAAGAACTAAGCGGCGGCTGCCCTCAAGCTGACAACAATAAGGCGGAACCACCGCGTGGAAAATGGGAGCAGAAATAAAAGTGTACATGGGGTAGACCTCTTGGCAATGCGAAACTAGACCGACTAATAGGCTGCGGGCTTTATTCAAGAAAGGCCCAACTATTCCGCCTTATTCTATCCTATAGTTCAGAATCAAAAGGTCGTCTAGCCGCCCTCTAAGCAGGGAAACCCAAAAGAACGACGACTCCTAAGGACTAGGATTTCACGAATATCGAGCGAACTTTGCAAAGCTTATGAGCGTCCCGGAAATAAGACGATATACAATAACCAAAGTCGCCCCAGAGCGTGCCTTTGAAGCCTGGACAGAACCGGAGCACCTATCTCGCTGGTTCTGTGACAAGGTTGTAGGGTGGCCCGGCTATGGTGGTACTTTAACTATGACTTGGGAGAAGTTTGGCTTTAGCATCGATTATTATTTGCCGACCATTATCCCCCCCAAGAAAGTAGTTATGAAGTCGCTTATTCCCGGCTTAGGTACCCAAACGCTCAACATTTCTATCCGCTCCTATGGCAACGGCTGTCGAGTTGAGATAGTCGAAACGGGCCCCGGTGCCGAAGGGCAGGCCGGAGCAGGCGACGCCAAATCGGGTTGGGAGATGTCGTTGGCCTTATTTAAGACCTACGTAGAAAATTTTTGGAATAAAAATCGGCGTACTTTTTTCGCTATCATTACTGCCCCCTATGAAAATAATCGCCTTATGCACTATTATAAGGACGAAGACGGTCTAACTAAGTGGCTAGCTAAGTCGGGCTCTATTGGTGATCCGGGCACTCCGGTAAGCTTAAAGCTTAAAAACGGTATGAACCTGACTGGCAAAGTAATGGCGGTAACTAGCCACGAGCTTTTAGTTACTTGGCGAGAAATTTCAGGATTTATCGAGTTGAAATCTTTTACCGGTAGCGCCGAGCGCACAGCCATCTTGGTGCGCGGTTCCACCTACGGAGATACTCTAAGCGACGAAAAGTTGGCCGAGATTAACCGCTTTATGGAGCAAGCTGTCAGTGTGCTTCACATTATCTTAAAAGCTGAAGAGGAAGCCCGCCAAACTATCGCTGCCCGCAAGGCGGCCAAAGAAGCTGAGCGCCAAGCCAAAATGCAAGCCGAAGCTCAAGCGGCGGCTCTGGCAGCAGCTCAAGAAATTCTACAAGCTGGTAGTGGCGAAGATGAGCTCTTGCGCATGACCCGCGAAGCCGAAGAGCAAGCGGCCAAGATCAAAGAAGAGCTCATCCAGAGTGCCGACTCCTTTGAGGAAAGCGAGTTGCCTCCACCTCCGCTTGAGCCCGAAGACGAAGAGCCGGATCCACAGCCCGTCCCAGAACTCGACGACGAAGACGAATAATTTTTATATCTTGCCGGAAAGGTACGCCGGCTGCCTGCCGCCGCGACTATTTTCTTAGTCGCGGCGGCCTTTTTTTGCCCCTATCAGCCGGGAAGGGCCTAGATCCGGCTTTAGCTTAAGGGGGTAAGGCGCTAAGCCAATCCGGGCCGCCTGGCGGGCACAAATAAGCTAGGCGGGCAGCAAGCTACTATGTTCACATTTTTGTTAAAAGGCGGCAATTGCCCCTTAACGATATAGAGCTATTTTTTTCACTTTTGTCTGCCATAATCGGAGTATGAAGGCTGAGACCTCCCCACCACAGCGGTCGGCCTAAATACGAAAATAAAGGAAAGGGCCGACTACCATGTACCAATCAGCGGCAATTGACAACTTAACTTACCGTCCCTTAGATGGTTTAAGCTTAAATTGCCGCACCCACGCCTCTCCCAACCGAGAGGCCCCAACTCCTTCGGCTGAAACTTTAGAAGTTTTGAGCTTGTCACCTCAAGACAAAAGTGAAATATCTGCCGCTGCAACCTCTAAGGAAGGGCAACTGCCGCCAGAGCCAGGGCCGCAATGGCGTCCTTTTTACGAGCACTGGTCTGTGCCAGTAGTGGCCCGCAGCCAAGATTTTGAGGTCTGGCACTATGGCCCCGAGCGCAATTTGGACGAAATCTTGCCCCAAATCGAAAAAGATTCGCTCACCAGCTCGGGGCAGCATTTGCAAGCTATACAGACAGCCCAAAAGACGCTCAACTCCTTTTCAGCCGATTTGGGGCGGGATTTTCTTTTAAGCGACAGGCCCCTACCTATCGTAGTAGGCCACCCTCAAATAGCGAGGGGCCTGCCTTTTTACCAACCCGCCCCCTTTAAGTGTATAGGGCTGGGCCATAGTGCCGAATACGTCCACCCCGACGCTATTAGCCATGAAACTGGTCATGCCATTTTAGATAGCTATTATCCCTATAATTACAAAGACTTTGAAACGGCAGCCGTCCACGAAGCTTTCGCCGACTGTTGTTCTCTATTGGCCGCCTGGCATGAGCCCCAAGTCTTGTGGGACGTCTTGCGCCAACGAACTTTAGGCCTGGCCTCCAATAAACTTACCGCTATAGGAGAGAATTTGGGCCCCAGTTCCAACAACTATCCTATAAGAGATTTAAGTCAAACTAGCCTCCCCCTAGTCGAGCAGAAACCAACTCCACACGAATATAGTCAAAAGTTCACTGGAGCTTTTTACCACTGTTTGCTCGCTTGGGAAAAATTTTACCAACAAGAAGGCCAAGCCGAACTTCGTCAAGCTCAACCTATTCCGCCGGAAATAGAAAAAGAACTAGCTCAGAGTTCTCTACCTATTAAAGCCGAGCAATACCAAGCCCTAGCCCTAGCTAGCCAAATATTAGGCCGCCATTTTGCCAACTCACTCTATTTTTTGCCCCAAACAGCCCAACTTAAACTTACCGATCTAAGCCAAGCCCTACTCAATTCGGGCTGCGCTTTAGAGAAAGATCCCTCTAGCAGCCAAAAAATCTATTTAACGAATTTGCCTTTACCTCTTAATTAAGAAGCGAAAGATGGGTAATAAGATTATATCTTTCACCTTCCCGCTAAATTTTCAAGCTGAAAATAGTTAAGTTGAAAATAGTTTTTGCACTTTCAGAAACACTAGATTGTTGCTAAACTTGAAGATAATGAGCACTGCGAACTGAATCTATTGGCCTTAAAGGGTGCTATTTCTATCTATGGAGAGTATGTCAAAAGAGATAGATCAGTTCTAAGCTTCTGCCAACAATTAGGAGATAAGAAAATTCTGTGAAAAGAAATGTGCCCAGCAGCTGGCCCCAACCGCAGAGCCGCTGCCTAGGAACGCTGTTAGCGGTATTATTCCTAAGCTGTTTATTCAGCTCTAAGGTTTGGGCCCAAGCTATAGGTCAAGAGGCACCGCCTCCTTTGCCTGCAGCTCCGCCTCCGGCCATTACCTATTCTGCCCAAACGGTTCCTCCCGCTCTGGGCCAGGCCAACTCCATAAGCGCCGTAGCCGGCTGGCAAATAGTCTCCTTCCCAGTCAGAGAGGTAGAGTCGGTCTGGGGCTTAAAGCGTATGCTCTACAAAATGAGCCAAAATGGCTACGTCCCTATCGATCCAGTCAACGAGCCTCAAAGCCTGAAGCCGGGTTTGGCTTACATTACCTACTCAGATGCTCCATGCAAAATCTATTTTACGAGTAAGAAGGCTTCTTCTAGACCAGTTGTCACCAGTTTACAACCTGGCTGGAACTTGGTGGGCTTGCCTAGCCTCAAAGCCATAGAAAATCCGAGCATTACCCTCACCAATATGAGCGGCCAAACTATTGTGCCTACCGATCTTCAAGAAAGGGCCAGCTGGCCACAAAGAACTTGGATCTCTCCCCATAGCGATACCTTTGTCAATGGCCGCTGGACAAAAACTAGCCAAAGCTTAGACAAATTGGTAGCTCCCGGTCAAATTTTTGCCCTTTACTGTCGTGAGCCTTTGTATTTGAACTGGAATATCAATTTGCCCAGCCAAGCTTTTCCTGAAGTAACTCAAGTAACGCCAGCTAACCCAGCTGTAGGCGAAACCGTCTTTATTAAGGGCAGCCGCTTAGGTAGCCAGAAAACTGGCACCGTATCTATTGCCGGTATGGCCTTGCCCAATAGTTGCATCTTAGATTGGCAACCCAACTATATTAAGTTTAAAATGGCCCAGGGGATGCCTTCGGGCTCCCTGCGAGTAAGTGTCGATGGGCGTCCCAGCTCAGCCAATTTGCTGGCCGTGGCCACTACCCCCAACGCTACTGCCAAACCGACAACCGTTGCCAAAACTGCGTCCAAAGCCCAAACAACAGCCGCTACTAAAGCGACAACCGCTGCTAAGCCTACAACTACTGCCAAAACTACGGCCAAGGCCCAAACGACAGCCTCTGCTAAAACTGCAGCCACTACTAAACCTACTAAGATAAAAAGTTCTGCTTCTCCAGCAGCGGCTTCAGCTTCTGTCACCAAGCTTAGCCCTATCGACGAGCAAATCGCCAGTATAGAGCACGATTTAGGAAATGTCGATCTCGATAAAGTCGGCCATAGTTCCAATAAGGGGACAGCCTCCCAAGCCAAAACTGTCAAAGCGGTCTCTCCCGACGAAGCGGCCTTAGAAGTCGAGCAACAAAAAAATAACGCCAACTATTACGAAAAGCAGAGCCAAATCCGCAACAAATTAGCTGAAGCAACTTCAGACGAAGAGGCTTCTTACCTCTTACCCGGCACTTCGGTCTTAAATGGCAGCGCCACTTTGGTAGGCGAGGTCGTATCTTACCAAGGGCGTCCCATTAAAGGGGCCAGAGTATCCTTAAGCAGCGGTCAGCGAGGCTTAACCGATCGGAGCGGATCTTTTATAATTAGGAATGTTCCTTCCGACCGTTTAGTGCGTATATCCGTTTCCAAATCAGGCTATAAAGTCGGTCGAGGGAAGATAGCCCTTAACGAAGGCCAAACTAAGAAAGTAAAAGTTGAGCTTACTAAACTTCCCCAAGATAAAAATGCCAACGGTGAAGAAGTCGTCAAAAAGGGCAACTTTACCGTCAGAGCCGAAAGTTTGCGAGTGGGCCCTAAAGAGCGCCGTTTATACATTGCCAAGATCGAAGTAACTCAAGATGGCAACTTGAGCAAACACTGGCAAAATACTTGGTGGGACGATAATGGCGACAATTACACCGAGTTGCGCTGCGACGAAGCCAATTTAGACGAAACTTACAACATAACTATCACCTGGAAGGGCCACGGTAGGAGAGCTCGCGAAGTTACTGGCAAATGGAGTAAAAAATTTACTTCCGACGATCAAACTTTTACTTTCTCTCACCCTTAATTGATAAGGAATAACTGGCCTAGTTAGGGAATATAACGGCCTAAAGCCTAGAGGGAGCAGGAGCCTACTCCACTAATAAAAGGGGTGTCCCCTGCTCTCCTTTGTTGCTTGCCCCAAATATTGGTAGGGCACTATCCTGAGAGGAGATTTTTCCTTTAGGCCAGTTATTTCAATAGGCCAAAGGAGAAATATTCCCGGACTCCTTCGGCTCTAGCTAGAGGGAGTGTGCAAATACAAGGAGACAGTCATCTTATATATACATAAACAACTGCCAATAAAAGAGGTTAAGTGTGAGTAAAGTCGTTAGACGCGGAACGCAGCAAAGGAATATTATCCGCCAGGTAGTTAAAGAAGCCAATCGTCCCCTCTCTCCTCAAGAAATTCTAATCGCCTCGCAACAATTTTTACCCAATTTAGGCATAGCTACTATCTACCGCAGCGTCAAGTTTTTCACCGAAGATGGCATTTTTAAAGCCGTAGAAGTTCCAGGCAAGAGCACTTGCTACGAAATGGCCGGCAAACACCACCATCACCATTTCCATTGTAAAAATTGCGGCAAAGTTTACGAAATAGACTGCTGCATTGGTGCCGACACCCATAATATTCCCAACGGTTTTACCGTCGATGAACATGTAGTCTTTCTCTATGGCACTTGCGCCGAATGTAATCGAAATACTAAAAAAAAATTAGTCCGCTCCCCAGCCGAGTGCGACTGTCACTAAAAAAAGCGTGAGCTCTTCTCTATCTAAAATTGTCCAACTAACTAATAAGGCCTTAAAGTTGGTCTTAATTTTGTTGCTCTTAGGGGGTAGTCTGGCACCATTTTGGTGGCTGTTAGTTACTTCTTGTCGCGCTGACGGAGTTTACGGTTCAGGATGGCACCTACTCTGGCCCCAAGCTTGGACTATCGACTACTACAAGCGTCTACTTTTAGCCCAAGATCAGCTTCCCATGCTACGCTTTTTTCTCAATACGCTAATCTATTGCGCTTGTGGAGTCGTATTGGAAGTAGGCCTATCCTCCTTGGCTGCCTACCCCCTAGCCCGCCTACAATTTAAAGGCAAAGGCCTAATCCTCTTTATCTTAATGGCCACTTTAGCTCTACCCAGCCAGGCCAACATTATCGTCAATTTTAGCACTATAAGAAGCTTAGGCTTATACGATACTATGGCGGGAGTAATCTTGCCCGGCAGTGTCAGTGTCTTTGCTATATTGTTATGTCGCCAAGCTTTTTTAAGTATTCCCCAAGAGCTGGAAGACGCCGCTCGCCTAGACGGTTGCAGCGAATGGGAAATTTTTCGCTATGTATGTTGGCCTCTCACTTTGCCTACTCAAGCTACGATCGCCCTATTTGCCTTTACGGCCAACTGGAATGGCTTCCTCTGGCCACTAGTAGTTCTAAAATCCGATTCCCATTATCCTTTAAGCGTCGGCTTAGCCTATCTCTCTTCCAGCTTCGATAGCGATTTTCGCGTCGTGGCTGCCGGATCGGTAGCAGCCACCTTGCCCCTAGTGCTCCTCTTCTTGGCAATCCAAAAACATTTTATTAAGGGTATCACCGCTGGAGCGATCAAAAGCTAACTATAAAGGGCCGCTGAACGAAAATAGAAAATTAGCCAAACATATTCTCGATTTCGGCGCTAAAGTTTCTTTCCACTTCGCGGCGCTTTACTTTTTGGGTGGGAGTCAATTCACCCATAGCAAAAGAGAAATCTCGCGGCGAAATGAAGAAACGCTTTACCTTTTCGTAAGGGGAGAAAGGAGCACAAGCTTCATTTATTTCGTTACAAATAACTTCCTGAACGGCTGCGTGAGCCACCATCTGGCTGTTATCTTCGGCACTAATCTTCTTACTGTCGCAGAAAGTACGTAATTTTTCAAAATTGGGCACTACGATAGCCCCAACACAACTGCGATTATTGCCAACTAATACTACCGAATTGATCCAATCACTCTTAAGAATAGAAGCTTCAATCTGGCTGGGAGCAACATTCTTACCATTAGAGAGCACTAAAAGGTTCTTCTTGCGATCGGTAATAAAAAGCTTATTATCTTCAAGGTAGCCTACGTCGCCAGTATGGAACCAGCCCTCAGAGTCGATAACTTCTCGGGTGGCGGGCAAATTCTTAAAGTAGCCACGCATAACGTTGGGCCCTTTAGTAAGGATCTCTCCGTCCTGAGCTATTTTCAAAGAGCTAAAAGGCACAGCCGAGCCTACCGATCCTGGACAAATATCGTCGGCACTATTTATGCAGATAACTGGTGCCGTCTCAGTTAGGCCGTAGCCTTCACGCATAGTGAAACCTAAATCGAGGAAAAACTCACAGACGTCGGCAGGCAAAGGAGCGCCGCCGGAAATTAAAAGGCGAATCCGGCCGCCAAATTTTTTAAATAAATCGCTGAAAAGCATTTTGCGAGTAATCGAGTGAATAATGCGACCGGCCCGATCTACTTTGCCCAAACGCTTGTTGGCATTGTAAGAGCGGCCTACTTTCAGGGCCCACTTAAAAGGTTTGCTCTTAAAACCGCTCATATGGGAGAGAGCGCGCTCGTGGATCTTAATATACAGAGCGGGTACACTAGTAAAAGTAGTCGGACGCAAAACCTGCATATCTTGCAAAACGGTAATTAAACTCTGAGCAAAACCGACAGAGCCGCCCACGTAAGTAATCAAGTATAAAAAAATGCGCTCAAAGACGTGAGCTACAGGCAAGAAAGAGAGGTGTACATCTTCAGGGCCAATATCGACTACTTTTTTCAAAGACATAACCTGACTGCAAAAGTTGCCGTGCATAAGCATGACGCCCTTAGGGTTGCCAGTAGTTCCCGAAGTGTAAATAATACTAGCAATATCGGTAGTCTTTATAGAGCTAACAATATCTTCTATACGCGATTGGTGATAATTTAAGTGGACGCGACCGTAGCGCAGGAAATCTTGCCAAGTCCAGAGCTGTTTAGTGCTTTGAATACCGGTTAAATCTATGGCCGGAGAGACAATAATATGCTGGAGCTCTGGCAAATCGGCCTCAGAAGCGATAGCCTTTTGCAATTGCTCTTTAGTAAGTACAAAAAGGACTTTGGCTCCACAGTCTTTGACGATATAGGTAAATTCACTCTGACTTAAAGTTGCATACATGGGTACATGGACACAACCAGCATGGGAAGAGCCAAAGTCGACGACAGACCATTCGCTGCAATTAGCCGAAAAATTGGCCACTCGGTCGCCCACTTGGCAACCTATTCCCAGCAAAGCCGAGGCGAAAAAGACGATCTCTTGGTAAATTTCGTTATAAGTTTTAAATTTATACTCGTTACCGGAGCGGGCTCCTAAATATGGACTAATTCCGTATTTATCGACGGTGCGCCTAATCAATTCCGGCAAAGTTTTAACGTCGGCAATCTTTTCCCATTCCACAAGTTCTGGGTTGATAGGAAAACCGCTCTCTATTTTTGCCTCTTTCCCGTGGGCCTTCGGGGTAGTTTCTTTTGTAATATTAGCGTTCACAGAATTAAAACCTCAACAAATCTCGTTTCGCTATACCCACACCGTCAGTTGTATACCTGCCGAATAGATAAAAAATAAAGGAAAATCTATTTTTCATCTATTCTTCAATTATTTCCAAATTGGCTCGGGGTAAAGAGAGGCAGCGACCGTCAGCCAACTTTACTCTAGCTACACGCACTTTGGCACCGGTAGGGATAAGTTCGGCTTCCGCAGGCAACTGGGTGACGACAGCCAATTTGCCAAAGTCCGGCTCGCGGATTAGGCGCACCTGAGAGCCAATATGCAAACCGACAGAAGCAGAAGTGGGAGCGGCTGCCCCTTCCTCTGCCTTAAAATGGCCAGAATCGGCAATAATTATTTCTGGACGAATAACTCCAGCTCGAATTTGGGTAGCTCCAGAGACGGAAGCCCAACGACCAGCACACCCCTTGAGCAAATTGAAGGAGCGTTGGGCCATAGCAATCTTGCCAAAGCCCTCAGTAATAATTAAAGTAATGCCTTTATTTTCGGAGCCAGTAATAGCCACTCCCAAATCGTAGCCCAAGAAATCGGCTAAATCGGCGTCGGAAATACCACCTGTCACCACAGCTTTTACTCCATATTTTACCGCCTGGCGCAAGAAATCGCCCCCCACTAAAGCGCCGCCAACTAAAATTTTACCTTTATGGGCTGGGCTAAGCTGCTTAGCTTGTAATTCTGCCTCTCGATCTTCAGTAAAGATACAAATTTCTCCAGCCGTCTCCCCCCCTATACCGAAAATACCCTGCATATAAGCAGCTGAAGTTCTGATAATTACTCCCTCTTCAGGCAAAATGTCTTCAACGATACCATCAACGTAGGCATTTATCTCTACTGGCACAGAAGGAGCTCGCAAAACGACTAAACCGCTAACCTCCGAAACCGATTCAACCGTGCCCTGAATAGGAGAAGCCAAGTTGGACTTAAAAAAGCCCCAAAAGCCCTGGCTACAAGCTAAAGTTTCCCCTTTAGAAACGGAATCGCCCTCATTTTTAAGCATAGCTCGAGGAACATCTTGGGCAGAGAGGCCCAACTTAGCCGCCACATTAACTAATTCGACGCTGCCAGGCAAAAAAGTGTTAGCTACAATAGTATTCCACTTAACTCTGTCGCCTTTAGAAACTACGACGTTGCCTTTAAGGGGCAAACGCCTTTCAATCTTTAATTCTGTATGCTCAGTAACTTTTAGTCCCGGCACATAAGCGCTGCTCATAATCTATCCTTGAAAAGCTGCTTTCCACTCTTGAAGTTTGTTAATAAGGAGTGAACGTTCTTGGGGAAGTACAAAGGGCTCGCGACCGCGTCCGTCAAAAATTAGGCCCGTAGTCCCTCCCTTAAGGACACACTCTACAACCTGTCCAGCCCCCAAGCCCACGTCAGTACGCCTTAAGGGGAGCAAACGAGCTTTAATACTTTGGCCTACCGGCAACTTTTTAACGATAATCTCCCCCATAGACAAAGTAAAAGGGGCTTCGCCTTCAAGCTCGACCTTAAGTAAATCTTGACCATAAGGGCTAGCTTTACCGTTAGTAAAGCGAGGAGCTATACAAGTGCCTAATTCGATAAGGCAATCTTTTTCAAAAACATAGGCAGCCGCTTCGGGCAAAATAGAAGAAAGTACCCCCAATTGGGGCATCATAAAAATAGAGTCGACGGCCAGCTGAGTAATGCCACAAGGCAAATAAGAATCGATCAACATCCAAGCCGTTTGCCAACGCTCGGGCGCATGGGAGAGCACCCCACCAGAGCCGATCAGCATATCTAAACGCATAGGATCGATAAGGGAGCGCTGCTGATCTTGATTAAAGATCGAGCCAATCTCGGCTTGGTGCTGTACCCCTTTTAAGCCCTCGGCCAACGAAGCGTGTTGCTCAAAGGAAAGGCGCAAAGCCTCACGACAAATGGCTTGCTCTATTTCCAAATCTTCCTTAAGGTAGGGAATAGAAGTAGGCCGGATCATCTTATTTTTAACCCTGTTGCGCAACTGGGCTTCGTCCACTTCAAACGGTACCCAACGCATCACCTTATTTAATCCGGCTTCGGCTAAAACATTGGAAATAGAGTAACTCATGCCGTAGTTGGCCGAGACTGTACGGTTGAAATGGCCATCAAATACGGAAAAGACGTCAGTTGTGGCCCCGCCAATATCGACTCCCAAAATGTTAATAGAACGGGCTTGGGCCACCCGCTCCATAATCATACCCACAGCTGCCGGCGTAGGCATAATCGGCTCGTCTGTCATGGCCATAAGTTGGGGATACCCCGGAGCGTGGGCCATGACATGTTCTAGAAATTGGCTTTGGATTTTTAGGCGAGCAGGTTGAAGATTTTCTTCTTCCAGAGTAGGCCGAATATTGTCGACAATCTCTAAAGCCGTTTTGGTGCCTAAAATCTTCTTAATTTGCTCGCGGACATCTTTGTTGCCAGCAAAAATAACCGGCAGCTTATAGTTTATCCCCAAGCGCGGACGCGGATCGGCAGCTCCGAAAAGTTGGGCCATTTCCACAACATGTTTTTGCACACCGCCATCGACACCGCCAGAAAGGAGCACCATATCGGGACGAAGCTGGCGGATTAGCTCGATCTTTTCGTAAGGGCGGCGCGAATCGTTAGAAGAAAGCGTTTCCATAACGACGGCTCCGGCCCCCAAAGCCGCTCGCTGGGCACTTTCCGAGCTCATCTTGGCTACTACACCGGCAACCATCATTTGTAAACCACCGCCAGCTGACGAGGTGGAAAGATAAATATCCAGGCCCTTTTCCCCATCGTAAGGCTTAATAAGTTGACCATTTTCATCTAAAAGGGGGCGGCCAACTAGCTCGGAAAGCTCGCTGACGGCATTGCGCACCCCTTGGGTGACATCTTCGGCCGGAGCCTCCACCGTAGTGGGAGCTTCGCCTCTAGCTCGCAAGCGAAAGCCCTCAGGCCCTTTTTCGATTAAGATAGCTTTAGTAGTAGTGCTGCCACAGTCGGTAGCTAAGATCGAGCGGATAGAGTCTTTATCTATTTGGCTGTTCATTTTTCTTTATTTCTAATTCTTCGATAGCTTCTATAAAAGCATCCATATGGGAGCGCCGAGAAGAGATAGCCGCCGCCTTACGCCACCAAGAATCGAATCCTAAAAAATTGGCTAAAGGAGAGAAAAAGACTAGAGCTTGATTGGCGATAAAAGAAAGTGGCCGACTCGATTCTAAAAACCATAGAGCCGGAATCCCTAAATGGATAGCCACTATCGAAGAAGCAATATCCTCTATATCTTTTTCGATTTTGTCCCCAGTTGCTTCTGCCGGAGCCTCTTCTTCTAGAGACCACATAGTCTGCCAATTTATCTTCATAGCCCTTATTCACCTACTCAGTTTTGACCAATTGGCGAGCGATTAAAGGCTCCACTTGCTGCATAGCCTCTTCATCTAAAGGCAAAAAGACGGACTGGCGCAAGCTTTTAAAGTAAGCCGAGAAAGAAGACGTTTTCGAAGCTGGGTGCATTTCCATCCACAATACTAAACCATTGCCCTGGACAGAATAGGAGCGGTAGTCCTCCCACTTAAAGACTGAAGGTTTGCCCAAGCGGCTGATCAGAATTTGCTCTTTATCAAAAGTAAAAGTAGTGGGGAAAAAGTAAGGTACTAGGCCGTGTAAGATGATGGCCAACAACAGAATCGGTACCAGTAAGCCGCTCCAACCAGCCTTGGAACTAAACATAGAAAAAACCATTAGCAGCAAAAAAAGAATAATTACCACAGTAAGCCAAGGGCGTCTGGCCGCAGGGTGTTGCTTAATAACTAAAGGCAACTTCAATTCATTTGTTTTAGTCTGGTTGCGCTCATTTCGACGATGTTTTTTGCTCAATTTTCTTTCCTCTAACCCATCTCCACCGGAAATTAATCTCTAGTCGTTTACATAATCTTCCGAGTAAAAAGGTAAGGAGACCCTTTCATTTAAAAAGTTAACAACGGCATCTAGCTCACTTTTTTCGTCGTGTTGATACCAAGTGTATCTCCCGCCGTCATCACGCAAATAAATTTCTACACAATCGAGTTGGTTTTCTCTCAAACGGCTAGCTTCTTGACTTCCAGACTTAGGATCGTCGACTAACCAAAGCTTTATAGAAACGTTACCCCACTTTTGGTGATGGAGAATAGAGTAGCTGCAGAAATTGCTCCAAGCCATCTCCTCCTCTGCTGAGGAGGCAAAAGGAGGATATTTTACTACCCTTTCCTTGAGAGTTTTTCTGTCTCTACCGGAAAATAAGATTTTAAATATAGTTTCCCAAGTGGTACTCGGGCCGCGACTGCTGTAATCTCCGGGAATAATTACAGTTAGACCTTTATCAGTAAAGATTAAAGTCTGCTCCGTGTCTCTCCAGTCTCCAAAACTTAAACCCAAGGCCACACAAGCCACAAAGATACAAATAGCTCCAACTAATTGCCAAGCTGTAAAAGTCTTAAAAATAACATCCCAACCAGTTATATAGCCATAAGCAACAGAACCTGCAACTACAACCATGATCACAATAGGCTTAAAAAAGTTAAAAAACTTAGTCCAACCTTTGCCATAATACTGTCTATGATATACAACTAAAGCCAAATAAGAAGCTTCACCGGCTCGGTCTCGCCTCATATTTTCTGACTCTCGGTAAAAATAATTCTCAAGCTCTTGAAGCATAGCTAGCCTCCAGAAAAAAAGTTAGTAATGTTCCAAATTATCTATTTGATTGTTACTTTCTGAATTACTGCTTCTATGACTCCTATTAGAAGAGCGATAGTTGGTGCTGGATACATAAGAGCTAAGATTTATCGACTCACCTCGACGTAAGTGACGACTATGACTAGTATCGACAGGGCCACGCGAAACACGGGGGCGAGGCCGATCTTCCGACTCGTTTTGAAGATTTTCCCGAGTTTGAGCAACTTCAGTAGAGCCACTCTCTCCTAAACTTTCCTCTGTATCCTCAACAAAAAGAACTAAGCCCTGGCTATCCAAATCGTAAAAGGGCAACTTAGAGCCTATAGCTTCTATAAGCTCGTTGGTCTCGTCTTCGCCCAAGGCAATAGTTACGGTCGAGTAATCACTTTCACAAATCATGGCAAGATCATGGCAAATATCAGGATATCGCAAAAATTTTACTACAAAGATCTCTCTATTTACTGGAGTAGCTCGGTAATAACAGAACTTAGTCCACTCCATTAGGGGCTTATCGAAACCGGGGTAAATTAAAGGCTTGGATTCAATCGTTTCCCCAACCATTTTACTTATGGTAAAGCCCTCCCCATTTATGGTAAGGGCACAATCAAAATCGGGATTAAAACGGGGAATTTTAATAATAAATACTGTCCCTAAAGCTATAACTATAGCTACCAACAAAAGCACATATGAAAAGGGGAAATCACTAACCTTGGTAATAATGTAGATAGGTATGAGGACGAAAAAGATAGGAACTAGAGACAACCCATAACTTTGGAGCAACAACCGCTGGCGAATTGGCTTATTTGTTTTATGTTTAATTACAACCGAGCTTTCATATTCAGCCATACTATTGGAGTTAGGCTCATCATTGGCTAAATAATTTTCACACTCAAAATTGCTCACAATAGCCTCTTTTAGCTCCCCATAATTTCACTCAGAATACAACTATTTTTGTCAACAGCGCCTAACTTTCATTCTTAGGCTAGAGGCGGCTGGATTTGCGGTAAACGTCCAGAGAGATAATCTTGTAAATTTACTAAATCTGAGCGAGTACCACAAACTTTTAAAGGACATTCACCAGGGCCCAAAAAGATCCAAGAATCAAAATATAAAAAAAATTTAATGCCAAAGGTGGCTTGAGGATTTTCACTGCGCCAAAGCACAATATAATCCTTATAACGGGAAAAACTTTTAAAGTTGTCCCAAGCGATATAGCTAACTCCATCAACCCGATTTAGATCATAAATCGTATATCTAGCCACATCAGTTTTTACAGTGATCGCATTTATAAAGTTTCCATCACTTATAAAACCGTTATTATAGGTACCTCTTATGCCATTTTTATCAAAAACTAAATTGTAGCCACTTATTATGCTAAGAGAGAACAATAAGACCACACCAAAACTAAGCCAATAGATAAAAGTTGACCCAATGAACTCCATCCAACTTCTACTGGGATGAAGTAGAACGCCAAGGAAGTCGCTCCATACACCTAACAATGCACAAATGAACATAATCCCTATAGTACAGACCACAGTAGCAAAAACCAGACCCAAAGCCATAAACTTAAAACGGCGGAAAAATTTAGCCTGATACTTAATTATCACCGCATCGAGACTGTCTGCTTCTTGATAAAAACTGTCTTGCATAGCTACCCTCGTTATTTATTTTTTCTAGTCCTAACTATTCACTACTATTTGGGGCTAAAGAACGGCTTTTTCTCCAGGCCAAAGGTTATAACAACAAGGCATGAGTTTTGTCAGCATATACTTAAGCTCAGTTAGCTCAGTAGGGGTGCCTATAATTCTAAGTGGATATTGGTTGAGACAAACATTCCAGCCTAACTTAATATACAGCTTGGTAAGGAAATTGGCCCTCATTTCTTCCTTTTGCCAGAGTACAAGACAATTGCCATGGACAGAAAAGCACTTGAAGTTATGCCATTTTATATAATTGGGCTCAGAGTTGGTATCGACATCGTAATAATAACTAATAACAGTGCCGTCTTTTCTCTTGTCAGAGTAATAGCCAATGACATTTTGAGAGCCATTAAAGCCATTATAGACTTCGCCACTAATTCCCCTTTTATCAAAAGTTAAAGACGATCCGCTCCAGCAACATAAAATCAGCACGATCGGAACCAAAGAGAGTAATAGGGTCAAAGCTAATACGGGAAAGATTAGGAAGTTACTCCAAGCTGGAGTAGTCAAATCGCGCATAAGATTGTCGAAACCGCTACAAAAGATAACCACAGCACTTAAACAAATAAAGGTGACAATATAAATAGCAGCTTCATTAAGCAATAGACGAATGGCCACCCACTTAAAGTTTACCTTCTCTGTAATTGTTAAAGCATCGGCCTCTGACAAGCATGATTGTAATTGCTCATCAATTTGGCGATTGACTTGAGCTTGCAATTCCTTTTCGGCTCGCCGTTTACAATTATCAAAAGCGAAGATTTCTATAGAAAAGACACAGCAGAAGATAATAGCAAAATAATAGAGTCCGCCTATAACCCCAATCTCTTTACCAACACTAGCCAATAGAAATGTAATAGCCCGAGGGATAACTATAATATCTAATAAAATGATTAGCCCGCGCAGACAGTAGAGCCAAGTATCACTGAAAACACATTGCTCCGTCGCTATTAGACGTTTTAGCTTTTCAGCTTCACTTAGTCCTTCAAGAGGATCGCTAGCTTCTATCCCGTCGGTTGTGGAATCGAAAGTTTGGGATCTGGTATCTTCAGCCATAATCTACAACCCCTCTCTTATACTATCAGTGCATTTTTATAGGGCTTCTCTAGTAGGAGGCTCAACTAAAGAAACGCACTGTAGCTTGCCAAACATCTTGGACATACATAACTCTACCTATAAGTAGAGAAATTCTCGCCATTACAGTATATCCGAAAGCGGCTCCGAAGGAAATCATTAAAACGCCGATACCAAATTGAGCCATCTTGCCCCAAAGCGTCCCTTTATGCTCTTTGGAGAAATAAAAGTACATTAGGGCGCTCAAAACGCCAGTAACTATAATCAAATTTATAAAAAAGGTTTTCCAACTGGCACAGCCCCCAAGGGGGACAATGGTAGCTTCCAGTTGGCGCAAAACCTGAGCTTCCATAGTATAAACGATATTGTAACCGGCAAAAATACCTACCATAAAAGCCAAAGGCCAGCGACTTAACCAAGCATATTTAGGATGGAGGCGAGCTAAAAGCATGAGACTTAATAGGGCGGCGATAAGGTAACGCCAATCTCCAGCTTGTAATTTCAAAACCAAGTTGGGATAAATTACTTGCCAGTAACCTATACACATCCAGTAGCCGGCCGATACGCCCACAAAGATATGCTCGGCCAACTTGTAAAAGGGATTATCTTTATAAAGAAAGCTAAAAATAAACATGGTTAGGCAAACGCCTATCCACATTCCCACCATGTCGCTTAAAGAATGAGCTTCCATCTATTTTTTCAGCCTCTCTGCAATTTTTTGCCCTTGTTTTTGTCAGTCCAACGCTGAGCAAAATAGATAACATTGGCCAAAATAATCAAAAAGGCCACAAAGAAATGGGCTATAGATTGGGCGTCTATACCCCTAGTGGCCTGCCCCCCTTTTAAGCCTACCAATACTTCATATTCGCTAGCCCCGCGCAAACCGCCCAAAAGGCCGATCACCTGGCCAGAATTTAAGAAGGGATAAGCTTCAGGAGTGGTGACGGCAGTAGTGCCTGAAAGTAAAGGGCGATGGTATTGGCCCACGACTACTCGCACAAATTCCGCTAAACCTGGCCTTCCCATAGACCAATCGCACACTAGAGCGAAGCTATTCCAGCCTTTAACCTCTTGCATAATAGGTAAGCTGTCGGTAGGTCGACCGGCTAAATCGGCCGGGAACATAGAGCTAAAGCTCTCGCCCATAGCCCTAAGTACAACCTCGCCGCCGTTTTTATAGCCCAAATTTACATAATCTATGCCCTCTTGGGCCTGGTATTGAGGGGCCACTTGTTGCAAAGCTTCTCGGGCAAAAAGACTACCTTCTGGCCATAAGGCTATACAAACAACTTTGCATTGGCGACGGAAAAGATGATGCAACATAGCTACAGCCATAGGGTGACATTCCACTTTAGTGCCCGGCCCATAGTCAAACGATAGACAAACATAAGAGCCTTTAGGTAATTGTTCTACCGTATGGTAAAATTTCGTACTTAAGGGGCTAGGCTCAACCGGAAGTTGGGGCGGCCAAAGTAAAGGTATAATTACAGACAGAGCCAAGACTAAAAAGATCCAACGCCTGTCTAAATGGGCCAATTGGGCTAACATTAGTCAGAGCCTCCCAAATAAGAGCGTTCAATACCCAAGAGTATTTTTAAAGAGACAGAGATCAAGCCGACTGAAGCCCCCAAAAGGATAGCCCTTTGGCCGGCCGCATTAAAAGCTCCCATCAACCAATCTTCAATAAATTGAGCAATATCATACTGTCCAACAATAGGCAAAGCTTGCCATAAATGTTCCCCCAAAGGCACCCTAAAGAGCATAACTATAAAAGCTGTCACTAAAAGCAACGTAGCTTCCCAAGATCTGGCTCTAAAAGCCCTAAAAGAAGCCGAAGCGATATAAAAGGCTAACAAACTGTAAGTAGCTGCCGATAACGGAGTAAAGATATTGTCAAAGATCCAGCTAAAGGCTGTCCCTTCGTCGGTAGGTAACTTACCTTGAGGAGCTAAAAATAAGCCACAAATTAAAGTTGCTGTCAATGAAACCAACAAAATTAAGTTGTAGCCCCAGCCCGGAGTTTGGCTAAGTATTTTTTTACCATTGACGGCAAAAAGGCTCAGAGCTCCCAGCACAAAGGCAAAAGTCAATATAATATTGTAAAAATCATTAAATAGATCGCCCAACCAATTGAGTGGATAGGTATAGAATTGCACAATCATAACCAAACCGGCTATGGAAGTAATCAGCAAAGGAATCTCACGCTTCATATTTTAACCTCTGCCCTTAAGCAGCTTGAAAAAGAGCATTACCATAGATAGTTAATCCAGTCGTAACCTAAACTTAAACTAATAACTCCCAGGATAATTAAAGCCATAATTAAAGCTTTGGCCGCATCTTGGCCTTTCAGGGAGCCTATTTGCATAGGATCATCCGACAAGTAGGCTGAAGCGGCGTATAGCTCTTCACCTATAAGCGTATAATCGCAAGCAGCTACAAAGAAGGGCAATTGCGAAGCGCTGGCTGTACCGGCTATCTGAATAGCCCCAGTAGAATTGCCCGTCTCGGCCAACATGAGAGCTTCAGCCAAGAAAGTGCCCATATAAAGAATCGCCGCCGGTTTTTCACGTACCATTAAGCCACAAACCCCAGCCGCAAAGCCAAATTGTTCGCCAGACAAATAACATATGTAATCGCTTACGTAGGAGTCGGGGCGACCGGCCTTTAGATAGGCTTGGCTGACCGTATCTTGGGCCATAGACATAACTACCGGACTACAATTAGGCACCATAATAGGACAATCATATTCAGCAGTACAGCTGCTGACATGGCCCAAGACGGAGAGGGCCGCCATCGTTTGGGTATCGTCTATTTCGCCGACGCCGGGAATATATAAAACCGGCTTACCCATTTCGGTAGCTCGACCGACAGCTTCGTCTAAAGCGTTCAAACCAGCAATCTGGCGAATGAATAATTTTTTGCCACGTTTAGCTTGAAAAATAAACCATAAAATAGAGCCAGTTAAGAAGAGAACTCCAATTAAATTGTTCCACTTAGTCCAGTCGAAAAAGATCTTCCCCAGCGGCTGAGCGCTTAAGCGCCCCTTAGCGTCTAAAATATCCAATTCTCCTAAAGAAGTAAGTAGATAGACAATCACCCCGGGCCCATTACCTGGCCCTACTCTACTGCTAGCGAAGTCACCTTTAAATTCTTCAGTTGTAAAGCTAAAACCGCCTAGCCTAGGATCGACAACTTTAAGGCGGCTAAAAGTTTCACCACTAAGCCAATTATTTCTCTTCTCCACTAAAGCCAAAGCCGAGCCATATATAACAAAATCAGCCGCCGAGCTATTGGGAACTGTCCAAAAACTAGTAGAGTTATTAGTTAAATCTAGACTAAAAAGTTGCCAATTAGGGTTGTTGTCAGTAAATCCCCAGCTATACAAATAACCTTTTACAATAGCGCAACTACAACCCAAGTAAGAACTGTCAGTTAAATTTAGCCTCCCCTTAGCTACAGAAAGTAAGGAGTTTTCAATAAGTCGAAATAGATTGGGATAGCCCTTTCCCTCTTCACGTAAAAAGAGCCAAAGGCCGTCTTTATCAGGTACGACTTGGACTATCTCTCTACTATCGGCCAGCGCCCCCAGCAACGAACCATCGATAGAAGAAACTGTCGTAAAACTCCAACTATTAAGCCCCTGCCCCCCTTGGCTAAGGATGCGAACCTTATTTTTGTCAAAATCGATCCATTTAGGTAAAGACTTATAGATTAACCCATTCGATTTATCGAGCCGAGCCAATTGGGAAGAGTAAGTAGAGAGGCGATAATTAAGCTCGTAGCCTAGAGGCTCAGCCGTAAAAATATACAAACGGCTGCCGTAAGCATAAAAACGGACCCAATTGTTAATTGATAGAGAGTGAATCTCCCTTTCTTTTAGATTGAAAGCTAAGATTTGCTCATTTTGAGCTCCACTCCCATAATTGGCCTTAGCGCCCCTCTCGACACTAGCAGCTATATAAACATTTTCGGCAGCGGCAGCCAGCCCCAGGAAATTGCCCGTAAAGCTATTTTGCCAAACGATTTGGCCGTCAGTTACTTGGACTAAAGCTAGACGAAAAGTAGGCGACTCAGCTTTTTCTTGGCCAACGAGGAAAAGATAGTTGGGCCAACAGGCCATATTTTCGGAAAGTGGGCCTAACTGAGTAGAAAAATCCTGTTTCCAGAGCAATTGTAAATTATCTTGGCGATAGGCCCAGAGGAGATCGCCCTGGCGCAGAATAACGACCTCGTCACCCAACGTAATAATTGGCTTCTTCTCGCCCTTTAGACCCACTTTAGCTACTAATTGGCCCGTAGATAGATCGGTGCTGGTAAGCCAATTTTTTTCCCAAGTAACCCAAAAGCGCCCTACCGAGCCAACTGAACCAGCAGTAGAGTAGAGCCCCACATCTTCACCCGTGCCCGGCCCTAGCGCCAGCCCTTCGTTAGTTGTCAAGCTAAGGGTAGCCCCACTAGAAGCAGGACGCACTTGCCCCCAGGGCAAGCCCAAACTGAGCTTAGGTAAAGCCTCTAAGGAGCGATCCGAAGCTACCACCTTTTGGTAAACGTGGGGCGAAGGCTCGGCAGCGGCAGATAAAGCTAAGCCTAAAACTAGCACAGCTGATATAAGGCAGCTAAAAACTGCCACAATTGGGTTATTCTTGTTTTTCATAAATTCTATTAAGTGAAAACAGCCGCCAATTAGGGCAGCTGTCGGCCAACTTGCCTTAATTAGAAAGCTAACGGCCCCATAAAGCAGCCGAACTAAACTTAATGTAAAGATTCTCCGCCATCGAGAACCAACATTTGGCCAGTCATAAAATCGGCTCCGCAAGCCAAATAGTTGACAGCTTCGGCAATATCATCATTAGAACATAAGCGCTTAAGCAAGACGTCTCTAATAAGCATTTCTCTAAGTTCTTTGCCTCCTTCGTCGATCCAAGGTTCGTCGATAAGGCCGGGAGCAACCGAATTTACCCTCACTTCTGGGGCTAATTCCTTGGCTAACGACTTCGTTAAAGAATGGATGCCGGCACAAACAGAAGCAAATTGGGTATAGACTCCGTTAAACGCCGAAGAGCTTATCACATTGATAATTTTGCCATAGCCCTGAGCTTTCATAAAACGGCTGGCCGCTCGGCTACAATAGAAAGTGCTCTTTAAGCCGCGATTTATAACTTCTTCCCACATTTTTTCCGTAATATCAGCTAAAGCCGCGTCGTTCCAAAAGTAGTTATTATTTATCAAAACATCGATACCGCCCAAATGGTTGGCACAAGTTAAAAAGGTCTCTTGTACTTCTTGCTCATTGGTAGTATCGAAAGGCTGAGCTAAAACTTTGCCCATAGCGTCGGAAGGAGGGATATTGAAAAGCACCTCTTGTGGGCCGTTAATCAAGACGCTAAAACCAGCTTGGATCAGAGCATTACAAATAGCCGGGCCGGCCGTTCCTTGCCAATCGGTTACTACTGCTACAGAAAAGCGTTCACCCACTTAAATATAACCTCCCTTAACTGAGCGCCGTTTCTATTATGCGCTCGATATTAGCTTCTTGAGCTTTTCTATTTTGCCTAGGGCGCAATGCCCAAGTCATCCCCGAGCAACTTAAAGAATAGTCTTCGCTAGGATTCGGCTCGTGAGGACGGCCAGCGCAAACTTCATCTACACGCAGTATATATTTACCGATTGAAGGCAAAGGGCTACAAAGTTGCAAATCATAAACTTCGCATTTCTTGCCAGAATTAGAATCGCTCTCCTCCTGACTAAGTGAGAGTTTGCCTATTGAATCGGGAATCTCTTCACCAAATTTTTCCATCTGAGTAGAGCTATTAAAATGGATAAACACGATAGCTCCATCCCTTTTAGCTTGCCATATCTGCTCTCTTTGGCTTTCTTCCTCAGCTTGGAAGAAATCAGCTTCGATAAAGAGAAGCTCCGCCGCTTGGGCAGTCTCTAAACTGGTAGTGTAGGCAGGACAACCCAATAGTAAAACACTAGCCAGAGCCGCCTCGTGGTTAGGCATATAGATACCGCTTAAGGTTAGCCCCTTTCTAGACAAAATAGTTCCCCAAGTAATTAAATTTTCACTTTTACCCATAAGGGCTATATTTAACTGACAATCGTTATTATTATCCATAGTTATCCCCAAGCTCCTAATCAAGCTTGAGCTTTTCTACTGCCAAAGGAGATCTCCGCCTCTTATAAGGGTGATTTTAGATTATCGCCACAGGGCAAGCTAGGATCTGGACAGTTGTAGTCGAAATTAGTAGATCAATACAGAGACGGGATACAGGCGTAATATTCCCGCAATGAAAGGTTCCTTCGTCTATGGCTCTTTGCAAAATGCAAGTCTATAAGTTAGGTATCGATATTATTGCCCACGACCCAGTCGTAATTCTGACTGACGAAAATCAAAAGCACAGTCTTCCTATTACCATAGGCGTATTCGAAGCAACCGCTATTGCTTTAGCCATGGAAGGAACAGAGGTTCCCCGTCCTACTTCCCACGACCTTATAAAAACCATCATTAACGAGCTTGGAGCTTCCATTAAAGAAGTTATTATTACCAAAGTCATACGCAGCACTTTTTACGCCAAATTGGTGCTATTAAAAAATGATGAAGAGATTATTATCGACGCCCGTCCCTCAGACAGTATAGCTATCGCTCTTCGAGCTAATGCTCCTATTTACGCCGAAGAGGAAGTATTGCGCTCTGAAGGGGTTAGAGGTATAAGTTTCGACGTCCCCAAAGCCGAAGAAGACGTCTTTTATATAGGCGAAGAAGAATCTGAGCCGAATGAGGACGAAGAGGAGAGGCGCGAAGGAGGGGCCACGGCCAATTCCAACGCTGTCCAAGATTTAACTGCCGAAGAAGACACTTTATCTCAATTTATCGACAATTTAGATCCCGACGATTTCGACGGTGACGAGCAACCTTAGCTGAAAAAAGATCTTTTGCCGGAGCGGAACAAGGAAGATAGAAAAAATTCTTGGCCGCCCATTCCTTAATTAGGTGAGCCAGCAGTATGACCTTAAGCAACCGAAATAATCAATCATCTTCTGGAAAGGGCAGCGCCGCGCCCCTCCACCAGCAGTCGGCTGCGCCTATTATGAACAGCGGACTGGCTATAGGCAACGTTCCTAGCGGCGGCCAACAGTCAAAAAAGAAGAAAGCGGCTCCGCCTACCCCTAAAGAGCTTTTGGCGCTCTATGACGAGCGCTACAAAATGTTTAGAGCCTATGCCAAAAATACTCCTTTAGGCTCCGATGGTACTGAGGAAGAGGCCCAAGTTCCCGACGACTCTTTTAGCTCGGAAACCTTAAAAAAGCTGCGCGATCTTAGCGCCTCCAAAAGTACCATTCCAGTAGTATCATCCCCTTCTGTCCAAACTCCAAAGCCCGACAGCTTAAAAACGGCCCTAATTTCGGCCGGATATGTCCAACCCGATCTAGAAGCAGAGCTGCCCAGCGGAGCCGAGCTGCTGGAAAAAGAGGTTAACCTTGAAGATATACTGCGCGGCGTCAGTTCCGAGCGTCAGCTTGACAAAACCCAAGTTATCTTAAATGAAACGGCTGCCCGGCAACGTATCGATCTTAGCGGCAGCGTCGACAAAAACACTTCTTGGGCCAAACAAACTCTTAAGCAAGAAGCTTTGCCCTATACTCTTCGCAGTGCGGCCAAAAAGAAGGAAGAGGAAGAAGAGAAGGCCGAGAGCCAAACCTATATTCCTAAGGTGGCACCGCGCAAAACTTTCCCCAAACCGGGCACTTTTACCCCTCTGGCTTCTACCCCCTTACAAAATCCCAACGCGGCTCCTCAGTTGCAAGCTACTTCCAGTAAACTGATTATGAATCAGCTTAATAAGTCGCCTTTCCGGGAAGTAAGTCGCAAAGAAGCCAGAGCTCAAGCCCAGGCTCAGGCCCAAGAAGAGCGCCAGGCAACTGCAACCACCACTACTGCCGCCGACACTTCCCAACTGAAGCCGATACCGCCACTTCCTTTAAGTAGTGCCTTTTCAACTACCGGAGCTACAACGCTGCCCCCTTTGGTAGGCAAACCTATACTCCCTCCGGGCAGTGCTCCCTTGGTGAATAGTTCAGGTTCACTGACGCCATCTCAAGCCTTCCGCAAGCCTGACTCTACTTTTGCTTTGGCCTCGACCAGGCGGCGCCCCTCGGCTCCTCCAAGCCAGTCGAGTGGACTTATAGAGGATAGGCCAGTCGATTCGAGCGTACCTATGGCCAAAATTCGCTTAGAATTGGCTCTCAATTTCGGCGGTCGACCGACCAATTCACGTTTGCCCGTCTATTCACCAGTATTAGATTCTCTCTACCAACCTCGAGTAAAAAGGCAAATTGCTCGCAGCAGCACGCCTATCAAAATGGCTCCCTCGGAGATGCCTTCATCTGCTCAGGCAGCGCCTTCAGGCACCAAGTTGCCTTCTATGCCTTTTAATTCTTTAGCCAGCAAGACTATGAGAAGCAGTATGCTCAAACTCAGCCAAGCTTGCGACTACTACGGTACCAACGAAACTCAAGAAGAGCTCTCCTTTAACGAGGCTACGGCCAAACGTTTGGAAGGGCTGGCTAAGAAATATCCCTTACACCTTTCCCTTTCAGCAACTCCGCCTCAAGAAGATAGCCTGGAAGCTATCGAAACTGGTTGGGTAGGTAGGCTAATCCTCAATACTAAAGCCCCTATACGCATGGAAGGTATGCGCACCAAGTACATCCCTGCCAGCAGCCGACGCTACGGAGCCAGCAATGCCGCCGAGCGCCCGACCGTTTCCGACTTGTTCCGCCAACTGTGCGCTTCCCAGCCTGCTTCACAAAATGCCGAAGAGAACGGCCTTAACGGTGCCATCCTTATGGTTCGCTTGGGAGGCAAAATCTTTTACGATCACTTAGTACGTACAGCCGAGCTGGGAGAGAAGATTGCTGCCGAATTAAAAATCGACGACATTAGGACGCGCCGCCAAATAGAATACGGCTCTATGTTTAAAGATATAGGCGAATTAGATATTTTCTTCCAACAAGAAGAGGCCAGTAAGCAAGACGAGCTCTTTAACTATATAACTTCTGACGAATATCAGGAGGGGTTACAAGCTAAAGGGGCTCGCCGTTTCCGCTGGCCGGAGTGGTTATTGCAAACGATAAGGCGTTTAGAGCCTGAAGAGTACGATTTTCTTAAAGATCACCCTCGCTATAGTGAAGAAATTATCAACTCAGTACCTAGCCTGCGAGCCCTCTGCCCAGTAGTGCGGGCCCATCACGAGCGCTGGGACGGACGTGGAGGGCCCGACAGCCTAACCGGAGATCGCATTCCTCTGGCAGCACGTATAATTGCCGTCAGCGATACTTTTGAAGCTTTAACTCAAAGGCGTCCCGGCAGCAAAACTTATAATGCTTACGACGCTTACGAAATAATAAAAGGCGGCTCCGGCTCGGCCTTCGATCCCCAAGTAGTGGAGGCCTTTGGGCGCGTTATGGCCCCAACTTTTAAACAGAACCGCCCCTAAGCAGCAAGCTGACCGCTTAGATAAACCCTATTCTACAAAATGGACTTTGGCCGATTCGTATTTACCACGAGCAGTCGGCTCTTCGTCGGGGATACCGATAGCGATTAAGCTGTAGGGGACGCCCTTAGTGCCTAAAACTGAGCAGATCCCTTCAATATTTTTTTCTTTAGGATAGACTCCACACCAACAAGTACCATAGCCTAAACCAGCAGCTTCAATTAAGATATTCTCGGTGCAAGCGCCACAATCGACTACCCAAAAGCCGTCGGAGATGCCACTTTGTACTTGGGGTAAGCCGTAAACCACGATAGCGGCCGAAGCTGTACTTAACATAGAAGCGTAAGGCATTACTTGTTGTAAGCGCTCGAGAGTTTGACGATTAGTTACAACATAAAATTCCCAAGGGCGAGTATTGCAAGCGCTAGGTGCCTTCATGGCCGCTTCCAAAATTTGCTCAAAGTGTTCGCGTGGAATTACCGCTCCAGCTTTATAACGGCGAATACTGCGACGTTTTCTAATAGCTTCAGAAACTTCCATATTGTCCTCCGATTTAAGATAAATAACTGCGGCTCCGCCCCTCCCGCCAGATCCTCTACTAGCATTTAGCTGAGCTAGCGACAACTTCCTTTAGAGCTTCCGAAGCAGGCCTTTTCTTAAACTGAGAGCGAATAGAAGAGCCCCAAAGTTTGTCCCCAAAAGGAAGAAATAATTTTTGCTTTTAGATGCTCATTTCCATCCCCTAAGCGCTCTAAGTTCAGACTCCGACTCTACTAATGGCAGCCTCCCTAATGGCTTAAACACTACCCCAAACAAAACTTCCCCTTCCCCAATAGCCATTGGAGGGGTAGGAGCTTCGGCTACTCCGGAGGAATGGGAAGGATTGCGCCTATGGAGTAGCCGCCAAAAACAGCCTTTTATTCTAGGCTTACACCCTTGGCTGGCCGAAGTCCTGGCCCTTAATCCTCAAGGAGAAAACCAATTACAAAATTATTTAAATTCTTTAGAAAAGCTAATTGGTTTAGATCCTGCTCCCTGTGCCATAGGCGAAATAGGCTTCGACAAAGTACACAGCCAGATAGTCGATTGGGCTTGGCAAAATAAACTTTTTATAGCCCAATACCGATTAGCTCAAAAACATGCTTTACCTATAGTTATTCATTGTGTAAAAAGTTACGGCTATTTGTTAGAAGCCCTCTCCCAACTGAGTCGAAAATTTAAAGAGCCTTTACTTAAAGGTTTAATCCATGCTTTTTGGGGATCGCCCCAGTTGGCTTTACGTCTAGTTAAACTTAATTTCTTCATTTCTTTAAATAGCCGCTTACTTTGGAAAGCCAAGGCTTCAACTTCAGAAGGTAAAAATTTCAAATTAACAGCTTTAGCTAAAGTTATCCCTCTTTCTCAACTCTTATTGGAAAGTGACGCCCCCTGGGGTCTCCCCTCTTCAACTTACACTAAGGAGTTATGTTCTCTTTTAGCCCCTTATTGGAAGGTAGAAGCGGCCCAATTACAAGAGAGAGCTCAAGCCAACCTACGCTTATTTTACAACTTACCAGCCAACAATTAGTACCTATATCTAGGAGTTTTGCCAATACGGAAGTATAATAATGGGCGGTTTTTTTACTTGAAAAAAAAGAATAAGAAACGGCGGAGAGATTAAACTGTGTTTTTCAAACAATGGATGCATAATTTTGCCAATCCCGGCATAAAATGGGGCGGTTCTTACGTTTTGCGCCGTATGAACCGGGAGCATATCCCCCTTTTTAATTTTGCCAGCCAATTTTTTGAAATTCCCATCAACGGAACCGTTCTCGATATTGGTTGCGGAGGTGGCCACCATTTAGCTATGCTGCGCAAAAAGCGTCACAGTGCTCTCATATACGGCGTCGATATTTCCCCTTTAAGTGTCAAAGCTTCCCTAGCTTACAATAAAGAAGCCGTAGAAATGGGCTTAGCTAAAGTTGTCCAAGGCGATGTAAGCGAACTACCTTTCTCCGACAATTGGTTTGACTTAGCCACCGCTTCTGAGACTATCTATTTCTGGCCCGACATAAAAAAAGGCTTTGAAGAGATTTACCGCGTTCTAAAACCGGGGGGCACTGTAGCTATTTATTGCGACTGTTGCGATCCTGTAGCCGCCAAGAAGCACACCGATTTAATTCCCAGTATGCGCGTCTATACTCCCCAAGAGCTGGAGAGTTTTGCCCAGCAGGCTAAATTTATCGATATAAAAGTAAATGTTAGCCAAGATGGAAAGATATGCTTAACGGCTCAAAAAGAAGGCTCTTTCCACAAGATTCCTTTCTTTTATACAGGCAACCCCTATAATACTCTGGCTGCCCTTTGGGCTCGCACTTTAGAAGCTCGCCAGCCTGTACCTATTTTAGAGGATCAAAACGCCCTAGACGTAGTCAGCAATATAAATTATGATTTTAGCTACTTTGCCGATCTAGGTATCGATCAAGTAGGGTTAGCCGTGCGCGACTATTTAATCGACCGTATGCTTAAGAATTTTCTGGAAAAGAACCAAGAGGTGACAATTATCAACTTGGCTCCGGGCTTAGATACTCGCTTGCACCGCATTCCAGAAAGTACCTATAATAAATGGATCGATATCGATCTCCCCTTAAACTTAGATCTGCGCCGTGCCTTTTTTAGCAAGGCTGATAAATTAGAAGTAATAGCTAAAAGTGTCACCGACTTTAGCTGGATCGACAACATAAGTAAAGCTAATGAGCCTAAAGTTATTATTGCCCAAGATCTTTTTGCTTATATCGAGCTAGATACAGTTAAGGCCTTTCTTAACAAATTAGCTCGCAAGTTTGCTTCGATTGATGTAATCTTCGATCTGCCCTCTATGGAAGAGATGAAAGAGAACCATGCCCTTACCCTTCCTCCGCCCGTTGTAAAGAAGAAGCCCAACGTCAAGCCTTCCAAAAAGGGTAACGTTACTGAAAGTGCTCAACGCCCTCGAATTTTATGGACATTGCAAAACGTCTTTGAAGTACAAAAGTGGTGCAAAGCCATTCGAGTAGTAGAAGAGCGCAACTTATTTGACTACGATAAAAAACGCTGGGGCTGGCGCGGTTTTATAGCCCGTCTACCCCATAACAGAGCCCGATTGGCTCACAATGTTGTTCAGATAAGATTAAAACGCGAACTCCTAATCGATGAAAAAGATCGCGAAAAAAGAAAGAGCGGCATTGAGACAGACATTTAGAGCAGAAGATTAGACGAAAGTAAACCCGTTCGGTACCATTGGTAAGCTTGCTGAGCCAAAATGTCACTCTTATTGTAAATTACCGGACAAGCCGAAGGCAAAGAACCTAAAAAGTGGCGGCGATAATTCTTACCCACTTGCAAATCGAGTCGATTATCTAAGACAAAGACTACGCCGCGATCTTTTTCGGTGCGCACCAAGCGACCGAAGCCTTGGCAAAATTTGAGTACGGCCAGAGGGATAGCATATTTACGGAAAGCTTGGTCGCCCATACTTTGGGAGCGAATTTTAAAAAAGGGATTGTCCGGTGAAGTAAAAGGTAGACGCAAAATTACTACGCAAGAGAGGGCCTCGCCAGCTACGTCCACCCCTTCCCAAAAGGAATCGGTACCGACAAGGACTATCTTTTCGGCTTGCTCTTTAGCTCGGCGCAAGCGCTCTATTTGCTCAGCTCTAAGGCCGGGGCTTTGCTTTAATAAGGTTAAACCTGATCTGGCCAAGGGGCGTTGCAAAATCTCATAGATCTTTTCTACTTCGTAGCGCGAAGTAGCCAAAATAAGCGTACGCCCTTGCCACAACTTGGCCGCTTGGGCAATAAAACGAACCGCTTGGCGCAAAAAAGCGTCGCTAGCCGCTTCCGAGGAGCCAGAACGGCCCAAATCGCTGGCAATAGCCACTAAAGCTTGGTATTCGTAATGGAAAGGGCTATTAAAACTAAGCTTATCAACTCGGTTCTGTTCAATTTTATCGACCCCAGTTCTAGAGCAGAAGAAATCGAAACCATCATCAATTTTTAGTGTAGCTGAGGTGGCTATAGCCGAGGGCATCTGTTGCCAAAAAGCTGCAGCCAAATAATCGCTTATATCAACTCTGGCCGCTCGCAACCTTACACCGCCGCGCCCTCTTTCTATCCAATGGCCCAAAGCTTCGGCTTCCTGGCCAATATCGTGACAAACTCGAAAATTTTCTATAAAATCGTCCAGTTGCTCCAAAGCGGTAGAGAGCAAAACCCCTGGCCCATTGTCACTATCGTCAATTTCAGCCCGTTCGCTAATATCTTTCCAAAGACTCTCTATCTCTCTAAGTTGAGCAGCGCAATTATTGCCAGCCTTCTTAATCTTTTCCCCTTCTACAGTTAAGTTCTCTCCCCACTCTCCAGCTACAGATAACCATTTGCTATTTAACATAGCTAGGCGGGATTTACTTTCAAAACAGTCCAATTGGCTATAGGCTTCGTTAGAGTAATAATCTTCTAAAGCTTTAAAATAGGGCACTATACTTTCACGTAAATCCTGAAAAGCTCCATAATAAAAACCTTTCAGAGCCCGTAAAATATCAGCTTCCGCTCCGTAAGGTAAGTAAGTAGCCATCTTGCTAATGGCCTCAGCTAAATTGCTAAACCAACCAGACGGATAATCTACATTTTTTCCCTCTGACTTAACCATCATAGAGCCCATATTAGCCTCTAATTTAGGCTCATCGATAAGGCTCATCTGCTTAGAAGCTTCGGGTTCTAATTTACCCAAACTTGCAAAATTACTATGTTTAGTAGCAGCAAAACTGGTAAAGAACTCGCTGCTAACTGAGCCGTCAAAAGAATTGGACATTTGCTCAATAGCCACATCTTCAAAGTGGTGAGCTTCATCGATAATACAAGCGCCAATTTGTGGTACTAACCTACTCAAACTATCTTGGCGCAAGACGGCACATAAGAGGGCATGATTGGCTACACAAACATCGGCACCACCTAATAGAGAGCGCTCTTTATAAAAATAGCAATTATGGAAGTAACGACAGCTGCGCTTAGTACAACTAAGCGATTCGGCACAAATGTGTGGCCAAAGGGTATCGTCCCAAGCGCAAAATCTTTTAGTCAAACGGCGAAAATCGGCAGCTAAACCGCGCAAAGGCTCTTCTTCTTGCAATTCAGGATGGAAAAGAGAGTTATTGTCAGTCTCTATACAATCGCCAATACAGTCTAAAAGTTGGCCATATTGTGGATACTGTTGGCTATTAATCCACAGGCGATAAAAGCGCATTAAACATAAATAGCGAGTACGCCCCAAAGCTTGAATAAGACGAAAAGGAAAACCTAAACGCTCGCGCACAAAAGGGTAATCTTTGTCAAAGATTTGTTGTTGCAAATTAGTAGTATAAGTGGCAATTAAAGTCTGTCCGCCTCCATATTTAGTGCGCCAGATAACACTAGGCACTAAATAGGCCAAAGTTTTGCCTACTCCGGTACCAGCTTGGGCTAAAAGAACCTTACCGCCAGCTATAGCTTGGGCAGTAGCCAGGGCCATCTTAACTTGCTCTTGACGCAGGCTGTAATGGCTGCGCGAAGGGATCAACTCTGTAAAGACCCTTTCTACATCGCCTAGATAAGCTTCAATATTTCTATTCTGTCCGGCGGCCATAAATTTGCAATCCCATTTTTCTTAATAAAAAAAGCCAGCCCAACTCTAAGAAATTGAAACTGGCTTTATTAGTTCCGACGAAGCTGACCTTTTAGAACTTTATGCCCTAAAAAGTCAGCTCAGTGGCCTAGAGCTACATTTCGGAACGGCGACGGCGACGGTGGCGGGTGGGCATATCACCGTCAGGACGGATATCTTGTCTGGGCTCGTCGTAGACGGGCTCGCGCATAATCGGCTCGCGGCGACGCATAGGCGGCACTTCGTCATAGAGGGGCTCGCGGCGACGCATAGGAGGGAGCTCGTCGTACATGGGCTCGCGGCGGCGACTCATAGGACGCTCGCTAAAAGCCGACTCGCGGCGGCGAGTTGGAGCTATATGCTCGTCGTAACCCGGATCGCGCATAATCGGTTCGCGCATACCAGTTTCACGGCGACGGGCAGGCATTACCCTAGAATCGTAAAGGTCTTCCTGATAGCGAGGAGCTACAGAGCGCTCTTCACGCAAAACCCTGGCAGCAGCTCTGTCGGCGCGCTCAGGCTCGCGGCGAGGACGCTTAGGGGCTCTTTCTACACGCTCGTAACGCTCGGGAGCTTCCATACGCTCTAAACGATCCCCATGCTCGGGACGCTCGAGCCGCTCGAGCCGCTCGGGACGCTCGGGACGCTCAGGGCGAACCGGACGGGGGCGACGCTCAGGGCGAAGTTCACCCACATCTACGGGAGAATCGGCTTGAGCCAATTCTTCTTCAGTCCAGAGCCCCTTGCGAGTAAGGTTGATGCGACCCAAATTATCGATCTCTTCAACCTTAACTTGGATATGGTCGCCCACATGGAGGACGTCTTCTACGCTGCGAATGTGGAAAGGCTTAATCTTGGAGACATGGAGTAAACCTTCACGTCCGGGCAAGATCTCGACAAAAGCACCAAAGTCCATCAAACGGGCCACAGTACCGTCATAAACTTCGCCAGCTTGGACTTCACGCACCAAGTCGTTGATCATCTTGCAAGCCTTATCGGCAGCTTCACTATTAGAGGCCGCGACAAAGACCTTGCCATCATTTTCGATTTCGACCTTAGCGCCAGTTTCAGCAATAATCTTGTTGATAACTTTGCCACCCGGCCCAATGACGTCTTTAATGCGCTCAGGAGCAACTTGCAAAGTAACAATCTTGGGAGCATAAGGGGAAAGATGATCGCGATGCTGAGGAATAACCTCGTGGATCATTTCCAAAATTTCCAAACGGGCGTCGCGGGCCTGGGCCAAAGCTTTGCCCAAGATCTCCATGGTTACGCCCTTCATCTTGATGTCCATTTGCAAAGCGGTGACACCATGAGCGGTACCGGTAACTTTGAAGTCCATCTCGCCAAAGGCATCTTCCATGCCCTGGATGTCGGTCAAAACTACAAAATTATCACCTTTTTTAATTAAGCCCATAGCGATACCGGCTACAGGAGCTTTTAAAGGCACACCCGCATCGAGCAAAGCCAAAGTGCTGCCACAAGTGGAAGCCATAGAGCTAGAACCGTTAGATTCTAAGACATCACTCACCACGCGAATAGCGTAAGGGAACTCGTCGGCGCTGGGCAAGACGGGAACTAAGGCTCTCTCAGCCAAAGCACCGTGACCAATTTCGCGACGACCGGGACTGCGCATAGCCTTAGCTTCACCTACACTAAAAGGAGGGAAGTTGTAGTGGTGCATATAGCGGCGGGTCGTTTCGCCAAAAACGTTGTCGAAGGTTTGAGCTTCGGATAAAGTGCCCAAAGTACAAGCGGAAAGGACTTGAGTTTGGCCTCGGGTAAAGATAGCAGAGCCATGAGTGCGAGGCATAACGCCGACTTTAGCCCATAAAGGACGGATCTCGTTGACTTTACGGCCGTCGGGGCGGATACCTTCGTCGACGATCATAGTCATAAGCTCATCTTCTTTAATGTGCTTGGAGATAGCTGCGTAGTCTTTATCGGCACCAGCTTGGCCACAAATTTCCAAAGCGGCACTCTTGGCTTCTTCACTTAAAGTGGTATCGGCTTCGATAGCCTCTCTAAGGGTGGTTAAATTGATAGCATCAAAGGCCACTTCGCGAGCGTGTTTTTCGATAACTCGCATAGCTTTGGCAATCTCATCGAATTGGTAATTACGCACCAATTTTTCCAAGTCGGCGCTAGGAGTATAAACTGGATAGTTCCCTTTGGGCTTACCACAAACGGCTACCAATTCTTCAATAGAAGCAATAATAGTGCGAATAGCTTCATGGGCCGCTTCAAAAGCCTTTACCAATAGATCTTCGGAGACCTCTTGGCAACCACATTCGACCATGTTGATGTTGGCTTTAGTACCAGCGACTGTCAGATTTAAAGTGCTGCTCTTAAGCTCAGTTTCGGTAGGGTTGATAACAAATTGGCCATCGATATAACCGACACGGACGCCAGCTACGGGGCCGTCAAAAGGAATATCGGAGATGGACAGAGCGGCACCGGCACCACAAAGGGCCAAAACATCGGGATTATTTTCGGTATCTACGGAAGTACATAAGCCGACAATATGTACATCGTTGCGGAAACCTTCTGGGAAAAGGGGACGACAAGGGCGGTCGATAACTCGGGAGACCAAAATAGCTCTTTCGGGAGGACGACTCTCGCGCTTGATCCAACCGCCGGGGATCTTACCGGCAGCATACATTCTCTCTTCATAATCTACAGTTAAAGGGAAGAAATCGACTCCCTCTCTGGGCATGGGGCTGGCGCATACAGTAACTAAAACGACGGTTTCACCGCTGCTGACCAATACGGCACCGCCGGCCTGTTTGGCAACTTCGCCAGTTTCAAAACGGATAGTACGGCTGCCGACATGGCATTCGACGACATGTTTCTCTTTCTCAACTCGAGAAAGCACGTCTGTCAACTTACTCATATTATGAGACTCTCCTTTGATTCTTCTTTATACATTAAACAACAGATCAATAACTACTAATGGCTAACAAAAACAGCAGGCCACGGCCAAGAGTCTTTCCTAAACGCTGTCTCAATTAGTGCGGACAGTTGCCAAGCGCTTCCTGACAACAGCGATACAAAAATACTTAATCTTTAGCCCCCAGGGTTTCATTCAGAAAAAGAATAACCCTGCCTAAACAATCAAGTAATGGGAGTAGAAAGCTATTTTTTTATCTTTGGCTAAAAGTTAGACAAAAATAAAGCAGCCTATCCAAAAGTGTCTCTAGTTGAGAACTTCTGGAACAGGCTGCCTTCCTGCATTCAAAATAAATAACGAAAGAAAATTAACGACGCAAGCCTAAGCGCTCGATCAAAGAACGATAGCGGTTAATATCAACCTTCTTCAAGTAGCCGAGCAAGCGTTTGCGACGACCGACCAACATAAGTAAACCGCGACGGGTGTGGTGATCCTTGGGGTGCATCTTGCAGTGCTCGGTGAGGTGGATAATGCGGTTGGTGAAGAGAGCGATCTGCACTTCTGGAGAACCGGTATCGTACTCGTGAGTGCTGTACTTAGTGACAACTTCTTGCTTATTTTCCATAATAAAAACTTTCCTCTGACATAGACCCAAAAACGAAAGCCATGCCTTATTGTAGTCGCTGTAATCTGAGCTAAAGGGCGGAGGTTCGTCCTTAAGCTAAGGTTAGAGCCGGGAGGTATTCTAACATAAAAAGGGGGGCTTATCAAGGTGGATAAAGGGGGCAAGCTCACATTTTATAGAGTTAAATTGCCCCACCCTTCCGCCGAAAAGTAGAGTAGATATCTACCCTAGCCTTCTTGGGCTTCCTCTCTATCTTCAGCTTCAAGTTTTTCTAAGTCGTTAGGCTTAGCACTCCAAGCGAAGATAAAGGGCAGAATAGATAAGAAGGCGCAAGCTAGAAGCATTTGGAAAGCGACGTCCCAGCCGTAAGAATCTAAAATACGCCCCATGCCCCAGCCAGAGACTATACTGCTTAAATAGCCGAAAAGACCGGTCATACCTACAGCGGTAGCAGCAGCCTTCTTAGTGGCAAAATCGGTAGCCATAATAGCTACTAAGAGTTGCGGCCCATAAATAAAGAAGCCAGTGACGATAAACATCAGACTGTAAACCCAGACTGAAGAATCGATAGGCAGTTTCCAAAAGATAAAGATACTAATTAGAGAGGCTATAGTGTAGTAAGCACAAACTGGAGCCCGCTTACCTTTGAAGAAATGGTCGGTCATCCAACCGGCCAACAAAGAACCGGCGATACCGGCAATTTCAAAGCAAGCCATAGTAATACCAGCGTGACTTAAAGCGACACCGCGAGCATCTAAGTAGGAAGGGCCCCAAGTGACGAAACCATAGCGCAAAATGTAAATAAAGAAGTTGGCCAAACAGACAGCCCAAATATAGGGGTTATTGAAAACATGGCGACATAGGAAACGGAAGAAGTCTCGGCTGCTTTGCTTTTCTTCCGTAGCTTTAGTTGTATCGCCAACTTCCTTAGAGGCAGCCACAGCTTGGCTATCTTTTTGCTCTTCTACAGGGACGAAAGGCTTCTCTTTAGTATAGACTTCGGGATCGGGCAACCCCATAGAAGCGGGAGTGTCGCGCATACGCTCCAATAAAAAGAGCGAAGTCAGAGCGGCGATAGCTGCAGGCACACAAAAAACATAGCGCCAGCCGAAATATTCGCCTAAGTAGCCGCCCATAATTAAAATTAAAGAGAGACCGATCTGGTGGGAGGTATTCCAGATACTCCAATAAGTGCCGCGCTCTTTGGAAGAGAACCAGTGGCAAATAACTCGAGAGCAAGGCGGAGAGCCCATACCTTGGAACCAGCCATTTAAGACCCAAGCAGCCAGCAATACGCCTACAGCGCTGCTCATACCGAACATAAAGTTGGCTAAAGCCGACAAGAGCAAACCGACGGCCATAAAATAGCGAGCATTGCAACGATCGCCTAAGAAACCGTTGACAAACTTAGAAATGCCATAAACGACGTCGGAGATACTGACAATCATACCTATAGCCGCTTTGCTTATGCCTAAAGAGCTTTCCAACAAAGGGATGGCTATAGAGATGTTTTTACGTACAAAATAAAAAACACCGTAGCCGACAAAAGTTGAATACAGCTGACGGAGACGCCAATAGCCATACTGACTACGCATTTCTTCTTCATTTTTATACTGAGGAGCGATAGGCTCGGCAGGCTTAAAGATAGATAGAGCTTTACTTAGTATAGACATGTTTCTACTTCTTAAAGTTTGGATGAAAGTTAAGCCTTAGCAATTTCATATTTTTGTTTTGGCCTTCCTGCCTAAATAGAGCTTTATTTTAAGCTAAGATGCCCTTTTGCCCGGCAAATTCTAAAGGAGGCATACGGCGAGCAATATTATTAAGTAGCCCCAAAGCGGCCATATTTACTATTAGTGAAGTTCCCCCATAGCTTACCAAAGGCAGGGGAATACCTACGACGGGCAAAAGGCCGCTAGTCATGCCTATATTGCCCACTGTATGGACAAAAAACAGAGTACCTATGCCGAAGGCCAAAAAACTGTCATAAGCGCTCTGAGCTCGATAGGCTAATTGCCAAGCCCGCATAATTAAGCAGCCGAGCAACAATATTAAACACACAGAGCCTATAAAGCCCATCTCTTCGCCAATAACTGTAAAGATAAAATCGGTATGGTGTTCGGGCACAAAACTTAGGCGGTTTTGGGTACCTTCCATCCAGCCTTTTCCCCAAAAGCCTCCCGAGCCTATGGCTATTTTAGCTTGAATAATATTCCAACCGTCTCCCATAGGATCAGCTTCCGGATTGAGAAAGACCATAATGCGCTTTCTTTGGTATTCATGCAAAATATGGGGAAGCATAAATAAGATGGAGCAAAATAGGCCAGCAAACCAGCGCCAATCGTAGCCAGCCACCCACATCATGGCACTACCTACACCGGCAAAGACAATAGCTGTGCCTAAGTCTGGTTGGGCAACAATAAGCAAAGTGGGAAAGCCCAAGAGGAAATAAAGCCAGCAAAAATGGATAAAAGTAGGGGCTTCTTTTTTATAGCGTCCATCTTTATTTCCACTTAAATAGCGGCTCATACACATAACTAACAACAGCTTGGCCACTTCGGACGGTTGAAAGCGTCCAATTAAAGGTACTTCGATCCAACGCCTGGCCCCGTTTACAGTGACACCGCCGACGATAACAGAAAAAAGCAGAATCAAAATGGCTATATAAAGCCAATTTCCGTTGCGAAAAAAGATTTTTATATCGGCAAAAGTAAAGAATAAAAAAATACCGATTCCGACGACCAAGCTACCTACCTGGCGTATAAATTCTTGACTTATACCCTCATAAAATGTGGCGCTGGCAATATTACCTAAGCCCATTAAGAGCAAAATAGAAGCACAAATTACCAAAGGCCAATCGAAGTTGTACCAGCTAAAACGCACCCCAAAACCTCGTTAACAAAAATGACGCCCCAGTTGTGGACCGCGCTGCTGCTGGTAGTGGGAGCCTAAACCGGATCCATAAATTTTTTCCGGTTTTTTCAGCAAATATTCAAAAGCCATTTTACAAATAGGCTGGGAGTGGCGGAAGAGTACATCTTCATGAACATCTAATTCTAAAACGGCCGGGGTACCTTTTAACCTTCCATCTTCACCGTAGCCAAAACCAGGATCGAAAAAACCGGCATAATGGGAGCGATATTCACCCGAGTGAATATCATAAGCGATCATTTCTACCGCTAAATCGGGCGGAACGCGCAAAAATTCCTTGGTAGATAATATATAAAACTCACCGCGCTTTAAAAGGACTTCGCCATTTTTGGCTTTAATGGGAGCGAAGTAGTCGCTACCTTTTTGGGGGATACCGCTACATAAATCTACTGGCTCCTGGCAAGGTATAGCTTTATAGCCTACAATATCTTGTTGTAAATCTATAGTTAAAAGCAACCCATTGTCGATAAGAGCCCGTTCACGCTGACCCTTACTGTCATATACCAAACCGGTATCTTGATGGAGCATTTCTAATTCGAAATCTAAAAGATGATTGTCGCCACAAATCAAGCGAGCCTGATTAAGCGTATTTCCTTGACGAACTTTTATAGACCAAGAGCGCGGCGTAATCATGGCGTAAATTTTACCCTTATAGCCGGGAGGGATCTTATCAAAGCGAGAGACGCCGTCAGCTAAAATACGGGTCCAGACATTCATACGGCCGGTTGTACTTTTATTATTGGCATAAGCGTGGATCGAGCTAGGTAAGTTGAAGCGCTCTTCTATTTCTACCACGTAAGTAGACCCTTCGTGCAAGACTACAGGTTGGCTTAAGTCTATACTTTCCAAAGAGTTGTTGAGCAATAAATCAGAGATAGGCTCCCCTTGACGAGGTAAGAAGGCAGCTTCTACCCGCCAGCCTCTTGCGCCCAAGCGTAAGTCTAAACTGGCCGGTTGGATATTCCCGGCTGGAACCGGCTCAGAACAGATAATGCGCTGACTGCTGATCAGTTCTTCAATCAGTTGACAAGGTAAAGCTCCACTTTGGCGCATCTTTAGGTGAATCTCCTTCGTTTATTTAGGTGAAGCTCCATTTAGCTTCGACAGACCCCCTAAAGGGGGCTTTCCAACTTGCTACTAGCAACAAGAGCTTATTTATTAGCCAGGCCTACCAAAGGGGCCCGAACAAAAATCTATGCTCGGGCCCCTAAGTTAAAATCACAGTCCAATGGCTGTAGTTAAATATGATACTTACTTCTGTAAAGACTTCTGACGCCAGCGGCAGTATTCAAGGTCGGTATCTATATATTCGACAGCAGCTTCGATAACAGCTTCGGTCTTTATATCATTATTACTAATAATACCCATAGCGAAGAGAGCAGAAACGTCCTGCTTATCGGAATTTTCTTCTACAAAGCGCTTATAATCGGCGTACATGCTTTTTAAAATCTCACGCTCAGCTTCAGGAGCAGCCTTCATGGCCAAACCTAATTTATCGGCAGCGGCGCTTAATTTAGCTTCAAACTCATTTTCCATAGCAGGGCCTCCAAACAACAATCTATCCAAGGGGATGTTTACTCCCTGAAGTTTCTAAATATCGTCGCACCGATCCTGCGCATAACTGACAGATTTAAGATAGAGACCTCCCGGATGGGCCGGAGGAGCACAATAGCTAGGATCGCCTTTTTCTAATATTTCCTTAATCTTTTCCGGTTTCCACTCACCTATACCAACCTTAATAAGCGAGCCGCAAATCATGCGCACCATACGGCGCAAAAAAGCGTTAGCTTCTATATACATAACTATTAAGTGGCCAACGGCAGCGAAAGGGCCAGGCCCGCTTACGGCAGTTTCGCTAAAGGTTATTTTATTCAAGCGCCTAATAGTAGACTCACCCTGGGGAACTTGGGAGCCGAAAGTGGCAAAATCATGGCTGCCGATAAGATACTGCCCAGCCTGGCGCATAAGTTCTATATTTAACCTTTGTTTAACATAGAGAATACGATCCCGAAAGAAAGGATCTACTGGGGAATTATCCTTGATCAGATATTCATACTCCCGCGCTTTAGCTGTAAAGCGAGCATGAAAAGAATCGACCTCCTTACTTACACTCAATACCTTAATAGTATCCGGCAATAGAGAATTTAAAGCCTTAAAAAGCACCTCTTCGGAGCGATCTATAGGAGTACGGAAAGAGAAGACCTGCCCCAGAGCGTGAACTCCGGCGTCGGTACGTCCCGCTACTCTAATAGAAATAGGCTTAGCAAAAACAAAAAGTAGCTTTTCTTCTAAAGCATCCTGAATAGTGGGCAATACTTTGGCCTTGGCCTGGCTTTGAAAGCCAACAAAAGCCGTACCATCGTAAGCAATAGTAACTTTATAGACGATATTTTTGCGCTCTTCTTCCATTAAAGTATCCACTCCCCAGCTTTAAGTAAAACAAAAAAGCTAACAACAACGGCTATGGCGGCCACGTCATTTGAGCCAAAATTGAGCTCGCGCAAACGGGTGCGCCCTTGGCCTCCTCGATAACAACGAGCTTCCATAGCCCAAGCCAAATCTTCGGCATGGCGAAAGGCACTGACAAAGAGCGGAATCATTATAGGCATAACTGAGCGCAACCTTTGCATAATATTGCCCCGATCCAAAGCGGCTCCCCGAGCTAGTTGTACCTTAACTATAGTTTCTGTCTCTTGAGCTAAAGTAGGTACAAAGCGCAAAGCTATGGTGGAGACCATAGCCAACTCATGAGCAGGTATTCCTAAGCGACGCCAAGGAGAAAGCAATTTTTCCATACCGTCAGTAAGTGATATTGGAGAGGTAGTTAGAGATAATAAGGAAGTGAGCAAAACCAAGATAACTAGACGCAACCCCATAGCCACGCCGCGCTCAATTCCGGCATAAGTTATACGCCAATCTCCCCAAGAGAAAATAGCCTCTCCCGGCACCAAGAACATATTAAAAATAAGGGAAAAGAAGGCAAAAAACCAGACGAAACGCAATCCGCGCAGCATAAAGTTGGCCTTAAGATTGGCCATAACTCCCAGTAAAAAGGCGGCTATACCGGCAACTAACAACTCGAGCGGACTGTCGAGTAAAAAGATAGCTACCATAGCCAAACCTACTATGCTCAATTTGGTTCGGGGATCCAATTTGTGCATAAAACTATTTCCCGGCACATATTGGCCTAAAGTCAAATTGCTGAGAATTTTGATGTTACACCTCTTACATTTTAGCCAACTGCTGACTCTTTTGGTAGCAAACTTCGGCCGCTTGGTCGACTAGGGCTCGCAAAGCCCCCTTTTCCAAACAGCTAACCGCTGCCGCCGTAGTTCCACCAGGCGTAGTTACCTTATAGCGAAGCTCATTAAAAGTTTCTCGACTCTCGGCGGCTAAATTGGCTGCCCCACGTACCATATCTAAAGTTAGTTTAGCTGCCTGTTGACGAGTTAGCCCCAAGCGGACTCCGGCATCAGTTAAAGCTTCCATAAAAAGATATTGATAAGCCGGGCCAGATCCGGAGATCGCTGTGCCGACGTCAACTAAATGATCGTTAGCCACATAAACAATCTCACCTAAGCTACCCAAAACTTCTTCAGCTTCCCTGCGCCCCAGCTCGTCAAGTTCAACTGGGGATGTCCAAACGGTAGCCGCCTGAGCAATTTGGGCAGCCAAATTGGGCATAGCCCGCACTACCCGCTTATGGTTAAATATCTGGCTTAGTTGGCCTAAAGTTACACCAGCAGCGATACTGATAATTAGTTGCTCTTTATTTAATTTATTGGCCAATATTGCGCCGACAGTCGGTACAACAGGCGGCTTGACGGCTATAATAATTAACCGGCTTTGGGTAGCAGCCTGGAATATATCGCCCCCTACTTCAACTTTATAAGTATCTTTTATCCTCTCTCCAGTTGGGCCATTAGTTTCAGCGACCACTAACTCTTTTGCAGCCAAGGTGCCTTTACCCAAAAGCGACTTAAGAATCGCTTCACCCATTTGGCCACATCCTACAATACAAGCTTTAAAAGCGAACTTCTTTTCCATAGCAAAAAACCATCGACAAAAAAAACGGCAGAACTTATCTGCTCCCTACTTGAAAACTAAACCTATTTAGCTGCCAAGACTCTTGGCTCTTTAGTAACTGGCAGCAGCAAACCTGCCAAAACGACTTAGTTATCAGCAAAAAAAAGAGAGCCCCAACAGCTAAGAAATAATTCCCGGCGGCTGAGGCCCTCTTTTAACTTGGCTTAGCTAGAGAGCTACTCCCCTTCTTTACTTTTTAAAGAAGGGGTAACTCTAAGCCGATAAGCCCAGTTTCTACCTGGCATACACGTTCTGGGCACCCATATAGTTGTTGCCAAAGAACATATTAGAGTAGTCGTAAGTAGGCGTATACATCGGCATTTGCTGCTGCATTTGCATCATGGCATAAATCATCTGGGCATTCCGGTAATCATTAGCCTGCATCTGAGCGATAGAAGCAGCCGTAGAAAGGCTGCCTCCACCGGTATAACCGCCCTGAAGGGTACTTAAGCCACCATAATTGTCGAAACCGCCATAATTACCGAAGCTACCGTAGTTGCCGAAGCTACCGTAGTTGCCGAAGCCACCATAGTTACCGAAGCCACCATAGTTACCGAAGCCACCATAATTACCGAAGAGTTCATTCATCTGGGACATAGCATCTTTAAGCTCGAACAGACCAGCGGGAACAGCCTGGAAACCGCCGCCATAGTTGGCAGCTGAGAAGATAGGCTCGCCATTCTGCCCCTGAACGCTAAACTCATTGATATTATCTACAGTAACGGTAGTGCCCTTGCCTTCACCCTGCTTATAAAGAACGTTGCCATCTTTATCTACTACAGTGACATTATCGCCGGGCTTGACTTGGAGTGTGAAGCGATCGTTGCCCTGGCCGCCGTTAATATTAACTCTGTCTCGGCCTTCATCGACAACATACTTAATTCTGTCGTTACCTTCACCGCCATTGATAATCACTCGATCGTTGCCTTTGCCACCGGTAGCAACAATTTCGTCGTTACCTTTACCGCCGTTAATTACCATGAAATCGTTGCCCGAGCCACCGTCGGCGATAATGCGGTCGTTACCCTCGCCACCGTTGACGAAGATGCGATCGTTACCGGAGCCGCCGTCAGCCACAATAATGTCGTTGCCTTTGCCGCCATTGATATTGATATTGTCGCGACCGGAACCACCATTAACGCGGATAGCATCGTTACCTTCGCCGCCGTCAACCCGAACTCTGTCGTTGCCGGCACCACCGTTAACCAATACTTGATCGTTGCCCTTACCGCCACCGACGCGGATATCGTCTCTACCAACGCCGCCGTTGACCTTGATACGATCATGGCCGCCACCGCCATAAGCGCGGAGAGTATCGTTGCCAAAACCGCCGTTCATATTGATAACATCATTATTACCAGTACCGAAGCGGATAGCAGTATCATTCAAAAGGCCGCCCTTAAAGTTGATCATCTTGCCGCCTACACCCAGGCCTTGCATCGGGGTGAATAAACCGGTAGTGCCAACGGGATTAAATGAAGGGGAGAAACCGCCCAAAGCTCCATAGCCATTGCCCAATCCGAACCCGCTGTTTCCACCATTGATGAAGTTATTAAGAGTTTCGTTATTAGAACCGACGCTACCGCCAATCTTAGAGCCGATCATAGCCCCCAAACCGGCACCAATAGGGCCACCCAAAGCAGCACCAACTACACCGCCAGCTACACCGCCGCCAACCTTACCGCCAGTTTCGGTCGAGAAAACTTTTTCGGCACCTTTGGCAGCTACCAAACCAGCACCAGCGCCTATAAAAGCACCAATCGGACCGCCTATACAGAAACCAGTTACCCCACCAAGCAAACCACCGGCGAGCTTACCCAAGAAAGATTTTTTATCTTGCTGTTCTTGAACCTGTTGCTGCATTTGCTGCTGATTGGACATCATTTGAGCCATAGATGCTGTGGTTGACATCATTCCCATAACATACCTCCACCTTTCGATTTCCTTATACTAGCTGAATCGAAATTTTATTTATTTTTTATCTAAGCCATTTATCACACACTTCAGGCAAAAGTAAAGTCCATTTTAGCGCCTAAAACAGGTATTTTTACCTAAAAATAATTTCATATTTATCTACTACCAAAGATATGGCCCCCTGTCGAAACTACACCGACAGGGGGCCATATTTAGAAGAGGTGATTTATATAATATAAGCTAATCGAAGGCTACTTGGCAGCGATGCCACTCATAAGAGGAAGCATACCCTGGAGGCATTGATTGCTCTGAGTATTGAAGGTTTGCATCATACCATCAATACCACCATACATGCCAACTATACCAGTCATTCCGCCACCATAAGCACCAAGGTAGTTACTCATCATCTTTTGAGCCATTTGCAAGCTCTGATTCATACCTGCAACGCCACCCATATTTCCGAGATAATTTAAAGCACCAAAACTACCCAAACCATTAGACGGTCTACCCAAAGAAGTGGAAAAATTATAGCCGTTGTTGCTGTAGTTGTAGAGACCGTTGGTACCGATATTGGTCAAAGCGCTGTTGCCCATACCGAAACCGCCGATACCTAAGCCGGAACTAGTCATACCTCCGAGGCCACCCATCATAGACGGATACATTATAGAGGGCATAAAACCATACTGAGCGAAAGCGTTTTGCTGCTCATTCTTCTCGCCGATCTTGCCACCGATTAAAGTGCCGATAGCACCACCGGCCAAAGTACCGATAGGGCCGAAAGCACTACCGACCAAACCACCTACGACAGCGCCGCCAACATGGCCGCCCTTTTCACTGGAGAAGACCGCCTCGGCTCCTTTAGCAGCTGTAACACCGGCACCAGCACCGATTACGGCACCAATAGGGCCACCTACACAGAAACCAGCGACTCCACCAAGAAGTCCACCGGCGATTTTACCGAGCAAAGATTTTTTCTCTTGCTGCTCTTGAGCTTGCTGAATGTGATTAGATTGCAACTGATACATAGAATTAGCAACAGTTAAAGCTCCCATGACATACCTCCAATTTTCGGTTTTATTTTAGCAACTACAACCGAAACTTTTATCTTATTTTTACCCAAGCTTCTTATCCCACTTTTTTTATAAAAGTAAAGATTTAAATAAGATTTCATATTGTTATTCTTATGCTCATTGCATTTTATAACCCCCAAAAGCTCACTATTCCTAAAAAAAAATGTACCCTACCTATAAAGACAGAGCACATTTTTCGCTAAGAAGCTATATAAACTTAAAAACTAGAAGCCCAAACCACCATTCATATACTGAGCAGCGTAAGTGCTCTGGTAGTAGTTGGCCATATTGGCACCAGATTGCTGATACTGGTTCATCATTTGTTGAATGAGCTGCTGATTTCTCTTTTGCTCGGAGTTGCCTCCAATAGCCCGACCCAGCAAACCGCCAATGGCACTACCAATTTTAGCTCCAGCGACAGTTCCAAGCGGCCCAAAGATAGTGCCGATAGCAGCTCCAGCCACACCACCAATGGCGCTACCACCAATGGTGCCGCCCAACTGGGTAGAGAAAGTTTTTTGTACGCCAGCACCAGCAACAGCGCCCGTTCCAGCACCGATTACAGCACCAATAGGGCCGCCCACGCAGAAACCACCGACAGCGCCAGCAATTCCGCCTAAAATTTTACCAGCAGTAGTACTGGTTTTAGGCTCTTCTATGGGAGCAGCGCCATACGGACAGCAAAGACTATTACTCATACTTACAGCGGTAGATAAACTCATTATATTCCTCCATTTTTTTCAGTTCACCAATGAAACCGAAAACACTATATAATTAAGCACTCTTTATATAACGCATAGTTAAGTAAAAGTTAAGTACTTTTCAAAAAAAATGAAAAAAAAGCCCCGACCTTAATAAAAAGGACCGGGGGCGAAAAATGTTTCTTCCGTTAGTGGCTACTTACTAGTGCCCAACACAGAATTCATATTTTGGAGATACTGAGCACTCTGAGTAGTATACATTTGCATTAAACCGTCAGTTCCGCCATATAAGGAGGTGACGCCACTTAAGCTGGAGCCGTAGCTATTTAAGTACTGACTCATCATTTGGGTAGATAATTGCAAAATTTCGGCTTGCGAGGAACTGCTACTGCCAGTTAAATTGCTAAGATAATTGCTAGTATCAGTATTTCCATAAGAGAGAAGGTTGGAAAGGCTGCCGGAATTGCTGCCATAGTTGTAAAGTCCGTTGGAAGTAATACCAGTCAGGCCACTACCGTAATATCTAATTTGTTTTACGCTTCTATTATCCAACCACCAATTAGCCAAGTTAACCCCTAAAATTAAAGGGTGTATAAAGCCCTGTTAAGAGATTTACTAAACAAAATTAGTGAGACAGCTTTCTAATAAGCTTTACAGCTTGGGCAACAGAGACAGGATATTCTTTAGTAGTTAAACCATTTTGCAAATAAGTGCAGATCTTACAAATATCGGGACTTTCCAACTTAGCTTTACTTAAAGCTGCTTCAGAATAAAGGACTTGAGCCAAAGGGCCGTCGGCCAAGACTTGGCCTAACCCCATAGCAATTAAACGATCACATACTTTTGCCAGCTCATAAAAGCGGTGGGAAACGATTATTAAAGTAGTGCCGGTCGACTTTAGCTTATTGAGAAGGGTTAAAATTTCCCCAGCCCCTTTAGGATCTAGGCCAGCCGTAGGCTCGTCTAAAACTAAACAGCTAGGGCGCATAGCCAAAACTCCGGCCAAAGCAGCGCGACGCTTCTCTCCACCGGAAAGGGTAAAAGGAGAAACGTGACGACAATCAATATGGCCTAAGCCTACTAAATGGATAGCTTCCTCAACTCGCTCTTCAATTTCACTTTCAGATAAGCCCATATTTCTGGGGCCAAAAGCTACGTCGGCAAAGACATTTTCTTCAAACAATTGTTGCTCTGGGAACTGGAATAGCATACCCACAGTGAAACGAACCGAGGCCAGCTCCTCTCCGCTAGTTTTGCCATTAAGAAGGGTACTATTGACCGTCACTTTACCGGAGTCGCAAGTCAGAAGACCGTTAAAATGTTGGATTAAAGTCGATTTTCCACTTCCAGTAGCCCCGATAATGCCAATCGATTCACCCCTATTTATAGATAAAGAGACACCGCTCAAAGCTTTTTTAGCAAAAGGGGTGCCGGCCATATAAGTAAAGGAGACGTCTTCAAGCTTTATGATCGGGGATTCCATAATTTTTATTTCTAAATTCCAGCCAGAGCCCGCTTTTTGCGCTGACGCTGATACTCCTCAACGATACCTTCATAAACCATCCAGGTAGTATCGGCCGTGCGCCGCCAAGAAAGATGCTGGGCTCGCTCTAATCCGCGAGTGCGCATTTGCATACGTAAATTTTCGTCATTCATAACCATTTGGATCGATTTACTGATCTCTTCGAGCTTATGGGGATCAAAAGTAATGGCGGCATTACCAGATACTTCGGGCAAACTGGCCGTATTAGAACAAATAACGGGAGTTCCCACAGCCATAGCCTCCAAAATGGGCAGTCCGAACCCCTCGACCAAAGACGGGAAAGCCATTAAGCTGGCCGCCGCATAAAGCATAGGTAATTCTTCCCTGTCTACATAGCCTAGCCAATAAATTTGCTGTTGAGGATATTTGGCCGAAAGATAATCGCGCTCTTCTTCAGAATAGGGGCCGGCGAAAACGAAAGGCCAATTGCAGCGCGGAGCAGTAGCTTGCAATAAAGCTTCCACATTTTTATTGCCCATAAGGGCACCGACATGCAAAATAAAGCGAGGAGGCAATTTCCTTTGTAATCGATATTCGTCTACCTGACTTACATAAGGAAGCACATAACGATCGGAAATACCTAACAAGATCGTCTTGGTGATAGGCAATTTGCCTTTGATACAATAATGTAAAGAGCGCTCTGTAAATTGGGAATCGGTTAGAATAGCGTCACAATGGGTATAATTTTGTATATAGTCGCGATAGATAAATTTTAGTAAATTCATCTTAATAAAGTTGCAATTGAAAAAGAGATCGCTGTGAGTAAGCGACATTAAGTTGTGGACGGTCAAGACTCTAGGCACCCCTAAGTCGGCCCATGGGAAACCGAAGCGCAAATCTTGAGGATCGGTAAAATGGAGTAAATCGACTCTCTTGGCAATCTCTCCATAGAGGGCCTGGTTATCTATTCCATCGCGTTTGTAGCCGAAATACTTAAAAATAGGCAAATTGCTGCCTTTGGGTACTCTAACTATTTCACAAGAATTGAGGATACCTTGATCGAGACTTATGGGCTCTTCTGGCCAAGCCATAAGCACTATCTCACGGCGACGCTTTAAGTACTGCTCTAGCAGCTCTCTTATATAAGTTCCGGTACCTCTATATTTTGTTCCCACTTGCAGTGGTCTTACATCTAACGCAACGCGCATAAAATTTTAACCTTTACCCCAAAAAGACAAGACGCAAAAATAAATTACCTAATTATCTAAATCCAAATAATCTATAAAAAACGCAGCTCTGTTTTTCTGCGCGGCGATTTATACTCCTAGCAAAAAAAACCTCCGCCAAGAAAACATCTTATTCGACTAACTCTTCTTTTTTCAGTCTGAGGGCGATATTCTCCGCAGTCTCTTGCCAAGAAAAACTCATAGGCAAATTATATCCTAAATCATTTAATGAGTTGATCAATTGGACTAGCGGAGGCATCTCCAAAGATAGCGCTTCGACAATATTTCTAGCCTTAAAAAGTTCTTCAGGAGTACCATCAAAAAATAAGGTGCCCTCTTGGATAGCTATAACCCGCTGAGTATAAAGAACCTCTTCCATATGATGGGTGATAAAAATAACCCCCATCCCCAAAGAATGGCGCAAAATATCGATAGCTTCAAAGACGCTACGTCTTCCGGCCGGATCGAGCATAGCCGTGGGCTCGTCCATAATGATATAACGCGGATACATAACCAAGACACTAGCAATAGCCACCCTTTGCGTCTGCCCACCGGAAAGATAGTGGGGCTCGGCGCTACGCACCTTTTCTAAATTCAGGATATTTAAAGCCCAATCGATACGTTTTTTTATTTCTGAAGCGGGTACGCCCAAATTTTCCGGTCCAAAAGCCAACTCGTCTTCTATAGTGGAAGCGACAATCTGGCGCGTGGGATCTTGAAAAACCATCCCCACTAAACGGCGCACTTCATATACGTCCTCTTCGCTGGTAGTGGAAAAGCCCTCGACCGTCACCTTCCCCGAAGAAGGCACCACCAAACCATTGATAAGCTTGCCTAAAGTAGTTTTACCCGAGCCGTTAGCTCCTAAAAGGCTGACAAATTCGCCAGGCTTAATCGTTAAAGTGATCCCTTTAATTATTTCTCCATCTGATTGGGGCGAAGTCGAGTCTACTTCACAAGGGCCAATATTTTTTATCTTGGGATAGGAAAAATAGACTTGGCTTAGTTCTATCATAATGGCATTTATCTCCCCGCCTCTAAAAGATAAAAAAAATGCCCCCACTCTGTAAGAGAGAAGGGGCTTTCAGGTAGGCTGAAAACTAGCGAACCAACTCGATAACGGCCATAGGAGCGCCGTCACCTTTACGGAAACCGTTGTGGATTACGCGAGTGTAACCGCCACACTTGTTCTCGCCGTGTCTGTCGGAGAAACGGACAGCCAGATTCTCAAAAAGATCCTGAGCCACAGCGCGGTCGCTGATCTGACGGAAAACGCGGCGCTTGTAAGCCAAAGCTTCGCTGGCGTCATTGGCGTTTTTGGCTTTGCGGGCCCAAGAAATGAGCTCGTCAGTAAAGCGGGCGACTTCTTTGGCACGAGTGACCGTAGTGGTGATTTGCTCGTGTCTCAATAAAGAAGTGGCCAAATTTCTAAGCATAGCAAAACGGTGACCAGTCTGACGTCCTAAAGTCCGACTGCGAACTTTATGCCTCATTGGAATATACTCCTAAATATCAAACAAAAAATTCTTAATAATCAGATTCACTGAAGCCAATTCAAGCCAGAGAATCGCGAACTCTTAATTGAGCCCTTCGGGAGTGCTCGGACGCAGCGATAAGCCACGCTCGCTAAGCTTGCCCTCAATTTCATCCAGAGACTTCTGGCCGAAATTCTTCAATTTCATAAGCTGAGTCTCACTGAAATTGAGCAAATCGCTCAGATAAATAATACCGGCTCTCTTAAGGCAATTGAGAGAACGAACGGACAGCTCAAGGTCTTCGATGCAAGTGCCATCTTTTCCGGCAGGAGACTGCTCCTGTTCTATGACACCTTCGGTCTGAGCTTGCAAGCGCGTGAAGAGATCAAGCCTCTCTTGCAACATAACAGCAGCATTGGCCACAGCTTCACAAGGCTTAATACTACCGTCAGTCTCGACCTCCAAGACTAACCGATCATAGTCGGTTCTCTGCCCAACACGAGTATCCTGAACTTCGTAATTAACTCTAACGACAGGGCTGAAGATAGAGTCAATAGGAATAGTACCTATACTCTGTTGCTCCTGACGGAATTGCTTCTCGGCGGGAACATAACCGGTGCCTAAAGACGCAGACATATCCATAACCAAACGTGATTTTTCGTCGGTCAACGTAGCTATCTTGAGCTCAGGATTGAGAATTTCTACTTCCGGATCGGCAATGATGTCGGCAGCCGTAACTTCACCTACACCAGAAGCCTCGATACGAAGAACCTTCTCTTCGCCGCCAATAATGCGCAAGCGAAGCTTTTTAAGGTTGAGGATAATCTCAGTAGTATCTTCTTTTACACCGGGAATAGTAGAGAACTCGTGAAGCACCCCTTCGATGTGAATATGAGTGACAGCAGCACCCATCAGCGAAGAAAGCAAGACGCGGCGAAGAGAGTTACCCAGAGTGATACCATAACCACGTTCTAAGGGTTCCACAATAAAGCGATTTTCGCCGATTTGGCGGACTTCCGCTTTAGGATTGCGCTCATCTACGGCGTCCATCATGTTTGTGTCCAGCATCAATACACCTCGAATCAAGTTGCTCTATTCTATAGTACTCAAAGAGCGCTTTTTCTCTGACTAAGCCGCCTGAGAAAACGCGCCCTCGAAGCGATTGCTACTAACCCATACGGTTGTAGTACTCGACGATAACGTTCTCTTTAATTTCGAAGGGAACATCGGCTCTGGTGGGCAAGGCTACTACCTTACCGAGAGCTTTGGCATCATCTAATTCTAACCAAGCGGGCACTTTACGAACTCGAGCAGAAGCGATAGACTGCTGGTTTAATTCCTTGTTGGCAATCTTTTCACGAAGTTCGATAACCATTCCGGGTTTTACTAAGAATGAAGGGATATCTACCTTGCGGCCATTGACCAAGATATTGCCGTGGGCAACTAACTGGCGGGCAGCAGGGCGGGAAGTGGTGAATCCAAGGCGGTAGACGACACTGTCAAGGCGGCGCTCCAAAATGCACAAGAAGTTGTCACCAGTGATGCCTTCTTGTTTGGAAGCCTTGGAGAAATAATTTCTAAATACGCGCTCGGTTACGCCATAGATGCGGCGCAACTTCTGCTTTTCACGCAACTGGACGCTAAAGCCAGTGGCGCGACGACGGACGTTAGAACCGTGCTGTCCCGGAGGGAAAGGGCGACGTTCAAACGCGCAATGAGGAGTAAGGCATCTCTCCCCTTTTAAGAACAGCTTAGTCTGTTCACGCCGGCACAACTTACAAACCGGCCCGGTATACCTGGACACGAATATTTCCTCCAAAAATAGGAGCGACTATAAAACCCTTGCGTTTATAATCGCACAATCTTCTATGAAAATTACTATACTCTGCGACGTTTCGGGGGGCGGCAACCGTTATGCGGAATGGGAGTAACATCGCGCATAAGGGTAATCTCTAAACCGGCAGACTGAAGAGCACGAATGGCAGCTTCACGACCCTGACCGGGTCCCTTCACATGAACCTTAATGGAACGCATACCGTGCTCGATAGCGATCTGAGCAGCTTTATCGGCAGCGACGCTGGCGGCGAAGGGAGTGCTCTTACGAGAGCCCTTAAAACCGTGAGCACCGGCTGTAGACCAAGACAAGGCGTTTCCAGCTGGATCTGTGATGGTGACGATGGTGTTGTTGAACGTGGACTGGATGTGGGCGATACCACTGGGCACGTTCTTCAGAACTTTTCTACCGCGACCACGAACGCGGCTCTGCTTTTTAGCCATGTTCTAATACCCTACGCTTTCTTGCTGCGACCAACGGTGCGCTTAGGCCCTTTACGGGTGCGAGCATTAGTCTTAGTACGCTGACCGCGTACAGGAAGACTACGACGATGACGGACACCACGATAGCAACCGATATCCATGAGTCGTTTAATGTTCTGGGTAATCTCGCGGCGAAGGTCCCCCTCCACCTTGTGTTTATGTTCGATGATTTCACGAAGACGAGTAACTACATCTTCGGAGACGTCACGAACGCGCATGAGCGGGTCGATACCCACTTCTTCAATAATTTGATTGGCTGTGGTGCGTCCTATACCAAAAATATATGTAAGAGCAATTCCGATACCCTTATCTCTTGGCAAATCGACGCCGGCGATTCTGGCCACGAATCGATTCCTCCTATCCCTGGACCTGCTTGTGTTTAGGGTTGGTGCAGATTATCCTAACCCGTCCTTTGCGCGTAATAACGCGGCATTTCTCACAACGTACGCGCACAGAAGGCTTTACCTTCATAACTCGTTCCTCCAGATATCTCGTTGGTGAGGCCACTAAGAAGAACTTTTTAACCTAGCAAGCCGACCTTAAGATTATCAATAGTGATCTTGCGATCATTCGTTAAAAAATAAAAACCCGTAAAAACAACGTCGCATCCTTCCCGCCTGAAACGGAGGCATACCCTAGCAGCCTTAGACTCTAGCTACAGAGCCTTTATAAAAAGGGTCGGAACAATGCCTTGACATTCTACTACAAGAGTTTTGCCTAGTCAATACCGTCAGTTAAGATTTTAGCCTCTCCAGAAGTAATAGCTACCGTATGCTCAAAGTGGGCTGAAGGCTGGCGATCGGCGGTGACATAAGTCCAACCGTCGTCTAACTGGAACACCTTATAAGTGCCAAGGTTAATCATAGGCTCAATAGCGATAACCATACCTTCTTTTAATTGCGGCCCTTTAAGGCGGGTATCATAGTTGGGAACTTGCGGCGGCTCGTGCATTTGACGACCGACTCCGTGGCCAACTAAAATACGCACTACTCCAAAGCCGTTCTTCTCGGCGTGTTGTTGGACAGCTACACCTATATCGCGAATAAAGTTACCCGGCTTAGCTTGGGCGATACCTAAATAGAGACACTCTTTTGTAACGTCGACTAAGCGGCGCACTTCAGGGGGAACCTCTCCCACAATATGAGTTCGGGCCGAGTCGGAAACCCAACCTTTAAGGGTGACACCACAATCGATAGAAACTATATCCCCTTCTCTAATAACTCTGGGGCCGGGAATACCATGGACGACTTCGTCATTGACAGAGATACAACAAGTACCGGGGAAGCCTCCGTATCCAAGAAAAGTGGGTATTCCCCCATGGCTGCGAATAAAATCTTCAGCCAGTTTATCCAACTCTTTAGTGGTGATACCAGGCTTACAATGGGCAGCCAGCATATCGTGGCAAGCGCTCAAAACATTGCCGGAAGCTTTCATAAGCTCGATTTCATGCGGGGTTTTTATTTTTACTTTTTCATAAATACGCATATTTAGACTCCCAAAAAGTTGCTTGCCGCCAGAAAGATAAAAGAAACGGCGGCCAGCAACTACTTAAAAGAAAAGTATAGAGACTAAAGGCCTTTGGCTTCGACCATAGCCGTAAATTGTCTTTCTGTATCGGCTCTACCGTGGCTGCCATCTAAAGTAACTAATAATCCTTTATCAGCATAATAGTCGAGCAAAGGAGCGGTAGAGTCGCGATAGACCTTCAGGCGAGAGGCTATAACCTCTTCGTGATCGTCGGCTCTATGCACCAATTCATGATGACAAAGATCACAAATATTGTCTTCCTTGGGAGGACGATTCTTAATATTGTAAACGGCGTTACAAGAGGGGCAAACGCGACGAGTAACTAAGCGATCGACCAACACACTGTCGGGCACATTAAAGGCCACGACCGCATCTAAAGGTTTGCCTGCCTTTTCCAAACGCTCTTGCAAAGCTTCGGCCTGAGCTACAGTGCGAGGGAAGCCGTCAAAGATAAAGCCTTTTTCACAATCGGGCTTCTGTAAGCGATCAAAAACTATATCTAATACCAATTCGTCTGGGACTAACTCGCCTTTATCGATATAAGAGGCGATCTTTTTGCCAAATTCACTTTGGGAAGCACGATGCTCGCGGAAAATATCTCCAGTAGAAATATGGGTGACTCCATATTTGGAAATAATGTAGCTGGAAAGAGTACCTTTGCCACAGCCGGGAGGGCCTACTAATACACAGCGCATAGCCAAACAATCTCCTTAAAAAATATAACCCGCCTGACCTTCTAGATCGAGCGGGTTATTTACTTCAAAAGCGGGGAAGCTTTTCTAGCTTATTTCATAAAGCCTTGATACTTACGCATAGTCAAGCGAGCTTGAATCTGCTGCATAGCATCTAAAGCTACACCTACGATAATGAGCAAAGAAGTGGATCCTAAGAAGAAAGTATTCACTTTAGTAAGCTGCATAATGTAGGTGGGAGCTACAGCCAACAGAGCCAAGAAGATGGCCGAAATGAAAGTAGTTCTGGAGAAGACTTTCTCGAGATATTCGGCAGTAGGACGACCAGGACGAATACCAGGTACGAAACCGCCGGACTTTTTCAAGTTGTCGGCTACATCGTTGACGTTGAAGGTGATGGCTGAATAGAAGTAAGTGAAGAATATGACCAAAGCGGCGTAGCACAGGTTGTAGAAGATGCCGCGAGGAGCAAAGATCGTCTCGATATTAGTAGCCAAAGCTGCTACCCCGGGATGACTGTTGCCCCACACTAAACTCATAATCTGAGCCACAGTATTGGGCATATACATAATAGAGATAGCAAAAATGATAGAAATTACGCCGGCATTATTCACACGGATAGGTAAATAACTGGAGTGACCACCATACATTTTTGTACCGACTTGACGTCTGGGATACTGGATAGGGATCTTGCGAATACCTAAGTGGATATAGACAATACCCGCCACCAAGGCGATCAAAATCAAGAAGAAGATGACCAAAGAGATTACATAGGCGGCTCCCTGGACGTTAGCCACGTTCAAACTATCCATTACGTAGCTGGGGAAGCGCAAAACGATACCGCCAAAGATGATCATGGAGACGCCGTTGCCTATGCCCTTATCGGTCATAAGCTCGCCCAGCCACATTAAAAACATCGTGCCAGTAACGAGAGCGATAATGACCATAACGTAGAAGCCGAAACCGGTCATAGTGAAGACGCCGCCTCCACTACCGCTGTAGCGAGCTAAAGCCACGGTCATGAACAGAGCCTGCAGAACGGCCAATCCCAGAGTAAGTTGTCTGGTATAAGCGCCAATCTGTTTGCGTCCCTGTTCTCCTCCCTCTTTTTGCAAATCCTTGAGCTGAGGCAAAACCACAGTCAGAAGCTGCATAATAATGGAGGCGTTAATGTATGGGGTAATACCCATAGCAGCGACAGAGAAGTTATTTAACGCACCACCGGTGAACATACCCAGGAAGCGAAACAGCTCACCTTTGTTCAGCAGTGCGTTCCACACGTCTTTGTTTACGCCGGGCATACCGATATGTACAGTTAGAACAAAGATAGCCAGGCCGATAAATACCCAGGCCAAGCGGCTGCGGAGATCGTCCGACTTTAACGCATCTGCAAAAGAACTGGCCACTTCTAGATTTCCTCTACCGTTCCGCCTACTTTAGTGATGGCTTCTTTAGAAGAAGCGGTGAAAGCGTGAAGCTGAACAGTGAGCTTCTTGGTGAGGCTGCCATTGCCCAAAACTTTAATGGGGTTGTTAAGATTCTTAACTAAGCCGACGCTGAGCAAAGCTAAAGGATCTACGGTGGCACCATCTTCGAAGCGCTCTAAGCTGCCGACGGAAATCTCAGTAAAGACGACACGGAAAGGATTTTTGAAACCGCGGAACTTAGGAAGTCTGCGATACCAAGGGGTTTGACCACCTTCGAAACCGGGGGCCTTCAAACCGCCGGAGCGGGAGCCCTGACCGTTAGAGCCGCGACCGGCTGTCTTGACACTGCCGCAACCATGGCCGCGGGCAACGCGCTTGCGGGAACGGCGAGCGCCGGAATTGGGAGCGATGCTGTTAGAACGCATATTATTCATTGTTTCCTCCGTATGCTCTTCCCTAAGCCAAACTAAGCTCAAAAGCTCAGGGAAGAGTCATAACTTTTATTTCATCATAGTATGAAAATTGCCCATTTTGAGAATGAGCAACTTTACGGTGTCGCAAAAATAAAGTCGAGCGACCCTAAGGACGCCCGATTAATTTTTACTCGGCTTGAGCCTCTTCTGTATTTTGTACGCGATGGGCGCTCTGCTCCAACTCGGCAGCAGCTTTCTTACCGACTAACTCGACGACTTCCTTACCACGGTTGCGGGCAACTTGATCGGCGTTGAAGAGAGAAGCCAACCCTTTCATGGTAGAATAGACGATATTGATCTTGTTGGCAGAACCAATCGACTTAGTAACAATATTCTCAATGCCGGCGCACTCTACTACAGCGCGGACGGCGGAACCGGCGATAACACCGGTACCGGGAGCGGCTGGACGCAACACTACGTTAGCGGCTCCGTAGAAAGAATTGACGGGGTGAGGAATGGTAGTTCCCATCAAAGGCACGCGGATAAGGTTCTTGCGAGCCTCTTCGTTACCCTTGCGAATAGCGTCGGTGTTGTCACTGGCCTTGCCAATGCCAACGCCTACGACGCCCTGACCGTCGCCAACTACTACCAACGCGGCGAAACCGAAGCGCTTACCGCCCTTCACAACCTTCGACACACGTTTGACTTGTACAACAACTTCTTTACTGAGGTCGAGCCCAGCGGGATCGATGCGGTTCCTCATATTTTCCTCCTGATGTAGGCAATGCGCCTATGGAAAAGTCTCTTCAGTTGAGCTTAGAACTCTAAGCCCTGCTCGCGAGCACCTTCTGCCAAGGCTGCCACACGTCCATGGAACTGGTAGCCGCCACGATCGAAGACGACACTATTGATTCCCTTTTCCTGAGCTCTCTGGGCGCAAAGCATACCTACACGCTTGGCCATCTCAGTGGGGGATACTTTCTCGCCGCGCAGCGTCTTATCTAAAGAGCTGGCAGATACGAGGGTGTGACCAGCTTGGTCATCAATTACTTGAGCGTAAACGTGCCTGCTGGAGCGGAAAACTGCCAAGCGGGGATACTCAGCTGTACCGCTGACATTCTTGCGAATACGAGCATGGCGACGCTGGCGCAAAACGTTACGAGAAACATTATTACTCATAGCTTATTTACCAGTCTTTCCGGCCTTACCAGCCTTGCGAATCACAACTTCGTTTACGTAACGAATACCTTTGCCCTTGTAGGGCTCGGGACTTCTAAATTCACGAATATTAGCAGCTACTTGTCCGACTTGCTGTTTATCAGCACCCATAACGTGAATGCGATTCAGCTTAGTACGAGCGTCAGACTCGATATCAAACTCGATACCTTCGATGGGGGCGACTTCAATGGGATGGGAGTAACCTAAGTTAAGGGTCAGACCTTTGCCGGACTTAGCAGCGCGGTAGCCGACGCCGATAATATCTAAGGATACTTTGTAACCCTGAGTTACGCCGATAACCATATTACTAATGAGAGTGCGGGCTAAGCCGTGCTGGGCTTTGGTTTCGCGCTCATCATTGGGACGGACGACCAAAATATGATCTCCCTCCACCCGAACTTCCAATTTATCGCTAATGGCCTGAGTGAGCTCGCCTTTGGGTCCTTTTACGCGAACCTGTCCGGGCTCAACATGCACTTCTACACCCTTGGGAAGTACGATGGGTGTTTTGCCAATTCTGGACATGACTATTCCTCCTGCAGTACTTGTCTTGGCACTGCCGCGCAGTAATTACCTACCAAACGTAGGCGAGAACTTCACCGCCGACTCCAAGTTTACGAGCCTGCTTACCAGTAATGACGCCCTTAGGAGTAGACATAACTACGGTACCTAAACCGCCATAAATACGGGGGATTTCGTTAGCTCCGACATACACCCTCAAACCAGGACGGCTGATACGCTTAATGCCGTTGATAACAGCCTCATTTTCGGGGCCGTACTTCAATTTGATATGGATCACGCCCTGTACGCCAGTAGAAGCGACTTGATAACTAGCGATGTAACCTTCACGCAAAAGGACTTTGGCGATCTGCTCTTTGAGCTTGGAAGCCGGAATGTCCACCTGCTCGTGAACGGCTGTGTTAGCGTTCCGAATACGTGTGAGCATATCGGCAATGGGATCAGTGGTGGGCATTTCTTTTCCTCCCTGTATATAAAGCCGAATCCGGCAATCCCTCCGGAGACGGCGCGCTATTCAATAAGCGCAACGAAAAAATCTTACCAACTGGACTTGGTGACGCCGGGGATCTGGCCCAAGTGGGCACGCTCTCTGAAGCAAATACGGCAAAGTCCGAATTTACGGAAGTAAGCGCGAGGACGACCGCAAAGTTTGCAACGATTAACAGCGCGAACTTTGAACTTGGGTGTTCTGGCAGCTTTTACTTCTTGTGCTGTGGTAGCCATTAAACTTCCTCCAAAAAATTACTGACGGAACGGGCAACCGAGGGCGCGCAGTAAAGCAAATCCCTCTTTGTCGGTCTGAGCTGTGGTGACAACGCAGATGTCCATACCGCGAACTTTGTCGACCTTATCATAATCAATTTCCGGGAAAATGATCTGTTCTTTAAGGCCGAACGTGTAGTTGCCGCGACCATCGAAAGACTTGGGAGAAATGCCCTGGAAGTCTCTAATACGAGGAAGGACTACATTGAAAACTTTCTCTAAGAAAGCCCACATAATGTCGCCGCGCAGAGTGACTTTGCAACCAATTTTGGCGCCTTCACGAAGTTTGAAGTTAGAAATAGACTTGCGAGCCTTAGTGATAACCGGAGCCTGGCCAGTAATGGCGCGCATATCGGATACGGCACCTTCGAGAGACTTCGGATTGGCAATCGCTTCACCTACGCCCATATTCACCACGACTTTGACTAAGCGAGGAATACGCATAGGGTTGGTGTAGTTAAATTCTTTTTTAAGAGCAGGAATAATCTCTTCCTGGTAGCTCTTCTTGAGCTTAATGTTGGCTACTGGGGGACGACCGCCGGCAGCGAACTCTTCCTTCTTTTTCTTGGGAGCAGAAGGGGCTTTTCCTTGTTTGGCCACTTGGATTCTCCTCTTCCCGTGGATTTCCGACCCACGGTTGCTAGACTGTACTTGTCGACCGACCTGAGTATTTACTTAGCCTCAAGTCGGCCGCCAGATACGCTAAAACTGTTCGTGACATTTGCGGCAAACGCGATGTTTGCACTTGTCAGCGTCGATTACTACGGCGGGGCGAGTGGGCTTACCGCACTTGGGGCACACCAACATAACGTTGCTAATGTGGATAGGCAGAGCCTTCTCTACGATAGTGCCCTGGGGAAAACGCGGAGGACGGGCCTTCATGTGGCGCTTTACAATGTTGACGCCATCGACGGTCACTTTTTTGTCCTTGGGGTTCACTTCGAGAACCTTGCCGCGCTTGTCGGCGTACTTGCCGCAAAGGACGACTACTTCGTCATCTTTCTTTACGTGAGCCATTATTAACTCCTTAAAAACTTACAATACCTCGGGCGCTAAGGACACAATCTTCATGAATTCGCGTTCACGAAGCTCACGAGCTACCGGCCCAAAGATACGAGTGCCGCGGGGATTAAGATCTTCTTTGATCACGACAGCCGCATTCTCGTCAAATCTAATATAGGAACCATCGGGACGACGGATGGGTTTCTTGACACGAACCACTACGGCTTTGACCACGTCGCCTTTCTTAATGGCTGCTCCAGGCTGTGCCTGCTTTACGGTTGCTACGATGATGTCGCCAACACTTGCATAAGTAGTTGTAGAGCCACCGAGAACTCGGATACAGAGGAGCTCGCGTGCGCCGGAATTGTCAGCGACTCTGAGCCTGCTCTCCTGCTGGATCATTGTGTTACTCCTTTAATTCTCTGCACGGCGCAATCCCCATAGCCGGGCGTTCCGCCGTATTAGCAAAAAAAAGTCAGAAAATACTAACGGGCTTTCTCGACGATTTCCACCAAACGCCAGCACTTCATCTTGGAATAGGGTCTGGTTTCCTGAATCTTTACGATATCGCCTTTGCCGCACTCGTTATTCTCATCATGAGCGTGGAACTTCTTGCTCTTATGGATGAACTTCTTATAAATGGGGTGGGCGAACTGACGGGTAACTTTTACGACGATGGTCTTATCGCCAGCGTTACTAACAACTTCGCCAATTCTTACTTTGCGGATTCCGCGTTCTTCGTTCATTACTTGCTCTCCTTAAGCTCGAGCTCACGGATGACGGTGTGAATCCTAGCGATTTGCTTTTTCACTTGACCTACCCGAGAGACATCCTGCAAATGACCCGTAGCCAATTGAAAGCGGAGGTTAAACAACTCTTGCTTGGCATCTACTAAACGTCCACGGAGAACAGCCAAACCCAGCTTCCTCAAGCCAGCGCGTTCTTCTTTCAGCTTCATAATTATTCACCACCCAATCTTTCACGGGTAACAAAGCGGGTTTTCATAGGGAGCTTGTGAGCGGCTAAACGCATAGCTTCACGAGCTACATCTTCAGGGACTCCCGCAACTTCAAACAATACTCTGCCGGTATGTACAACGGCCACCCAAAAATCAGGAGCACCTTTACCGGAGCCCATACGAGTTTCAGCGGGCTTCTTAGTTGCCGACTTATCAGGGAAAACTTTAATCCAGACTTTACCACCGCGTTTAATAAAGCGCGTCATAGCGACACGAGCGGCTTCGATCTGCCTGTCGGTCACCCAACAAGGCTCAAGGCTCTGGATCCCATACTCACCAAAGGCCACGGTATTACCGCGCTGGGCCTTTCCTGTCATACGGCCACGGTGCGTCTTACGATACTTAACCCTCTTGGGGCTTAACATAATCCTATCCTCCACGCGATCGTAACTGCAAAATGCTGAACTAGTATAAAACACCAGCCCAACTTTTGCAAGTTACGTGCGAAAAAACTTAGCGTCTTGTTGTAAACAGTTTGTTAGCGCTTGGACAAAATGTCGCCGCGATAGATCCAAACTTTTACGCCAATCACACCGTAAGTGGTGTTAGCTTCTTTAATAGAGTAGTCTACATCGGCTCTCAAGGTGTGCAAAGGCACTTTACCATTGAAAGTACGCTCGGTACGAGCGATTTCGCTTCCGCCCAAACGACCGGAAACCTGAATGCGGATACCCTTAGCTCCAGCTTTCATAACACGCTGAGCGGCTTGCTTCATAGCGCGGCGGAAAGTCACGCGCTTTACTAAAGCGTCAGCAATATTTTCGGCTACTAAAGAAGCTTCAAGTTCGTGCTGGTTGATCTCTTGGATGGAGATCTTTACCGACTTGGAAGTCATCTTCTCAAGACGACCGCGAAGATCATCGATACCGGCACCTTTTTTACCGATTACCAAACCGGGCTTAGCGGTATTGACGATAACGTGTACTTTACTGGCGCGCTCGATCTCGACCTTAGTTACACCGGCGTTCTTATGGAACTTGGTAATAAAATCGCGAATGCGCATATCTTCGCGCAGCCAATTGGCATATTCTTTCTGACTATACCAACGAGAGTCCCAGCCTCTGATGATGCCGACACGCAAACCATTGGGATGAATTTTCTGACCCATTAGTGTACATTCTCCTTCTCTTTGACAACGACGGTGATGTGACTAGTTCTCTTGTGAAGCTGACTAGCACGACCGCGAGAGCGAGGGAGCCAACCTTTACCGGTGGGGCCTTCATCTACGAAAGCGCGATAAACAACGAGTTTGTCGACGTCGAGGCCGTGGTTGTTTACAGCATTGGCCATAGCGGACTCTAAAACTTTAAGCATGGTGCCGGCAGCGCGTTTGTTAGTGAAGCGCAGCATATTAACAGCAGCCACGGCGGGCTTATTATAAATAGCCTGAGCGCAAAGGCGCAATTTGCGCGGGGTCATGTGGACGTACTTAGCAACAGCTCTAACCGTTAATTCTTCGGTCTTGGCGGCTGCTTCTGAACCTTTAACTGCCATAATTCCTCCAAGATTTTCCTATAAGCCAGAATTACTTCTTAGCGACCTTGCTCTTCTTCTCAGCTTTGCCGCCGGCGTGACCGCGGAAGAGTCTGGTGGGAGCGAACTCACCCAACTTGTGACCGACCATCTCTTCAGCAACATAAACGGAAACGTGAGTGCGACCGTTGTGAACGGCAATGGTGTGACCGATCATTTCAGGGGTGATAGTGCTGGCACGAGACCAGGTTTTTACCAAATTTTTCTGGTTACTGGCGTTGAGTTTTTCGATCTTCTTCTGAAGATGTTCAGCCACAAATGGGCCTTTTTTCACTGAACGTGACATCTAAATCCTCCATAAATGAGGTACGGGCCTAAAAGCTAAGGCCAAGTACCTAGCTGACCTTACTAGCAGCTGCGACGTCTCACAATCATCTTGTCGCCGGGCTGTTTTCTGCGGGTCTTCAAACCGTAAGTGGGCTTACCCCAAGGAGTCGTGCTGGGACGGCCAGGAGTAGACCTAGCTTCACCGCCGCCATGGGGATGGTCACACGGGTTGGTAGCCACACCACGGATGTGGGGTCGCTTACCCATCCAGCGAGAGCGACCGGCTTTACCGATCATCATGTTTTCGTGGTCAACGTTGCCCACCTGGCCGACGGTAGCGCGGCAGGTGATAGGCACTTTACGTACTTCAGAAGAAGGCAGACGCAAGAGAGCGAAACGCCCCTCTTTGGCCATCAACTGAGCAGAGGAACCGGCAGAGCGGGCCATTTGAGCACCGCGACCGGGTTTCAATTCGACGTTATGTACAATAGTACCAATAGGCATGCTCTGAAGCATCATGGCATTGCCGACTTTAATATCTTGAGCGTCGCCGGAAATGACTTTGTCGCCAACTTTCATATTGTTGGCGGCCAAGATGTAGCGCTTCTCACCATCAACGTAGTTGAGCAAAGCGATATGAGCAGAACGGTTAGGATCGTACTCGATAGTAGCTACGCGAGCGGGGATATTATCTTTGTCACGACGCCAGTCGATGATACGATACTGACGCTTGTGACCGCCGCCGCGATGGCGAGCGGTAACGCGGCCCTGAGCATTGCGGCCGGCCGTTACTTTGCGAGGAGCGAGCAAAGACTCCTCAGGTTTGCACTTGCTTAAATTGCTGTTGTCCATCACCGACATAAAACGGCGACCGTTAGTAGTCGGCTTATAAAGTCTGGTTGGCACTTAAGTTCTCCTTCCGCGGGTATACGCTAGCAGCCAAAGCCATAAAGTTTGGCCACCATTTGCACCCGCAACTGAGGTTTCACAAAAAAAAATCACTCCCATCATCTCTCAAACAGATGGAGGGAGAAACCTCATAGCCATGCTTGGCAATTTAAGCACAAAAACGCCAATTTTTCAAGAGCATGGAGCCCTTATAAAGGCTTTTTTTTCGGTTTTTTCATTTTTTTAGTTAATTGTGACTTTATGTTTACATTTTTAAACAAAAAAGAGGCTGATCAGAACTTCTTCCGATCGGCCTCTCTTATTCCATTAGATTGAGAGATTAGTTCTCAAACAAAGGAGCGCCAGCTACTTCAATCTTGTCACCGGCCTTGACGGAGACATAAGCCTTCTTGTAATCGGGGCGCTTGCCATAAACACGGCCGCGTCTCTTGACTTTGCCTCTCATGCGCACGGTCGTCACTTTGGTGACGGTGACGTTGAACATGGACTCGACGGCGTTGCGAATATCGAACTTGTTGGCTTTAAGGTCTACCAAGAAGGTATACTTATTGTCAGCATGTTGCTCCATGCTCTTCTCAGTGATGAGGGGGCGAAGGAGTACGTCGTGAGTGCTGTAGCGGAGATTGTGTACGCTGCTGGTAATCTTCTGAGTAGCCATTATGCTAAGCCCTCCTCGATAGCTTTCAAGGCGTCGCTGGTAGCCACAAGCCTAGGATAATCGATAACATCCAGCAAGTTTAAGTTGCGAGCTTCAACCACGCGAACGTTAGGAATATTGGCAGCGGACTTCAAGGTTTTCTTGTCGGCGTCTTTGAGAACGACCAAAACGCGCCCTTCGGTAGGCTGAACTTTGATGGCGTCCAAAACGGCGATAAAATCTTTAGTTTTGTACTCTTCGATCTTAAGAGCATCCAGAGCGGTCAAAACAGACTCGTTCACGCGCTGAGAAAGAGCACTGCGCAAAGCTAAACGACGCATTTTGCGAGGAATAGCCTGAGTGTAGCTGCGCACGACGGGGCCGAAAGTGATAGCACCACCGCGCATCAAAGGAGAACGTCTTGAACCCTGACGGGCCATACCAGTACCCTTCTGACGGAAAGGTTTTCTTCCTCCGCCAGAGACTTCTCCGCGGGTCTTGGTCTTAGCGTTTCCCTGACGCTGATTGGCGCGCAGAGAAACCATAACCTGGTGAATAAGTGCCTCGTTGTAGGGCACGGCGAAGACTTCTTGGTTGAGCTCCAGCTCCCCAACAGTCTCGCCCTTCATGTTGTAAAGGGATACCTTAGGCATCGTAATTTCCTGAGCCTTTCCTGAAACTGTTTATTACTTCTTGACAGAAGTCCGAATAGTGACCAAGCCTTGGTTCGGACCGGGGACTGAGCCTTTTACTAACAATACGTTACGCTCTAAATCTACGCGAACAACAGTAAGTCCCTGAGTTGTTACGCGGACATCACCCATATGACCAGGTTTTCTGGTGCCGGGGAATACACGAGCAGCATCAGTAGCGCCGCTGGAAGCGGGCACGCGGTGAGACATGGATCCGTGGGAGTTACCGCCACCACCGAAGTTGTGTCTCTTCATACCGCCCTGGAAACCTTTACCTTTGGAGGTTCCCATAACATCTACTTTATCGCCAGCCTGGAAGACGTCAACTTTAATTTCCTGACCAACCTCGTAAGAAGCGGAATCATCTAAACGGAATTCTCTTAAATAACGCTTATTGGCTACACCGTGCTTCTTGAAGTGACCGGCACGGGGCTTATTAACTAACTTGTCACGGATCTCGCCGAAACCAACCTGAATGGCTTCGTAACCGTCATTTTCTTTGGTGCGCTTTTGGACTACGACACAGGGACCGGCCTCAATAACGGTGACGGGAACGATCACACCCTTCTCGTCGTAAACCTGAGTCATACCAACTTTTTTGCCTAAAATGGCTCTCATTGTTATTCCTCTATTTTCTTGCTCGCTCTCAAGCGAGGTGGGATGCAGCTTGCGGACAATCGACCTCGTCCTTACCCAGCGGCTGCAAGACAACTTAATCTATAGTTGCCTTGGCTGGCTAATTAGCTTCTGATCTCGATATCGACGCCAGCGGGAAGGTCTACCTTCATAAGCTGTTCGATGGTCTTTTGAGACTGATCGAAATAGATGTCGATTAAACGCTTGTGGGTACGGATCTCAAAGTGCTCACGGGACTTCTTATCGACGAAGGGAGAACGGTTTACGCACCATACATTCTTCTCGGTAGGAAGGGGCACGGGACCGGAAATGTGAGCGCCAGTCTGACGGGCGATCTGCACAATCTTTTCGGCCGAATCATCTAAAAGCGCATAGTCAAAGGCTTTAAGACGAATACGGATCCTCTGTTTGGACATTTTTCCTCCTAATGGACAGGTCACAATTTATCATCCGGCCCCCAGCCGCGAAGCCGAAAACCGGATGATAAAACTAAATAGTGACCTATTTACAAAACCTACTCGATGATCTCGGTTACGACACCAGCGCCAACGGTTCTGCCGCCCTCGCGGATAGCGAAGCGGAGGTTCTTCTCAATGGCGATGGGCTGAATGAGCTCAACGGTCATATCAATGTGGTCGCCAGGCATTACCATTTCTACGCCTTCGGGCAAGTTAATGGTACCGGTTACGTCAGTCGTACGGAAGTAGAACTGAGGACGATAGCCGGAGAAGAAGGGCTTGTGACGACCGCCTTCTTCTTTCTTAAGAACCATAACGCGGGCCACGAACTTGGTGTGGGGCTTAATGGAACCGGGCTTAGCCAATACCATACCGCGAACGATGTCTTTACGCTCTACGCCGCGCAGCAATACACCGACGTTGTCACCGGCCATACCTTCGTCGAGGATTTTGTGGAACATCTCGACGCCGGTTACGACGACTTTGCGGGTCTCTTCATGGATACCGACGATTTCAACTTCGTCACCAGTGTGGATCTTACCACGCTCTACACGGCCGGTAGCAACGGTACCGCGACCGGTAATGGTGAAGACGTCTTCGACGGGGAGCAAGAAGGGCTGGTCAACGGGACGCTGAGGCTCGGGGATCCAAGTGTCGACGGCGTCGAGAAGTTTCCAGATAGCTCCGCACCATTTGCACTCTCTGCTGGCGCAGCCGCACTCTAAAGCTTTGAGGGCGGAACCGGTGATAATGGGAGTGTTTTCGCCATCGAAACCGTAGTCGGAAAGGAGATCACGAAGTTCCATTTCCACCAGTTCGATCAACTCAGGGTCATCTACCATGTCGCACTTGTTCAAGAATACGACCAAGGCGGGTACGTTTACCTGACGGGCGAGGAGGATGTGCTCACGGGTCTGAGGCATAGGACCATCGGTAGCGGCTACAACCAGGATAGCACCGTCCATCTGAGCAGCACCGGTAATCATGTTCTTGATATAGTCGGCGTGTCCAGGGCAGTCTACGTGAGCGTAGTGACGCTTTTCGGTCTCGTACTCTACGTGGCAGATAGCGATCGTGATACCACGAGCCTTCTCTTCAGGGGCGCCGTCGATTTCGTCTACGGGCTTAAACTCGGCTTGGCCAGCCTTAGAGAGAACCGTCAAGATAGCGGCGGTGAGAGTGGTTTTACCATGGTCTACGTGTCCGATAGTACCTACGTTTACGTGAGGCTTATTACGAACAAAATGTTCCTTGCCCATTATTATTCCTCCATTCCGAGAGAGCAGACAGGCTATCCCGGAGTTTGCTATTTTGTAGTAGAAAAACTATATACCAGCTGACAAAAAAAGCAGCTGTATCGCGTCGAGCTTCGCCATTAAAGCGTTCAAGCTCTCACACAAAAAGAATACACCCTTCGGGGATTTTACTCTAAAGCGATTGTCTTGTAAAGTATCCTAGAAAGATTTATTCGTATTTTATTTGGGAACTAAGAAAAAAATTCCTGCCTCCCCCTAGAGGAGAGGCTTAGAGCGGTTGGGCCCCATAAAATTTCCAGCCGCCCCCTTAAAAGTTCAATATCTCAGCCTTAGATTCTGCCAGTTATACGGTTAATAATCTGATCCTGAATATTTTTGGGTACTTCAGCATAGAAACCGAACTGCATAGAAGCGGTACCGCGACCTTGGGAGATATTGCGCAAAGTAGTGGTATAGCCAAACATCTCGGCCAAAGGAGCTTGGGCCTTAACTATCTGGATATTGTTAGAATCGACGTCTAAGCTCTCAATCTTACCGCGACGTCCATTAATATCGCCAATAACATCGCCTAAGTAGTTGTCCGGGACTTCAATTTCCACTTTCATGATCGGCTCTTTAATGTAGCAATCATTTTTGCCAAGCGCTTCTCGGAAAGCCATAGAGCCGGCCACCTTAAAGGCCATTTCCGAAGAGTCGACTTCGTGGTAAGAGCCATCGAAGAGGACGACTTTGACGTCGACTACGGGGAAACCAGCCAAAACGCCACACTGAGCCGCTTCGCGACAGCCTTGCTCGACGGCCTTAAAGTATTCTTTCGGTACCGTACCGCCGACGACTTTGCTCTCGAACTGGAAACCGCTACCCGGCTCCAAGGGAGAGACTTCCAACCAAACGTGGCCGAACTGACCGCGACCACCAGTTTGACGCACAAACCTACCTTCGGCCTTGACAGTTTTGCGTATAGCTTCTTTGTAAGCCACTTGAGGACGACCGACATTGGCGTCGACCTGGAACTCACGCAATAAGCGGTCTACGATAATATCTAAGTGTAATTCGCCCATACCGGCAATCATAGTTTGTCCGGTATCTGGGTTGGTACTAGTTCTGAATGTAGGATCTTCGTCGGCTAATTTGCCTAGAGCTACGCCCATACGATCCTGATCGGCCTTAGATTTAGGCTCGATAGCCACAGAAATAACCGGCTCGGGGAAAGTAATATTCTCCAACTTAATGGGAGCTTTTTCGTCGCAGAGCGTATCGCCAGTAGTAGAAAGCTTGAGCCCCAAGACGCCGCCCAATTCGCCCGCATGGAGTTCCATAACGTCTTCGCGGTGGTCGGCGTGCATACGCACTAAGCGACCGATACGCTCGCGCTTACCTTTAATAGAGTTGAGTACGGCGCTGCCTACACTCAAAATGCCAGAATAGACACGCACAAAGGCCAACTTACCTACGAAAGGATCGGTAGCGATCTTAAAGACCAAAGCGGCCAAAGGCTCCTCGACTAAGCCCTTGCGCACGACTTCTTCATCGGTATTGGCGTCGTGAGCGTGGATCTCGGGAATCTCCAAAGGAGAGGGCAAGTAGTCGACAATGGCGTCTAAAAGGAACTGAACCCCTTTATTTTTGAAAGAAGAACCGCAGAAGACGGGGACGATCTCATTTTTAATACAGCGGGCCCGCAAACCGCGACGGATCTCTTCTTCGCTCAATTCTTCACCCATAAGGAACTTTTCGGTAAGTTCCTCTTCGCCTTCAGCCGCTTCGGAGACCATCTTTTCCCGATATTCTTGGGCTTGCTCCAGCATATCGGCGGGAATATCGGTATCTTCGAACTTCTGACCCAGCTCGTCTTGATAGATGCGGGCTTTCATAGTGATAAGGTCGATCATACCGATAAAGTCGCTCTCGGCACCGATAGGCAACTGACAAGGGACGGCATTAGCTCCGAAGCGCTCGGCCAACTTTTCTACAACATTTAAGAAGTTAGCTCCGGTACGATCCATCTTATTTACATAAGCGATACGAGGCACTTTATAGCGATCGGCCTGACGCCAAACGGTTTCCGACTGAGGCTGAACACCACCCACAGCACAGAAAACGGCTACCATACCGTCTAAAACGCGCAAAGAACGCTCTACTTCTACGGTAAAGTCTACGTGTCCGGGAGTATCGATAACGTTAATAATATGATCGCGCCATCTGGCAGTAGTTACGGCGGAAGTAATAGTAATGCCGCGCTCTTTTTCTTGGATCATCCAGTCCATAGTAGCTGAACCGGCGTCGACATCTCCGATTCTGTGGGTACGACCGGTATAAAAAAGGATTCTCTCTGTAGTGGTAGTCTTACCGGCGTCGATATGCGCAGCTATACCTATATTGCGCACTTTGGCTAGATTTATATCTTCTTTAGTAGTCACACACGTATTCCTGACTATCTCGTTGGCGAGATTAGTTGTTCCATCTATGGTTTCTGATGAGCTTGCACTTATGCTCATAAATTCTGTCTGCCCCGATTCTTTTTAAGATAAAGTCAAAAAAGAGTAGGCCTTTCCCAGAGGCGCTGAAAACTTCCCCCACTCCGTTATTATCAGTATGGCTAAATTCTTTAATCAGGCAAAACCGGCTAATCTCCCTCCCGACAACTTGGCTTAGGCGGCCCTTCATACGAAAAAGTATACAAAAAAATATCCTAATCGACAGTCTCAAAAAAAAGCGCTATACCGACTATCGATAGGTACAAGCGCTAGGCAAAAAAAAGCTTTAAGAATCGGGCGTTGATACTTCTAGATATATAAACTTATACAGTTTACAAAATCTAGGAAGGGCGGAACCTTCCGAATAGTCGGCAGATTCCGCCCCACTTAACAAAGGACTAAAGCCTTATGAAGAGATTACCAGCGGTAGTGAGCGAAAGCCTTGTTGGCTTCGGCCATACGGTGGGTTTCTTCTTTCTTCTTAACGGCTTTGCCAATGCCCTTGGAAGTGTCGATCAGCTCGTCGGCTAATCTCTCGCGCATGGTGTGACCGGCTCTAGTTCTGGCACTGGCCAGGATCCAACGCATACCTAAGCTGACGCGGCGCTCTTCACGAACTTCGACAGGCACCTGATAGGTGGCACCACCGACACGACGAGGGCGAACCTCTACGGTAGGCATGGCGTTTTCCATAGCTTCAGCGAAAACGCTCATAGAGTCTTTGCCGGTCTTCTGGGCAATAATTTCCAAAGCGCCGTAAACGATCTTTTCAGCGACGCTCTTCTTACCACGCTGCATAACGCGGTTGATGAATTTGGTCAATCTTTCATCATGGTACACCGGATCGGGAATAGTGATCCTTTTAGGTGCGCGGCGATTTCTAGACATTATTTGTCTCCTCCGTCTACTGCACTCCGCTCTAGCCTGGGCGTAGGCTGGACTGCAGGACAACAATTAAGCTTTGCTAAGCTGCATATCGGGCAAATCCTCTCCGCCTTCTCAATTCAAAACGGGAGAACTTACTTACAAGCGAAGTAGTGAACCTAATTCCAGGCTCAAACCTTACTTCTTCTTGGCGTCCTTGGGGCGCTTGGCACCGTACTTGGAGCGGCCCTGACGACGATTGGCTACGCCGCCGGCATCCAGGGTACCACGAACGATGTGATAACGCACACCGGGAAGGTCTTTTACACGTCCGCCTCTGATAAGGACGACGGAGTGCTCTTGCAAGTTGTGACCGATACCGGGGATATAAGCGGTAACTTCGATACCGTTGGTCAGACGCACACGGGCGACTTTACGCATAGCGGAGTTAGGCTTTTTAGGGGTGACAGTTTTGACCTGGGTGCAAACACCCTGCTTTTGGGGGCTGCCGCCGGTGTCAATTCTCTTCATAAGTAAAGAGTTGTTGGAGAAGTGCAATGCGGGGGCCTTGCTCTTGTAAACAGGCTTTTTACGACCGTAACGCACCAACTGGTTAATAGTGGGCATGAATTACTCCTCAAACTTTTGCCGACTTAAGCTCTCTCGACCGTTACATTCGACCTTGTTACTTAGACAAGGGAAGGGAGATAAGCCACGTTCAGTCGGTAAATAACAAAAAGTTAGAAATTTCTGAGCCTATCGCCCAGAAAAGCTATGAAAGTCTAGCATTTGTCAAGAGAAAAGTCAACGTAAACTAGCTAATCAGCCCTATTTTTGCTGATCTTTTTTCTCGTATTCGCAAAAACGGTAGCCTAAACCGCGCTCGTTAAAGATATAGCGCGGATTAGCTGGATCGGGCTCGATCTTTTTGCGCAAATAGTTTACATATAAGCGCAAGAGCTGAGTATCGTCGCGGTATTCGGGCCCCCACACTCGGGAAAGTAAGTTTTCGTGGCTAAGCAACTTGCCGGGATGGTTAATAAAGTGGTGCAAGAGCTTATATTCGGTGGGTCGCAAGTGGATCTCTTGGCCATCAACTTCAGCCAAACGGCGGTCAAAATCTACAGTTAAGCGCGAATCGATAACGACTCTATTTCTAGCTAGAGGGGCCGGAGCGTCTAAGCGGCGCAAGACAGCTTTAATGCGGCTAACCAGTTCGCGATGGCCAAAGGGCTTGCCAATATAATCGTCGGCTCCCAGTTCCAGGCCGCGCACTCTGGCGTCTTCGTTGTCCTGGACTGTCAACATAATACAAGGTATACCTAGCGAGCGGCGCACATCTTCTAAAACATCAAAGCCCGACATATCTGGCAAATTAACGTCTAGCAAGACCAAATCGGGCAGCTCGTCGCGAATACGCCTAGTGCCTTCGGCTCCGGTAGTAGCTCCAGATACGACAAAACCGGCACTTTCTAAAGTAGTTCTAATTAGATCTAATACGTGAGGATCGTCCTCTACGGCTACTATGCGCCTCCCTTTATAAGATGGGGTCGGAGTCATCATATTTTTTACCCTCCTTGCAAGGTAAACTGAAGTAGAAGCAAGCCCCGCCGCCGCAACCGTGATTTACGCCGATAGTGCCGCCGTGAGCATCGATAATGGCCTTAGCGATAAATAGCCCCAAGCCGCTGCCGCGTACTTTCTTCTTCATCTCTTGACCGCGCTCAAACAGACCGAAAATTCGTTGGGCATCTTCGTCGCTAACCCCCGGCCCCTGGTCGAGAACGGATACGACCACATTATCGAGCTGCCTTTTAATTCTTATAATTACCTTTCCTTCCGTACTATATTTAATACCATTTTCTACCAAGTTGGTCATTACTTGCTCTAAGCGAGAAATATCGCCCCAAACAGCGGGGATCTCTCCCTCAGTCTCTTTAACCAGAGCGATATTTTTAGCGGCGGCCATAGCGCTTAAACGGCGCATAGTACGCTCGGCCATGCTATCTAAGTCGACCATATCGCAACTTAAACTAATGCCGCCGGCCTGAATAGAAGCCGCCTCCAGCATTTGTTTAACCATCTTTTGCAAACGATCGCTCTCTTCAAAGATCACTTGGGCTTTTTGGCGGATCATTTCCTGGGACATATCGATTTCCGGATCGCTCATTAGGCCGGCAAAACCCTTAATAACGGCAATGGGAGTTTGCAATTCGTGAGACATGGCCGAGAGAAAAACTTTGCCCAACCGCTCAGTCTCTTTGCGCTTACTTATATCGCGCAAGGTCATCACCCAGCCGTTGGGGATGCCCGAATTGTCCCTTACGGTTAGGCCGATCACTTCGACGTCGATCTTTTGTCCGTCATGATCGGTTAGAACCGCCTCTATAGGTTCAGCGCTAATAGCTAAATTGACCGGACTAGGTTGGTTGTAAAGGGCTAAACTGTAGCCGCCTTTGTTGGGAATATAAGTTCCGCTGCCAACATCTATAGAGCTAAGGGGCAAAATTTTGTAGACCGGCTGCCCTACCGCCTCGGCCACTTTCCAACCGCTCATAGTTTCCAAGGCCGGATTGATCCCTACCAACTTGCCTTCTCTATCTACTATAGCTACTCCATCTTTGGAGCGATTGAGCATAGTATCGAACCAAGTGCGCTCGCGCATCAAGCTGTAAATTAAATTGGCGTGACAGATACTTACTTCCAGTCGATCCAGCATAAGATTATACATTTGTGGATAGCGATGTAAGAAAGTGGGCAAATCTTGGGAGTGGAGCAAGATAAAGAGGCCGACCGCCTCTTGGGCGGACATAACTGGCATAACTAAAGCGTAAGATTTGCCCATGCCTAAGCGAGCCGCTTCGCCTTCTAAAGTGCGTTGCAACTTTCTATTCCTATAGGGAGAGTCGCCCAAATTGCTCCAGAGGGAGCTTTGCATCTTTTGGGCCGCTTCGCTAACTAAAGTGCTAAAGCGCTCGCCAGGATATTTTTCCAATCCGTAACTATAGGTGCGGAATCGTCCACCTTCCGGAGAGCCTTTCTTCCAAAGTACCAATAAGCTGGCCTTTCCTCCCGAAGCCTCGGTCAAGCGACGCAACAAGACAAACAATTCAGATTCCGAGTAAGATTTTTCTTGGGGGATTTGCTTATCTGGCAGAACCTCCAGGCCAGCTAAACTCTGACCTTCAGTTGGTAAACTCATATTTTTTTATTAGCTCCAATATTCACTACAACTTGGGTAACATTTTACTAGGATCGTTAATTCGCGCAAGGATTATCCTGTTTACATTTAGCGCCTGTATTTTGCGTAAGCTGGAATATAAAAAAAGTCGCCACTTGAAAATAACTTTGTAAGTTACTCAAAAAATGGCGACAGCAATAAAATAGATATACTAGCCGAGCTTACTTTTGCTTTGGCTCTGGCACCTTAGTGTTTTCTTTTTCTCTCAAGTGGCGACTATCGAGCATAGCATCTAAAGCAGACCACAGATAACAGACAAAAGATAGGGAGAGCCAAGATACGGCGGCGCTAAAGTTGGCATTTAAGCCCCACAGACCTAAAGCCTGATTGCGCCCTAGGGCCCCTTCACGCAACTCGGGAGCAAAAAAATCTAGAGCGCCATTTATTAGATAGTACAAAGCTAAGCCCATAAAGATGGTAAAGACCAAACTAAAGACAACCCCTTTACCGGGGCGACGATTCATAACTTGACCGGCTCCAGGGTAGATAAATAAGGAGAAACTGACTGCCAACCAGGGAGAGACCTGGCTATTAGTTTTAGTTAGAAGGCTGGTAATATCAGCTTGGGGCCTCTTTGGGGCTGGGGCTGAAGGCTTGTTGTCAGTTGCTTCTATCGGCTTACCTGATTCTATAGTCAAGAAAGTAATAGCTCCGCCTAAAAAAATGGTGTTCTCTAGGTGAAAAATTCAAGTATTCCCGAGCCTCTTCCTTTGCTCTAGAGATAGGGGGCAGTTTTTTATAAAAAATAATTTTTTATCTAATAAGGTAAAAGGCCCCTATAGTCAAAAGCCTAAGGTATATCCTCTAAGCCAATAGAGCTATTTTTTTACCCCCATTGAAAATTAGGAGTTAAATATGAAGATAAGATTGGGCAAACTCCAGCTAATAAGCTTAATGCTGGCTTTAAATTTGCTAGTTCTCTTGGGCATGGCCCCTTGTGAATCTTTGGCCGAAACTGACGAAGAAGGCCAACTTTCTCTCGTATTCAAAGAGCCCGAGCAAAAGCTGCCTCCCGGTTTGATGGAAAAATTAAAAGATACGAGCAAAACTGTCGAGGGTTTCAATAAAATCTTTAAGCTTAAAAGGCCGGCCAAAGTAATCTTTTTAAGTATGGACAGTAAATATGGTATCCACTGTGATTTAGAGACGGCCAAAATTTATATTCCTTACGACGATTTACTAATTAGTTACAACAATCTCTGCACCATGGAAGATAAGCTCAGTAAAGCGACTCAAAAGGAGATCGCCCAAACGGTGGGCCAGTCGGCCAATGTCTCTATGATGCATGAAGTGGCCCACTTGCTGATTAACGACTACGATTTAGCTGTGCCGGGCAACGAAGAAGACGCTTGCGACAATATGGCCGCCTACCTATTGGCCTATTGCTTAGACGACGGCGGTACCAACGAATATTGTGCCGATATGTTGCGCTCTTGGTTCGAAATATTTTTAGCTTCGGCTGTAGTTGAACAGGGTGATATGGGCACCTTAGACGAGCTGGTCAACAACCAAGAGTCTTTCTCCCAATTTGTCTCTAACCAGCATACTTACGACTTAAAGAGGGCTTACAACGCCTACTTAGCTTCTTTGACGGTTATGTTTATGAATTTAGATGGCGAAGATATTGGCAAGATCCTTAACGATTTAGCTAGCGACGATACTTTAATCAATCCCCACGACGATTATGAAGGTATTGTGGCCAATTTGCGCTCTTTTGCCGCTTGGGATAAGCTTTGCCAAGAGTTTGCCCGCTAAAAAAATCTTTCCCGATAGCAATAAAAAAAACTGAGCTTCTCCAACTAAAATAGCTAGAGAGGCTCAGTTTTACTTAAGACTCAGCTTAAAAGCTAAGCTTGAATGCCGGTTAAAAAAACATTAACCAATTTATCAATATCGAGATCGTAGCTTTGACCGCCCAAACTGGCCATAACGATAATATGGCGCAAAGATTTAGCCACCAAATTAGGATCGATATTCTTCATTTCACCCGACCCGATCTTCTTCTCAAAGAAAGCTACCATACCGCCGCGATCAGATTTTTCGAACTCACCAAGTACCTCATTAACCGAAGGGAAAATAGCCGCCGCTCTAAAGACGATCCAAAGTAGATCGCGATTTTTGTTGACAAACTCTTTGAAGCTGAAGAGAGTATGTTTGAGCCCTTCACCCAAAGAAAGTTCAAAGTAGCTGTTGTCCTTTTCGTAGACACATTTCTGATCGCGAAAACGGCGAATGACACTAATAAGTAAGTCTTCTTTGGAGCTGTAGTAGTGGTAGAGCAAACCGGGAGATACTCCAGCAGCTTCAGCTATATCTTTAGTGGTAGTACCTTCCAAACCATATTTGGCAAAAAGGTGGGTAGCAACATCTAAAAGCTGCTCGCGACGCCGATTATATCTCTCGGTACCAACTTCTTGTTCGGACACTGGACTCATCATTGAGATACCTCCTCTTCCAAGGGAACTTTCGTCTTCTCTTCAGGCAAACGCTCTACAATAGTTTGGGCTTTAATTTGCTCACTGAGCTTCTTTAAAGAAGGCTCGGAAGCGCTAGTCTCTTGGTATGTGGCCGGAATCTTATCGTCCTTAACTGGATCGATAAGCTTTACGGCTTGGTTGCGCACCTCTTGGGCCGAAACGTACCAAGCGTCTAAATCGGCTTTCAGATCCGATTCATCTAAGGGGCCAACTACTTCGAAAGGGTAAGCGCCGGAAGTAGCCAACATCCAATCGACGTTGGCTCCCAAGTAGCTATACTTGGCCGTAGCCAAACTGCGCTTGGCAGCGACTAAGGCCGACTGACTTTCCAAAAGCTCAGTAGGCGTAGAGAGGCCGGCTCCGTAGCGAACTTCGGCTACTCGGTAGGCTTCTTGGGCTTGGTCTAAACCAACGCGAGCTTGGACAATGCGCTGCCAGCGACTATTTAAGTTGTAGTAGCATTGCTCAACATCTAAACGGACGCCGCGACGCACATTTTCCAAATTGGCCTCTAGTTGCTCGACAGCCGCTTCTAATTGTTTACTCTGAGCCGATTCTACCCCGCCATCGTAGATAGGCACAGAGAGGACTAAACTTGTCACCCACATAGTGCTATTGGACATGGCGGTGGCTCTAGTATTGGAAACGGTACTTTGCAAAGCCAAAGACGGGTTTCTGTTGTTGCGCGAAAGTTCCAGACGGGCTTGGGCAGCATCTTTGGCCCACTGGGTAGCTTTAACTTCAGGGCGACGCTCTAAAGCTCCCAAAACCGACTCTTCCAAATCGTAAGTAGAGACTACGTTATCGGGGATCTTTTCCCAGGTGAAAGGGGCCACATTAAACTCAGTGCCGATAGGAAGTCCCATATCGCTGCACAGAGCCGCTTTAGTTAAACGCAAAGCATTTTTAGCTTCTATTAAAGTAAGCTCAGCCGAAGTAGCTGCCGAGCGTACACTTAAAACGTCGAACTTGGCCGCCGTTCCGCCTTCGTATAGATCTTCAGCTTGGCGTAAAGAAGACTTTTGGGCCTCTAATTGTTGAGCGGCGATAACTACACTCTCTTGGGCCAAAAGTACATTTAGGTACTTATTAGCCGTAGCGGCCAACTGGGCTTCTAAGGCCTGGCGATATTTCTCTAAGGCGCTATATTCAGCCATTTGTGAAGCTAAGACCGAATAGTGTAAGCGGCCAAAAGTAGAAATTACTTGGTTGATAGCCAAACTGGCATTGTAGTTGTGTTGGAAGCCAACGGAGATCTTTTGGCCGCCCATATCGACCGACATGTCGGGCACTGTAAAAGTGTAGCCCGCGCTCAAACCTACGGTAGGATGGCCGACCGTGTAGGCTTCTTCGGTAGCTCCCTTAGCTTGGCGGTAAGCGGCCCTAGCCGAATCGAGGTTAGGCGAATTTTGCATAGCCATGCGCATAGCTTCACGCAAGGTATATCTGGGTGCCCCTTCGATGTCGGCTACTTCCTGGGGCAAAATAGTCCCGGCCGAAGTGTTGACAGAAGCTGCAGCCGCTTGAGAAGGCTGAGGAGCATTCTGAGGCTGATAAACTTTGGCAGCAGGTACGGCCTTGGCCTTAGTGCTTACTGTTGAAGCGGCCTGGGGCTTAGCTGCGCCCCCCTCTGGCTGAGCTTGATTAGCCCATACACTCTGGCTGCCGCCAACTAAAGCCAAGCCTAAAGACAAGACAATAGCCGACATGCGCCAGTGGCTGGGCCAGCCTGCGCATCTAGTGCAATTCATGATTAGCGAGCCTCCTTGTCTTTAGAATCGGCGATCACTTTGCCATGGCGAATATCATTTACACTTTTGCCGGAGGCCTCGGACTTACTTAAATCTACGCCCGACTTTTTAGTAGAAGGGCTGCCCGAAGGAGCGGGAGCAGGAGGAGCACCAGAGGGGTTGTCCTCTTCGAACTTAAAGCCCATTTTGCGCAAGATATTGGTAATTCTGGCCATAGTACCATCGAAGGTAATATAAGCTGTCGGTACTACGAAAAGGGTCAAGAAGGTAGAAGTAAGCAGACCACCGATTACGGCTACACCCATAGCCGAGCGGACTTCGCCACCTTCGGACATGCCTAAAGCTACGGGCAAAACGCCGATAATGGAGGAAGCAGCCGTCATAAGGATAGGGCGCAAACGCAAGGGGCCGGCTTTAAGCATAGCGTAGTGGGGATCGAGCCCTTCTTCTTCGCGCAGTTGGTTGGCAAATTCTACCAACAAGATACCGTTACGGGTAACGATACCTACCAACATGATGATACCGATTAGAGCGAAGATGCTTAAGTTCTCGTGGCAGAGGAAGAGGGCCAAGAAGACGCCCACCAAAGCCAGAGGCAAGGTCATCATAATAGTGAAGGGGTGGATGAAAGATTCAAACTGAGCGGCCAGTACCAAATAGACGATAACAATAGAGCTCAAGAGAGCGAACATCATATATTGCATCGATTCTTTTTGGTTTTGGGTCATACCGGTAGCGGTAATTTTGTAGCCGGGATAGCTTTGTAAAAGCTGAGCGACCTCTTTTTCGAACCATTCAGAAGCTTGACCGGTAGTAATGGTGTTAGCTACTACGTTACAAGTGATGGTGACAGAGCGCATACGGTCGTAGCGGCTAATACAATTGGGGCCCAAGCCTTCAACTACATTGGCCACACTGCGCATATAGACATTTTTGCCTGAAGGGGTGCGCAGGAGGATCTTGCGGATCGATTCGGCGTCTTCGCGGAAAGAGTCTTCAGCTTTGACGCGCACGTCGTAGCGCTTACTGCCGATCTTAAACTTGGCAGCGTCGACGCCACCCATCATCGTTTGCAAAGCGGTAGTAATATCTTTAGTAGTTAAGCCTACGTCGGCAGCGCTATCCCTCTTGGGGAAGACGGACACTTGGGGTTGGATCAATTCCAAATCGTCGTTGATGTCGCAAAGGCTCTTATTCTTTTGCATTAGACGAGTAATTTTGCCGGTAATCTCTTCCAAAGTGTCCAGATCGGCACCTTGTAAAGCGTATTGCAAGTCGTATTGGGTAGAGCCGCCGCCCATTGTAGGGATGTGAGCCGGAATAGCGGTGACACCAGCCAACTTTTCAAACTCGGCGCGCATTTCGTCCATGATTTGCTGCTGAGATTTTTGGCGCTCTTTGCGGGGTTTAAGCTCAACAATAATAGTAGCTTTATTAACCTGACCAGTTCGAGTATCGCCGATAGTTTCCATAGTTTTGATAACTTCTGGATGTTGTCTGGCAATAGTGGTAATAACTCGGCAACGCTCGTCGGTTAAGGCCAAGGAAGTGCCGATAGGGGTCTTAACACTGACGATAAAGGCGCTGCGGTCGGCATTGGGGGAAAATTCTTCGCCTACAAAACCGGCTAAGAAGAGACCGAAAGCGAAACAAGCGAAAGCTATAACAATAGTCATAACGCGGGTAAAACGGTTGCGCAGGACTACAGTAAGCCAAGATCTGTAAGTGTGGTCCATCCAACTCAGGAAAGAGCCGACAGCGTTGGTAAAGAAGTTGTTGTGACTTTCAGGCTTCAACCAACGGCCGCAAAGCATTGGAGTTAGAGTAACGGAGATACAGTAAGAGAGGGTAATAGCGATACCTACGCTGATACCAAATTGGTAGAAAACTCGACCGATAATACCGCCCATAAAGGCTACGGGCAAGAAGATAGCCGCGATAGTCATAGTGGCGGCCAATACGGCAAAAGCCACTTCTCCAGTACCTTTGCTAGCTGCTTCCTTACCGTCAGCCGAGCCTTCTTCCATCATACGGAAGATATTCTCCAGAACTACGATAGTATCGTCGATTACCAAACCTACAGCTAGCGACATAGCCAACATGGTAATTTGGTTAATGGTAAAGTTCATGAAGTACATGAACCCGAAAGCGCCCAGTAGTGAAGTAGGAATAGATATCAAGCTGATAATGGTCATCTTGATATGACGCAAGAAGAGATAGATAACGATAGCTGTGAAGAGACCGCCTAAAAGTAAGTCGTCGCCTACACCTTGTACGGAGTCTTTAATAAAGCTTGAAGTATCGTAAGAGACATTTAATCTGACACTGCCAGGCAAGAGCTCGCGCAATTCTGGCAACTTGTCGCGCACAGCTTGGGCGATACCTACGGTGTTGGAGCCGGTCTGTTTTACGACTGCCAAGGTGACGCAAGCTTGGCCATTGTCGCGGGAATAGCTGCGAATATCGTCTTCACCATCTTCCACGCGGGCAATATCTTTTAAGCGTACCGGTGAGCCGTTGCGCCAAGCTAGGGTCATGGTCTCAAGCTCTTCGACGCTAGTATATTCGCCTTCCATCTTAATGGTAGATTCGCGCTTATCAGTTTCCAGGCGGCCGCCGGGCAATTCTACGTGCCAAGAGCCCAAAGCGCTGAGCACTTCGGCTGGAGAGATGCTATATTTCTCCATCTTGCCCGCTTCCAGCCAAATACGAATATTGCGCTCGCGGAAACCGTAAAGTTCCACACTACCTACACCACTAATATTTTGGATTTGGTCTTGTAAAACATCGTCGGCCAGTTGGGAGAGGCGCTGGTAAGGAATATCGCCAGCCAGAGTCAGGTAGATAATTGGTGAAGAGTCTGGGTCGATCTTTTGCACCAAAGGCTTGTCGATAGAGGTAGGCAAATCTTGTTCGGCTTTGGATACCTTATCGCGCACTTCTTGAGTGGCCACATCGATATTGCGATCGAGCTCAAACTCGATAACTACAGCGGAATAGCCTTCGTAGGAGGTACTTTTGATACTCTTGATACCTTCGATAGTACCGACTTGTTCTTCAATAATATTGGTGACGTCTTGGTCGATAACCTCAGGGTCGGCACCGACATAAGTGGTGGTGACACTAACTACGGGGATATCGAAGTCGGGCATCAAGTCTACGCCCATGCGGCTGTAGCCCATGATACCGACCAGAATTAGTGACAGAACTAGCACTGTCGTAAAGACAGGCCTCTTAATACAAAAATCCCAAATACTCAAGGCTACTCGTTCTCCTCTGCTTTAGCAGCAGCGATTTTGAGCGGCTGGCCATCGAGAATATCTAAAGCACCGGAAGTAACTACTTGTAAGCCGGCCTCGATACCGCTAACTAAAGCCTCTTTACCGTTGCTATAGACCATCTTGACGGGGTACTTTTTGGCAGTACCTTCAGTGCCGCTACCTTCAAAAACCATTACATAGACGGAGCCTACGGCAATATTGACAGCTGTGCGGGGAACGATTACTCCCTTAAGCTCTTGGACGGGCATATTGGCTTCGGCATAAGTTCCGTCTAAAAGGGCTCCGCTCTCATTTTTAATATTGAGGCGAACCTTAATAGTATGGCTGGTAGGATCGGAAGCGGGAATAACGTCGACTATGGTAGCAGGCACCTTATCGACAATAGAGGTCTTTAGAGTCAGACCACTGCCGGGTTTTACCGCCGGGGCGAACTTTTCGTCCAAAGAGCTGATCATTTCCAAATCTTTATTATTAACTACACTAAAGACAGCGCCACTGCCGTCGCTAGCGAAAGCGCCAATTTCAATATTGCGCTTAGTAACTATACCGTCGATAGGCGACTTGATAGCCATATCTTCCAAGTTAGTTAGAGCAGAATGGTAGGCGGCTTGGGCGGCCTGGACGGTAGCTCTAGCTTGCTCGACGGCCGCTTGAGCTTGGGCCACGGCGTCTTTGCTATTTTTGACGTCGGCATTTAAGATATTGACTTGGCGCTGGGCCGTTTTAGCAATATGCAAACTCTCTTTGGCCGCTTTAAGGGCGCTTTTGGCCGTATTAAGCTGCTGAAAAGAGGTGCGCTCCCGCAATTCGGCTTGCTCGCGAGCGTAGCTGGAGACGGCGTCTTTAGCATAGAGATCTTGCTGACGGTGCATATTTAAGAGAGCGTCGTCGTAGTTGGCCTGGGCGCTAGCTAAGGCCGATTGGGCCTGAATTACCCCTTGGTTGGCCTTTTGTACTTCCAAAGCCGAAGAAACGTCGGTCATACCCATACTCTCTTGGGCTTGGCCTACTCTAGTTTGAGCCGAATTGTAATTGGCTAAAGCTTGGTTGAGAGCGGCTTGAGCCTGAGCCAAACTAGCTTTAGCTGAATTGACGGTATTTTTTTGTACCGTATCGTCTAACTGAGCTAAAATCTGACCTTGGCGCACAAAATCGCCTTCGCGAGCATAGATGCCCACCACTCGGCCAGCTACCCGACTAACTATATTGGCCTTACTAATAGCATTTAGGTGGCCGGTAATAGTAGTCTCTTCCATAATGCTGCCCAATTGGGAAGTAGCCAGTTCTACATTGCTGGCTTTAACTTCGGTAACAGCTACATCTTTTTTCTCTTCGCCGGAAGTGCCCTGAGTACAGCCTACAGCTCCGCCTAGTAGAGTGGCGGCTACCAAAACTAAGCCGACAGGGAGGCCCAAATTTAAGTATTTGTTATTCATCAGTCTCATTATTTCTGTCCGCAGGGGGAAGCAGAAAATATCTCTCCTAGCTGAATTTCAATTGAACAATCAGTCAATATCACAAAGATACAGGGTTAAATATAACGGTAATTAAATAGTCAGTCAACGCCTAAAAACGAACCTTTTTATTAAAATAAAGTAAAAAAATATCTTTAGAGGGGCTGGGAGCCACTATATGTATAGATACTTATTCTTAAAGGGCAGCAAATCTTGGCAGAAGGGCTTAAGTGCTTTTTCGCAGAAGCAAGGCGAGCTGTAATTTGCTATTCTTTCAGTTAAGGAGTAATTCTATGATTTACTCAGCAGAAGTGTCTCACATGTGTCCTATCGCTAAGGGCGCATATCATGGTCCGGCCCCCATTCCCGAAGAGGGCAAATGGGTACAGGTCAAAGAGATCAGCGAAATTAGCGGCTTGACTCATGGCGTAGGCCGCTGCGCTCCCCAACAGGGTGCTTGCAAACTCACCCTTAATGTCAAAAATGGCATTATTGAAGAAGCTTTGGTGGAAACTGTCGGTTGCAGCGGTATGACCCATTCTGCCGCCATGGCTGCCGAAATTTTACCTGGCAAAACTATTTTAGAAGCTCTCAACACCGACTTAGTATGCGACGCTATCAATGTAGCTATGCGCGAACTCTTCCTCCAGATCGTTTATGGTCGCACCCAGACCGCCTTCTCCGAAGATGGCCTTCCTATTGGGGCTGGCCTCGAAGATTTGGGTAAAGCTTTGCGCAGTCAGCTCGGCACCATGTACGGAACCAAAGCTAAGGGCGCTCGCTACTTAGAGATGGCTGAAGGCTATGTCACTCGCATTGCTCTCGACGCAGACAGTCTCATTATCGGTTATGAGTTTGTCAACATAGGCAAGATGATGGCCGCTATCAAGAAGGGCGTAGAGCCCGCCCAGGCCATGAAGGATGCCACCGGCACTTACGGCCGTTTCGCCGACGGTGTCAAATTCGTCGATCCTCGTCAGGAATAGGGAGATAGCGCAATGTCATTATTTGAAAGTTACGAACGCCGTATTGATAAAATCAACGCTGTGCTCGCCGAGTACGGTATTTCCAGTATCGAAGAAGCCAAGGCTATTTGCGATGAGCATGGCATCGCCCCTTACGATGTCGTCCGCAAAGTTCAGCCTATCGCTTTTGACAATGCTTGCTGGGCCTACACTGTAGGCGCCGCCATTGCCCTCAAAAAAGGTGCTAAAGACGCTGCCGAAGCCGCTCGCTTAATTGGCGTGGGCTTGCAAGCTTTCTGCATTCCCGGTTCCGTAGCTGACGATCGCAAAGTCGGTCTCGGTCACGGCAACTTAGGCGCTATGCTTTTAAGTGACGAGACTAAGTGCTTCGCTTTCTTGGCCGGCCACGAATCTTTCGCCGCCGCTGAAGGTGCCATCGGTATCGTCAACAACGCCAACAAAGCCCGCCAAACTCCTTTGCGCGTTATCTTGAATGGCTTAGGCAAAGACGCCGCTCAGATCATCTCCCGTATCAACGGCTTTACCTATGTGCAAACCAAATTTGACTACTTCACCGGCAAAATTGAAGTAGTTAAAGAGATTGCCTACTCTAAAGGCGAGCGTGCCAAAGTCCGCTGCTTCGGCGCTGACGACGTTCGCGAAGGCGTAGCCATCATGCACTTAGAGGGCGTAGACGTTTCCATTACTGGCAACTCCACCAACCCTACCCGCTTCCAGCACCCCGTAGCCGGCACTTACAAAAAAGAGTGCATTGAGCAAGGTAAGAAGTACTTCTCAGTAGCTTCCGGCGGCGGCACTGGTCGCACCTTACATCCCGACAATATGGCTGCCGGCCCTGCTTCTTACGGTATGACCGATACTATGGGCCGTATGCATTCCGACGCTCAGTTCGCCGGTTCCAGCTCTGTGCCCGCCCACGTCGAAATGATGGGCTTCCTGGGTATGGGTAACAACCCTATGGTTGGTGCCACTGTAGCTGTAGCCGTTTCCGTAGCCGAAGCTTTGAAAAAGTAAGCTAGGTTAGAGGCTGCCCAAGCAACTCTACGCAAAAAAACTTCGTTTAGGCTTACATAGCCTGAGCGAAGTTTTTTTATTTGTATATAGTAGCAACACAATAAAATAATCCCCACCTACCCTACAGTAAGCGGGGATTATCGTTTAGCTATTTTCGCTTAGAGAGGCAAGCTCTCCAAGCGAAAATTTAGCTAAGATTACTTGTCCAAAACAACAGTTATGGTTACGTCATCTTTATGTTTATCAACATAATCAGAAACATTGTAGTACTGGTGAGGGTCAGGAGTAATCTTAATATCGCTAGCGGCACCAGCGCTAAGCTCTTCACTATCTTGAACTTGATACAAGCTGTCTATTTTCTTAGGATCCAAGAGCTTAACTATATCGATATACCTTCCCTCATAGTAGATACTGCTAATAGTACTATTACCTTCTAAGTGATCAAGTTTACCTTTATCACTAAGTTCTACATCTTTCAACAAGAATTGGAACTTTGTATTAGCTTTGAAATGATATTTACCGTCAGTTTCAGCTGTAACTTGGTTACCATCTTCACCTAAGACTACAGGCTTACAGCTAACGATAGTAGGCCTCTCAAGTTTCAAAGTGAACTCAGCCGGTTCAACATTAAAGCTCTGGAAAGGCTTACCCGAAGCAGCTTCACAACCGAAGTTTTCAGACTTGTCATCCCACTTATTCTTCATGGTAATATTGCCGGTCTGGCCGATCTTATTACGGCTACTATACGCATCTTCATCAGTTACGCTGGAGTAGCTACCCTCAGCCTTCTTTTCAACCAAGAAAGTGTTTAAGAGAGGAGTAATAGATTCTTCATCTATAGTCATATTCTCAGTGACATCTTTCAAATTGTCCTCTTCTGGGAACTCTGCTGAGGCTTCACATTTTGCGTAAGACATCTGAGCCTTAACTTTATGTTGGCCAGAATTGGTTATGTCAAAGTCAACGCCACGAGGAATGTCAAAAGTAGTCCCGTTATCCTTGTCGTTATAAACGGCTATATACTTGTCAACAGCAGGCATCTTCAAAGTAACTTTTACCTGGAAAGCTTCTATCTGGTCAGCTTTACTCTGTCCGGTAACAGTTATTGTTCGAGCGTCCTCGCTTACGTTTTTAATTACAACGCTCTTTACCCCATCCTTTTCCTCAATAGTCTTGTATTGCGTATAGACACGATCGCCAAGCGGCGTACTATCGTCACCAGAGAATATAGCTCTATTGTAATCTTGGGCATAGCTAATGATTTTGGCACTGGAAGACCATTCCTTATCTTTAGACATACCATCAACGACGATCGGATAGGCTAAGCCATGCTCAAATTTTTCATCTCTAACTAAGCTATCTTTAAACTCATAGTTACCAGAGATGTCACCTAAGTCCTCACCGTTATTAGCTTGGGCACGTACAACAATTTTGTAAGAGCGGCCATAAGGTATACCAATCTCATAAGTGCCGTCGGTGGGGTTGATGTTATAAGTCTTGTCAGTAGTTGTATCTACTAAGTTTATAGCTATCTTCTCAGGAAGTACATCTTTAATGGCAATTTTTACATCTTTAGATTTTCCTTCGTAAGTGAATCTGATGAAACTATCCGACTCGTCAGTAACGCTCTTAGGAACAATGTTAATTGCACCCTTTTCACCCTCTTGGAACTCGACATATTCTGAGCTGGTTGCACCTTCAGTTCTAAAGAATTCAGAGGTAAGGTCACTTAAAGCAACAGTTTTTTCTTCACCATTAGCATAGACGGCAGTCACAGTGATAGGGTAAGGCCGACCAACGCCATCCTTAATGTAAGCTACGAAACCTTCTTCAGGATTATAAACATCAGTCTTAAGCTCAGTAACACCAGGTTCTTTTACAGTAATGGTAGAGTTTTCAGATTTTATTCCATCACGTTCAGCAAATACAGTAGTTTCACCGACAGCAACAGCATTCAACTTGCCTTTAGTAGTTTCATCGAAAGCAGCGACAGTAGGGGTAGAACTCGTCCAAGTAACTGTATTAGTTTCATCAGTTTTTGCGCCATCGCTCCAAGTAACCGTAGCGGTAAACTGACAGCTGTTGTTATTTTTGCCGGTAGGATAAAGCTTATTGAGCATATCGCCAGTAGTATCATTAGAGATAGCAATAGACACAACCGTTTTATTGGTAATTTCAACAGTAGCTTTACCGGTGAAAGGATCTCCACCTTCATTTGTAACTGTCATAGTGATAGTTACTTTAGTTCCTTCTTTAGCGCCTTTATCAGCGGTGACTTTGCAACCCTTGTCAGTTTTCTCAATAGTAACTGCATCTTTAGGATCGGCAGTGTATGATGTTACACGATCTTTATCAATTTCTGTTGTTGTCCCATCATTCCAAACCATTTTGGCTTCAAGAGGTACGGACAGTCCCTGGGTCACTTTTGTTGTACTAGGGACGAACTTAACACCTGTCTCGCGTTTACCAGGATCGACTGTCACCGTAATATTAGTTTTTACGCCTAACACTTCACCAGAAATAGTGGCTGTGCCGCCGCCTTGGGCAACAACTTTAGCACCGTCAAAACCATTCTGCTCGACAGTAGCTACCTTGGGATCGCTGCTGGTAAATGTTAAGTAAGGAGTAAGAGCTACAGTCTGACCACCTTCTAAAGTAGCAATAACTGTAAAACTTTCACTCATGCCAATGGCAAAGGGATTAAACTCACTAGGAGTATTAGTTACACTTTTAACAACTTCGCTAAGCGGTTTAACGTAGGAATCGCTAATTATAACAAGGTTTTCCTTGTCTTCAGTTAATGATACCTTATCAACAGGAACAATAGCGGTAAGTTCGACGTTTTTGCCATCTTTTTTGATGCACTCAAGAACAAAACCGGTAACACTAACCGGAACATTATTTAAAGTGATAGTAGAAGCGTAGGCTTTTTCAGTAGGGCCATAGCGCTTCTCACGGTTATTATCGTTGCCAGTAAAACGGATATGGGTAGTACCCTGGGGGATAGCCCGAGCTAATATTTTAGCTGAACTTGATTCATTAAAATGGAAAATAACATCGGTAGTTCCTTTTGAGGAAGCAGAATCAGAAGTGCCACCGCCGCCGGAGCTACCGGAACTGCCGCAACCGGAAATGAGAGCAGCACACAGGAAGGCTATAGCGAAAAGGCACAAGCCCAGCCAACGCGAGCTCCCTTTGGTGCGGGCCAGAAGATTTTGCATAAATTATGTTCCTCCTCAATCCCTGGGAGTAAAAAATTTGATGGACATATAAAAATGCACACAAACAGCCCATCTTAACCTAGATAATAAATCAAAATTAACAGTTAGTAAAGTTTTTTTCATCTGCCTAACAGCATCAATTGAGAAGAGTAGCGATAATTAGGGAAAAAAATAAGGGACAGCTCCTAAAAGAAGCTGTCCCCTTTTTTGCCCTTAATAGTAGAGCGCCATCTTATACTTTATTTATTAGGCATAATGAAGCCCATAATACAAGCGGCGTTGACATTATAAGTCTTGCGACGTACGGAGTTGCTGCTATTGCCTTCAATAGTAGTAACGGTACCGCTGGCTGCGTCGTAACTTTCTACGATACCCACGTGGTCGGCACCGCTGCGGGTGTTGTCCCAGTCGAACATAATCATATCGCCAGCCTTAGGAGCATAGCCGTTGCCACCCTGCTGCCAAGTTTTCTGGCTCTTAGACCACTCTACCAAAGTGGGAGTATAGTTGACATTGGAGCACTTGCTAAAGTCCATGACACCATGCTTAGCCAAAATACCAGTAGCGAAAGCGGCGCACCAAGGCTGCTGCTGACAATCGAGAGCCCAGCTCTGGTTCCAGTCTTTGGTAATGGCATTGATCTGGGCAGCGTTGCCACTTTCGGTCATGCCTACCATAGAGCCAGCTTCGGTGAGAGCACCGGACACGCCTTTGCCGCCTTTAGTTTCGGCACCTTTGAGGTGCTCGAGCATGTAAGCGCCTACCTGATCATGGTAGATGCTGGTGACGCCCTTATGCCAATTCTGGTCGGTAGCCCAACCGGCTTTATTTACAGCGGAAGTCTGCTCGGCGATAGAGGCGTCGGCAGAAGATCCGCCCTTAGCGCGCAAGTTGGCGAAAGTTCGGGCTCCGACATTGATCTGATTCTCTACGCCAGAGAACTTGGAATTGCGAGTAGCGTTGTTAGGATCGGAGTCGTAGGCACCTACGCCCATCCAACCGTTGATACCGATACCCGTCTTGCCCCACTGGGTCTCCTGACCAGCAATAGAGAGCAATACTAAGGGATCGACATTATTCTCTTTACCGGCCTTAACGAACATAGCGCCGGTACCTTCGGGAGCCGAAGAGCCCTTAGAAGCCAAGAAGCCATCGATAGCCTTGGCCACATCGGCGTCGGAGCACTTGGAAATATCGATGTCGCCAGCCGCAGTAGTGCGAGCAGCAGCTCCAGTATTGCCAGCACCCTGAGCAGCGCCAGTACCACCTACACCACCAGTGCCACGGCCACCACCGCCACCGTTGACACCTCCGGTACCGCCGCCACCATTGTTGCCACCGCCACCATTAGTGCCATTGGCACCATTATTGCCATTAGCGGCACCCTGAGCCCCAGAGGCCTCGTTAGAAGCAGCTTGCTTACCTTCGGCACCCTGAGCCGGAGCGGCCTCTTCAGCAGGAGGATTCTTGGCGTCGATCTCGCCCTGAACCTTGTCAATATCTTTCTGGAGGTTCTGCTTTTGTGACTGAATATCTTCCAGCTCGCCGTTGACTTTTTCTAAGTCTTCGTTGACGCCTTGCAACTTGCTGGTAATTTCGGCAATCTTCTCCTGGTCGCCAGCCGCTTTGGCAGCAGCCAACTCTTCAACGAGCTCTTCTTGCTTCTTCTCCAGCTCTTCTTTTTCTTTGAGCTTAGCCTCTTCTTGCTTATTAAGCTCGTCCATGTCTTTCTGGAGCTTCTCCATTTCCTCTTCGGGCTTGGGCTCCAGCTCGTCGATCTTTTTATTGATCTTGTCGAGCTTATCGTTTACTTCAGAAAGTTCGTCGTTGATACCGTCGAGCTTGTTGGTAAGCTCTTTAACTTTGGCCTGATCGCCAGCAGCTTGGGCTTTTTCCAACTCTTCGATAGTCTCGTCGCGCTTTTTCTCCAGCTCTTCTTGCTTCTTAGTCTGGACTTCTTTCTCTTGGTTGAGCTTCTCGAGTTTCTTTTCCTTAATCTTCTCTTTAATCTCTTCTTTAGTTTTTTCTACGCCGTCTTTAGCCTTAGCTTTGTCGGCGTCGGAAACTTCTTCGCCGTCTTCACCTCTAACTTTGTCAGCCATCTCTTCGAGATCGTCAGAAAGGCCATCCATGCCGATCTTATCGGCTAAATCGGAAGCGCCATCTAAACCGTCGGCGACTTTGTCTTTTATATGATCGACAATTTTATCTTTAGCACCGCCAAGAACATCCTTGACTTTTCCAAGAAAACTCTTGTCTTCGGTCTTGCTGCTGAAAGTGCCGCCACCACCGCCGTGCGTTCTACCGCTGGAAGCAACATGGGTGGAATATTCGGACTTTCTAGCGCCGTAGTTGCTGCTAGTGCCGCTAAACTCTTCTCCTCTGGCAGAGAAGCTGCCACCTTCATCGTCTAAAGAAGCAACTTTTACCCTTTTGCCAGATTCGGCTGCTTCGCTGTTGGTAACGGCCACTTTGTCTTCTTCTCTGACCCTTTGGGCTTCTTGAGCTTTGCGAGCCTCTTCGGCTTCTTTAGCTTGCTGAGCTTCTTGAGCCTTGCGAGCTTCTTCAGCTTTGCGAGCTTCTTCCTGGCGACGAGCCTCTTCTCGACGACGGGCTTCCTCCTGACGACGAGCCTCTTCTTGCTGTCTAATGGCAGCAGAATTGTCGTAGTTGCTATTGATAGTCATAGTAAAATCCCTCCTACCTTTACGAGCACAAGGCCTATCCAACCTATGTACAGGTATCGTTGTCTATATTATCAAGCACTTCTTTATTTTATCTAGAATTTATCTACTGATTTAACATTTATTTAACTTTTAATTTTTACTAAGGGTGGCGTAAAGCCTCTGCTTTGAGCCACGGGGAATATGTTAATTAAAGGACTAACATTTTACACTAAACTTATTTAACTAATCTTTAACTAACTGGACAAAAAAAGCTCCCCCGCCCGGCCAAGTCGTTTAATTTGACCGTTAAGGAGAGCTTTTAGGAGGACTTATATTAAGCCTCTATTTTACTAGTCGCCAATAGACGTATAGCCTAATACGCAAGAGTCGTTGCGGTTGTAAGTTTTAACTCTTACAGAGTTGCTACTATTACCTTCAACGGTAGTAATGGTGCCGCTGTTGGAATCGTAATTAACTACCAAGCCTACGTGATCGGGGCTGGTACGGGATCCGTCCCAATCGAAGAAGATCATATCGCCCCTCTTAGGTGAATAATCGCCACTGGCGTGGTTCCAAGTGCCTTCGCCTTGCGACCAACTGACCAAGTAGTTGGTAGAGTTGACATTGGAGCAACCGGAGAAGTCTTCTACACCATGCTTAGCCAAAATACCGGTAGCAAAAGCAGCGCACCAAGGATATTGCTGACAATCGAGAGCCCAGCTCTTATTGTAATCTTTGGTAATGGCATTGATCTGAGCAGCGTTGCCACCTTCAGTCATACCTTCCATAGAGAGGGCCTCGTCGAGGGCCCCTTCAATGCCCTTGTTGCCCTTAAGCTCGGCACCGGGCAAGTTTTCCAACATGTAAGGAACAACTTGATCATGGTAGATCTTAGTTACGCCATCGTGCCAATTCTGATCGGTAGCCCAGCCGGCTTTATTGACAGCTGCAGCCTGATCGGCAATAGAGGCATCAGAGGAAGATCCACCCGTCCCGCGCAATTTGGCAAAGGTTTTGCCACCCATAAAGATTTGCTTCTCTACACCTCTGAATATGGGATTGCGAGTAGAGTTATTAGGATCGGAGTCGTAGGCCCCTACGCCCATCCAGCCGTTGATACCTACGCTTCCTGCGGCGGTACCCCAGCGAGTCTCCTGACCAGCAATAGAGAGTAAGACCAAAGGATCGACGTCGTATTTCTTACCCGCTTCAACGAAGAGATCCCCAGTACCGGCAGGAGCTGGCGAGCCTTTTTCGACTAAGAAGCCATCTATAGCTTTAGCAATATCTTCGTCGGAGCACTTAGAAAGATCGAGATCGCCAGCGGCGCTACTCCTCTTAACTGAAGCTCCGGAAGCGACTTGGCCAGCGCCACCGGAACCACCGACGCCACCTACGCCGCCGCCTCCGCTGCCATAGTTGCCGCCGCCACCGCCGCCATTTTCAGCTGCAGCCTGTTGAGCAGCGATTTGCTGGCCGAGTTGGTCGATCTGCTTTTGCAAATCTTCGTTGCTAATGCCGGTAGCTTTTTCGAAGTCGCTCTTATTGTCGGCAGCCTTGGCACCACTCTCGTTGGCTTTAGCTTCACTAGCTTGAGCTTCGTCGGCCTTGGCTTTGTCGGCAGCAGCAATTTCTTCTTCACTCATGACCTTGCCGTCGGCCCCAATGCGCTGCCCATCTTCGTTGATCAGGTTACCCTTATTGTCGATGAGCTTACCCTCGCCATTAACTAACTTGCCATCTTCGTTGAGGGTGCTGCCCTCGGGAAGCTTCTTACCATCTTCACTGTAAAGGGTACCGTTCTTATCCACAAAGACGCCGTCGGGCAACTTCTCGGGATCGATCTTGGCACCGTCTTTAGCACCATCTTTAGAGGCGTCTTTAACTCCGTCGGTAGCGGCAGCTTGACCGTCTTTAGTTTGCTCGGCGTCGTCTTTAGCCTGATCAGCCGTATCTTGGGCACTGTCGGCGGCGGCTTGGTCGGCAGCGTTGGCCGCTTCCACAGCCTCTACGCCGTCTTTAGCCTTTTGGGCCTTATCGTCAATTTGGTTGGCAGTGTCTCCAGCTTTAGCCGCTTTCTGATCGGCGCTATTAACCTGGCCAGCCGCATCTTGGGCTTGGTTATCAGCTTCGGTAGCCTCAGTTTGGGCTTGATCGGCTTTACTAGCTTCGTCGGTAGCTTTAGTTTCAGCCTGATCGGAAGCTTGGCTAGCCTGAGTGGCTTGGTTTTGGGCTTGCTCCGACTTACCTTCGGCGGCCTCGAGCTGGTTCTCTAACTGAGCAGCTTTATTTTCAGCTTGATCGGCGGCGCTGTGGGCGGCCTCGGCTTTAGCTTGGGCAGAGTCTAAGGCCGACTGGGCCGAAGCGATAGCTTCTTCGTCTGGCACTTGCTGGGTATTGCCATCTTTATCTTCGATAATTTTTTTAGCTGCCTTGGCCGCTTCTAAAGCCGACCGGGCCTGAGATACTTCAGAATCGGCCTTATTAGCTTCGGCAGCTTTAGTGGTAGCTTCTTGGCGAGCTTGGGTAGCTTGAGACTTAAGCTGTTCCATGTCGGCTTTAGCTTGCTCGGCCTTAGACTTAGAGTCTTGAGCTTCGGAAGCAGCTTTGGCAGCGTCGCTCTGGGAAGCTTGGGCAGCCGCATTAGCCTCGGTAGCAGCCTGGCCAGCCTGGCTAGCCGCTTGCTGAACAGCTTGGGATTGCTCGTTGGCCGAAGTAGCCTGGGCTTGGGCTTGCTCGACATTAGAAGCGGCGTTTTGCTGAGCGCTCTGGGCGCTATTTACTTTGTCTTGCTGATTCTGGGCTTTGGCAGCATTTTCTTGATCGAGTTGGTTGCGAGTAGAGTCGATAGTATCACCTAAATTGGAAATGCGATTTTGCAAAGAACTAAGATCGTCTTGAGAAGCGCTCAGTTGCTGATTAACTTGATCCAGCTCTTGGCTAAGTTGTTTAACTTTTTCTTGATCGCCGTCGGCTTGGGCTTCGGCTAAATCTTCCACTAATTGGGCTTGTTTTTGCTCTAAGGCTTCGCGCTCTTGGGCCTTCTTCTCTTGCTCTTTTTTAAGCTGCTCCATTTCGGCCTCTAAAGTGCCCAAAGTTTCAGCCGTGTTGGCCTCTTTGCCCTCTTGGTCGCCTTCGTTGATAACTTTTTCTAACTCAGCCTGGGCTTTTTCTAAATCGGTGTTGGCCTCATCGACATTGGCGTTGGCAGCAGCAGCCGTTTTGGCTTGCTCGGCAGCTTCAGTTTGGGTTTTAACTTGAGTGGCTGCCTTTTCAGCTTGGGCAGCCTCCTGGGCTCGGGCTTCTTCGCCAGTTAAATTAGCTTTAGCCTGAGCCTTTTCATCGTCGGCATTGGCCTTGACAGTTTTGTCGGCAGCTTCTTCAGCTTTAACACCAGCTTGGGTAGCTCGAGCAGCAGCCGCTTCGGCACCTTCGACACTTTGAGTAGCGGCAGCTTCATCGTCTAAGGAAGCAACACTAAGCGATCCGAAAGCGTTGATAGCTTCAGAGCCAGATAAAGAAATAGAATCGTTAGTAGCAAAACCTAAACTACTATTGCTAGGCGCAGCAGCGCTGGAGGTGGTAGCAGAAATACCCGATATACCTAAGAAGCTAGAGATCTTATCTAATGACATTCAGTAACTCTCCTAACTTTCTGTAAACGAAAAAAGGCGGCACCTAGCGGCACCCTTCCTACTCGTATTACTCCCATTATCAATTATGTTCCCATCTTTATCTAGAATTAAAAAATGGTTTTAACATTTATTTTACACTAAACTTATTTAACTAATCTTTAACTAACTGGACAAAAAAAGCTCCCCCGCCCGGCCAAGTCGTTTAATTTGACCGTTAAGGAGAGCTTTTAGGAGGACTTATATTAAGCCTCTATTTTACTAGTCGCCAATAGACGTATAGCCTAATACGCAAGAGTCGTTGCGGTTGTAAGTTTTAACTCTTACAGAGTTGCTACTATTACCTTCAACGGTAGTAATGGTGCCGCTGTTGGAATCGTAATTAACTACTAAGCCTACGTGATCGGGGCTGGTACGGGATCCGTCCCAATCGAAGAAGATCATATCGCCCTTCTTAGGTGAATAATCGCCACTGGCGTGGTTCCAAGTGCCTTTGCCTTGCGACCAATTGACCAAAGTGGGAGTATAGTTGACGTTGTCGCAACCGGAGAAGTCTTCTACGCCATTCTTAGCCAAAATACCGGTAGCAAAAGCAGCGCACCAAGGATATTGCTGACAATCGAGAGCCCAGCTCTTATTGCAATCTTTGGTAATGGCATTGATCTGAGCAGCGTTGCCACCTTCAGTCATACCTTCCATAGAGAGAGCCTCATTTATAGCAGCATCGATACCTGGGCCACCACTAGGAGAAGAAGCCTTTATTTCTTCCATCTTGGCTTGCACATAAGGAGCTACCTTATTTTGGTAGATGCTGGTGACGCCGTTATGCCAATTTTGGTCGGTAGCCCAGCCGGCTTTATTAACTGCCGAAGTCTGGGCAGCGATAGAATCGGCTGAAGAGGCTCCGCCCTTTTCACGCAAGTTGTGGAAGGTTCGGGCACCGACATTGATTTGATTCTCTACGCCGGAGAACTTAGAGTTGCGGGTGGCATTGTTAGGATCGGAGTCGTAAGCGCCTACGCCCATCCAACCGTTGATGCCGATACCCGTCTTGCCCCACTGGGTTTCTTGGCCGGCAATAGAGACCAAAATGAGAGGATCGACATCATTTTCTTTACCAGCCTTGACAAAGAGAGCGCCAGTACCTTCGGGAGCATCCGAGCCTTGCTCAGCCAAAAAGCTGTCGATAGCTTTAGCCATAGCTTGCTCGTTTTGATCGCTAAGGGCTACTTTGCCAACCGAGCCAGCCTGGCCAGCCGAAGCGACTGAGCCGCTGCCGCCGCTGCCACCTACGCTGCCGGTACCACCGCCACCATAGTTGCCGCCGCCAGAATTACCGCCGCCATAGTTGCCGCCACCACCGGAGCCGCCGTTATTACCCGCAGCCTGTTGAGCCGCCCCTTGGTTGGCGATTTGCTGGCCGAGTTGGTTGATCAGCTTTTGCAAATCTTCGTTGCTAGTGCCGGTAGCTTTTTCGAAGTCGCTCTTATTGTCGGCAGCTTCACCAGAGCTTTCTTTAGATTTGGCTTCTTCGGCCTTAGCTTTATCGGCAGCCGCGATCTCTTCTTCGCTCATGACCTTGCCATTTTCGTCGACGCGCTTACCTTCGGCATTAACTTGATGGCCTTGAGAGTCGACCATCTTACCATTCTTGTCGATCTTGACACCGTCGGGCAACTTCTCGGGATCGATCTTGGCACCGTCTTTAGCACCATCTTTAGAGGCGTCTTTAACTCCGTCGGTAGCGGCAGCTTGACCGTCTTTAGTTTGCTCGGCGTCGTCTTTAGCCTGATCAGCCGTATCTTGGGCACTGTCGGCGGCGGCTTGGTCGGCAGCGTTGGCCGCTTCCACAGCCTCTACGCCGTCTTTAGCCTTTTGGGCCTTATCGTCAATTTGGTTGGCAGTGTCTCCAGCTTTAGCCGCTTTCTGATCGGCGCTATTAACCTGGCCAGCCGCATCTTGGGCTTGGTTATCAGCTTCGGTAGCCTCAGTTTGGGCTTGATCGGCTTTACTAGCTTCGTCGGTAGCTTTAGTTTCAGCCTGATCGGAAGCTTGGCTAGCCTGAGTGGCTTGGTTTTGGGCTTGCTCCGACTTACCTTCGGCGGCCTCGAGCTGGTTCTCTAACTGAGCAGCTTTATTTTCAGCTTGATCGGCGGCGCTGTGGGCGGCCTCGGCTTTAGCTTGGGCAGAGTCTAAGGCCGACTGGGCCGAAGCGATAGCTTCTTCGTCTGGCACTTGCTGGGTATTGCCATCTTTATCTTCGATAATTTTTTTAGCTGCCTTGGCCGCTTCTAAAGCCGACCGGGCCTGAGATACTTCAGAATCGGCCTTATTAGCTTCGGCAGCTTTAGTGGTAGCTTCTTGGCGAGCTTGGGTAGCTTGAGACTTAAGCTGTTCCATGTCGGCTTTAGCTTGCTCGGCCTTAGACTTAGAGTCTTGAGCTTCGGAAGCAGCTTTGGCAGCGTCGCTCTGGGAAGCTTGGGCAGCCGCATTAGCCTCGGTAGCAGCCTGGCCAGCCTGGCTAGCCGCTTGCTGAACAGCTTGGGATTGCTCGTTGGCCGAAGTAGCCTGGGCTTGGGCTTGCTCGACATTAGAAGCGGCGTTTTGCTGAGCGCTCTGGGCGCTATTTACTTTGTCTTGCTGATTCTGGGCTTTGGCAGCATTTTCTTGATCGAGTTGGTTGCGAGTAGAGTCGATAGTATCACCTAAATTGGAAATGCGATTTTGCAAAGAACTAAGATCGTCTTGAGAAGCGCTCAGTTGCTGATTAACTTGATCCAGCTCTTGGCTAAGTTGTTTAACTTTTTCTTGATCGCCGTCGGCTTGGGCTTCGGCTAAATCTTCCACTAATTGGGCTTGTTTTTGCTCTAAGGCTTCGCGCTCTTGGGCCTTCTTCTCTTGCTCTTTTTTAAGCTGCTCCATTTCGGCCTCTAAAGTGCCCAAAGTTTCAGCCGTGTTGGCCTCTTTGCCCTCTTGGTCGCCTTCGTTGATAACTTTTTCTAACTCAGCCTGGGCTTTTTCTAAATCGGTGTTGGCCTCATCGACATTGGCGTTGGCAGCAGCAGCCGTTTTGGCTTGCTCGGCAGCTTCAGTTTGGGTTTTAACTTGAGTGGCTGCCTTTTCAGCTTGGGCAGCCTCCTGGGCTCGGGCTTCTTCGCCAGTTAAATTAGCTTTAGCCTGAGCCTTTTCATCGTCGGCATTGGCCTTGACAGTTTTGTCGGCAGCTTCTTCAGCTTTAACACCAGCTTGGGTAGCTCGAGCAGCAGCCGCTTCGGCACCTTCGACACTTTGAGTAGCGGCAGCTTCATCGTCTAAGGAAGCAACACTAAGCGATCCGAAAGCGTTGATAGCTTCAGAGCCAGATAAAGAAATAGAATCGTTAGTAGCAAAACCTAAACTACTATTGCTAGGCGCAGCAGCGCTGGAGGTGGTAGCAGAAATACCCGATATACCTAAAAAGCTGGAAATCTTATCTAATGACATGCAATAATTCTTCTCCTAACCTATCACAAAAAAAACAACTGGGCCCCTGGCCTCCGATTGTCCGTTCTGTCTATTGTCAATTAGCTTATCAAGGGCTATTTCCATTCTATCTAGAGGGAAAAACCCATGTTAACATTTATTTTACATTGCAAATAAAAAAAATAAGCAACCTTCCTAGTGTAGAAGGCTGCTTATAAGATAAGCTTAACATATATCAGAGCTTTACTTGCTCTTTATTTGTTGGGAGATATATACCCCATTACGCAAGCTTGGTTACGATCATAAGTTTTTACTCTGACAGCTCCAGGAGAGCCGCTGTTACCTTCAACAGTAGTGACAACTCCAGTAGAATTATCGTAGCTAACTACAATACCTACATGATCGGCACCAGAGCGAGTGTTGTCCCAGTCGAACATAATCATATCGCCAGATTGAGGTTCATAATCGCCTCCAGCTTGGCTCCAAGTACCTTCGCTCTTAGACCACTCAACCAAAGTGGGAGTATAGTTTACATTAGAGCAATTGCTAAAGTCCATAACGCCATTTTTAGCCAAGATGCCAGTAGCAAAAGCGGCGCACCAAGGTTGAGATTGACAATCTAAAGCCCAGCTCTGGTTGCAATCTTTGGTAATAGCGTTAATTTCGGCCGCAGCAGTTTCAGCTTTAGCCTGAGCTTGTTCCAAATTTATAGAGAAAATAAATAAGTAAAAGATGATAAAAAGATAAACAAAGACTAAAAATAGCAAAAAAGCTAAGAAGGCAGGATTGACTTAGCCAAGGAGCAAAAATGGCGGCCATGTTAGAAATTTGGCTAGTTCGCCACGGCAATACCGATTGGAATAAGGTAAAACGCTGGCAAGGTAATAGCGACGTTCCTCTCAACGAATTAGGGAAGAGTCAGGCCAGAGCTTTGGCCGACAATTTAAAAGACGTCCCCTTCACTCAGGTTTGGAGTTCGGATTTACACCGCTGTATCGAGACGGCTCGCTTAGCCCTTCCCCATTGGGATCCACAAAAGATCCGTTTAGATAAGCGTTTGCGAGAGATACCTATGGGCATTGTAGAAGGACGAACCTGGGATGAACTTAGCCTGGACGAGCAAAACCAAGTCACTACTTGGTGGAAAGATCCTTATAATACTCGCTTCCCTGGATCCGAGGAGTCTTTGCAAGATGTGGCCAACCGAGCCGAAGCTTGGAGACGCGATTTACCACAAGAAGGGCGTGTGATAGCTTTTAGCCACGGTGGAATTATCCGAACTATACTTTGGGAGATTGTCGGCCCACCTCAAGGGCGCTACCAATGGTCTATGGAATTGGGCAATACTGGAGTAGTTCGCTTGCGTTACCACGACGATTTTCCAACTTTGCTTTCCTTCAATGATATGTCCCATATAAAAGATGCTTGGGCTTTGCCTCCAGCCCAAAACGTACCCGGTTCTCCCTAACAACCTACCTAAGAAAGGAACGGCCTACCAAAATAAGATGAACAAATTCTTTAGAAAAAGCCTTATCGTTTCGTTAGCTTTAATTGGCGGAGCTTTTGGCCAAGCTTCGGCTTGGGCCCAAGAGAGCCCCTCCACAAGCAGGGCAACAATTGCCCAACAAAAGATTGTGGCCGTTAAAAGTAAGAGCGACCAAGTAAAAGAGAGCTCCAAGAAACCGGAAGTAGTTTCCAAATATAGGCATCTTAAGCCCTTTTATGACAACGCTCCAGCCCTTACCGAAGTAGTAAAAGTACGCTTTACCACTAGCGCGGGCAATATCGAGATGGAAATTTATCCTCAGGCTGCCCCTAACGCCGCTGGGCGCTTTATCGAATTAGTGAAAGCTGGCTACTACGACAATACGCCTATCTTCCGCGTAGTTAATACTCCTCGTCCTTTTGTAGCTCAGTTTGGTATCAACTGGAGAGACGGCCAGCGCCAATGGAACGAAAAGAAATTCAACGACGATCCCAGCCTCTTCCACTTAGAAGACGGCACTTTGGCTTTTGCTAAAGCGGGCCCCAATACCAACTCTACTCAAGTGTTTATCAATTATGGCAATAACGATTTCTTGCGCGAGCAAACTTTTTCTACTTTCGGTATTATCACCAAAGGTTTAGAAATTGCCCATAATTTTAAGCAAGTGGGCGATCCCAGTATGGGCTTAAGTCAGAAAATGCTTTCGACTAACGGAGACGCCTATTTAAAGCAACTTCCAGCTAATCAGCAGCCCACTATGATTATTAAAGCTGAAATTATCCAAGATTAAATTTCAACTAAAGGGCCCAGCTTTTCTTATAGCGGCCCTTCTTTAGGAGAAAAAAATGAACAAATATGTTGTATCTGGACTAGTTGCCGTTATATTGCTAGCCGGTGTGCAATTTGGTTGCACTAAGCAAGAAACCGCCGCAGAAAAACCAGCCACTACTCAAACTCAGAGTGAGTCGGCCCTATCCTCAGAGCCGTCCCAACCCCAAGAAAAGGAGAGCCCCATGTCAGCTCAGTATCGTTCCCTCACTCCCTTCGGTTCCAATGCTCCAGCCATTACCGAATATACTTTAGTTCGCTTCGAAACTAGCGACGGCGATGTAGATATGGAAATTTATCCCCAGGCTGCTCCCAATGCTGCCAAACGCTTCGTAGAATTGGTAGAGATGGGCTATTACAACAACACTCCCATCTTCCGCGTCGTCAAGAATCCTCAGCCTTTCGTAGCTCAATTCGGTATCAACTGGCGCAAAGGCATGAGCGACTGGAAAGAAAAGAACTTTAACGACGATCCCAGCCTCTTCCACTTAGAGCGTGGCACTTTAGCTTTTGCTAAAGCCGGCCCCAACACCAACTCCACTCAAGTGTTTATCAACTATGGCAATAACGACTTCCTCCAGTCCCAGAATTTCACCACTTTTGGTAAAGTTGTCAAAGGAATGGAAGTGGCCGATCAGTTTAAGTCTGTAGGTAGCCCCGACATGGGACTCGATCAGGGTATGCTTTGGTATAATGGCGAAGCTTATTTAAAGAGCTTACCGGCCAACCAGCAGCCAACTATGATTAAAAAAGCTTACGTAGTTAAGTAATTTCTTACCTTTACCGTTGATTAACTTAATAAAGCCCCTTTTCTAGGCTTATTGATAACTTGATAAGCTTAGAAAGGGGCTTTGTTTTTTTGAGCCTAGCCGGTAAGCTCTCTTTAGCTTAAGCGCCTCTAGTGTAGCCAGCCTTTTCCAAATTGGCTCGCAATAAATTGGCAAACCGCTCGGGAAATTCTGCACTAGAGCAAATTTGCATTCCTGAGCCGGCCGCTCGGTGGTAGCCCGCCTCAGCGCTTAAAAAGACCAAGAAACAATTGTCTCGTTCAAAGTCAAAATGGGCTGAGAAAGTATCATAAGCCGGAATACTGTCGATATAGTTGTCGCCCGACTTACACTCCAACCAATAATATTGGTCGGCACAACTAATTAAAAGATCTCTCTCTCGAGGGATCCCTTGACACATAAGCTTGGCGTTGCGGATAATTTCAAAATTATCTGCTTCTAAATTAAACTCGTTGCGCACGGCCTTAATAATAGCGACCGTTTCTTGGGCGATATAGCGCTCAAACCAAAAACCGCTAAAGAAATTATGAGCTATACCTATAGTGGAAGCTCGAGCCTGAACTTTAAAGTCGGGATAGCCTAAATAGCGATATTCATCTAAAAAGGCAATTTCGTAAAGGGCCCGACAAAGTTTATCGATTATCTTGGCCGAAGCTGCCGAGCAAGAGGCAAAGTCTAAAGAGAAATTAAAACCGGTGCGCAAATTGGCCTTTATAGCCAAGAGCAGCGGAGCAATATCGGAGTAGCGCTTTCCCATATATAGGGCTATTTCTTCTAACCTGTCGTCGAGAGCCTGGGGGACTAACGGAGAGAAAACCTCACAAATGGCGATACCTCTGCTTTCCAAAAATTGGGACAAAGCAGGATAAGTACCAGCGAAATTCTCTTTAGAGCGGTTATCTGGTAATTCAAAGATAAGCTCTTCAGTTTCGCCAACTTCTTCTTTAGATAAGGGAACAGCTTCAGTTTCGCTGCTCTCATACTTAATAAGCTGCCCTTCGAACTCAGACTTAGACTCAGGCTCTAAGGTAGCTTCAGAAGCAACCTCAAGGCCAACTTGAGATACAGGCAGCACTTCAGGGGCCAATTCGGACTTGAGCGGCGCTTCCAACCCAGGCTCAAGGCGGGCCTTAAGTTCGGAAGATCTTTCCTCCGAGCGCTCAACTGTAGAGACAGCCTCTGTAGAGAGCGCTTGCTTAGATGCTGCCTCTCCTAACTTTTGGCTCTCTTCAATAAGCTCGGTGGCAGCCGACAAATTATCTTGAGAGAGAATAGCCCCTCGCTCTATTGCCGCAGCGATACGCTCTAAGGCACCGGCTATCCGCTCTAAAGCATTTCCAATCTGATCCATAAGTTTTCATCTTTCTTTGGCTGTAGGAACTATGGCTAAATAGCGCTCTTTTTAGCGGCGCTTTCCCTTAGTTCTAGCGGCTATTCTCTTAAGATATTTGGCTTTTTTCTCTAAAGAAATATTTTCATCTTTAACACTTTCGGCGCTCTCTACCTGGATAGTATCAGTGGCAGAAACTTGCTGAGCCTCTTGAGTTTGGGCTTCTGAAGTTTGTCTCCTTTGGAGCACCACCTCTTGCCAAGTATCGATAGAAGCTTCACTAAAGGGAATAGCGTGAGCTACAGCATAAGATTGGGCTGCCGAGCCCTCAGGAGCATAGATGGTAAGCTTCTGAGAGACGTCGAAGAGCTTATCTTCCAAATGGGCTAAAGATTCGGGGATAAAGATACTTTCCAAATTGCGACAGCCAAAGAAAGCTTTGCTGCCCACTTCTTTGAGGCCCTGGGGAAGCTCTAAGCTTTGTAAAGAGCGACAATCGGCAAAAGCTGCCTCCCCAAGCTTAAGCAAAGAGGCAGGCAATTTAACCTGGCGCAATTGACTACAAGCGCAGAAAACTCGGCTGCCCAATTCTTGGATAGTGTCGGGAAGGCTTATTTCGGTAAGTCGCTCACAACTGCGCCAAGCCCCGTCTTTAACGATTTGTAAACCCTCTTTAGCCATATTGACTAAGCGCAAGCGACTACAACTTCTAAAGGCGTCGACACCAATAACTTTTAAAGAAGGGCCTAAGTTGATCTCTTCTACAACGTCATTGCCCTTCATAAAATTGTCGCTGAGAGCTTCGACGAGACGCCCTTCCAAAGCGTCGGGCACATTAACTTTAGAAATAGACAAATTGGGCACTTTGGCCAAAACGATCCCCTGACCAACAGGCTCAGCATTGGGGCTGATTGCCGAAGCTGCCGGGGCCGCCGTCGGAACTACCGGAACTACCGGAGCTACCGGAGCTGTCGAAGCTGCCGAGGTTGTCGTCGGAACTGCCGGGGTTGCCGCCGAAGCCGCTGCCAGAACCGTTTTTTCTTCAACAGAATCGGAAAGGGAGAAGATACTGGGCTCTCCTGGCGACCTTATCCCACTTAAAGCCAAGGCCCCTTTATAGTAGCGCTCTAATTCTAAATTTATTTTGGTCGTTACTGAAGGAGAGCTATTACTTAAAGCTCCGGCGGCAGCGATAGCGCCAGAAGAAGATTTTTCGGCCGAGCTTCGGTAAGGAAGGGACAATTTAGACAAGATATGTTTAGGCTCTCGAGCAGCTGGCCTTAAAATATCCCTGGCATATTTAGCTGGAGCATAAATTGGGGCAGCGCCCTTTTTTATAGAGGGTGTAGAAGGGGCAGCCTCTTGAGGAGCGAGCCTTTCCGGCGGCAGCTCTACTTGAGGGGCAGGCGATTTTGCCAAAGTATTTTCTACTAAAGGCTTTTTAGGCAAACGATAGCTTTTCTTGGCTGCTTCTAAGCCAAAGTGATGGAACCAGCCTATCTTTTCCATATAGTCTAAAATATCGCTGGCCGCCTTCAGAATCTTTTTGGGCCCTGGTTCTTGGGGCAACTCTGGAACTGACGGTTTAGCTTCTTTAGCGATAATATTTTTAATAGGCGATATATCTTCTATAGAAGAGAATAAACGCGAAGAATTAAGGATCCTTTTTACACTCGAAGCCGAAGCTCTGTGCCAAGCCTTCAAATAATCGGCCAGATCGAGCACTTCGTAAGCCCCTTGGAGAAGGGCGAAAGTAGTAGAAGGGGATAATTCTGGGCGGCTATTGGAAGCAGCCCAAAGGCCAACCTTAGAGACCTTCTCTTTAGTGTTTGGCCGCCCATTAAGTAGGCGCACTACAGGCCGAGAAGGGCTTGGCTTAGACTTAGCGCTAAAAGCTTGGCTACACTTAGAGGTGCTATCTGAAACGCCCAAGCCGCAGAGCATATAACCTCCGCCTTTAATTAGCTCGTTAGCCAAGCTACCGTCTTCGAAGTTAATTAACTCGCACTTAAGGCCATAATGCAAAGCATATTCATGAGCTGCTGAATCTTTTTGGCAAACGATAATAATTTGCTCTGTATCTTGATCTTTTTTATCAGCTTCGCCATTATTGCCCTCGTCTAAAAGGCAACCACTGCCAAAAATAGGGCTAAATTGGCACATTTCTGGGCCGAACTGTTTTACAGAAGGGGGTATAACTACTCGGCGCAGAGCCTTACAGCCGAAAAAGACGCCCACGCCTAAAGAACGAGTCCCCGAAGGGATAACAATATTAACTAAACTTGAGCAATAAGCGAAGACATAATCTCCCAAAGAGACTAAATAAGAGGGCAAATGGATACTTTCTATAGCGGAGCAACCCAAAAAGGCCCAATTATCGATAAATTGCAAAGAATCGGGGAAATCCAGAGTTTTTAAGGAGTGGCAGCCCCAAAAAGCACTTTTATCGATAAAACTTAAACGCTTAGACCAGCGCACTTTTTGCAATAAGCTACAGCCCCAGAAAGCGGCTTTGCCAATAGAGACTAAATTGTCGGAACAATCGAGAAATACTACGTTGCGATTACAAAAAGCTCTGTTGCCTATATGGTTTATGCCTTCTAAATGGACAGCCACCGGGACATTGGAGCGAGCGTCGGCTTTTTTCTCAAAGGCTTTGTGGCGAATAACGATCCAATCGCCCTTGGAAGTGATAGATTTGTAAGAAGAAGGACTAACCCGCAAACCGAATACCTGACGAGAGACGGTCTGGCTGCCTGGCACTAATACCTCAGTCTCTTCCTCTTCGGGGGTAAGATCTTCGTCGGAAGTATCTTCAGCTAGCTCGTTATTGTCAAAATAGTCACCCTCTTCACCGCCATCTTCTTTTATTTCGTGGAGCAAAGGATCGTAGAACTTTATGCGATGTAAGCGGGCATAATCTTCGGCACTGCTGCTGGGCGTACCGTAAATAACTAATTCATCAGCTTCGTTACTAAAGATCGGCCCTTCTTTGCCAAATACGGTTAAAGAGGCGGGCAAATCGACTCGACGCAAAGCGTTACACCCTTTAAAAGCTTCAGAGCCGAGCCGACGCAATTGCTTACCACAATCTATTTCTGTGAGGCTCGAGCAATTTAAGAAGGCCCGCTCGCGGATAATTTGCAACTTTTCCGGCAACTCGAGCTTAACTAAAGAGCGACAATTGGCAAAAGCGCCCACCCCTATTTCTGGAGTATCATTGTGGAAACTAATAGAGGTAAGCTGAGAGCAATCGGCACAAAAACCTTCAGGGATAGCTAGAGGAATAGCACTAAGATCTATTTCGTGAAGTTTGCGACAATTTTCAAAACAGCGCTCTCCTAAAGAATTAACCTCAGAGGGAATTTCCACGCTATAAAGCTCGGTACACCCTTTAAAACAGGCTTTATAAATTTTTTGTAGGCAAAAAGGCAAATAAATTTCGTGTAAGCCGCTACAACCGCTAAAGACCTCTTGCTCCAAAATGGATAATTTACAACGACTTAAATCGATCTTTTGCAAACTTACACAATCACAAAAGGCTCGCACTCCAACAGCCGAAAGAGAAGCAGGAAAAGAAAAATCTTTTAAAGAGGTACAGCCGCTAAAAGCACTAAAGCCAACCTTTTGCAAAGCGTTGCTCAGCTTTACAGAGCGCATCTTGGAGCAATTGCTAAAAATACCACCTTCTAAAGTAGTAATATGTTCGGGTAACTCGGCCCTTTCTAAGGCAGAACATTCGGCAAAAGCAAATTCGGCCAGAGTTATAAGCTTTTGGGGAATACGTATCAACTTTAAACGGGTACAGCCACGAAAAGCTGAATAACCTATTTGCTCTAAAGAAGAGGGCAAACTAATACTCTCAAGGCCGGTACAACCGCGAAAAGCCTCTTCTTTTATGGCTTGCAAAGCTTCAGGCCATTTTATTTCGTGTAAACTTTCACATTCAAAAAAACATAACGAAGGGATCTCTTTTAACACGGATCCCGGAGCGAAAGCTACTTTTTTTAGCAAAGTACATTCGCTAAAAGCCGAGCGACCCAAACGCTCTAAAGACGATCCCAAAGTTATATTCTTTAAAGATACGCAACCCTTAAAAGCCCCGTCGCCGATACTTTTTAAGGTAGTGGGCAAAACTATGCCGCCTAAACTACTACAATTGAGAAAGGCCCCTTGGCCGATAGAGACGATCCCTTCGGGGATGATAATTTTGGCTAAATCGGTAGAATCGGCAAAAGCGGCTTCGGCTATAGAAGTTACTTTTACTCCCGAGGGAGAAAAAGCTGGCAATTCTATACTGCGTTGCTTTTTAGTCCTCTTCCAACCCGTCAAAATGCTTTCATCAAAAGGATCAAATTCAAAGTTGTCGGCCCAACTATAGCTGTTGGCAGAACGAGAAGCTGTCTCTTTTATATTTTCATTTTTTTGCTGATTATTTTTTTCTTGTTTTTTACAGTTTTCTGAGTTTATCGATTGTCTTTCTATATCCGTAACGGTGTCGCCTAATACTTTAACTAAAGATAAGTAAGGACTGGTAAGGCTAGTACTCCTCCTGCTCGAAGTGCGACAGCGATTCATATACAGCCAGCCCTTGTACTTAGAAAAATCCACGTTCTTTCCCCTTCCTCGGCCCTATAAAGTTATTATATTTTGTAAAATGAAAGTTCTCTATTGCAGGCAGAAGCGCCTTTTCTTTCTGTTTTTTTAGGATACGCCTTCAAAAAATATTTTGGCTTAAAATTCCCAAAAACCTTGGAACCAAGGGCGAACTTCTCCATCTTGATCGAAACCTAGGCGGAAGAGCATATTATTTTTGAAGTGCCACTCTATACCATAAACACTTTCATCTTGGCCAGTTTGGCTATTAAAACTGCGCGTCAAAGTAAATAAGAAGTGATCTTTGGAGTCGATGGCTTTGGCAATCTTGAAAGAGTAGCCGTGGGGGGAAGTTATATCTACCGAGAAGTCGGACAAGAATAACATGCGACTAATCTCTTGAGTAAGGGGCGAAGACAATAGCCTAGAAAGCATAGAAATACCAGAAGTACTTAAATCTAAATCGGTACTAACAGCCTGACTTCCAGTAGTGTTGCCCGGAGTATGGACTATCTGAGCGCCAGAATTAGAAGGAGTATATTTGGCAAATCCGCCCAAGGCCAATAGGTTCTGAATATCCTTTTCGGCTAAAGGAGGATTAGATACAAATTCCACTTTGATATTTGGATAAGCGCCACTGACAAAAGCCGTAACTTCGTAATCGTCTACCTGAGCGTCGGCCGTTACCTCTTGCAATTCCGGCATCTGACTATGCTTAAAGACGGCTTTGCCAGTACGTACTTTAAATTTTAAGTCGTACAGAGGGATAGCTAAAAGACCGCGGGAGAGATCGACCTCACCGTCGATAACCGGCTTACCGGTATCTTTATCGGGCACGACGGCCAATTGGCCGGCAGCTCTGATACGACAACCTAAAGCGTGCATCCAGACATCTTCACCGATATTGACGTCGACGCGATAATCGAGAGGAAGTTTACTCCAATCGAAACTGACCCCAGAATTGCTAGTTAAGCTACTAACATCGATACTGACGTCGCCTCTAGGTACAGAAATTTTGCCCGAGAGATAATACAACTTGGGAATAGGTACGACCTTATCCTTAACCTCAGAAGAAGAAGAAACAGCAAACTTAGGACGAGTCGCCACCCGAGTACGCAAACTCTCCTTCCATAAAGCCAGATCTTCACTGCTCACCTTAGCTTTACTTAAATGCAAATCGACATCGGCTCGCCCTTCGAAAAGGCCACCCCAGCGCAAAGGAAGTTGCTCGCCACTTAAGGAGAGATCTACATCCATAGGAGTAAAACCGTCCATATCGGCTCGTCCTTGCACAACAAAAGTTTTGTCACCCAGCGTACCGGTAAACTTACGCAACTCGACGCGGTTAAAACGGGTGTTGTTCAAATCGAGAGCGGCAAAAGGATCCTTATCCAGTTGCTGTTTCTGCTCTTTTTGAGCCTTACGGGCCAGATGTTCAGCCAAAACGGCTCCCAAACCATGCTCGGCTATATAATTGCGTTTTTTCTCTTCGATATACTTAGTTTTCAGTTGGGGATCGAGAATCTCACCAAAGTTGGCCTCAATATTTAAGTTAGAAATAACACCGGCTTTCTTGTGCTCGATTTTGCCATCGACAACTTTCAATTCACCGACAACTTCAGGGCGCACCAAAGTACCGCCTACATGTAAATTGCCTAACATATTGCCAGCACTGTCAGTAACGTCGCTGACAATATTGGAAAGTAAGCCTAAGTCTTTATCTTTAAGATCGGCGTTGATATCGACGTCACCGTCTAAAGAGATGCTAGTCCCTTCCCAGAAAGGCACCAAAGAAGTGTTATCTTGGGGTTTTACTCGGGTAACTTTGTAAGGCAAGATCCCAGAAAGGCTAAAGACTCGATCGTTTCTCTTCTCTTTGCCGAAATAGACTTTTATACCGTCAGCATAATCTGGGGAATTATCCCATTGTTGCAAGCCTTGGCTGACAATATCTTTGATCCGCTCATTTCTAAAAGGCGTCTCAGAAGTGCCAAGTTTTACTTGATAGACTTTGCTTTGGGGATCGCGGCGGCCGCTAACAGCACCAGTTATAGAAGCTAAACCTAAACTGCCAGCCCTACCATTAGTAACATTAAAGAGCATATTGAAAGCCGGAGAGTAGACCGGGCCAGAAGCATTCAAAACAAAGTTTTCTACAAAACCGCTATTCAAACTGGGGAAGAGGAAAGATCCCAATTCGGAAATAGGCACCTGACTTATTTTTAAGTGAACTTCATTGGCGTCTATAGAAGGGGCTGACTTAGGAGCATTGGGACTAAGCTTCTTTTCCGAAGTAGCACCGTTAGTAGAAATGCGGCCCGGCAAGCGAGTTAAAGCCAGATTTACGCTACCACTAAGGCTGCCGGAAGCGGCTTCTTCGTCTTCTTTACCCTCTGGGCCAAAGCTATGTTTTGTGGGTACAAACTCAAAAGGCTCGATAATAAAGCGGCCGACTTTCTCTTCTCGGGTGTAAGCCCCCTTTAAGTTTTGCTTAAGAGTAAGGCCGCGCCACAAAAGACGACGGGGCGGCTCCTTATCGGCTGGGGCTAACTTCTTTCTATCACTTTGGATATTTTCCGCCTCATCGACAGTGACACTACCAAAAGCCAACTGAGAAATATCGAAATTGTAGCGCAAGGAACCGGCCGGAGAAGAGGCCAAATGGCCTTGGTACCACTGCCCCTTTAATCCCAGTTCTCCACTAAAACTAAAGCGGCGCTGATTCATAGGTAAACCTAAAGCAGCTCGGGCCATATTGCCTTGGAAGTTTTGCAAACTGAAAACTAGCGGATGCTCGGCATTACCAAATTCGGGGCCTTCCGGGCCTAAGAACCAATCCTTTATCCCAGAACCTAAAGAGGGCGAAAAGTTGAAATCACCCACAATACCAAAAGAGACAGGATCTTTATCTAAACGAGCCCCAATAATATTCCCCTCATTATCTAAAGCTGGATGGGGACGGAATCCTTTAGTAGGCTTATCTTCTGAGGAATTAGTTAAGCGATCGGCTACTTCTTTAGGGAGTAAAGCTTTTTCAAAAAATCTATAAGCGCTAAATTTTACCGCATCTTCAGGAATATTTATATAAAAGCGCCCCTTTTGGTAGTTGGCCGCTATACCTAGCCCCTTAGCAGTATAGACTTGGCCACTTTCGCTCCTCTTAAGGGCCCCCATCCTAAAATCTGGGAAATAAAGGCTCACCGGAACAGAATTCCAAGTAACATCTTTCCCTTCCATAGCCAAAATAGCTTGCACCGCTCTAAAAGAGGGATCGTCAGACTCAATACACAAGGCCAAATCGGCTTGGCCATACAAATCGGCCAGAGCAGGATCTAAGTAAGAGAGGGCATTTAAGTCAATATCTTTAGCATAAAGTTCGGCCTCTAAACGGCCTGAAGAGCTGCGCCAGCCCGAACCTTGGAAAAGGAAATTGTCGGAAAGCAAATTTAAGTCAGAAAAGATCAGCTTATTCTTATTGCGACTAATTCGGGCAGAAAGTTGGTCGATAGGAATTAAGCTATCGGCCAAAAGCAAGTGGCCGTCGTGGAAATAGACGGATCCTTCCATAGATAAAGTATCTAAAAGGCCGCGCTTAGTATCAAAAGAAATATCGAGTTCGTCGGTGCCTAGCCAACCGTCAAGCTTGTGCCTTTGCCCTTCCAAACTGGGCAAGAGAGCCATAACTTGATCGCTATTCCAATCTTTAGCTTTAATATTTAAAGTGGTCTGACCAGAGTCGATATGGCCTTTAGCTTGCAATAAACCTGGAGGCACTATTTGGGAATCGTAGTTGGCCAAACTTCCCTGGCTTTGGAAGAGGCGTTTATCTCTAGGCGCAGAGGAGACTAATAAGCGCTCTAAATTGATAACCCCCATAGTAGCTTGACCCTTATTGGATTGCTGGTAAGCTACTTCCGAAGATAGAGCAGCCGCCCCGGAAAAGACTCGGCTGTTGTGGCCACTTCCAGCCGTAAACCAAGGGATATAAGCCCAAGTACCGGGTAAAATTTTCGGAACTCCAGCTTCGGAGCCTATTTGGGCATAAAGCTTAGCCTGGCCGCCGGTAATATTGGCTTGATCGAGTAAGTCGGCAGCCTGGGGCAACCAATTTTGCTCGTGCAACCAAGCTAGATCAATATCGGTAGCTTGGGCGGCCAGTTGGTAGCTTAGAGGAGTGCCCAAGAGAATATCGCCCTCTATTTTTACTAAGCCTACTTTGGGTAGCCAAGAATAAAGCCAGCCATTTTGCTGCAGCGGACGAGCCATATCCGGCCCTAAAAAAGCATAAGCGCTGCCTTCTAAATGGGGAATAGCCTCCCAACCAGAGCGAGGCCAATAATTCCAAGCCAAAATATTATCGCTTAAGCTTAAGCGTCCATCTTTCAAAGACCCTAGGCCGGATAACCACAAAGTATGTTGGTCTGTAAGCTTAATTGGCGAGCCGCTTATAGCCGTAAAATAGCTAAAAGCTAAATTTTGAGGATGGCCCCAAACTCCGAAACGACCAGTTAAACGCCCCTCTAAAGAGAGATCCTGGGTGAGGCGGCGGCCATCTAAAGCTAAATCTTGGGCCCAACCGACAAAGCCCAGCCCTTGTTGGCCGACAAAACCTTGGACGGCGGCAGCATAAGCTTGGGGCTCTTCAAAAGGGCTAAAACCTGGAGCAACATTGTAGGCTAAGCCCAACTTTCGTTTAGTCGCTTGGGTATCGTCTTGGTTAGACTTAGCCAAAAGGCTTAAATCGGCAGCCTTTTCGACAGCCAGTCCCGCCGAAGAGGCCAAAAGGTTGCCCCCAAGAGCCTCCCTTGGAGAAGCAACTTGAGAAGAGGGCAACATTGGCACAGGCGTAGGCGCTGGACTAATTTCCTGAGCTAGAGAGGGCGATTCAGTGTTGGCGGGACTACTTAAGGCCGCCGTGCTAAAAGCTGCCCCGTTTCGAGTAACAGCACTTAGAGAGGCAGTGCTTGGGGAGGCTTGGCTAGTTGTCGGCACCAGAGTGTGGGCCGCCGCCTCGGAGAGCCAAGTTTGAGGGGCGTTCCGCCCTTCAACATAGAGGTTGATCCAATGGTTGTGATCGGCTCCATTGGCCGACCAGCTAGCCCCCATATCCCCTACTCCGTCGAGTTTCAAAGGAATATCATAGTTGACGATATGGGCAAAAGGAGCAATATTTACATCTTGAGCCAACAGACTTAAGCTGGAAGTGCCACCTTTTAAGCCGATCCAACCAGTGGCCGAAACATTGCCTCCAGCCGCTTGGCCAACTATTTGGGGAAGATAAAGGTTCATGCCCTCCAAACCGAGCGCACCTTGTAAGTTGTTAATTTGTAAATTGCCTACACTTAAATTGGCATTTTGACTGTAAGCGCAAACACTCAGACTATTTAAGTCGGTAGGTATGCCCATAACTTGGGCCCTGCCACTGACGGTGCCACTAACAGCGCCTACAGAAGGCACATTTAAGGAAGGTAAGGTTAAATTGTCAGTTTGTACAGAAGCGTATAAATAAGGGTGTTTATAATTGTAGCTAGCATAAGGTAAACTGGCCGGGCCCAAGTTAGTATAGGCTCTGACATTATTTAAGCTGACGGTATCTCCCAACATCATAAATTGGGCCGAAGCCGTCTCTAACATGGAAGCGGCACCAGAAAAACCGCCTACTCCCGAGCCCTCACCGTAAACTAAAGGCGAGTCGGCCGTACCTACCATAGAGACTTTAAGCTGATCGATATGGCCGCCGACAGGACTTAACCCTTGCAAGGAAAGATCCCGACCATTGAGGTTAAAGACTAACTGGGGCTTAGAACCTTCAAAGAGGGCATAGCCTTGCCCTTGGATATGGCCTTGAGCGGCCTGAGCTTTTAAGCTTTCAATGGTGAGAAGCTTATCTTTCCAACTGACATCTATACTAAGTTGGCGTATCTCTTTATCGGCATAGGTTAATTGGGCCGACTTGATCTTGCCCTGGGCACCAGGATTGGGTAAAGTTCCCTCTATATTTAACTGGGTGCTAGCCTTGCCATTTATAGGGATATTTAGGCCCAAAGCTCGACTCAAGCGGCGCAAGGGCAATTGGGGAATAGCGGCTTCTAACTTGACTCGTCCTTGCCAATCTTTTTTGGGCCCGGAAGGATTCCAAATATAAACTTTTCCTTGGGCACCAAGTGAAGCTCCAGCAAACTGAGCCCCTAGCCTCTTTATAGAAGCTAAGCCAGAAATAAGATCGGCTTCCAAAAAGATATTTTCGATAGGCTCCTGGCAAGGCTCAACCATAAAGGAGGCGCAACTTAACTTTATATGGCCTCCGTAATTGAGTTTTTCTAAAGTTTGATTCCAAGTGGAAGCTTTACAATTAGCCCAAATTCGGCTATCAAGCTGAGCAGCCAACAGATGGATAGTTGGGGGCAAATGGTAATATTCACTAAAGCGCACTAGATCGATCTTGGCTAAATTGAGGGTAGCGTCGAAATCGGGAGCCATATCTAGGCGAATTTTGCCCTTTAGCTCAATCTTGCCACTTTCAGGATCCCAAGAATTGGCTTTTTGCAAAGGAACAAAACTTAGAGCCAACTCGGCTTTATGCTCCGGTCGGGCGCTAATACGAAGATTTAACCGATCTAGCTGAGCACAAAAATCGCCCCGGCTCCAATCCCGAAAGAAAGCCGAGCCATTATCTAAACTTACAGTCCCTTCGTAGCGGCTAAAATACTTTTCCCAAGGCCAACGAGGTTGGTCTTTCTTGGGCTTAGTCGACTTTAGTTGGGCAAAATTAAAGCGGCCATATTTATCTATTTCTGGAGTTAGACTTAAATTATGTAAGCGCAAATCGCCCAAAACGGCCATATAATCTAGACGGGTCAAGCCCCTAAACCAATGGAAATCGAGCTCGGCCCTTTCCAAATTGGCCAAAGGCTCTCCCCCGTCCAGCTTTAAAGAGACCCCCTCTAAAACTAGAGATTTCCTGCTAAACTCAGCCCTTTCCAGCTTAACTTGGCCGGTAAAACTGTTATTAAGAATATCTAATCCGTGATGGGCTAACGAGTCGGCCGCTTGAGAAAGATATAAATAGAGAAAGCCGGTTAGACATAGTCCTAAAACAGCCAAAACTGCTGCCGCCAGGCCTCCAACTTTCAATACTCGGCTTATTAGAGAAAGCTTACTCAAGGTTTAGCCCCCAGTTTTAACTTTTTCTAGAGGCGCATATCCAACCTTGCTACAGCCTAAAACAGAACAATAGCGGGGATTATCAGCTATTTTTACCGGAATAGAGAAATACTCTTGCAAAAATTTATCGATCCCAAAGATTTGGGCTCCACCGCCAACTAAAATAAGGCCGCTATCAACCAAATCGGCAGAAAGCTCGCAGGGAGTTTCTAACATAACGTCCTGAATAGCCCGAGTTATATCATTTAAGGGGCGAGTTAAACAAGAATTGATAACTGAAGAAGAGACTAAACGCTCGCCAGGCAAGCCACTTACTAAATCGAAGCCGTTAACCTTCATTTCCTTGGGAACTTCTAAAGGTATAGCTGCAGCTAGATTCTTTTTTATGGCTTCTACTCCATTGGCAGAGACGGAAATATTATATTGGCGGCGCAAAACTCGAGCTATTTCCGAAGAGAAATCTTTACCACCCACGTTGGCTGTAGCGGAAACGATAATTTCTTGGCTACTAAGTACAGAAACTTCAGTTTTGCCATGGCCAATATCGACCAGCAAGAAGCCGCCAGGCAAGTCCATGTCCAGCCCGGCTCCCAGAGAGGCAGCCAAAGGAGAAGGGACAAAACTACTTCGAACAACTCCCAAACAATCGAGGAGCTGTTGCCAACAAATTCTCTCGACGCTGCCAACTGAAGAAGGTAGAGCTACCCGAACTTTAAGGCGGCGCGTTGGGGAAAGTTTGCCTAAATAAAAGCGCAACAAGGCTTCAGCCAAAGAAAAATCGCTCAGGCGACCGCGCTTTATGGGATAAAGGGTCGACAGAGCCGACAAAGGCTTATCAGCCAAATCTAAGGCGGCGCTACCTACGGCTTTTATATGGCCGGAGTTACAATCTACAGCAACTAAAGAGGGCTCGTCGACAACAACTTTGCCGTCAACACTTAAGCGTAAATTGGCACTGCCAAGATCCAAATCAACGTGCAAAAAAAACAAAGCCGACAAGCCCCTGCTCTACAAAAGACTAAATTTCGTCTAGCCCACTTCCCTTAATGGCCCTTCAACCCTTTCTATTTGAGCTCCTAAGGAGGTAAGCTTTTGCTCAAGTTGTTGGTAGCCGCGATCGATATATTTGACGCCGCGTATAATAGTTTCACCTTCAGCAGCCAAGCCGGCCAAAACTAAAGCGCCGCCAGCCCTAATATCGGGAGCATCTACCGGAGCGCCCACCAATTTTTCGACGCCGCGAATACGCACGTACTTACCAGAAGCCAAAAGATCGGCCCCTAAGCGTACTAGCTCCATGACGTACATGAAGCGACTATCAAAGATAGTTTCCGACAGAGCGCTGACCCCATTGGACAAAGTGAGGGCAGCTACTATTTGTGGATGTAAATCGGTAGGGAAACCAGGATAAGGGGCGGTAGCTATTTCCAAAGGCAAAATAGGACGGCACCCCTTTACGCGCACAAAATGATCGCCGACAATAACTTCTTGGCCGGCTTTTTCCAATTGGGCCAAAAGGGCTCCGCTATATTCGGCGTCAAACTTCTCTATCGTGACGTCGCCACCAGTAATAACGGCCCCCAAAAGATAGGTACAACCTTCGATACGGTCGGCAATAATAGAGTGCTTAGCTCCGTGTAATTTCTTGACGCCTTCAATTTGCAAAGTTTGGGTACCGATACCGTTGATTTTAGCTCCCATTTTGATAAGGAACTCTGCTAAATCAGAAATTTCCGGCTCGCGGGCACAACCTTCTAAAATAGTGGTACCTTCGGCCATAGTGGCAGCCATCATAGCATTTTTGGTAGCTCCGACACTGACAGATTGGAAGAGGATATGGGCCCCTTTCAAGCTCTTGGCCTTAGCTTTAACAAAACCGCCTTCGATAGAGACTTCGGCACCAAGTTTTTTAAAGGCTTCGATATGGAAATTGACAGGGCGAGGGCCCAAACGACAACCGCCGGGCATACTCACTTCACCCTCTCCGCAACGAGCCAACAAAGGGCCCATTACGTCGAAAGAAGCGTTCATCTTGCGCACCAACTCCTCGGGAGCGCGAGTAGTTTTTAAGTGGGAAGAGTCGAGTTGCATATGGCCCAGAGCGGCGTCAAATTTTACCTTGACGCCAATTTCACGCAAAATATCGGCCATGACCCTAACATCGGAAATATCAGGGACGCGCTCAAGCTCAACAACGCCTTGAGCTAAGATAGAAGCAGCCATAATGGGCAAGCAAGCATTTTTGGCTCCGCTGGCCTCTAAAGATCCTACTAAGGGCCTTCCTCCCTTAATAACCAATCGGCTGGCCATAATTTAAACACCCGCTTTCAACTTAACTTTGGCCGCATAAAGCAACTCGGCTTCGTATCTCTTATCCAAATCGGCAGGCTTTTCATCCATGCTCAAAACGTCGGGCAAATCTTCTTGTCTCCAGACCCGATCTACCAAAACGTTGACGTTATTATCTTGAACTTGTACAAAACCGGCGGCTGCGGCTAGCATTTGCTCTTGAGCGTCTTTTCCTTTTTTGAAAGTGATAAGACCGGGCTGAAGGAGAGCCAAAAGGGGCGCATGGTTAGCCAAAATACACATCTGTCCCTTAACACTAGCTAGGGAGACTTGGCTTACCTCTCCGCTAAAAGCACGACTGCTCGGGGTGACAACTTCTAAGTGGAATAACAAATCGCTCATAATGGCCTCCTGCCAAAAAAGACCTTACTTAAGACCGACTTCGGCACTCATTCTTTCAGCTTCAGCCAATACAGAGTCGATGTCGCCTTTCATATAGAAAGCTTGCTCGGGGATATGATCTAAGTGGCCGGCCACTAACTCTTTGAAAGAGCGAACGGTATCAGCAATCTTGACATAAACACCTTTGCGTCCAGTAAAGGCTTCGGCTACAAAGTTGGGCTGAGAGAGGAAACGCTGAATGCGACGAGCTCTAAAGACGATAGTGCGATCTTCTTCGGAAAGTTCTTCTACACCCAAAATAGCGATAATATCTTGCAAGCTCTTATAACGCTGCAAAATTTCCTGTACTTTACGGGCCGTCTGGTAATGCTCGTCGCCCACAAAACGCGGATCGAGCAAACGGGAAGTAGAAGCCAAAGGATCTACGGCAGGATAAATACCTTGAGCCACAATGTCACGAGAAAGTACCGTAGTAGCATCTAAGTGGGTAAAGGAAGTGGCTACGGCCGGGTCGGTAATGTCGTCGGCCGGGACGTAAATAGCCTGCACGGAGGTAATGGAGCCTTTCTTAGTAGTGGTAATGCGCTCTTGCAATTGGCCCATCTCTGTAGAAAGGGTAGGCTGATAACCTACAGCGCTGGGCATACGCCCTAAGAGAGCGGATACCTCAGAGCCAGCCAAAACGAAGCGGAAGATATTGTCGATAAAGAGCAATACATCCTGACCTTCTACATCACGGAAATATTCAGCCATAGTAACGCCGGTAAAACCTACGCGGAAACGTACACCCGGAGGCTCGTCCATCTGGCCAAAGACCATAGTAGTATTTTTTAATACCCCTGAAGCTTCCATCTCGCGGTAGAGGTCGTTACCTTCACGAGTTCTTTCACCTACGCCAGCAAATACAGAAAAGCCGCCGTGACCTTTAGCCACATTGTGGATAAGCTCTTGAATAAGTACGGTTTTGCCTACACCAGCACCACCAAAGAGGCCAGTTTTACCCCCTCGAGCATAAGGCTCCAAAAGGTCGATGACCTTAATGCCCGTCTCCATAACTTCGGTAGTAGGCATTTGCTCGGCTAAGGGCGGAGCGGAGCGGTGGATAGAATAGTGAGTATCGGTCTGGGCGTCGGGCTTAGAATCGATAGGCTGTCCCAAAACATTGAACATACGACCCAAAGTGGCCCTACCTACGGGAACGGTAATAGGTGCGCCGGTATCTTCGCATTCCATACCTCGACGCAAACCGTCGGTAGTACCTAAGGCCAAAGCGCGCACTCGGTTGTTGCCACTTTCGCCCATAACTTCTAAGACTAAAACACGCTGAGATTCGGGCAACTTCTTAAGATCTTCACCTCGAAGTCCGCGAAATTCTTCACGCTCAATACGTACAGCGTTGTATAATTCAGGGAGTTCGCCAGCCGGGAACTCAAGGTCGACTACAGACCCTACAACCTGAACAATCTTGCCACGTGCCATATTTTCCTCCTGCAAAAGCGGCCCTCGGCCACCGCGATGCCGCCTAAAAACTTACTAGTTGTTAAGGGCTTCAGCACCGCTAGAGATCTCAATAATCTCGGTAGTAATATTATTCTGACGTACACGGTAATACTTTAAGGTAAGCTCTGAGGCCAACTTATCGGCATTTTCCGTAGCGTTGGTCATAGCTCTTAAGCGTGAACCAAATTCGGAAGTTTTCGATTCAAAAAGCATTTGAGAGACGATAGCCCGCAAATACATGGGGACAACCTTCTCTAAAGCAGAGTTGCAATCTGGCTCAAAAGTATAATCGGCAACTACAGAAGGACTCTTAGTTTCAACTTTACCAGAACCAGTATTGGTGCCTGGGGAGGCGCTCTTCTTCTCTTGAGAGTCGAGAGCGGCCATAGGCAAAAGGAGCTGCTTAGTAGGCTCACAGACCAAAGTGCTGACCGCTTTGGTATAAACTCCCCAAACTTCGTCTACTTCGCCAGCTAAAAACCACTTTGTCACCATTTCTGATAACTCGGCAGCTAAGTCAAAACCGGCTTCCCACTTCAAAAAGGTCTTATCCGGCTCGTAACCGCCTCTGACTAAACCGCGAGAGGCTTTGCCACCTAAGCAAATAAGTTTGGCCGGACGAAAAGGAAGCCCCTCAAGCGTCTTGAGGGCCATTCTGTTCAAGCTGGAATTATAGCCGCCGCACAGGCCGTTATCGGCACCAACAACTATCACGCCGATATTTTTAACTTCACGACTCTCCAACAAAGGATGATGGGAATCTTGAATTTGCTGCGAAAGCTCAGCTATAATCTGGCGCAACTTATCGGCATAAGGACGCCCCTCGATGGCCTGAGATTCGACTTTGCGAATCTGCGAACTGGCCACCATCTTCATGGCATTAGTAATTTGACCGATGCTTTTGACCGAGCGAATACGCTGTTTTAATTCTCTGTCGCTAGCCATGATTCTCCTTGAAAAAAGTCAAATGCGACTACTTAGCCGAAGGCGTAAACCCTTGTTTGAACTCTTTGATAGCTTCGACAAGCTTATCGGAAGTAGTATCTTCCAATTTGCCGCTCTCTTTAATAGCGTCCAAAATATCCTTATGGGACGCTTGCATAAACTTCAAAAACTCACTTTCGAAGCGAGAGACGTCGACTAATTCAATATCGTCAAGGTATCCTTTAGTTACGGCAAAGATAATAGCCACTTGCAACTGAGCGCTCATAGGCACATACTGCCTCTGATTGAGAACGGCTGTCACCCTGTCGCCTCGAGCCAACTGAGCGCGGCTGACGGCGTCGAGTTCGTCGGCGCTAAGTTTGGCATAGGCCGCCAAAGCGTGATATTGGGCTAAGTCCATACGCAGAGGGCCAGCTACTTGTTTAACGGCTTTCATCTGAGCAGCGCCACCTACACGAGAGACCGAAAGGCCCACATCTACGGCAGGGCGGGTGCCGGAATAGAATAAGTCGGAGTTAAGATAGATCTGACCATCGGTAATAGAAATTACGTTGGTAGGAATATAAGCAGAGACGTCGCCTAACTGAGTTTCGATAATAGGCAAAGCGGTCATAGAGCCGCCGCCCAAATCGTCGGAGAGCTTGGCCGCCCTCTCTAAAAGGCGGGAGTGCAAGTAGAAGACGTCGCCAGGGTAAGCTTCACGCCCCGGAGGACGACGCAAAAGCAAAGATATTTCACGGTAAGCCTTAGCATGTTTAGAAAGATCATCGTAGATAATCAATACATGCTTGCCATTGTACATCATGTGCTCACCGATAGCGCAACCGGTATAAGGAGCTAAATAGAGCAATGAAGGAGATTCATTGGCATTAGCCACAACTACAGCACACTTGTGCATAACGCCTTCACGCTTCAAAGTATCTACCAAAGTAGCTACCGAGTTGGCCTTTTGGCCGATAGCTACGTAAATACAATAAATGTCGGAATCTTTCTGATTGATCATAGCGTCGACAGCAATGGCCGTTTTGCCCAACTGACGGTCGCCGATAATCAATTCGCGCTGGCCGCGACCTACCGGCACCAGAGCGTCGATAGCCTTAAGGCCAGTTTGCATAGGCTCGCCCACAGAGCGGCGCTCAATTACAGTAGGGGCGGTAAATTCGATAGTGCGCTTTTCAGTAGAAGCAATAGGGCCCAAACCGTCGATAGGCTGGCCTAAGGAGTTGACTACTCGACCGAACATACACTCGCCCACGGGCACCTCGGCAATACGGTCGGTACGCTCTACGCGGTCGCCTTCGCGGATTTCATCGTCAGGCCCCATGACGATACAACCAATGCAATCCTCTTCGAGGTTCATGATCATACCGTAAAGACCATTCGGGAAGCGCAATAACTCACCGGCACGGGCATCTTTAAGGCCATATACTGTGGCGATATTGTCGCCTACTTGGATAACAGTTCCGTACGAAGTCTCTTCAACTTCAGGATTGTATCCGTCTATCTGCTGGCGCAGAATTTCAGATATTTCGTCTGAACGAATTGCCATATTTTCCTCCAAAGAGTTGTGAAAAGCGGAACCTTAAGAACGCTTAGGGGCCATAAGGCTATGAATATTGCTCAGATGGCGCTTAATACTGCCGTCGTAGAGGCACCCGCCATATTTCACCACCAAACCGCCGATAAGCTCAGGGCGAACCACTGTTTGCATCTTGATCTTCTTGCCTGTAATTTTATTTAGGTGAGTTTCAATAAAGATACAAAGCTGCATATCCAGCTCAGAAGCAGACTCAACAGTCACTTCAATTATGCCATTTTCTTCACAGAACTGCCTTTTGAAGCACTCAATGATGTCATTCAAGTAAGCTTCGCGCCCTTTATCTATAAGTACAAACAAAAAATTAAAAGCGCGAGTGGAAATTTTATCAGCGAAAACAGCTTGGATAATTTTTTTCTTTACCGGACGGGCTATAGCCGGAGAGATCAGACACTGCTTCAATTGAGTATGCTCAGAGAACTCTTTTTGAATAGTGCGCAGCTCTTTAAGTTGCTCTCTTTGCTGCTTCTTGGCGCTAGCCGAAGCGTAAAGGGCAGTGGCGTAGCGTTTGGCCAATGATTCATCAAGCATGCTCAGCCCTCATCTTTGTCAAGAAATTTTCAATTATATTCTCAGAGACAGACTCATCTAAAGAAGCCCGGATAATAGACTCGGTACGCTCCGTAATTTTGTCGGCCATATGTAAACGAAGCTCGTCTTGTACTTTGGAACGCAAAGAAGAAGCTTCATTTTGAGCGCTAGACAAAACAGCGGCAGCCTCTTTTTCGGAATGGTCTTTACCTTGGCTGATTATTTGCTCGGCGTCAAGCTTGGCCTTAGCTTCAATTTCTTCTAATTCGACGGGAAGATTTTGCAACTTAGCATTCCACTGGGCAGATTGCTTCTGAGCCTGACATAAAATATCTTCGGCTTCAGAAATGCGCTCTTGAGCTAACCGGGCACGATCTTGGGCCACTCGAACTAAAGTATCGTAAAGGACAAACTTAAGGCCGTAAAGGAGAATACAAAAGCTCAAAAGACCGGCAAAAAAATCGAATGAGTTGGTCATTTTACGCTCTCCTTTACAAATTTTTCGACACGCTCACGCTCGCGACCACTGGTAAGGCCAGAAAGTATGCGCCAGGCAGCTTCCGAAGCCAACTTAACCACAACCGAATCGAGCTCGGCCTCGACACGGCAGCGCTCTTCTTTTACTGAAGCTTTGGCCTTTTCAATAATAGCCTCCGACTCGGCTTTGGCTTCGCTTAAGCGCTCCTGACGAAGATTCTCAGCCTCTTTCTGGGCAGCTTGTACCCGTTCCAGAGCTTCTTTTCTGGCCAGACGGACTTTTTCTTCATACTCAGTCTTAGCCTTGATCGTCTTTTCATTCAACTCCTGAGCCAGACTGACCTTACCGGCAGTCTGGGCTTTACGCTCGCGACGGGCTGCCAACATAGGCTTATAAAGGATCTGACTCATTAGCAAATGGAAAAGGTAGAAAAGGAATACCTGAACTACTATCATCAGTGGTTCAGATCCCATATTCTTCAACAAGGCGAGGATTATGTCCATCGACACCTCCTAAGTGAACGTACTCCCGCCTATAGTGTAGAGGTGGGAGTTTCCTGCTTCGGCGAGAAGGCCACTGCCACTACAAAAAAATAACAGTGATAAATACACTCTCCACAGGCGTAAATTCCCGTGCGACCCACGGTATGCTCACGAGATAACTTCACCACCCCCGCCTTCATCCCCCACGCCAGAAGAGGTGGAAGACTACCGGAGGGATTATGTAAAAGCCTCGAACCAACCGGCAATCCTTCTTATTCGAAGGGCCAAAAAGACCAAGGGCCTGCCCTCAATATTGCGGCAGCCGATTCGAGGACTCGTGCCTTTTACTTTTAAATGGGAAAAACTTACTTGTTGATAAGTAACAGAGCGATAACCAAAGCGTAAATGCTCAGAGATTCGATGAAGGCCAAGCTTAAGAGGCACAAACTCTGAATCTTGCCGGAAGCTTCAGGATTGCGAGCTACACCTTCAACAGCCTTGGCAGCAGCGTTGGCCTGACCAAAACTACCAGCTACAGCGGCTAAGCCCAAAACCAGAGCGGCCGATAAAGCGTAAATAGCGCTGGTGCTCAAGAAATAGGATTCGTTGCCGGTAGCAGCAGCTGCGGTAGCGGCTGTAGCAGCGCCCTCAGCAGCTTCCTGAGCCAAAGCGGGCATAGAGCAGAAAACTCCCATGGCAAACATAGACAAAATGCCAAACAATTTTCCAACTTTAGAGTACATTTTTTACCTCCGAAACACCTTAGAGACAATTGTGCAAATTGCCTCTAAAAGCTTACCTTTTTATAGACTCCTAATGTTCGTCAGCTACTAAGTGGCTGATATAAGACAAAGTCAAGATACAAAATACAAAAGCCTGGATAAAACCAGCCAAAGCGCCGATACAAGTAACGAAGAGAGAAACGCCCCACATAGTGAAGCTCAGAATCGCGCCTTTAAACTTTACAGCCATACCGGCGTCGGCAGCAAAAATAGAGCGGAAGAACTCTCCGCCGACTCCGAGCAAATTGCTCTTGACTTCGTGTTCTCCATGGATATTTCCATAAAGACGGAAAGAGAGAGAGAGTAAACGGGCAACTTCTTCGATAATATTCAAGCCGCAGAAGAGCACAGCCAAAGCGGGAACTAAGACATAGCGCATAATCCCGGTAAATTGCCGCCACAATTCAGGTACGGGGCCCAAATAATGTTGCAACCAAACGAAGAAGCCGACAAAGAGTCCGCGCCCCTCTTCGAAATGAGGAAGGGCAGCCTTTTCTTGAGAATCGTCTTTAGCTGATAAAGCAGCCTTCCTGCGGGCAGTTTTTTCGGCTTCGAGCCGCTCTTGAAGAGGATCGCCACAAATCTTTTGCTTTAGGCCATAGTAGGTAAAAGCTATACAAGAAACGATAGCCAAAGCTAAAGTAGTATTGTAAGAAGCGGTAGGAGCTTCAAAAATAAGGTGAGAGTGGCCCTCTTCTCCGCCTAAGAGCACAGCCGGTACGGGCAAAAGGCCCGACCAGTTACACAAGAGAACGAATAAAAATATGGACATGGCAAAAGGAGCATAACGCTCGCCGCGCTCTCCCATAAAAGAAGAGGCCATATCGTTGACAAATTCGTAGACGTGCTCGAAGACAGCTCCCATACCTGTAGAAACGACGCCGAGCTGGCGACGTCCTATAACAGCCAAAATCAGAGCCGCAACTATTACTAAAATTGTAGAAGCGATCAAAATCTGATTGCCAATATTGGCCAACCCGACAGCCTCAATGGGCGCTGAGGCTAAAAAAGCGCTCGCTGCAACTCCCCCCAAATAACTCCAGCCCATAATTATTTTTCCTCCTTAGCCCGCCGCGAGCCGGTCTCTTTCTGCTTAATAATAAAAAGGACTACTAAGACCAATCCCAATGAGATAGCAGTTACGACACCTAAGCATACGGGCAATACGGGAAATGAAAGGAGCTTAAAAGCTCCATACACACCTCCAGCAACAACCAGCCATGGTAAAAAAAACTGTGTTTTGAAGAATGCGCCGTCCATCTTCCCCCAGGAATTATTTAATTCCTTGTCAATCAAAGATTGAAAAAACTTATTTGACCAACAATACCAGACTATCCAATGCAAAATGCCGATAACCGAACCACAAAGAAAAGCCTTTATATTAAGTGCTGATAAAGTTTCCATTACTTCTTACCTTCATCGTTATCAGCCGACAAAGCTTCAGCTTGGCTCTTAGCGGCCGACACTGCTGTTGGAGAAGGTTTTTTAGCTTTATCTTGGGCCGACTGAGCTGTCGACAAGGCCCCTTTAAGGAAAGGTTTCAATACTAAAGCTCCTGAGTACAAACCTAACAAAACACCGAAAATAATAAAGGGATAAGCTAGCCAAGCTAAGCCGCTATATTCTACAGCCCGCTGCCCTAAATACCAAAAAGCCAAAATAACGGCCGCTACAGTAAAACCGAAAGAGAAGACGATGCCCAAAGACTGGGCCACAAGATTCTTCTCTCGGGATTTTTCTTGGTAAGCCCTAATACGCTCGCGCAGAGCTTCCGGCGAATGGGGATCTAGAGGAGGAACTTCTTCATCTTCTGGGGGAGCAGTCGAAACGGCTTGGATCTGGGCCTTTTTCTCCGAAGCAGCAGTAAAGTTACTTACTTCGTATTCGCTTTTGTAAGTACGGCGAGCCGCCACATCGGAAGCACCGGAAGCCATTAGATTAAGTTGAGCCTTTAAAAAGGTGCCCGGTGGCTTACTCTGAGTAGATTCAGACAATTCAGGCTGGGCCGACAGCCTTGAGGGCTCGGGGTTAGAAGCGTCTGGAACTTCCTTTGTAGCGGCCCATTGGCTCAAGATCTCTTGAGTAAGCTTAGTTAGTTCTGGGCTGTCGGCCTCGGAATCGACAGAATCGGCCAAAGAGGGGCCGGAAAAGATAGCTTCCAGCTCTTCGATAGACAATTCTTGATCGTTTGAACGATGCTTATTTCCATCCATAGCGACTGTTTAGGTCTTCTATTTAACTGCGAACGGTTCGGGAGCGACCCATTCTTGGGGATAAAACTTATGCAAAATAGCTTGAGCGATTCGCTGGGAAGCCAAACCATCGCCGTAAGGGCTGGAAGTTTGGGCCATGCGCCTATGAATATCACTGTGGGCTAAAATATCGGAAGCTAAAGCCAAAACTTTATCTTCATTACAGCCTGCCAAAACGGCATTGCCCGATTCGATACCTTCGGGACGCTCGGTAGTCTCTCTCAAGACTACTACCGGCACCCCTAAGGAAGGGGCTTCCTCTTGAATGCCTCCCGAATCGGTCATAATTAAGTAGGCCGAGCGCATCAAACGCAACAAATTAGTATAAGGCATAGGCTCTAAAAGATGGACTCGGGGCAAGCCTTGTAAAGCTGGGCAGACAACTTCACGCACTTTAGGATTGGGATGGACGCTAAAAACGACTTCAATGTCGGTGAACTTCTCAGTTAAGCGACGCAAAGCGCGACAGATCTGAGCCATAGGCTCTCCCAAATTTTCTCTTCGGTGAGTTTCCACTAAAACCATACGCCGAGCGGTCTGCCCCTCCAATGGCCAAGGCTCAACCGGAGAGGGGCTTTCTTCCTCTCCCCAGGGGGGCACAATCTTTAAGTCGCTTGGCAATCCCTCGGGCAAATTGGCGACGATAAGTTTCAAAGCGTCGGCTACAGTATTTCCGGTAATGTAAGTATCCTCAAAAACTAAGCCTTCCTGAGCCAAATTATTATAGGCCCACTTGGTAGGAGGGAACTGCATTTCGGCTAGACGAGAGAGCAAGCGCCTATTCATCTCTTCGGGGAAAGGATCGTAAATTTTGTCTGTACGCAAGCCCGCTTCAATATGGCCGACGGGAATCTTTTGGTAAAAAGCAGCCAAACCGGCCACAAAAGCCGTACTAGTATCGCCTTGCACCAAAACTATATCGGGCCGTTTTTCCAATAAAACCGGCTCTAAGCCTTGCAAAACTCGCACCGTAATGCCCGTAAGAGTCTGATTAGCCTTCATGGTATTTAAGTCTATATCGGGCTCAATATGGAAAAGTTCTAATACTTGATCGAGAATTTCTCTGTGCTGAGCAGTAACTACGGTAGTAACTTTAAACCTAGGATTGGCTTTAAGCTCTAAGACCACCGGAGCCATCTTGATAGCTTCCGGGCGAGTGCCGAAAACGACCATAACGTGGATTAAATTGTGCACTTTTAATTACTCTCCTCTGCAAGTCCAATAGAATAAGGCCAAACCACAAAGACCAAAGGCCGTGTTAATAGCATAAATAATTAAAACTACCTGGCGCTGACTTAAACCCAAACTTAATAAACGGTGGTGTAAATGGCCTTTATCAGCTTGAAAAATAGGCTTATGAGCCAACAAACGGCGCAAAATGGCAAACGTAGTATCGAAAATAGGGACGGCCATTAAGAAGATGGGCAATAAGAAAGCAAAAGTTGCCGTGCTCTTAAGCAATCCAATTATAGACCAACCGGCGAACATGAGACCGAAGAAGAGACTGCCCGTATCGCCCATAAAAATCTGAGCTGGATTAAAGTTGTAACGTAAAAATCCCAAAGAGCAACCGGCTAAACAAGCCATTACCAAAGCAATTACGAATTGGCCCTTAAGTAAACTGACAACGAAAAATACCGAAGCTACGGTTAAAGAGACGCCGGCCAAAAGGCCGTCCAAGCCGTCGATCAAATTTAAAGCATTGGTAATACCGGCGATCCAAAAAAGCGTCACCAAGATACTTTGCCAAGTGCTTAAAAAGATAACTCCATACCAGGGCACGGTAATATAGTCGATTTTTATACCGAAATAGAACATTACCAAACCGGTGACAAGTTGCAAAGCCAATTTAACTTTGGCAGGCATACCGTAGCGATCGTCGATCATACCCACTACTAAAATAATTAAACCGCCCAAAGTCATGCCGATAAGCTGGGAGATTATAGTTGGAGTGACAGCTTCTCTAAATGATTGGGATAAACCGATAACGCTGGCCGTAGCCAAGAAATAGCCGCCAGCTACCCCCAAACCGCCCCACAAAGGAATGGGCTGATGGTGTACTTTGCGAGCATTGGGCTTATCTAAAGCACCACAATAGACAGCCAGGCGCTTCACCAGAGGCACTAAGAGCAAAGTATAGATAAACCCTAGCAAAAAAACTGCCAATTGGGCACGGACGGACATCTTTCAGGCTCCTAATTCAGACAAAAGTCAAACAGTCCAAAGTGGTCGTTCTGCGCATATACGACGAATTTTTCTTTCTGCCTTTGCAGCGCAAAAAATAATCGACGCCAGAAAAAGGTTCACTCTTCAGACGCCGATTAAACTAAAAAAATCTTCGAGCCAAGGACTACATCAAACTTATGCCCCAGCCTCCGCCTTTACTATCTTCGTAATCTTTGACAAAGCGCTTAATTAAAGCATCGATCTTTTGCTCCCAACCGGGATTGAGCGGATTGACACTGTCGAGCAAAACTGGGGATAAAATGCCCTGTTTCTCGTAGAACTGTACGCACATTTCGTCCAAGTTCTTAACTACTCGAAGCGAAAAGGGAGTAGAGCAAGCTAAAGTAAACTCAAAAAAATCCAGGTTTTGCGGCAGATATGAGGTGTGACACTCATTGGCATATTTTTGGATAAGGTCGTTAAGATAGAAATATAAACGGTCGCGCAATTTTACTACAGCGTCTTCGAATTGCTCAGCCCGCCCATTTTCTGGCAAACTGACAAAGACTCCGGGCAAACTCTTTAAGTCGTTATACATAGCTTCAGCGCTAGCATAGCGCTCTTCAGGCCAAGTACCTAAGGCGTTCCAGATAATTTGCTGTAAATCTTCGGGTACTTTAACGTCAAAATCTTCAAAAGCGGGGAAATCCCAATCTTTGGGCTTGCGACCGGTCAGCAACTCGTGCATGGTGGCCCCTAAAGCATAAAGATCACTGCTGGGCTCAGGCTGGCCTTGCTGTTGCTCGGCAGGAGCATAACCGGGAGTGCCAATCCAATAGCCGTCGGCTGGGTTGGTAACTCGAGAGATACCAAAGTCGATTAGCATTAAACGCTGATCGCGACTGCGCACTAAAAGGTTGGAGGGCTTAATATCGCGGTGAGTAATAGCCGGATTGCGACTATGTAAATACTTTAAAGCGTCTAAAGTTTGTAGAGCCCAGCCGACCACCGACTGTACTGGCAAACCGGGATTGCCCTCTTCTTTGAGAACAGTGGCCAAATCTTTGCCTTCGATATATTCCATAGCAAAGAAGAAAGAGTTGTCACAAATAAAAGAGCTATAAATTTTGGGAATGCCAGGATGATTTAAAGTCTGCATAACTTGCACTTCAGAAAGGAAGCGATCTATAGCTGCTTGACGCTCGGCAGAGCGAGCCGAAGAGTCGAGCATTTGCTTTAAAGCGCAAAGTCGATCGTTGACCATGCGATCTTTCACCTCATAGACAGCGCCCATACCACCTGCCTTGATCGGCTTTACGATATAGAAGCGACCGTCCAGTAAAGTGCCCGGTTCTAAAGTAAAATCACCTGTATGCATTGCTTTGGATATTAACCGCCCTTTGCTGCTCGCGCCAATGCGCTCAATCTCTGCTGACAGTATAAGTTCGCCACGCCCGCCTTTATCCCCCACCTAAAAGGTGGAGAACTTCCGGCGCTTCTAAACTAAAAGCGTTTGCCAGCCCCAATAATTGGAGCGCTGTTATGCTTATCAGTAACATCGCGCACACCGCCATAGATATACCAATCGGCAGGCAGAACCACTTTGCCCAAAACGTCGATTTTTATGTCGCGTGGATCATAAACATCTAACGACGTCTCTAAGCGTTTGTCAAAGAACCAAGCATCGGCCCCCACCCCTACTTTGGAGCGAACGATACCGCCACGTATTCGCCACTTGTCCCAAGCCTTGCCCGCTTGTAAATTAAGTAAGTTTTCGTTGCCTATAGAATCGAGACCGACTCTGAAAGTAAGTGGCCCGCCGTAAGGGAAGAGCCAAGCGTTGGCATTAGTAGAAAGCTGACCATTACTCATATTAAGTTCTTCAGCCACGTCGCCTTGGAAGAGAGGACGATCTCCTTGGCTCAAGCTGCCGGGGAATTTATCGACTACACCTTCCACTTTTTGAGTTACACGCTTAACCGATCCGGAAGCCTCACGGACATTGTGTACAGTTTCGCGCAAGTCTTCCTGAACTTGGGGATCGCCAGTTACGGTGCGAATATCACCAGCAATTCCGGCTACTTCCTCGCTTACTTTGCGAATATTGGCAGCAATAGCCAAAATATCGCCGCGCATTTGAGGATTGTCGGCCACATTTTCTAAAGCTGAGGCCGTATTTTTTAAGCTAGAAGACATTTGGCGCAAGTTCATAACAATAGCATTCAAATTAGAAGCATTGCCTTGAACTAAATTATTTACTGTGGAGGTAGCATTTCTAACGTTGCCGCCAATTTCAGCAGCGTCGGAGCGGAGCTGAGCTACAGTAGCTGAGGCGTTATCGATGACATTTTCCATAGTACCGGCGATATTAGCCATACGTACCCGCAATTCACCCATTAACAAACGGGCGTCACCGCTGGCGTCTTTCAAGTTAGCAGAAATGTCTCTAATGTTATTAACGGTAACTTTGACGTCCTTTTTGAAAGTATCGTCGCCAACTATTTCATTTAAAGCAGCGATAGAGCCGCGCAGCTCTTCCATAAGCTGGCTGCCCTCTTGGGCCAATTGTTCGAGCGAAATAGGGGTAGTTCCGACAACTACTTCATCGGCAGCGATAGGCTCAACCCCCTCGGGAACAGCGCCAGGCTTAATATCTAACCATTTATCACCCAATATATTGGAAGCGATAGTATAGACAAAGTAGTCGGAACTAAAAAGTTTGGCACCGTCATGAGTAACTACAATAGTTACATCTACGCGATTTTGAGAATTGAGCTCTATATCAGAAACGTAGCCGATACGCACACCAGAAAGACGTACCGACGAGCGCACTTGCAAACCTTGAACGTCGTCAAACATAACGTGGTATTTTTTACCCACGTCAGGCCCAACTTTACCTATTTGCAGGAAGACCAGACCAAGCAAAATGAAGGCCACCACCGTCATCATACCCACTCTTGCCGCAGGACTAAGCCCCATTTTCACCCTCCATTGCTCTAATTAAACGAAATAATTCCATTATTACTGCACCCTGATAGGCCCTTGAACCCGGCCTTCGCGGAATTGGACAACAAAGGGATCGTCGGTAGATTGAAACTCTTGGGGAGTTCCCATCCAAGTAAATTCGCCTTTATTGAGCATAGCTATCTGATGAGCCACCATTAAAGCGCCGCGAATATCGTGCGTCACCACCACCGAAGTAGCTTTTAAACGGCGTTGCAAATCGCAAATAAGCTCATTGATAACCATAGATAAAATCGGATCTAGTCCGGTAGTAGGCTCATCATACAAAATAACGTCGGGATCAGTAGCAATAGTTCTGGCTAAGCTGGCCCTCTTTTGCATACCTCCGGAAAGTTGATTGGGATAAAGATGAGCCATTCCCTGAAGATCGACGATAGCCAACTTTTCGGCCACAATACGCTGAATCTCTTGCTCGGAAAGGCGCGTATGCTCGCGCAGGCCAAAAGCGACATTTTCGCCGATACTGAGCGAATCGAACAGAGCAGGCATTTGGAAGACCATACCTACACGCTTGCGAAGTTCATCAAATTCTTTAGGTTTAAGTTGCAAAACGTTTTGGCCATCTATATATATCTCCCCCTCATCGGGCTTTTGCAAACCGACTAAACAGCGCAAAGTCGTACTTTTACCTACGCCTGAAAGGCCCATAATAGCTAAAGTATGGCCTCGAGGAACATCAAAACTGACATTATGTAAAATAGTCCGACCGCCAAAAGATACTGAGACGTTGCGTACCGAAATAGCTGGATCGGACATAGGACGGCGCGACCCTAGGACACTATCTTCCAGGGCCGATTTAGCGACGGCGCTCGCCTTCTCATCCACACTCTTTTTTGCTAGATCTACCATACTAAGTTTTATTTCCCGATAATTGTCAGCTCACTGGGAAGAGCCACAGCGACATAAGGTAGTTGCTTATAAAGATAAATATAGTGGCATAAACCACACTGGAGGTAGTTGAAGTGCCTACACCAGCTGCTCCTCGACCGGTATTAAGCCCTTGATAACAAGCAATTAAAGCTACTTCAAAACCAAAAACTACACCTTTAAGTAAGCCGTAACTCACATCGGAGAGGACCAAAAGGCGCTCAATAGAGTCCCAAAATATTTCGTAAGGGATATTGGCCGATTGATAAGCAATTACAGCTCCACCCAAAGTACCGAAAGTCAGAGAAAAAAGGGTCAGAATGGGCATCATAGTCACTAAAGCGATGAGCCTAGGGACGACTAAGTAGCGGATAGGACTTACAGCCATACATTTTAAAGCAGAAATTTGCTCGGTGACTTTCATGGTGCCTATCTCGGCAGCGATAGCTGAACCGGCCCTACCGGCTACGACTACGGCAGTAAGCATGGGAGCTAGCTCACGAGCCATAGCGATAGCTACGCCGCCACCCACTACGTTGACTACTCCGTATTGAACCGCAATATGGGCTAGTTGCAAAGAGATAACCATACCCGCTGAAGTAGTAGTTAAAATAACGATAACTAAAGAATCTACTCCCAAGAAAGCCATTTGCTGCACAGCCAGTCCGAAGCGCACCGCTCCCTTGGCTATGCTGGTGAGACATTCCACCAGCAGCATAAACAGAGCCCCAAGATAATTTAAAACTCCTAGAACCGTTCTGCCAATGTACTCAAAAAATAATACCATCGTCACTTTCCCAATTGACGCAGTCGGGTACCGTAGGTGACAAGAACAACGCAACACCCGCTAATTTCAAACGCTTTCCTGTTTTACAGCCTAAGACCTTCTCCCTGCCGAATCGACCGCCCTAAGCCTGGGGAAAATGGATAGGCGAACTATTGTAATTTAAAAATAAGAGTAGCGGAGCAACTTTGGAAGCGCCCCGCTACTCTTATCAAAAGATCTCTACGCTAAGATTTACCTTACTGGGCAGGGCAAAGCAAATCCAGGCCTTTAAGCTGCTCTGCAGTGGGGTTTTCTGGAAGTTTGACCATAAGGCGAGCTAAAATATTACCCGCCTGCCCCCTAGGATTAGGTAAGCCCAAACCACTCATACGCAACATTTTACCATTGGGAGTGCGAGGAGCCACTTTTATCGATATAGACTTGCCATTAGGTAACTTCAAGTCTACACTCCCTCCCAAGAAGGCCTCTCTAAGCGAAACCCATAGATCGCAGCGCAAATCGCGCCCTTCTACCTTGTAGGTGGCATCGGGAGCGATACTGATCTTGAACATAATATCGCCGCAAATACCGCCACTATTTTCGCCACGAACTCGCACTTTCGATCCGTTAGTGACGCCAGCTGGCACCTTTACTTCTAAAGTGTGAGTAGCACTAACTTTGCCAGTCCCTCCGCACATAGAGCAAGGCGCACCGTTAAAGAGGCCATTCCCAGAACAAGAAGCGCAGGGAGCCGGCTTAGCTATAGTCACCGACTTAGTAGTACCGTTGTAAGCTTCAGCTAAGCTAATGGTAAGTTCCGTTTCTAAAGGCTTATTGGCAGCGGAACTGCGGCGAGAAGAGCCGCCCCCGAAAGAGCCAAAACCAGCACTGCTGCGGCGAGAGCCTCCCGAGGTACCCATATTGCTAAAGAGCATATCGAAGAACGGAGAGTAACCCGAAGCTCCGAAAGATGAGCTAAAGTGAGCGCCCCCTCCCTGACTGCCTTGAGAGAATTGAGAGAAAATATCGGAGAAGTCGAAACCGCCTTGCTGATAACCGCCGGCTCCGTAAGGAGGTGTTTTACCGTCTTTTACATACTTCCACTGAGCGCCAAATTGATCGTATTTTGAGCGCTTGTCAGGATCGCCCAACACTTCATACGCTTCATTGACGTCGCGATATTTTAATTCAGCCTCTTTGTCACCATGATTTAAGTCGGGATGGTATTTTTTAGTAAGTTTGCGATAAGCTGACTTTATATCTTTCTGACTAGCAGAACGATCTACACCTAAAATTTTATAATAATCTTTATAATCCATAGCTTTAACCCCTTAATCTAAGGTCGAGCAAAAGCTGTACCCACTATAAAAAAGTTGAATTTTACTTAGTGCTGCGAGCTACGCAAACCATACTGGGACGCAAAACCCTATCGCCTATCTTGTAGCCTTTTTTGAATTCGTTAGAGACCGTTTCATCGGGAAGTTCGTCAGACTCTTCCATCATAACGGCTTCATGGCAGGCTGGATCGAAAGCCTTGCCCTTAGCCTCGATAGGAACTACGGCGTAACTTTCCATCATCTTTATGGCGTCTTTAAGTACCAGCTCCACCCCCTGGCCAAGCGACTCGACCGTACCCCCTTTGCGAGAAGCCTCAATAGCCATTTCCAAATGATCGATAATAGGTAAAAGTTTGCGGAAAATATCCTCTTTGGCGCTCTCGACACGCCGCTCAAAGTTGGCGTCCATACGCTTGCGATAATTTTCGGTATCAGCAGTAACGCGCTTAAGTTGCTCTTGTAAGCGATTGATCTCTTGATCTTTAGCTTCCAAAAGCTCTTGAGCCTTCTCTTCCCCATTTAAAGCTTCATTTTGAACCGGCTCGCCACTCTCTTGAGCTTTAAGGGAAGGCTCTTCAACCTTGGCTTGGACATCTTGCTCGGTGCCATTATGATTGTGTTTATGCTCTTTAGAAGACATGGTACAGCTTCTCCCACACTTATAATCTTGTTTAAAAAACTCAATCCCCCGCCTACCAATTTACCCTTTTAAAATATTTACTTCAAGTAAAAAAGGGAAACATATCCCCAATTCTAACGCAAATCATATGGTGAATAAATGGAGCCTTACTTCAAACTAAAATGGACAAAGAAAAAGGAGCTGCCGCAAAACTTACAACAGCTCCTCTTGACGAATAGTTCTAAAACTTTAAGGTAGCTCTCTCGGTAAGAATATCTTCCAAAACTAAAGTGACTTTGTTATCGGCTAAAGAGCGGCCGGAAGCGTCGTATTTGGAGAAGTAGACATTGCCTTCAGTCTCTTGTCCGGGAGTTAAAGTTCTGTCTAAAATTTGATCGTAACGCTCAGCTTTTAATCTGTTGCCCTGGGCGTCTAATAAGTAAGCGTGCCAGTGGAAAGGCTCAACTTGAACATTAGCTTTACCAGTATTCTTCATCTTGATATGAAAAACTATAAACTTATCGGCACCACGCTGAGAGTAAAGGCCATTGCGCATAGAGAGGCGCTGCTCCATACTGGTGCGTCCTTCCTTAAAAGCTACCATATCGGAGTAAGCGTCTAAAAGGTTGTCGCTCCACCAAGTAACTTCCACGTCGAGACTACAATATTTACTCATTTTTTTCATACTGACGTTATATCCCACTTCACCAGGAATAGTAGTGGCGGCATTCTGCCAGACCATACCATCGCTAGAAGTTACAAGACCGCTAAACACGTTAGCTACCATCATAGGGTTGATAGAAGTTCTTCTTTGCTTACTCATGCCACCAGAGAAGCTAACTTTTTTAGTGGAAGAAGAGAGAGCCTTTTTATAGCGACCTTCGGTACTTTCAACCGTCTCTTCTTTAACTCGGCGGGTAGTTTTTGAGCGAGGATCGATCTGATTCTTAGGGATATTGCTCTCTATATTTTGGGCTGTCTCTTTTTTCTCTTGGGGAGCGGCAGCAAAGGGCTTAGTGGTAATTTTATCACCTACAGCCACGCCGCTTCCAGAAACGACTCTAACCATAGTGGTGTAATTATCGACCAAAACGGCTTCTATCTCCGCTTTGGGAGAACCATTGCGATATATATACCAGCGGGTTCCGGGAGTGACATTGTCGGCGATACCTCGATTAACGGTTATTTCACCATTTGAGGCCACGTTGACTACCATACCCTCTAAATCAGCAAGCACAGGGAGGGCCAAAGTAAAAAATAATAAAATTACAAAACCTATAAAGCGGTTCATAAACTTTTCTCCCTCGCAGGAACAACAAAGGGGCAAACCGTTCGCTCCCTGCTCAATATTTTAGGCTGAAACGACTCGGCGTTTGATCTTCAGCCTTATTAACTTAAAGCTAAATTGGCAAGTCTGTATTTCTAAACAAATAAAAAATAATAGATCCTACCTCGCCTGATTGTACAATAATAAAAGGAATGTTTCAAACTAACGCCCAATAAGTACCTAATAATAAGCGGCGAGATTAGGCCTAGTTATGCTGACGTCTGAGCTGCAAACGGAGTCTTATTTATAACGATATGAGTAATCAAGAACCCATAGGAGAGGTGACGAATATTATATCTGATCCTAAGACGGTTGGGCTAAACGATGCGGCAGCTCCAATAGCCAGAGTGCGCAAGAGTAGTCGTCACCTTCAGGACAGCAAAGCAGACGCTAAATTAGTTATGGTTGTTTTAGCTTGTCTGTTTGTGGCTTTTATGGTTTTCGTCCGCTATTCCATTATTTCACGCGCCAGCTCTGTGGGCAATGAAGCCAATCAGTCTTCAGACGGCCTCTACTATACCATGAAAATATCTGACCGTGAAAAAGACGGCATATATTTAACTATGTCTATTACCAATACTACCGGTTTACCCAAAACTTTAGATTTTTCTAAAGACTCTAAAGTAGACTTTGTAGTTCAGCAGCAAGTAAACGTCTTTTTTGATAAAGTGCCTATTGAAATTTGGCGTTACTCTAAAGCCAATAAAAACTTCAGTAACCAAAAGATACTCACTATCTTGCCTAACGAAGAGCGCGTCTTCTCAGTTAAGTGGGATCAAACCGACAATAGTGGCGAAAAGGTAACTGGAGGCCGCTACATAGTAACCGGCGAGATTGTCACTGGCGAAAAAAAAGCTGAGGCGTAGAAACTACCCACAACTTTAATGAAAGAGAATAGTTCTATACGCTTGAGATTCTCTTAGTTTCAAGCGTATTTTTTTCGCTTTTTTTACCACATAAATTCCACTAAGTTCTTATAGCAAGTAAAATAGACCTACAGCTTATTTTTAGGTTCAGTGATAATAGCAGGAAGAAAACCTAAAAGAAGGAACTGGGGCAGAGAATTTATAGAATTGGAGTTTGACGTGAGACGGGCAGCTGCGGGAGTTTTTACAGAGCTCCTGAGGAAAGTCCGGGCTCCCTAGGGCAGGGTGCTGGATAACGTCCAGTAGGGGCAACCTTCAGGAAAGTGCCACAGAAATGTCAGACCGCCTAGTTTTCGAAAGAAATTTAGGTAAGGGTGCAACGGCGGGGTAAGAGCCCACCGGCAGTGCGGAGACGTACTGGCCAGGTAAACCCCACTTGGAGCAAGATCAGCAGAAGGAGCGTCTCAAGCGCCCGGCGGCCCGTCGGATCCCTTCTCAAAAGATCGCTAGAGGAATATGGTAACATATTTCACAGATAAATGGCTGCCATCTGCTTGATAAGCAGATACAGAACCCGGCTTACAGTCTCACGTTTTCCTCCTCTACAGTCCTAACCTATGTAGCGCTGCGCCATTGAAACGATGAACTCTGGTTAAGCGGTTTTTTCCCTTCCGTGCGGATGGTCGCAGGCCTCAACCAATTTTAAGGAGATGACTATAATAAATGCGAGTAACGGAAAAATTGCTTTTGGGTATCGCCTGTTCAGCGCTGTGCTTAACTATGGCCGGCTGTTCCGATGATAATGACCATCCTTCCAACATAACTAAAGAATACAAACTTGGTACAGTTGCTGTTGGGGATCAAGGTATTTTATTAGTTAGTAACGGCCAAGGAGACAAAGGTAGCGACGAGATTACTATAACCAGTTCAGCTCTTCCCGGCCAAGCTACTACCGAAACCCAAAATGACACCGAAACCGAAAATGAAGCCCCCAACGAAGACGGCGAAGCCAAGCTCGATAGTCAGGGGAGTGCCGATCCTCACGGTCTAACCCATAAGCTCATTGAGCAATCCAGAGAGCTTTTAAAAGCTAAGGCCACTCAGACTAAAGTTTTGGCAAAAGAGTCTTTTACCCCCAATACTAGGTATACCACCTTAGCTAAAGGTGGAGATATCGAAATGAACGTCGACTTTGATTTTAATGGTAAAACTAAAAAAGCTACTTTCCGTAAAGTACTAGATAGTAACGAAACAAAGTCGGTTTTAGTTTTCGCTGAGGTCGATCCTGAAACCGACGACGCTTGCATCGACGAAACCAAAGCTTTGGAAATAGACAAGATGTTCGGTGAAGCCAACCCTTATGACGATGAAGATAAAGCTATCGGCGACCGAGTTCGCAACATCTTCGGTGAAGAATGGCGCGAAAATGGCGGTCGCGATGGCGAAAAAAAAGTCATCATTATGGTATGCAAAAATATGAAGGAGGGGCTTTTCGGCTATTTCGATCCTAAAGACGCTTTTTCTAAAGAAGATTCCAAGTATAGTAATGAAGGGGAAATCCTTTATCTGAACGGAACAATAAGCGATTTTGAATTGTATTCTACTATCGCTCACGAGTTTCAGCATATGTGCGACTTTAACCAGAAGACGTGCTTAGATGGCGAATTTTCTGGCGAGTACGAAGAGACAAGTATCAACGAAGGCAAGTCTACCTTGGCTGAGGATCTTTGCGGTTTTAAAATGATAGCCGAGGGCGAAAACGCCGAAACTAAAGAAGACGAAGAGACTAAAGAGCATCCTAGCAACGGTTTCCTCGTAAATGTGGTCAGCAACTACTTAGCCAACCCCCAAAGTGTGTCTTTAGTTGGTTTTAGTAATGATCCGAGAGAATACGGTCAAGCTTATCTTTTAATGAGATATATTACCGACCGCTGCGGTGTAGACAAGCTTAATGGCATAGCCACTTCTCCCTATGTTGGCTTTGATAATATAGGAGAGATAACCAGTATCCCTTTCGATACGTTATATTACGACTTCGGTATAACCAATTTGCTGAGCAATAGAGATAATGCCCTGAAAGACTACAGTTATAAGAGCATCGATTTAAGTAAGAACTACTTAAACGGAAAAGGTGAAGCTGTTTCTTTAGGCTGGGCCACTCCTACTCCGATTACCCAAAAGAGTAAAAATTACGACATTTACTCTAGATCTAACAACTACTATAGTATTACTTATCCGAGCCTTGAGAAAGATGTAGTTATTGGATTGTCAGCCCCTCTTACCAGCGAATCCGGTTTGCCCTTCTTTAAAGACGGGTTGTTCGATAAAATCTATTAAACCTATCTAATTACTAAATGAAAAAGGCCCGCTTCCCTTATAAAAAGGGGCGAGCCTTTTTTGTTGTTTAAGTAAAGAAAACTCCACAGATCTGTCAGACATTACAACTGACAGGCCTTGTCAGTATACTGTCAGCCTTTGACGTCATGTCAGTAATAAGTCAGACATTTAAAAAATAGAAACATGTCAGTCTGTGTCTGACTTATTATGTCAAAAAAAACTAAACTGGTCGAGCGGCTGGCGAATCGGCCACAGCCCGACCTGAAGTCAGAAAATACTGGATGTCAGCAGCTAAGTAATCGGCTATATCAGAGTCGCTCACTCTCATAGAGACAACCAGATCGTCACTAGTAAAAACGACACAATTTTGACTGTCAGTCTTACGAGTCAATATCTCTTCTAAATTGTCCAAAATAAAGCTTCTGGTGTAATAGGCCAATCCCCAAAGCTCTTTGCGGATATTTAGCCTTTGCTCATTTATCTCAATAACGCTCCTGTAACCAAATTCAATTCCACAGAATAAAGCTAACAAAAGGGCCGCCCCGACAAAAAATGACCAATCTCCAGTTGTCATAGCTTCACTTAAAAAAGAGACATAATGATTCTTTACTTGCCAAAAGGGGGTAACTCCCACGGCAATTATTAAAAAGATGAGGCCAATAAGTTCGGTAGGGATACCTGAAGCCATCAACCCCCAACTATAACGCCTTCCCAAACCGTAATTGACATCTTCTACCTTTATAGGACAATGGTCAGGACGCCGAGGATGGGGAGAAGCCAAGACAGGATACTTTTTTACCCGCAAACAGTAGGGCAAATCGAGATCGGTGTAAGGCATTGTCACCGAGCGATTGGCCTCAAAGACTATCAATAAATTACAGTGCATCGCTTTAGCTAAGAACTCAGCTAAAGCTTTGCTTTCTTGAAGGCGGCCGACTCTAAGGTCGAGTAAAAATTGACAGCGCCCGTCTATAAGGGTTATTTCCCAGCTATCTAAAGCGATCTTGCCATTATTTAATTCAGAAACGCTAAGTCTGATTTGAGGATTTTCTCCATAACTGTAAGTTATTTCCTGAGCCAACAGACCGTCCTTAATAGAGATACTGCCCCCCTTACCGCTACTAAAAACTTTAACTTGTTTATGAGTAAAGAAGATGGCAAAAATCCCTACAGCAGCTATAAGTAAAGAAAAAATTAGACCAGGAAATAAATTAGGCTTGCCAATTCGCAGTACCAAGGCACTGAACATATAGTAAAGAGGAAGGCCGCCCACTAGACCAGTAAAGATAAAAAAAACTCCGATATTATACCCAGAAGTGCTATTTATAATAAAAAGATCGGCTGGAGAATCGATAGTCTTGGCTATAGTTCTGTAAGTTTTTCTCTCTGACACAACGCTACTCCTAATTGCAGCAAGGGATAAGCGATAAAAAAATCCTGTGTTCTTTGACTGAACCTCAGAAATTAAGGAATAGTTAAGGTAAAACCTTCTCAATAGCCTAAAAGAGGGGGATATTACTTAAACTCTCTACCGCAGTCCCAGACCTGGGCCCTCTTAAAGGCAGGACAGAATTTACACTGAGCAGAAAAGGGGGGCCATTATGGCGTTATCTATTGGCATTACCGGTCTGTCTCAATCCGGTAAATCAACTTTATTTAAATCTCTCACTTGTTTGTCTGAGTCCGAGGTTTCAGGACGCAAACAGCCTTTAGCCCGAGCATCTGTACCTGACGAAAGGTTGCAAAGGCTCTCTGATATTTTCAAGCCGAAGAAGACCACTCCGGCCACAGTAGACTTTTTAGATATGCCCGGCGGCGGAAGCTCAGGCTTAGGCTCCCAAGCGGTAGCCGAAATTCGTACTTCTACCTTACTTTTAGAGGTGGTACGCTGCTTCAATCACCCCTATTTGGAAGGCGTCGATCCTTTAGCCGACGTCGATTCTTTTGAAACTGAGCTCCTTTTGGCCGACCTTAAAGTAGTAGAAGGCAAGCTAGAGCGGGCCAAAAAGCTCGATCCCAAGGAGCGAGCTTTGTTGGAAGCTTTGGCCAAGCCCTTAAATGACGGCGATATTTCCGCCGTGCCCCAGTTCGATGAAGAAGAGAAAAAGATTCTTTCCGGCTTAGGCCTACTCTGTATTAAACCTCGCATTGTGGTGGCCAATATCTCCGAAAATGATATAGAGGACGGCGGCCCCCATTACAAAGCCCTTAAAGAGCTTTGCGACAAGCAGGGAACCCCCTGTTTAGCTATCTCAGCCGAAATCGAGGCCCAATTGGCCGACCTTTCCGCCGATGAGCGCGTCGAGTTTATGGCCGATTTGGGTATAAACGAAAGCGGACTGGACAGATTGATTAGTATTTGCTATAAGAAGCTCGGTTTACAGACCTTCTTCACAGCCGGCGAAGATGAATGTCGAGCCTGGACTACCAAAGTCGGTGCCAAAGCTCCCGAAGCTGCCGGAGAGATTCACAGCGACTTACAAAGAGGCTTTATTAGGGCCGAAGTTATCGACTACCCAACCTTTATGGAGTGCGGCTCACTTAACGTAGCCAAAGAGAAAGGCTTGTTAAGAGTAGAAGGTAAAGACTATGTTGTTAAAGATGGCGATATTTTAAATATTCGCTTTAATGTTTAGCTCCATTAGCGGGTAATATATGCCATATCCCCTTTCTCAAGCTTAGTTCTAAACTGGAGCTATGGCCCTTACAAAAAAGAGCAGTCTAGATAGATTGCTCTTTTCATATACTTTGGCAACTTCTTCGTTTCCCCATTTTAAGCCGAAAAATTTTGGCTAAATTATCGACCTAGAGCCAATTTTGGCAAAAAAATAAGAGGTTAGGATCTATTATTTATGAGTATTCCCTATGACATTCGTCCAGGAGAAAGGTATCCTTTGGGAGCAACTTGGACAGGTGAAGGCGTAAATTTTGCCGTTTATTCAGAGAATGCCACTATGGTTGTTTTGTGTCTTTTCGATAAAGAAGGCAAAGAAATTAAACCAAATATCCATATGAACCCTAGGGAAGGCGTTTGGCACTGTTTCCTCCCCCAAGCCAAGCCTGGCCTCCGCTATGGCTACAGAGCTCACGGCTCCTTCGATCCTAATCACGGCCTATATTTTAATCCTGACAAGCTCCTTTTAGATCCTTATGCCAAAGCTGTCAGCGGTCAACTTATCAGTAACGACGCCCTTTACGGCTATGAAAGGTATACCCAAGATAAGCCCAATTCCTTACGCAAGACCAATTTGCTCAGCCGCGACGTGCGCAATAGCGCCCCTTACATGCTTAAAGGCGTAGTAGTAGACGATGGGGCTTTCGACTGGGAAGGGGATCAGCCTTTACATAGGCCGCTAAACGAAACTATTATTTATGAGGTCCATGTCAAAGGCTTCACGAAGCTCAAAACTTCCCTTCCCCAAAAGATCCGTGGTACCTACGCAGGTTTAGCCCACCCCGATTCGATAGATTATCTCAAAAGTTTGGGAATTACAGCTGTAGAATTATTGCCTATCCACTTATCGGCCAGCGAAGGACGCTTAGATGGTCTTAACCTAAGTAACTATTGGGGCTACAACAGTTTGGGTTTTTTCTGTCCCGATCCCCGCTATAGCTCCAGCCCCGACGCTGTCAGCGAATTTAAGTCTATGGTAAAAGCTTTGCATAAAGCGGGCCTCGAAGTTATCTTAGACGTAGTTTATAACCATACGGCTGAGCAAGGCAACGACGGGCCCCAGCTCTCTATGCGCGGCTTAGATAACCCAACTTATTATCGCCTAGAACCTACTTGCCAACATAATTATTGCAACTTTACCGGCTGTGGTAACAGTTTAGATACCAGAAATCCGCGCACTTTACAATTAGTAGCCGACAGCTTGCGTTACTGGGTACAGGAAATGCACGTAGATGGTTTCCGTTTTGACTTGGCTACAACTTTGGCCCGTACCGCTTCCGGTAACAATTACCGCACTCACTCTAGCTTTTTGGGAGTATTGGCCCAAGATCCCATCTTAAGTCGCACTAAACTTATTGCTGAGCCTTGGGACTGCGGCCCAGACGGCTATCAAGTAGGTAAATTTCCTAAAGGTTGGAGTGAATGGAATGGCGACTGGCGCGATACGGTACGCCGATTCTGGAAAGGCGACGGAGGCCTTTTAGGTAAAATGGCTTCCAAATTGAGCGGCTCGAGCGATTTATATTGGAACAGGAGTCCTTTAGCCAGCATAAACTTTGTTACGGCCCACGATGGTTTCACTTTATACGATCTAGTTACTTATCAACAAAAACGCAATCAAGCTAACGGTGAAGCCAATCGAGACGGTACCAACGATAATAATAACTGGAACTGTGGCTACGAAGGGCCCACTACCGATGAAGGGGTAATGAATTTACGTTGGCGTCAAATGCGCAACTTTATCTTGACCGTTTTACTCAGCCAAGGAGTCCCTATGCTCTTAGGCGGCGACGAAATTGGCCGCAGCCAATACGGAAATAATAATGCCTATTGCCAAGATAACGAAATTTCTTATTACAATTGGAACATAAGTCCCAAACAACAACAACTTTTTAACTTTACTAAAACGGTTATTGAGCTTCGCCAAAAGCACCCTACCTTCAGGCGTTCGACTTTTTTCCGCGGCCAAACTGAAAGCGGTGCCAAAGATGTTGTCTGGCTCAATTTAAACGGCCAAGAGATGCACGGTGCCGACTGGGATCAACAAAGTTGCGGAGCCTTCGGTATGTATATCGATGGTGATTGGCTCGACGATTTAGACGAAAAATGCAACAAGCTTAAAGATAGCTCTTTTCTTTTGCTTTTTAATAACGATATATGTCCCCGAGAATTTATCTTGCCACAACCTAAGCCCTGGGCCCAATGGCAAGTAGTAATCAACACTTACAACGATCCTAGCGTATACAAAGTCAATAAATATTGTACTTTGCCCTCCCATTCGGCTGCTGTTCTGAAAGAATCTCCCAGAACGGGAAACTTAAATTCAAAAAAATAGACTCGGAAGGGCGGCCTAGCAACAGCTTATTAAAGCCATTGGCCATAAAGATAGAAGAAATCTCTGACGACCCTATCAAGTTGTCAGAGATTTTTATTTTAGTAACAAATACAAGAAAAAAAATGAGTAAGTTAAAGCCCAAACAAACTGGCCTTCAAAATATCTAGCCCGATATATCCCCTACCCTAGCTAGTTTTAGCTTTATAAATAACTAAAAGGTAAGCGGATTCGGCCCATATTGATAAACCACCAAAAATATATACAATATATTGTAATACTTTGGTTTATAAAACTATTATTATATAGGCCTAGTTTTAATTGGAAAAGACTTTTTCAAATAGAACTATTTCAGGGGCAGGATTCGATATTATTTGTTTCACGTGAAACATGTTTAACTATAGGTTTATCGATAAATAAACTTAAGCATTATAGCTAGGCTATAAAAAAAGCCCCGCCTATCGTAAACAGAGCTTTTCTCTATAAAGAATATAATTTGGATTTAGCTAATTTTAATCAGCTCATAATCTGTAGAGCCAATACCAATTTTTTGAGCATGTTCAACACAACTGCGCCAATTCGTCACCGGAGCCATTTTATAAAAATGGTCGCCCCCTTCAACTTTGCTTTCAGCCAAAAGGCTACCGGAAATAGGTTGTTGTTTATTGACCATATCGGCACAAGCTACATCTATAGCTACAGGATCGGCAGAAGCGAACATACCGATATTAGGAACAATAGGTAAAGCATTATCGGCGTGACAATCACAAGTGGGAGTAATATCTATAGCTAAAGAAATATGGAAGTGGGGACGTTTATCGATAACAGCCTTACTATATTCGGCGATCTTGCGATTCATAATAACGCTGCTCTCATAACCATTAGCTTCAATAGCGTCGCGAGGGCAAATAGCCAAACAACGACCGCAGCCGACGCACTTATCATGGTCAATAAAGATAACTTTACCCTTAAAAGTGGGAGCTGCGTGAGCACAAATTTTTTGGCAGCGGCCACAACCGACACATAAGCTTTCATTTACAGTAGGCTTACCAGCGCAGTGCATATCCATTTTGCCAGCTCGGGAACCGGAACCCATACCGATATTTTTTAGAGCTCCGCCGAAGCCGGCCATTTCATGCCCCTTGAAGTGGCTTAAAGTAATAAATACATCGGCATCCATAATAGCCCGGCCAATTTTAGCCTTTTTAATATATTGGCCCCCTTCTACTGAAACTTCTACTTCGTCATTACCCTTAAGACCATCGGCAATAATATTGTGCATTCCAGTAGTAATGACGCTATAACCATTAAAATTGGCTGTATCTAAATGATCGAGCCCATTTTTACGGCCGCCTACATATAAAGTATTACAATCGGTCAAGAAAGGACGGCCACCTAACTCTTTAATATAATCGCCTAATACTCTGGCATAGTTGGGACGCAAGGCAGCTAAATTTCCCAACTCACCAAAATGAGTTTTTATCGCTACAAAGTGATCTTTTAAAGGGAGATCTTTTAAGCCCGATCTTTCTAAAAGATTGCGAAATTTAACTAATAAAGGTCGCTCCATGGTGACAGACATATCGGTAAAGTATACTTTAGATTTAGCCATAGCCATAATCCTCACTAGAGTGTAAATTTTATAGAAGTTAATCGGTATACTTAATGATTTTGGCTAAAAGTTAGGGCTTTCCCTTGAGAAGAAGATTTATATTTCAGAGTAAATCTTATTGGCCAGGTAATTGTTAGAATTAGCAAAGCTAGTTATGGAATAAAAAGACTGCACCCTACTTAGACTTGCTAAAAAAACTGGCCCTAGAAAAAAAGCTCTATTTGTTCACATTATTCACATTTTTTACACAGCCAGTGTACATATCTATTTATACTCATCTAAGAAGTACACTTTTCCACAATTTTATACACATTTTTAGCCGATTAGCTGTATAAAAGATCGACAAGGGCCAGTTTTTTTAACTAAAATTTGGCCTCTAGATAAAAATATTTTTAGATCTATATACGTTATAAAGGGTGTATATAGGGAGATTCTCTCTATTTTTGCTATTATTTGTCAATATTTAGGATTGGGGCCGACCTAAATAGCGAATATTCTCTCGGTTATTTTTATAACTTATCAACATTATTAACAGTTTTTCCACAGACTTTTATACTGTTTTGGCAAAAAAAAAGACAGCCACCAATTTGGGCTGTGCTTATTGTGAAAAAGTTTTCACTTATAGCGGACTATGTTGAGGCATCCCCACTCGTCTGGGATAAGATTTAGGAGTAGGTTTCAACTTTCTTATAACACATATATGACGTTCACGCCCATAAAGAGTGTAAGAAAATACCTCATCAACCTTGGCATGGAGTTTATCTAAAGCATTAGCCGATTGTTCAATCTCTTCTTGCAATTTAACCCCTTTGTAAGCCAAAAGACAACCGTTTACTTTTAAAAGAGGAACGGCCAATTCGATTAAAGAGGGTAAAGCAGAAAGAGCTTTGGCAGTAACAAAATCGAGCTTACCGCGCCAGTTATCACTGTGGGCCACATCTTCTATACGCATAGGTAAAGCGTGGGCTTTAGCTTGAATCCCTAAATTTAATATTTGCTCTTCAATCCAAGCCGACTTGCGATTTTGAGATTCAACTAAAATAAAAAACGATTCAGGACGAACTATAGCTAAAGGTATACCGGGTATGCCGGCACCAGAGCCAATATCAGCAATGCGCTGATCTTTACCAATATAAGCCATAGCCCCCAACGAATCGACAATTAACTCCCTAACTATATCTTCAGGACTGGTTAAAGCCGTAAGTCCCCTCTCACTGCCATATTTAAGCAAATTCTGCGCAAATTCGGCTAAGCGATCAAGCTCTTCTTCAGTAGCTTTTATTAAGGGGTTATCTATAGACTGTATGCCCTGTCGGATAAGCTCTTTCATTAAAATCTCCATAAAATCCAACTCTAACTACGGCTGCAAAAAGGCCTCAAAAACCAAAGCGTATCTAAGATTTCATCAGATAGATGAAACATTCGACAATTCTTTCCAGTTCTTCCTGATTTTTAAAATGAAATTCTAACTTACCCTTACCATCAGAACGGGAATTTAAACGTATGTCAGCGCCAAAACTGTAGCGCAACTTCTCCAAAAGATCTTTCCATTCGGGAGAAAGTGGCTCTTTAGCAGTGACTTTTTTCTTATCAGAATGGCTCTCTTCTGACTCTTCATTAGCTTTATTCAATCCCTTGAGGGCATTGATATACTCTTCAGTTTTGCGTACAGAAAGTTGCTCAGCTTTAACATGTTCCCAAGCTTCTATTTGGCGAACCTCGTCTTCCAAAGACAAAATAGCCCTGGCATGACCGCTGGAAAGTATATTATTTTGCAAATCTTCCTTGATAGGAGTCGGCAAACTCAAAAGGCGCAAAGAATTAGTAATATAAGGGCGACTCTTGCCGATACGCTCAGCTAATTTGTAGTGAGAAAACTTAAATTCTCCAATTAAAAAAGAGAGGGCTTGAGCTTCTTCAATAGGATTTAAATCCTGACGTTGCAAATTTTCGACTAAGGCCAATTCCAACATATCCTTGTTGGTTAAATTGCGCACTATAGCCGGAATGGTTCGACGACCTATCATTTTAGCCGCTCTGAATCGGCGCTCACCTACTACCAAACGATAACCCTCAGGCAATTTGGTGACAATGACTGGCTGAATAATGCCATTAGCCCTTATAGAATCGGCCAATTCTTGCAAAGCCGACTCTTCAAAGGTGCGCCTAGGTTGCAGCGGATTTTGCAAAATATCATCTATAGAAATTTCTTTAACTTCTAAATCTAAATCATTTTGCCATAAAGAATCGGCTTCTGCCTGGTGTTCAGTAGTCAATTTTGCGGAAGTTGGAGCGTCCAAACCAATCAAGGGCCTTTCGTCTGCTAAAAAACTGAACTAATCACGACCTAAAGTCGCAAGATTCTCGATAAAAGCTCCTTACGGATGGATATGCCATTACCGAGCTATCCCCGCAGTTCTTGCGGTTCCAAAACACCCCCCTGCATTCTTCCCCCTATTTTTATTACCTTCTCAGGCTTAAAAGAGTAACTAGATGAGAGTAACTGACGATTTTACGCTTTGCTTAAGCTTTAAGTTACACAAATACAATATCTTAATTGTTACATTTTTATACGCAAAAACAAAAAAAATTAAACTGCGCCCTGCTTTTTGGCCCTAGCATGTTCATTTCATAGCTGGCAGACATTTTATAACGGAAGGCGGGACTAAGCGTGTTTTGTCGCGCAGCATTGTTACACTTGCTGCGCCTTGCTTTTGCAGCTATAGCTGTTCATTTCATAACTGGCGGGCATTTCATAGCGGAAGGCGGGACTAAG